>CAZJZG010000011.1:59015-73744 GCA_964550455.1 uncultured Bacteroidales bacterium | reverse complement strand
TAGAAAAAATGAAAATATCTATTACCTAAAATAAATTAGGGTTTGGGTTTAACCAGTTTGGCTAAAGCCAGGAAGATGACTTTTCTCATTTCTACCACCGGCTAAAGCCGGCGGCAACTCATGATTTACTTCATTAGGAATAGGAACGGGCTAAAGTCAGTGGCAATTCAATATTACAGCATTATGAATAGGAACGGGCTAAAGTCAGTGGCAATTCAATATTACAGCATTATGAATAGGAACGGGCTTTAGCTCGTTTAAAAAATGAAATCCCCTACCCTATGGGCTTTAGCCCAAACTATTAAAAAACAACCCTGTCCTTATTCTTACGGACAGGGTTGTTCTAATTTCAGGCTTATTGTTCAGCGGATTTATTGCTTGATTATGCGCTCAACTGCCGTTTCATTACCTTTAAGCACTCTGATGATATAAATACCACCATGTTGCTTTGAAAGGTCAAAGACGTATTTGCTGAAGCCCGAAACTTCCTTGCTCATGATCTTTGATCCTACCATGTTGTATATTTCAACAATGATCTCGCTTTCATAATCATACATGTCGAGAGTGAAAGTACTTAGAGTAGGATTAGGATATACCCGGAAGAAAGAATGACCTTCAGGGATTTCTGAAATAACTTCAGGCAATGTTGATTCACTGTCTTTAGCTACTACCAGAGGTGTCGGGTTAGCACAATAGGTATCGCTGATATAGGCATGGAGATATCCTCCTTCTTCTACCCTGAAGCCGGGCAGTAATTTCACTGACTGACCTGCTATCAATGTCAGATCTCCTCCAGCCTTTACAACTACATCTGATACTGTAAGTACCTCACTGGCACCAAAGCACATTACATCATCAATTTCAACAGTGATGTCCTCAAGTGTAAGAGCTGTGGGTACTTCACTACCATTATAATGTACTTCACATTCTACATAATTACCGCAGGAATTCTCAATCCTGAATGTATAGTAGAAGTTCCAGACAGTAACAATACCCAATTCCGATTGATGATCTTTCTCTGTACGGATATGTGTTGCTGTAATATCATCGCCACAAACATCCTTGTACAGTGCGGCTACATCTCCTTCAAGTACTGCTGGGTCAAATTGTTCCGCATAACCCAATGACCAGGTTAAACCGGTCTGATCCAGGTTTGAACAGCTAACAAGTTCATCTTTAAGAACAGGTGCTGTGGTTGGCAGTATTTCATATCTGAATACCCAGCTCATTTCAATAGCAGGGTTACAAGGATCTTTATATTTAAAGGTATAACGCTTGTAACCACCATTACACATTACTCCGTGGCTATATCCCATTGTAGTTATGTTTACCGGCGGTGTGTAATCAAGTATATTACCACATGCATCAACCACAACAGGTAATTGCTCAGGCCATACTGCATCTTCAAGACAAGCAACTGTCTTGGTTGCAGGAACAGGTCCGCCAACCTGATGAGGAGGAGTTGTACGCTCAACAGTATAAGTATATGTCCAATCACTGTATAAGCCGCATTCATCTGTAAATCTGTAGGTATAGATTATATTACCTTCACAGGTAAATGCCGGTGGTATCTCCTGGACACTTAAGGAATATGTAAGTGTGTCGCCACATGCTGCTGTTACTACAGGTAAAACAACTGGTTCAATAACCTGTGATTTACAATTTACTGTTACATTAACTGCTTCAGGTACTATCGGAGGTGTTTGATTGCTGCCTGAGTATGTAATAATAATCGGATCAGCGGCATTGCCACACTCATCAGTGATATTATATAAATAGGTTACTGACCAGTTGCAATTGTCACCTGTTGGGGTGCCGGATTTTACTACTGTCACTTCACCACAATTATCTGTGAACAGTGCTTTAATTTCATCAGCACCAGGTCCTGCAGGAATATCAGTAAAGCAAAGGTTCATACCTGTTGCACCTTGTGATAGAGTTCCAACAAGAACAGGAGCTTCTGTATCGCCACCAGTATAGAACACCTGACAACTGACTGACTCGCCTACCTCGCCCTTTATATCAAATGTATAAATAGCGAGCCAGTTACAATCATCTCCGCTTATGTCAGAATCTACAAGGCTAGCTGTTACCGGTTCACCAAAATATGTATAAAGTGATGCAACATCAGACTCAAGTGTAGTAGCATCAAAAGCTTCCACATATGCAAAACACTGATTAATATTTTGCTGACTCAGGCTTGAGCAGTCTTCCAAAGGATCAATAAGTGTAGGTCCTCCAACAAAGCCACCTGAATACATAATCTGACAAATCTGGAAATTATCACATCTGTCAAATATCTTATAAGTATAGATACCTGTCCAGCTTAAATCATTACCAGTATATGTAGTATTTATCAGGTTTGCATCCACATCGCCACAACTTGCTATATATAGTGCTGCAACAGAAGCTTCAAGTGAAGCAGGATTAAACAATTGAGCATCAGCTAAAGAAATCTGTATTCCATCCTGATTTAATGTATTGCAGCCTGCTAACTGGTCAATCAGTTCCGGACCGGTTTGAGGCAATACAGTATACATGAACACCCAGCTCATTTCAATAGAAGGATCACAGGGATCTTTATATTTAAAAGTATATCGCTTATAGCCTCCATTACACATTACACCGTTATTATATCCCATTGTAGTGATATTTACAGGAGGTGTGTAATCAAGAACATTACCACATGCATCAACAACTACTGGCATCTGTGTTGGCCATACTGCATCTTCAAGACAAGCTACAGTTGCCTTATTTGGAGCCGGAATCTGAACATGAGGTGGTGTGTAACGACTAATTGTGTAGGTAAACATCCAGTAAGAAATATTACCGGCACAATCCTGGAACTCATATTTATATGTTCTTATACCACTGCAAACAATGTCTTGCGGTTCAGTCACAATTTCAACCAGCTCAGGAGTAAGAACATTTCCACAATCATCTGTTATTTCAGGTATTTGTGGTGGTACGGCATCACTGATACAATTCACTGTTGCATGTCCATTAGCCGGCACCTCTGGACTGGTTGTCAATTCAATATAATAGGTAAACTGCCAATCAGAACTGTTACCGGCACAGTCAGTAAACTTATATGTATATACTCTTGAACCTTCACATGCATACATATCAGGATCATCAATCACACTTATTAATTCAGCAGTAAGCATATTTCCGCAATGATCATATACTTCAGGAAGTATGGGTTCTGAAGCATCAGCAAAACAGTTAACTATTGCTTCACCATTAGCAGGTACAACTGGAGCGGTTTGCAGGTCAATAATGTAAGTGTAATTCCAGACTAATTCTAATCCTGCACAATCTTTAAACGTATATGTGTAAGTAACCGTACCTTCACAGTCATCATAATTACTCACAACTTCTGGTGAACTATCTGTTGGACTAAGAACATTATCACATACATCAATAACTGTCGGCAATTCAGGCTCTGTAATCTCTGCATAACATTCCACTATTGAAGAAACCGTTGCAGGTTTACTTATTACTGGACCAGTTGAATGTTCAATTGTATAGGTATAAGTCCAGACAAATGGTAAATCAGCACAATCCTTATAAGTATATGTATATACTACCGTACCTTCACAGCCGTCATAGGTTCCTGAAATTACGGGTGAGCTTTCAACCGGATTTAACACATTACCACAAACATCAATAACAACAGGAAGTTCAGGAGGAACAACACTGCTATAACACTCAACAACTGATGAAGTAGGCACAGCAGATCCGGCAGCAATTACCGGTGGAGTGCTTCGTTCAACATTATAGGTATATGTCCATGTAAATTTATTTTGTGCACAATCTTCATAAGTAAAGATATATACTCTGGAACCTTCACACACAAGAGGATCAGGATCATCAATAAATACATATGTAGAAGTTACCAAACCACCGCATACAACATCAACAACTTCAGGAGCTACAGGTGGAATTGCATGACTCAGACATTCCACTACAGTTGAATCTGGTGGAACGGGAACAAGTACTGTAATCGTAACAATAGCATCACTACAATTATCAGGACAGAGATTTTCACAAATTCTGTATTTAATTGTATAGATTCCCGGAGTAGTAGCAATATCAACAGTTACCTGACCTGTATTAACATCCAGATTAACACCTGTTGAAGAAGCAGGCTCAATTACTGTTAATGTAACATTGGTAAAGTCAACAACTGCCTGACCATTAAGCAGATCATTTGTCAGAACATTTAATACTGCTATGCCACCTGTATATCCATTAACAGGTGTCCCTACATCATCAACTGCCTGAATATCAGCTGGTGCCTGGATTGTCAATATCATTGTGCTGATAGCAATTGGGCAATGAACCGAACCATAAGCCTTAAGTTTTAATTGAACACTTCCATTAATAATATCTGTTTGTGATGGTATATAAACAGGGTTCAATACTGTAACATCGCTGAACGAACCTGTGCCGCTAGTACTCCATTCAAGGGTATGATATCCTGAAGCTGTTGCATCATTAACTGCGTAAGAATAATTCTGGCAAATAACAGTGTCAACGCCGGCAAAGGCAACAGGTGGTTCGTAAACTGTTACACTTACAAAATCACAAATAGTATCGCAGGCAGGACCATTGAAATTAGCATATTTGAAAGTATAAACACCAGGCTCAAGTCCAGTTACAAGGGTCTGATAATTATCAGGTGTCTGAATTACTGCAGTTGATGGTCCATTAACCTGTGTCCACAATATATCTCCAACCAGAGGCAGGGTACCGGTTAATGTAACTTCATCATCATCGCATATAATCAGGTCAGAACCTGCACTAATACAGCAAACAGGAGGTTGCCAGTTTGTAATTACAACTTCATCAGTTGAAACACAACTACCGAGTGTCACTGTATAACTAAAAATATATGTGCCATTTATGATTCCAAATGCCAAAGCATTATTGGTATTTGAATTAAATAAAAATGCCTGATTAGGACCTCCAACCTGACTCCACTCCACTATAGCATCCGGAACAAAATTACCGGTCAATAATGCATAACTTTCCCCACACAGGTCAGTGTTAATGCCGGCATCAGCTTCAGGCGACGGAGCTATTGTAATGGTCATAACATCTGTTACTGAACCGCAGGTTCCATAACCTTCGACCGTTAATTCAAGCGTAACAATTCCTGTTTCGCCAGATGCAGACTGATACACAGGAGTTAATGTATTTGAACCCAAGAGTGTACCTAAGCCATTATGTGTCCATGACAATCCGGTATAATGATCTGCAGATGCTGTAACTATCTGATAAGAATCATCTGAGCAAATGACCGCATCTATTCCAGCATTGGCAACTGGTGGCGGGAATATTGTCAGAACCATCTGATCACTTACAGTTGAACATGAGCCTATAGCAGTTAAAGTAAGAGTGACCTGAATATCAAGAATATCACCATAGCTTGGAGTATAAACAGGATTAAGTGCATTTGGATTATCGAATGAACCTGTACCACTTGTACTCCATTCAAAAGTTAATGCATTTGTCACACTACCATTTAACTGATATGACTGACCTGCACATATTCCCATATCAGAGCCGGCATCAACGGTTACGGGCACTTCAAGAATCTCTACCTCCTGCAGGCAGAATGTAGTATTGCCGAACTCGTCTTCTACCTTCCACTCTACCTGACTGATACCCAAACTGAAGGTATAGGTATTGGAAGCACTGCCATACCATGGACTCAGACTATGATCGGGATTGAATACACGATAACTGATAATTGGAGTAGCTGTGCAGTTGTCGCTGACATCCGGCAATATTAACGCTATGGTTGCTGCGCATTCGCCGGTATCGGTATTCTGAGATATTGCTTCAGGACAAATATCAATTACTGGTGCTTCTTCGTCAACTACTGTGACTGTGAAA
Organism: uncultured Bacteroidales bacterium; assembly: GCA_964550455.1. GTDB lineage: Bacteria > Bacteroidota > Bacteroidia > Bacteroidales > JAAYJT01 > JAAYJT01. The sequence continues at coordinate 67,840 of CAZJZG010000011.1, read as the reverse complement.
CTGCAACCCCAGGATTGACCACTAACTGTTTCGGTTATGGTGTAGGTAACTGTACTGGTGCCTATTTGGAAAGTTTCACCACTGGCATCATCTAATCCGCTTGCAGTAGTCGCTCCTGTTATAACATAAGATACTGTGGCAGGACAGTTGCTCGATGCAAGTAATGGCGTAAGACTGCCTGAAGGTGAAGTCCATTCACATGTTCCAAGATCGGTTGTGCTCACAACTACATTACCAGGACAGACTATCAGAGGCTCATCGGTATCAACTACTTTAATATAGAAAGTACAGGTTGCTGCATTACCGGAAGCATCTTCGGCACGATAGCTTATTGTGTAAATACCTACTGTCATTGTCGCCGTGCCGGGGGCTGGTCCTTCTACCTGTGTTACTGTTACTGAACAGTTGTCTTCTGCTATAGGAATACTCCAGATTGCGCCGCCTTCGCAAATACCATCAAACAAACCTACTGTAAAGATCTCTCCATCAGGACAGTTTACAAAGACTGGTGCTTCGTTGTCTGTTACTGTTATACTGATCTGACATTCACTGGTATTACCAGAAGCGTCTACCGCTGTCCAGGTTACTATTGTAGTACCTACAGGGAAGGTAGCACCTGCAAGCGTAGCAGGATTATATGGGGCATAATCATGGCTTAAGCTAACAATACTGCAATTATCGCTCGCTGTTGCGTCAAATTCATCTCCATTTACCAGATAACCGCAAACACCTTCTGTTGTAGTGCGGGTGAAAGGACTTTCCGAAGCACAAACGATCTGTGGAAGTTCATCATCTATGATCTCTACTTCCTGCAGACAAGTTGTAGTATTGCCGTACTCGTCTTCTACCTTCCACTCTACCTGGCTGATACCCAAACTGAAGGTATAGGTATTGGAAGCACTGCCATACCATGGACTCAGACTATGATCGGGATTGAATACACGATAACTGATAATTGGAGTAGCTGTGCAGTTGTCGCTGACATCCGGCAATATTAACGCTATGGTTGCTGCGCATTCGCCGGTATCGGTATTCTGAGATATTGCTTCAGGACAAATATCAATTACTGGTGCTTCTTCGTCAACTACTGTGACTGTGAAACTGCAACCCCAGGATTGACCACTAACTGTTTCGGTTATGGTGTAGGTAACTGTACTGGTGCCTATTTGGAAAGTTTCACCACTGGCATCATCTAATCCGCTTGCAGTAGTCGCTCCTGTTATAACATAAGATACTGTGGCAGGACAGTTGCTCGATGCAAGTAATGGCGTAAGACTGCCTGAAGGTGAAGTCCATTCACATGTTCCAAGATCGGTTGTGCTCACAACTACATTACCAGGACAGACTATCAGAGGCTCATCGGTATCAACTACTTTAATATAGAAAGTACAGGTTGCTGCATTACCGGAAGCATCTTCGGCACGATAGCTTATTGTGTAAATACCTACTGTCATTGTCGCCGTGCCGGGGGCTGGTCCTTCTACCTGTGTTACTGTTACTGAACAGTTGTCTTCTGCTATGGGAATACTCCAGATTGCTCCGCCTTCGCAAATACCATCAAACAAGCCTACTGTAAAGGTCTGACCATCAGGACAGTTTACAAAGACTGGTGCTTCATTGTCTGCTATTGTTATACTGATCTGACATTCACTGGTATTACCCGAAGCATCTACCGCTGTCCAGGTTACGGTAGTGGTACCTACAGGGAAGGTGGCACCTGCAAGGGTAGCAGGATTATATGGGGCATAATCATGGCTTAAGCTTACCAAACTGCAATTATCGCTCGCTGTAGCATCAAATTCACTACCATCTACTATATAACCGCAAACACCTTCTGTTGTAGTGCGGGTGAACGGAATTTCCGAAGCACAAACAATCTGTGGAAGTTCACTATCAGTAATATGTACTTCCTGCAGACAGAATGTAGTATTGCCGAACTCGTCTTCTACCTTCCACTCTACCTGGCTGATACCCAAACTGAAGGTATAGGTATTGGAAGCACTGCCATACCATGGACTCAGACTATGATCGGGATTGAATACACGATAACTGATAATTGGAGTAGCTGTGCAGTTGTCGCTGACATCCGGCAATATTAACGCTATGGTTGCTGCGCATTCGCCGGTATCGGTATTCTGAGATATTGCTTCAGGACAAATATCAATTACTGGTGCTTCTTCGTCAACTACTGTGACTGTGAAACTGCAACCCCAGGATTGACCACTAACTGTTTCGGTTATGGTGTAGGTAACTGTACTGGTGCCTATTTGGAAAGTTTCACCACTGGCATCATCTAATCCGCTTGCAGTAGTCGCTCCTGTTATAACATAAGATACTGTGGCAGGACAGTTGCTCGATGCAAGTAATGGCGTAAGACTGCCTGAAGGTGAAGTCCATTCACATGTTCCAAGATCGGTTGTGCTCACAACTACATTACCAGGACAGACTATCAGAGGCTCATCGGTATCAACTACTTTAATATAGAAAGTACAGGTTGCTGCATTACCGGAAGCATCTTCGGCACGATAGCTTATTGTGTAAATACCTACTGTCATTGTCGCCGTGCCGGGGGCTGGTCCTTCTACCTGTGTTACTGTTACTGAACAGTTGTCTTCTGCTATGGGAATACTCCAGATTGCTCCGCCTTCGCAAATACCATCAAACAAGCCTACTGTAAAGGTCTGACCATCAGGACAGTTTACAAAGACTGGTGCTTCATTGTCTGCTATTGTTATACTGATCTGACATTCACTGGTATTACCCGAAGCGTCTACCGCTGTCCAGGTTACTGTAGTGGTACCTACAGGGAAGGTAGCGCCTGCAAGGGTAGCAGGATGATATGGGGCATAATCATGGCTTAAGCTTACCAAACTGCAATTATCGCTCACTGTTGCGTCAAATTCATCTCCATTTACCAGATAACCGCAAACACCTTCTGTTGTAGTGCGGGTGAAAGGACTTTCCGAAGCACAAACGATCTGTGGAAGTTCATCATCTATGATCTCTACTTCCTGCAGACAAGTTGTAGTATTGCCGTACTCGTCTTCTACCTTCCACTCTACCTGGCTGATACCCAAACTGAAGGTATAGGTATTGGAAGCACTGCCATACCATGGACTCAGACTATGATCGGGATTGAATACACGATAACTGATAATTGGAGTAGCTGTGCAGTTGTCGCTGACATCCGGCAATATCAACGCTATGGTTGATGTGCATTCGCCGGTATCGGTATTCTGAGATATTGCTGAAGGACAGGTATCTATCACAGGGGCTTCTTCATCAACTACTGTTACTGTGAAGCTGCAACTCCAGGTTTGACCACTCGCTGTCTCGGTTATGGTATAGGTAACTGTGCTGGTACCTATGGGGAAAGTTTCACCACTGGCATCATTTTCTCCATAAATAAATTTATTATCACCTAATATCACTATATCATCTATTCTGTTAGTTCCTCCAGTTTGAACAGCCTCATCAGGTGGATAACTTCCTGTTCCTGCTCTTTCACATATGTTCGAAGTCATAATCCATCTCAGGTAAACAGTCGGCTTGTTTTCACAAATTGATGGGAGCAAGATATTATCCAAAACTCCAGTCCAGTTATCAAGATCTTCAGTTGCAGTTATATTTGAACCAGGTACATCAAACCAATTCAGATTATTAAGTGAATACTGAACTTTAAAGTCTCTTGGACCGGTAGAACTGCTACGCTGTTTTGAGCTTAACTTCAGATTCTCATATCCTAACGTGTTAACCTCTATGTGCCAATACTTTATCCCGGCACCATTATCCCAATAATCAGCATTAACAGCGTATGTTCCCGGACCACCAGCTCCCTGGAACCAGGGCGGATTATCTTCTGGTCTAGATGAAGTAAGCTTTAGCGAAGCTCCTACAAGTGTAATCTCTGACAGGTCTATGTTTAAACTATTTCCATCATCTGCTGTATAAGGCAAATGAGGCGCTACCCGTTTCAACGGATCCTCAAAATTCCATTCAGCGATTTTATCATTATTTACTATATGATCCGGTAATAAAATGTCATATGTAATCACAACAGGACAATCGCTATTGGCAAGTAAAGGAGTAAGACTGCCGGCCGGCGACTCCCATTCACAATCAGAGCCTGCACTGACAGTCAGATTATTCGGACAAACAATTACTGGTCCTTCTGTATCAATTACATTAATATAGAAAGAACAATCGCTTGTATTGCCATAGGCATCTTCGGCACGATAGGTTATTTTATATAAACCTACTGTCATGGTTGCTGTGCCTGGTGCTGGTCCTTCAATTTGTGTTACCGTGACAGGACCCCAATTATCAACAGCAACCGGTTTACTCCATATAGCGCCTCCTTCACAGATCCCGGGGAAAAGCGCCACTGTTAATGTATCACCCGAAGGGCAATTCACAAATACTGGTGGTTCAGTATCTGTTAGAACTGTAACATTAAATGAACACTCAACATATCTTCCCGAACCGGTTTCAGTTAAAGTATAAGTTACTGTACTTGTACCAATAGGGAAGCTTTGTCCGCTAACATCTCCGTTACCGGAAATAACTACTGGAATAATTTCATCTCCAAGTATTACTATATCATCAATTCTGCTTGTACCTCCACTTTGAACAGGGTCATTAGTAGGATTTGAGCCGGTACCAGCTCTAACACAAATATTAGAAGTCATTATCCACCTCAGATATAGAGTGCTCTGATTTTCACAGGCTACCGGTAAACTCACATTATTTAAAACTCCGGTGGTAAAATTATTTGCTACTGTTATATTATTAGCACCTAACACATCTGCCCATATTGTACCATCTAATGAGTATTGAACCTTGAAGTCTCTTGGACCGGTATTACTACTCCGTTGTCTTGAACTTAACCTTAGATTTTCAAATCCTTCGGTATTAATGACTATCTGCCAGTATTTTACACCTGATCCATCATTCCAATTTACAGAATTTGGAGCAAAAGTGCCACTGCCTCCGCTACCTTGATCCCATGCTGAAAATGTTGAACCACCAATAAGGCTTATTTCTGAAATATCCTTATTATCATCTGTGCCTGTATCAGCGGTGTAAGGTAAATGAGGTGCTACTCGTTTACTTGCATCTTCAAAGTTCCATCCTGCCACATTAACATTTGGTATAATTGTGTGACCAGGCTGCTGAATTTCATAACTAAGATCTGCCGGACATGAACTATGTTGCATTATCGGAGTAAGACTGCCTGGAGTGGATACCCATGTATCAGAACCGGGTTCAGCATGTACGGTAAGATCCGGAGGACATAACAATAATAAATCTCCGTCTGTTATTTCTTTAATCTTAACATCCAAATAATCAGTACAGCCATTATGATCTGTAACAGTTATACGGTAAGTACCAGCTATCATATTAGTAATAACATTTCCGGTAATACTGGCACTATGTCCTGAAGGACCACTGGTAATAGCATAAGAATAAGGAGTAGTACCGCCTGAAGCCAGAACAATGGCACTGCCCGTATTTGCACCACTACATCCAATATTGGTTTGACTTGTAAGTGAAAGTATCAACTGTGTTGGCTGATCAACATCAAAAGCAATGAAATATGTACATCCATTAGCATCAGTAACCAATACATTATAATTACCTGCTTCAAGATTAGTAAAAACTCCTGATGTCTGTGAGGCATCTCCATTAAGCTGGTAGCTGTAAGGAGAAGTGCCACCTATAGCTGTGATAGTGGCTATAACTGTGCCACCATAACACAATGGATCGCTTACATCAAGTGTTGCTGCAAGCGTACTGTTGATATTGTTTATATTGAAACCAAGCTCAGCAGGGCAATTACCCGAAGTCCTTGCAATATAATAGCCCGCACTCAGATTTTCAAAAATCGCCGGAGAACTTAGTGTATCAATACCTATAAGAGTAATATCACTGCCATCACTACTTGTAAGTTCAACACTACCCACTGATGCATTGCATTGTGTATGAACAATCTCATCAATAGTAATTGTTACTTCCGGATGGATGGTCAATATCATTGAACTTACTGCAGGAACACATGTAGAGCCACTTTCAATATCGGCTGTTAAAGTTAATTTTACTGAACCTGCAGAAATATCAGTTGGACTCGGTGTATAAGTTGGATTCAATGCATGAGGATTGTTGAAAGTTCCGTTTCCGCTTGTTTCCCATGTTAAACTTCCGTAATTGGTTGCTGTTGCTCCTGTAAGCACAAAATCTTCATTAGGACATATTGATGTATCTGGTCCGGCATTGGCCGTGGGTTGTTTCCAGATGTATAAAATCATCATATCATCTTCACCATGATCGCAACCTTCTCCATATAACCCAATTATTACCATCCCGGCATTAATATCTTCATTGCTGAACTGATAAGTAGGTGTAAGTGTACCTTGTCCGCTTGTAAATGTACCACTACCGAAACTAAACCATTCATAACTTAGTACATTCTCTGCTTTAGCTCCAGAGAATGTATATGAACCTTCTGTTTCACAAACCAATTTATTACCTCCAGCATAAACAACTGGTGCAGGAGCCGTTATATGAACACTTTGATAGCAGGTTGCAATGTTTCCAGAAGCATCCTTAACCATCCATTCAATTGTGCTCCAACCATACGGGAAAGTTTGCTCAAGCTGGGTGGAAGGAAACGGTCCAACTCCATTAAAATGGTCATCGGAATAATAAATCTTGTAAGTGATAGTTGGTGCCGTTGTGCAATTGTCAGACACATCAGGTAAGGTAAGATTAATAGTTGCCGAACAGGTTCCAACTTCTACCACCTCTTCTATATAAGCAGGACAGGTAATTACTGGTGCTTCTTCGTCAACTACTGTGACTGTGAAGCTGCAACTCCATGTTTGTGCAGGATTATTATCATCGGTAATTGTATATGTTACAATACTGGTACCTAAATTAAAGGTTACTCCACTGGCATCATCAGATCCGTTTGCAATAGTTGTTGCTCCTGTAATATCATAGGATACTGTTGCATCACAATTGCTGTTTGCAAGTAGTGGTGTAAGGCTACCTGCAGGCGAAACCCAGGTGCAGACATCATTAGTTGCCTCAACAAATAAATTACCAGGACACACAATTAATGGTCCCTCTGTATCTATAATTTTGAGTGTGAAAGTACAGACAGCAGTATTATCACTTCCATCTGTAGCAGTATATTCAATAAGGTATTCACCAACTGCATTGACACTTCCGGGGGATGGACCTTTGGTTTGCTCAACAGTAACTTCTCCGCAATTATCAACTGCTACCGGAATGCTCCAATTGGCTCCTCCTTCGCAAACTCCAGGGAAAAGTGATATGGTTATTTCATTCCCCTGAGGACAATTCACAAATATAGGAGGTTCGTTATCTTCAAACGTCAAAGTCATTGAACTTACCGCTGGAACACATGCAGAACCAGTTTCAGTATTGGCTTTCAAAGTTAATATTACTGAACCTGCAGCAATATCAGTTGGACTCGGTGTATAAGTTGGATTCAATGCATGAGGATTGTTGAAAGTTCCGTTTCCGCTTGTTGTCCATGTTAAACTTCCGTAATTGGCTGCTGTTGCTCCTGTAAGCACAAAATCTCCATTAGGACATATTGCTGCATCTGGTCCTGCATCGGCCGTGGGTTGTTTCCAGATGTATAAGAACATCATATCCTCATAAATTTGATTGCAACCTTCTCCATATAACCCAATTACTACCATCCCGGCATTAATATCATCATTGCTGAACTGATAAGTAGGTGTAAGAGTGTTTACATTTGTAAATGTGCCACTTCCCATGCTATACCATTCAAAGCTTAATATGTTTTCAGCTTCAACTCCAGAGAATGTATATGAACCTTCTGTTTCACAAACCGATTGATTACCTCCAGCATCTAATACAGGTTTAAGAATGTTTACCATAACATTGCCATAATCGCAGGAGGCAATATTGCCGGATTCGTCCTCTGCAAACCACTTTATTATATTATAACCATGATGCAAAACAACCTCAAGCTGTGAACCAGGATATTCACCAATATATCCAAATTCATTATTAATAACGTAATGAGTTTTTATATTTGGCTCTACAGTGCAATTATCGCTAACAGTTGGCGGTTGAAGAGTAACAGTTGCAGTACATGTCCCGGCGGGCGCAGTTACTTCCAGATATTCAGGACAATTAATAACAGGAGGAGTAGTGTCAACTACCTCTACCGTAAAAGTACAACTCCAGGTTTGACCACTAACAGTCTCTGTTATTGTGTAAGTTACTGTACTGGTGCCTATGCTGAAGGTGTATCCACTAACATCATCTGAACCTGTGATTTTACTACCACCAGGATTTGTAACACTCCAGCCAATAGATGCATCACAATTGCTGTTTGCCAGCAATGGGGTCAGGCTTCCTGCAGGCGAAGCCCATATGCAGCCATCATCGGCAGTTTCTACAAATATATTACCCGGGCAAACAATCAGTGGTCCTTCAGTATCTATAATTTTGAGTGTGAAAGTACAGACAGCAGTATTATCACTTCCATCTGTAGCAGTATATTCAATAAGGTATTCACCAACTGCATTGACACTTCCGGGGGATGGACCTTTGGTTTGCTCAACAGTAACTTCTCCGCAATTATCAACTGCTACCGGAATGCTCCAATTGGCTCCTCCTTGGCATATTCCGGGGAAAAGAGATACTGTAATAGTATTCCCCTGAGGACAGTTTACAAAGACTGGTGGCTCATTATCTTCAAACGTCAATGTCATTGAACTTACTGCAGGAACACATGTAGAGCCACTTTCAATATCGGCTGTTAA
>CAZJZG010000011.1:0-58915 GCA_964550455.1 uncultured Bacteroidales bacterium | reverse complement strand
ACCGAAACTAAACCATTCATAACTTAGTACATTCTCTGCTTTAGCTCCAGAGAATATATATGAACCTGCCGTTTCACAAACCGATTGATTATCTCCGGCATCTAATACAGGTTTAAGAATGTTTACCATAACATTGCCATAATCGCAGGAGGCAATATTGCCGGATTCGTCCTCTGCAAACCACTTTATTATATTATAACCATGATGCAAAACAACCTCAAGCTGTGAACCAGGATATTCACCAATATATCCAAATTCATTATTAATAACGTAATGAGTTTTTATATTTGGCTCTACAGTGCAATTATCGCTAACAGTTGGCGGTTGAAGAGTAACAGTTGCAGTACATGTCCCGGCGGGCGCAGTTACTTCCAGATATTCAGGACAATTAATAACAGGAGGAGTAGTGTCAACTACCTCTACCGTAAAAGTACAACTCCAGGTTTGACCACTAACAGTCTCTGTTATTGTGTAAGTTACTGTACTGGTGCCTATGCTGAAGGTGTATCCACTAACATCATCTGAACCTGTGATTTTACTACCACCAGGATTTGTAACACTCCAGCCAATAGATGCATCACAATTGCTGTTTGCCAGCAATGGGGTCAGGCTTCCTGCAGGCGAAGCCCATATGCAGCCATCATCGGCAGTTTCTACAAATATATTACCCGGGCAAACAATCAGTGGTCCTTCAGTATCTATAATTTTGAGTGTGAAAGTACAGACAGCAGTATTATCACTTCCATCTGTAGCAGTATATTCAATAAGGTATTCACCAACTGCATTGACACTTCCGGGGGATGGACCTTTGGTTTGCTCAACAGTAACTTCTCCGCAATTATCAACTGCTACCGGAATGCTCCAATTGGCTCCTCCTTGGCATATTCCGGGGAAAAGAGATACTGTAATAGTATTCCCCTGAGGACAGTTAATAAATTCAGGAGGTTCGTTATCAATAACTGTAATTTTAATTGCACAGGTTTCAACATTACCTGAAGCATCAGTTGCCGTCCAGATAACATCAGTTGTTCCCACCGGTAATAGCTTATCTTCAAGAGTATGATAGCAGCAAGCTCCAAAATCATGTCTCAGGCTTACCAGATCACAATTTGTTTGAGCTGTTGCATCCAGACTATTATCCGGAACAAGATAACCGCAGTACCCGGGTGTAACATAAAATTCATAAGGACTGCCTGCAGGACATTCAATTGATAAAATACAATCATCAAAGCTAACAGGAGTTGGATCATTATTATTTGTAGGATCCTTATCTCCATCAGGATCAGGGTCACTGCCATTTTGTGAAGTATCGGTTACCGTACCTGCTAAACTTTCAGCTCTGGCAAAAACAGAGTTTTCATATTCACCTGCACTTAAAATCCTGAGATTAAGCACTATATTGGTAGAAGCTCCAATAGCAAGTATATTTGAAGTTCCTTCGTTATCAAGCAACAGAGTATCCGGCTGTGTTCCGGTATAATTCATATTTACATCAAATGATGTACTGTAAAGCTCAAGTACTTCATAATTGTCAGATCCAAAAATATTATCAAGATCTTCGCTAACCTGAATATCATATAATTGTACATTGCCATAATTCTGAACCCTGATATTGAATTTAACATCATGTGTGCCATTTCCGTTGTTAGTAACATTTACAAGCTGTTTTGCAACACCTATGACAGGATTACAGTTAACTATATTTACTTCAAGATAGAATGGAGGACCTGCACAGGACAGGGGATCCGGACCTATAGGTTGAATGCTGTAAATAACAACCCCGTCAGCTTGGTCAATATTGGTAAGAAGGTCGTTTATATATGTGCCCGTAACCGTACCGACAGGCCAGCCTGCAACCGTTCCAACCGTGTTTTGAGCAGTCCACCTGAAAGTGGTATTTTCAACATTGGATTTAATCTCATAATCAATTTTTTCATCACTACATATGGTAATAGAAGATGGACTTGTAATAACAGGAGTAGGATCAACTGTAATGGTAAATTCCTTAGATTCACCTTCACATGAAGTACCTCCATTTTCAAACGTAGGTATTACTGTAATGGTTGCAACAACAGGAGTATTTCCATTATTTACCGCCGTAAATGAAGGCATGTCGTCGGTTCCAATAAGAGGGCTGCCTATGTTTTCATCAATACTCCAGGCATAAGTTGTTGTTCCACCAGTATTATTTGTTTCAAATATAACAGGAATTGTAATTTCTCCATTGCATAAACGCTGATGATCAATTTTATTAACCTGCCCTGCCGGATTTACCCATATCACAAACTCTTCTGAAGGACCTGTACAACTCTTACCTGAATAGGTAAATGTTGGGGTAACAGTAAAGGTTGAGCTTACCGGTGCTGTAGTAGTATTGTTAATAGCAGTAAAGCTGATATCTCTATCTCCTGATTCACCCAGCCCTATTGCCGGATTGGTATGCTTCCAGTCATAGGTAGTGATTCCGTCTGTATTTTCTGATGTAAAATTCACTTCAGTAAGATCATCATGGCATACTACCTGATTATCAGGCTTATCCACCTGACCAAGTGGATTCACAGTGATAGTAAATACTATAGATTCGCCCTGGCATGTTACGTCATTATTTGTATAGAATGGTGTAACTTCTATATTTCCTGTTACAGGTGAATTAGTTATATTTGTCACTGAAAACTCAGGGATATGTCCGTTACCTGATGAAGATAAATCCCATATTTCTTCATTATCTATTGTCCATGTATAGGAAGTAATTCCTTGTGTTCTGTCAGTAGTGAAAACAACACCATCTGAATATTCATCATGACAAAATACCAAGTCATTCAATTCATTTACCTGTGCTGAAGGATTCACAGTTAACGTAACGCTTACCGGAGTGCCTTTACAATCGCCTATCCACGGAGTGATAGTATAAGTAATTGTTACAGGATATGTAAATGGATTTTGGATTGTTCCCTGAATTAATTCTCCACAGTTAGCATTACATGATTGTGTAAAATGCTCTCCAGCGTTCAATTCATCCGATGAAGCTTCCCAGGTATATGTAACTGCGGGTGTAGTACCGGTAACATTTGTTCCCAGTTTGATTTCTGTTTCATCTCCATCACAGATGTTTGTAAAAGTTGGTGTTGCCAATGCCACCGGTGTTGGTTGCACTGTTACTGTAAGGGTAAAGGTCTTTCCTTCGCAATAGGTAGGATCAGGTCCTGTTGGTGTAATATAGTATTCTACAACCCCAGGAGAAGTACCACTGTTTGTAAGAGTATGATTAATTACTGTCATACAATTACTACTGCAACCGCTGAATCCGGTTACTTCTCCACCCAAAGGAGCAACTGTTTGAGCTGCCGTCCAGGTGAATGTTGTACTTGGTACGTCTGAAGTAATATTATAATTTAATTCAGTATTATTACAGATAAGGTGTGTGGCATCACTTGTAACAGCAGGAATAGGATATATAGTTACAGTAGCTAAATCCGATATTGTTTCACATCCTGATTGGGTCTGTGTAATTATAACGCGATACTCCCATACAGTAGCATTAGGTGTTGTTGCTGTTAGCTCCGGAGTTGTATATGTATTGGTATTACTACCGACATTAGTCCATGTAGTTGTTGGCGGTGTCCTTTCTTGCCATTGATATTTAACAGGACTGGATGCATATCCTGTTACCTCTATATTCATTGGATGTATTGACCCACTGCAAAGCTCAGCTCCCACAGGCTGGGTATTTATAACCGGATCAGGAACAATCTCAAATGTGGCAGTTCTTGTACCAATAGTATTACAATCCAAACCGGTAGCCGAAACCAAAGCCCTGTACTGGTAAGAACCTGTACTAACACCAATGGCTGTTTCTATACCTAAAATTGCGGTGGTGGCATTCTGATATGTAACATTTGGAGGAGTTCCGTTCACAACATTATTCCAGGAAGCTCCATTATAATACTGCCACTGATAATCAAGTGATGGGGTTCCTCCTGAAGCTGTAACAGAGAATGCAGCCGAACCACCTACACATATTTCGGCATCCAGGGGCTGAGTATCAATTTCGGGATCTTTAACCACAGTAACAGTAACACAGCCTGAAACGGATTCACATGCAAACGGATCGGTATCTCTTACAATAACTCTGTAATAATAAGTACCTGTAGCCAGGCCTACTGTTGTATATGTATAACTGGTAGCAGAGGAAATATCACTCCAGGTGCCAACACAATCTTTATCACTTTGCTGCCATTGATAGGTATAAGTACCTGAGCCTCCACTCGCATTAGCCACTAGTTTAGGAGTAGCGCCTACGCACACAGTTATGTCGTCAGGGGCTGTAATAATAATAGGACTGCGATTGATAATCCTTACATTATCTGTTTTTGGTTCGCAAGGTCCTTCAGTGGCACTGATAACCCAGGAAAAAGTATATGTTCCGGGTATTAATCCGTCAACTGTCGTTGTGCTGGAATATGTATTTACAATAGTTGGAGTATTCGGTCCTGCTGTTAATAGCCACTTTCCGGTTCCTACCTCAGGTGTATTCGCTGTAAGAGTAACAGTACCCACATCGCACACAACCTGATCATCTCCTGCATCAGGGTCAGTTAATTGAACCCAGTTTCGTATTTCTATCTCATCGTATTTTATACAATCACCATTTGAAACAGTATATCTTATAACAAGAGTACGTGGAGAGCCAGGCTCAATAGGCTTAACGGTAGTTGTTGCGCCATCTTTAATTAATGCAATTTCAGAATCTTGCTCTGGTATTACACTTTCAATACTCCATGTTCCTATTGCAAACGATTCAGGTACGCTGCCTTCTAATTTCACTTTTGTAACGCCGCATAAATCCCTGTCTCCACCCTCTATAACAGCTAATTCCGGTTCCTGATTTATTGTAATTGTTACAGTGCTTGATTTGGTAGCACACCCATCGTTACTCACTGTCCACACAAATTTATAAGTTCCGGTAATTGTGCCCACTACCTGAGTTGTAGGTGAAGCTGTATCAATAATATAAGGAGTGTTTGGACCTTCTAATAGCGTCCATTCGCCTGTACCAACAAGGGGCGGCGTTGCATTCAGAACAAGAGGATCAAACTGGCATATCTGGGCTTCTCCATCAGTCTCAGCATCAGAAGGCTCCTCATAGTTAGTTATGGTCATGGTATCAGTAGAAACACAGAACTCGGTTTCTGTTTTCCATTCCAGCACATAAACACCATGCTTCAGACCGGAGATTTCCGCATCATGGGCGTTGATATTCGGTGTAAATTCAGGATATTCTGCAGCAGAAGGTTTGCTGATAACTGTCCATGTTCCAGTACCAACGTCAACCATATCTGCTTCTAAAGTTGTGGAAGCCTGATCGCAAAATTCCTGATCTTGACCTGCTACAGCCGGAGTAGGTATCTGATACACAGTTAATGATGTATAACTTATAGTTGGAGTACATACACTACCATTGCTAATAGTCCATGAAAAAGTATAAACACCGGGCTTACCATCCGATTGGGGACCCAAACCTGTTACAGGTGTATTATATAAAATAGGAGATACTATGGTAGGTTCAGGAGCTGTTTCTGATTTCGCAGTCAATGTCCATGTGCCTACGCCTATTGCCGGATCATTTCCTGCCATAATAGTTTCAGTACTGCAAACCAGATCCTGAGGTTCGCCAGCTTTAGAATCTGAAGGCTTAGCAAAGTTTTCTATCCTAACCTGATCGGCATTACTACAATCACCATTGGCAACAGTCCACTGGAATACATAAACTCCGGGGACTGCACCTGTAAATGTTGTTGATGCAATATTAGGATATTCAAAAACACCCCCTTCAGGACCAAATAATATACTCCATGTACCGGTACCAAAAACCGGTGGAGTTGCTTCCAAAGAGAAAGAGCTTTCATTACACAATATCTGGTCATTTCCGGCAGCAGCTTCACTTGGTGGATGCCATAGTGTTACCTCCATATCATCGTAACTTTCACAATCATCAGCAGAAATTGTATATCGAAACTTATAAGTTCCCTTTTCCGGATCTGTACCCGGCGATAAACCCGAAGCTATTGCTGTATTGGCGGATGTGGCAGTAATTGTAACTGTTGATACCCCAACAGGCATTGATACAACCGACCATACTCCTTCACTTGTGGCATTACCGGTAAGGTTCACAGCAATGATTTCTTCACAATAGTTCTGATCAGCGCCTGCATCGGCTTTTTCAACAACTGTGAATGAAGCTGTTGCTACTGAAGGTTCACAGAAAAGACCTCCTTCAACTGTCCATTTAACAACATATTCACCGGTTATCAGCCCTGTAACTTCGGTCTGAAAAGAGTTTGGACTGGAAAAAACGGGAGTATTAGGTCCACTGACCGGCGACCACTTACCACTACCTGCCGTAGGCTTCTCAGCCTCTAAAGTATTGGTTGTCAGTCCACATACATCATCTGCCAGTGTTATTGTTGCAGTTGATGGTGGATTGTCTGATACAAATACCTTAACGTCATCCGAACTTATACATGCGCCATTGACAATAGTCCATCTGAAAGTGTAAACACCATCGGGAGCGTATTGCACTTGTGTGGTTGAAAACGTAGGGCTGACAATTTTTGCTCCACCCGGACCTGACACCTGTGTCCAAAGTCCGGATTCACCGTCTTTAGGACTGTTTCCACTCAATTCAAACTCGTTGCTGCAAACCCATTTATCATCCACAGCCTCAGCCGGAGTAATATCAGCCACTGTTATCATAACAGTATCCCAAGTAGGTGTACATTCATTGCCGGTACTTAGTTCCCACTTAACTTTATAAGTTCCTTCTACAAGTCCGTGAATTACAGCCTGATGATTGTTTTCATTGGGTGAAAAAGTCGGTGTAGTTGCTCCATCCGGAATACTTATAAAACTCCACGTTCCTGTTTCATCAGTACAGGGAGCATCAGCGGACAAAGTAGCAGTTGTTTGACCAACAGGAATACATTGATCTGGTCCTGCTTCCGCCATGCCAGGTCCTTCATCATCACTTACAGTAATAGTAACGGTACTCGTTATTGAACCACAGCCATTTTTCACAGTCCATGTAAAAACATAGTCAGTCTCTGCCTTTAATCCTGTAACCACAGCATTAGGATCAAGTGTATCAGAGATCATAACCCCTTCTTCATTGGGTTCTACACTCCATGAGCCTATTTCGAAAACAAAGTTTTTGGGTTGGGCATTGAGATAAACAGGGCTGCCATGGCAAACATTTTGATCATCGCCAGCACCTTTGGCTTCAGGGATTTCGCTTGAAACCAGCACAGTAACATCATCCGACTTATTTTCACACATCGGTCCTCCTGAAATAGTCCATCTAAAAGTATAAAACCCTGGTATCAAATCCTTTATATGTAAATCATTGGCATGAATGTCAACCAAACTCACTATTTTGGGACCACTTACCTGTGACCATGTATGAGAGAAAGAGTCTGTAACTAAATTACCTACAAGTGCGGTACTTGTAACATTACAATTTAAAATCTGAAGTGTACCGGCATTTGCTTCAACGGCTATATTTGACACTGTAACAACAACATCATCAAATGCTCCCTCACAGCCAACGCCTATAGCATTATAACGCCTCATCTGTATATGATATTCGCCCGATTCGGTAAGGTTGGGAATAATGGCTGTTACGGCTGATCCTGCATTGATCCATTCTGTTGGGTAAGTAAATTTTTCATTAGGAGGTCCGTTAAAAATCCGATACTGATTAACTCCCGAACCGCCAAATATAAATGGTATGTTGGCAACTGTCTCTCCACAGGGAAGCAAAATGGGCTTTTCAGTGATATGCAATGAGGGTGCATTAGCAAGATATGAAATCGTAACCGTACCAGTGCTTGAGCAATTGGTTACTGAATTTGTAATAGTATATCTAAAAGTATATGTACTATGGCCATCAAGCCCTGTAACCTGTGTTACCGGTAGATAAGGGCTTACTATAGTTATATCTTCTTCAGATCCCTCAGGACCTTCAATTAGCTCCCATTTTACAGTTTCATTTATATAAAGAGGTACGTTACCATTAAGCACTGTTGAAGTTCTGGGATCACAGAAAACCTGGTTTGAACCGGCATTTGCCTTAGTAATATCGGCAGTGGGGGCAGGTACAATAATTTCAACTTCATCAGTACCTGATGCGCAGGTACCGGTAACTGTCCAGCGAAACCGGTAAGTACCCTCTATCAGGTTTTTAACTTCTGAATCATTTGATCCGGGGTTTACTATATGAGGAACATTAGGACCGCTTATCACAGTCCATACTCCTTGCTGCCCATCAATTCCACAACCGGCAAAAGAACCTTCTATATTAGTACTTTGCGTTGTTGAATAACAATGAGAAAGTGTTTGATCTTCACCAGCAGAAATATTTGTTACCCCACCACGATTAGTAATCACTATTGTATCCTGTGTGGCACATTTGGTTTCTTCATTGTATATTTGCCATACAAGTTTTGTTGAACCACATGATTTTTCTGCAAGATCAATCCCGGAATTTGGATCATCTTCGTCTTTTATTGTTACTCCTGCATTATTATCTCCAATAATGAGCCATTGCCCGGATTCATTTGCTCCGGGAGCATTTGCTGACAATCCATCTAAGCCATCGCCAGGGCATGAGGTAAATCCACTGCCTGCATTTGCGGGTGTAATTCTATAAACTCTTTTTACAACATCCTGATAAACTAATGAGCCATCCTCGCATTTACTTGAAAGTCTGAACTTATATTCAACAAAATCATCACCTCCTGTTATCCCAATAACTTCAGTAGTCGGATTATGTGGATCAACAATGATAGCACTGGGACCTGATACCTGTGTCCATGTAATTACTGGAACATCTGGTACCAAACTAGTGCGTCCACCATACAAAAATAACTTCTCGTTTTCGCAGATACTTGCAGGTATACCCGCATTCACCGAGCAGTTTTGCGCATACAATGTTAATTGATTTGCAAACAGAAAAAAAAGCACAAACATTGCAATTAAGCACTTAAAACCAGCTATGGTTTTATCTTTAAAATTGTTTGGGAGTAAAATATGTCTCATGATTAATGGATTTATTAAATGTTTAAATTATTATTTAATTCAGTCAATAATAGCATTTTAAAGGGTTGACTATCAATTATATGAATAAAATTTTCATGAACAAATTAAAACTTACTGCTGCTAATTGGGACTGCTAATATACAACGATATTTTAGAAAATAAGCTTTTTTTATTATTTTTTTAAACAATGTTAGAATTCAATTGCTTATAATGACATTTTTCAAATCAACTCAGCATATAATTTCAATTCATTTTTAATGGATCACCTAATTAAAAATCCACATCCGACAAACCACATATACCGGTTTAGCTAAAGCCAATATATTGATTTAACCCCTTTTTTACCACCGGCTAAAGCCAGCGGCAACTCATGATTTACTTCATTAGGAATAGGAACGGGCTTTAGCCAGTTTATTAAATAAAACCCTCCTACCCTATGGGTTTTATCCCAAATATATTGATTATTAGTATTTTAATGCATTCTTAAACCTGTTTGGCTAAAGCCAATATATTGATTTAACCTCTTTTTAACCACCGGCTAAAGCCGATGGCAATTCATGATCACATAATTATGAATTGAAACGGGCTTTAGTCCGTTTCTAAAAAATAAAATCCCCTACCCTATGGGTTTTAGCCCAAATCTGAAATTTGACATATTCAAATTCAAATATTTTTTAAAATCTGAATCCCGGCACGAAAAAACAATTCGAAGTTTTTGCTGTATTATTCAAATAATGTATCTTTGCACCCGCAAATAAAATGGCTCCGTAGCTCAACTGAATAGAGCATCTGACTACGGATCAGAAGGTTACAGGTTTGAATCCTGTCGGAGTCACTAAAAAACAAGCCACTTACAAACTAATGTCAGTGGCTTTTGCTTTAAAAGGAATATCTACTACGATTTCTAAAAATCCGGCTAAAGGCTGAAAACATCCTCTAAAAACTGATTTTGCATTTCAGTAACACATGATCCTTATCTTTTAACTTCCCAAACATGGTTGAACCTGTCCCATTGATAATACGTGCGCCGGCAGTTAATTCAATACCTCCGGCAGGCTGATAGGTAACTTCAGGAAGAAGTATCCATGCGTGTTCATTACTTAGATCCGACCAGTCATTAACCTGAATACAGAAGTTAAAAGGCGATATCTTTAGCTTATCCTGAAAGACTTTCCAGTCGGCAGCCAGTACAAAATAATCATTTAGTCCGGCGGTTCCGTTTTCATGAAAAAAACCGTGCAGATACTGGAAATTAGCATAAATATTATGAGGGAAAGTGTAATCAAGGCCTAACACATATTTAAGATATGGCTTGTTATCAATTACCGTTGAATCCATTACCCTTATATTTAGTCCCATATAACTCATATCCACAGCCATCTGGATTTTCTCAGGAAAAAACAAAGCTACTTCACCCCATACTCCCACTGTTGCAAGAGAGCCGGCAAAATCAAATCCCAGGATGTTCATACGAGGATATTTAAGCTCCACATCAAGGTTGTATCTCAGAATATTTTTGTCCTGAACACGCTCAACATCGGTAAGGTGCGCTTTAGATGGCGAAGGCATTACATCAAAGCTATGGGCAAAACTTGCTGAAAGATTAAAACTGCCAATATTTAAACCGGTTCTCAGCCCCATGGTTGATGATTTTTTAATAGTCTTATCGGGCATCAGGAGAAAATCATCAAAACCTTTATTAATGAGTTTATAGTTTGTGCCGTTAAAATCATATTCATCCGGCATGCTGAACTCCGGCATAAATGCACTCATCCATTCCATATCCGGTGCCGCCGAAGGAGAAAAAGCAGTAACAAATACTCCCGACACATAAAAATTATTTTTATAATAGGTAAGTTTAGCACTATTAGACGAAAGATGCCTGCCAAAATCCCAGATATCTTCAAGGTCGTAAGGATTTATATTATCCGTGGGATTTAAACGATCGGCAGCGCCCCATGCAATACGCTGCTTCCCTATCCTCAGATCAAGACCTTTTGCAAAAATATCATACACTTCAAACCATGCTTCGCGAAGTTCCACATCAGTGGGAAATGTCTTTTTTCTGTCGCTTAACTGGGTGTACGATGTAATGCTCTCTCCCGGCATGCTCCTGACCCATATTTCACTGCTGAATGCAGTTCTTTTTGTTTTTACCGAAGGTTTAAGTGACAGGCGATACTCCTGAAACATCATCTTTTTATTTGGCGATGTCACTCCAAAACGATCATCGGAATAAAAATATCCATCCCAGTTCAGGTTTTCAAGTACTGAACCAAAGTAGTCGCCAGCGCCGCCGTATTCCTGAGCAAAGCCAAGGATTTGCAAACTAAGCCATAACAGCAGTAAAAATGTTTTTTTCATTTTATTCTTGCTTTAATATTCGAACACAAAACACTACCTTATATATAATATGCTTTACAAAATCAGAAAACAATTTTAAAAACTTGTTAAAAATTCAAATCCGTAACATATCAGTCTGCTTTAACGCATGAGATAGCGTTCAGTAAAAACATCATCATCAATACCGGTATCAAACTTCACATTAGTGATATCCATTTTTGTTGATGTTTTGGTTTTGAGATCGGTCATTTTAGTCTGACGTGCAAGCCAGTAATCACCGGTTTTCTGAATATTGGAGCTTTCAAGAATTTTAACCATTACACCTGCCTTATCAAAATAAGCAATCTTGATAGGGTAATTATCGCTGCGGCGTATAGTCATATGCAGTTTGGTATAATCTGTTCTGATGCCGTCTTTCGGAATAAGTTCCAATACCCAGTTATCGTTATTGGTTTCAATAAGTTTGGGGTCATATCTCTCAGTATAGCGTTTTGCTTCCATATCTTCGTAGGTATAGTCAGTTCCGGCAAATTTGGTATTCTTAACGTGTCCGCCCACTTTACGGGTTTTACCATAAGCAGGCATGTACAAAGTAAGATTATCACCCGGTAACGATAAAAATCCAATCCCTTTCTGATCGGCAGGAGTAAGAAATTTCGCTAAACGCTTGTCGCTTCCTTTCTGAAACATGTTCAGTTCGCGTGTATTTTCATTTCCTCTTCGATCAACAATGTGAGCTACTATCGTAAGAATCTGATCTTTAGGAGCATTCAGGATATTGTCAACATTCTGTAGAATTTTCATTTCATTTGCCTGACCCAACGAAACTCCATGGATCATCATAAAAACAAAAATTAAAGTTGATGAAACAAAGTTTTTTTTCATTTTTCTTAGATTTTAATTAGTTATTGATTATTTTTCTTAAGTTTATTATTTACTTTAAAAACTCTTATCAAAACAGGAAGCAGTGTAAGAGCACTTATTCCGGCGCAAAGCATACTTACTGAAAAAAGTATGCCAAACTGCTGCAAAGGGATCAGGTTTGCAAAAAGTAATACCAGAAATCCCGCAATAATTGTTACCACATTTATCACTATAGCCTTACCTGAAGTAGCAAGAGTCTTAGTCACAGCTTCTTCATGATCAGCTCCCTGACTCATAAACCTTTTATATGCTGTTGTGAAATGTATGCTATAGTCAATTCCAATTCCTATTGTTACTCCGGCTATCAGTAAAGTTGCAATATCAAGTGCAATTCCTGCATATCCCATAAGTCCGAAAACCATGAGCATCGAGAAAAACAAAGTACTAAAACCTGCTATGGCACCTTTAACCGAACCAATGAGGAAAATCATGGTAATAAAAACAAAAATAAATGCCAGCAACATACTTTGCAGCAAGTTATTCATCATACTATCTCCAAGTTTTGAATAAATAGCCTGCATGCCGGTAGCATCCATTTTGTCAGGAAATTGTTTTACATAATCTTCAATTTTATCATAAATATCATGCATTGATTTCGCATCCATATTTTTCATGTTTGCATAAACGATAACTTCATCCAAATCGTAATTAACCATTTGCTGCATCATTTCCTCACCTTCGAGCATAAACCACAGGTTTTGTAATTTTTCTCTCGAATCGGGTATCTGTTCACCCTCTCCCATAGCTTCGTTCAGGCGCATAAAATATTCTGCCAGGGATCTTGGATTCGAAAGTCCATCAATTGATTCAAGAAATGTTGTTGCTTCATTTGCAAGTGTCAGGGTTGAAGGTTCAAAAATATCGCCGCTTATCCTTATCATTACAGGTAAAGAGCCACCGAAGCTTTTATTCATAATATTTGAAGACTGCCTCAATGGTGACGACGGCTTAAAATACTCAAGAATATCTACTTTCCGTTCTATTTTTGGAATTCCGGTAAAAGCTACTATTGACAATATTACACTCAGGGTAAGAATAAGTCCGGGTCGTTTAATGATTAAATTTTTGAAAGGATTGGTTATCAATTCGGGAAGTTCGCTTTCTTTAGTCTTACCGGGATACTTTTTGAAGAAAGAAGCCCAGGCAGGAATAAAGGTAATGGATAAAACCAGAATTATTAAAACACCCACTGCTGCAAAAATCCCAAAATCCCTGATAATGGTAAGGTAAGAGCTGAAAACGAATGAAAGAAAACCGGCAAAGGTGGTTACACCGGCAAGTATAACAGCCAAAGAGATATCTTTTACCGCATTCATAAGTGCTTCTCTGGTGTTTTCTTTTCCGGGTACATTTAGCCGTATTGCGTTCACCACATGTATCCCATACGCACTACCTACAGCAAAAAGCACTACCGGAAGTGCATCAGAAATAGGAGTAAGTGCAATACCGCTGAAACTCATTAAAGCCATCATCCATATTATGCCTATCGCAACAGTAACAAGAGGTAAAACGACCCATTTGAAAGAGCGAAATCCAATATAAAGCATTATCAGGATCACAATAATAATAAGAGGAGTGAGCAGGAGCAGATCCTGTACTATAGAATCCATTATATTTAATACCTGAAAAGGAATCCCCTCAAAATATACTGTCTGACTGACCTCAAGATTATTAACCAGATCCTTTATTTCTCTGGCTATAGCGTTTTTATCATAATCGGCATTTATCTGAGAAACTATCAAGGTATGCTTACTGTCAGCAGAAACCAGATGCTTGAAAAGTTTCTGTCCTAAAACATATTCTTTCAGATGTGCAAGCTGTTCAGGAGTAGAGGGCAGCTCGTACTCATCAATCAGACGTCCGATTTCAAAACCAAATTCATCTGTTCGTATATCCAGAATATTTGTAAGGCTTACAACATAATCAATTCCTTCAAGCCTTTGTAATTCCTGGCTTAATAAGCTTATCTCCTCAAAGTTTTCTTTAGTAAAAACTTCGGGACTTTCAAGAATTAGTACTGCCGTCCAGCTTGATGAATATTCCTGACTGATTTCGTTAAATAGCTTTACCGAAGGATCATCGGCAGGCAGATAACTGGTAACATCACTATTGATTGAAATATTACGCAGCTCCCAGACTGAAAGTAAAGTAAGGACTATAGTTATGACTATAACAGCAATTCTGTGCTTAAGGACAAATGTTACGAGCTTTTTCATATTATTGGAAATTATCAGCAAAGATAATGCCATTTGACTAAAACAGACAAATGGTCAATTAAATAATTCAGAAAAAATGTTAAATAGCGATTTAAAACAAATATCAGGCTGATAAATTCCGGCGACTATCTTTTATTTATGCCGTTTAGGATGATCTGAAGGAAGAAGTCAATCTTTTTTTCCGTTTCTTTTTCATCGGCTTCCAAAGTCCACTGGTATTCAAACCCTTTGATTGCCAGCAAGATTCCGTTTGCTGCAAGCGGGGCATCTTCGATTTCAAAAATACCCTTTTCGATTCCATCGTTCAAAATAGCTGTTATCTGGTCAATTTCCTCTTTATCATATTTTTCGCGAAAGTGCATTAAAAATGCATAATGCTCATAATATTCCTTTTGAAAAGCTGTGTAAAAATTTGCCAGGTGCTTAAAAAGACCGATTCGTGTCAATACATAAGCTTTGAGTTTGGCAGCCGGCGTAGTCTGTTGTTTAACTGCACTGATCAATTCAGTTCTGAAAATATCGGCTTCATCTTCAATGACAGCCTCATAAATTTTTTCTTTGCTACTGAAATAATAATAAAGTGCTCCTTTAGCTTTATTAATTTTATGGGCAATATCATTCATTGTGGTCTTTTTCAAACCATATTCTCTAAATATCTCGCGGGCACTTTCAATTATGAGAGGTTTTAAATCCTTCCCCGGCCTTTCTGATTTATCTTTTTTCATGTTTAATTATTCTTCAGCAACCTTATCTCCGGAAAGCCTGTTGTTCCTATTTAATAAAATTTGATCCGACAATTATCATTAGACTGCATCCTCAATCAAATCCGGATAAGGTTAATGTGGTTTCACAAGATCAGTATTTCCAATCGTTTCAATTATTTATATTCCACAAAGTAAACTAAAATCAAATTCATCAAATCATGTAATTCAAGCCAAAAATAGATTATTTTTCAATATTCAAAACATGCACAATTGCAAACACCCCTACATTTAACTGTATTTCAGACACTTACGAACTAATTAGCATTTTGTCTATCTTTATTAAAAGTTCAAAACCTAATTATTCTCGTATCATTACACCAAAAAAACTAAATTTTGTTGTTTTGCCCCTTAGAGATATGTTCTGAAATAAAACAGCAAGGTTTTCCTTATTACACAAGTACAAAAATTAGTATCAGCTAATAAAAATGTACATTTGTCAGCTTAATGCTGATATGCATGCATAATTATAACCATAGCGAAAAAGCAATTGAAAAATCACTGATTTTACGAAGTCTGGTATGGCCGGCAATTTTTGTAGCTATTCTCTGGATAGTTAAAGCAATTGAGTTACTGACAGATACAAGTTTTGCGCAATATGGAATGGCACCAAAAGCATGGCGCGGACTTATTGGCATTTTCACTTACCCTTTTCTTCACAAAGATTTCAGTCATTTAAGTTCCAATTCTCTACCATTGATTTTTCTTGGAGCTGCTTTGTTTTATTTTTACCGTAAAACCAGTTTCATTATCTTTATTCAGTTATTCATTATTTCAGGGTTCTGGCTCTGGCTTTTAGGCGAATATGGCAGCATTCATATTGGAGCCAGCGGTTTGGTTTACGGACTAACAGCCTTTCATATCACTGCAGGATTAATTAAGAAAAACAAGAATCTACTGGCTTTTGCACTACTTGTGTTATTTGTTTATGGAAGTATGGTATGGGGGCTTTTTCCTGATTTTTTTCCGAAACAAAAAATTTCATGGGAAGGTCATCTTATGGGAATGCTGGCCGGTATTGCCCTGGCATGGTATCATCGTGATAAAGGACCACAGCGTGATCGCTACCAGTGGGAATGGGATGAACTTGAGGAAGACGATGAGGATGATGACTCAGATATAAAACCAGATGTCAGCACCGGCACTTATTTCTACTCAAACACCACCGCCATAGATCCGGATAAGAATACGAATACGGATACTGATCCGCATTCAAATCAGTAAGCCACGAGTAAATTTATTGCTATCAAAAAAACAACAGATACTCTTCTATTTCAACGTTTTGCTGATTAATAGCAATTTATAAAATACCTGGCAGGAACAGTGCATATTACACAGGTACTACCTTAAACAACACTGGATTAAAAGATCCAGTAATATCTCCTGCTGCATTTTGCAATTACAGCCTGTTGATTATAATAATTTATAAGCCTGCGCTGATAAGGAAGGTAGCGGCAAAAGCAATAATAGCATACAGCTCGGGGAATACGGCTAAAACCATGGTTTTGCCAAAAACATCGTAACCTGCGCCAATGCCTGCAATTCCGTTTGCACACACCTGACCTTGTTTAATAGCTGATATCAGCCCAACAAAGCCAAGGGTAATTCCTGCTGTAAAAATTGCAAATCCCTGTCCCATAGTCATTGCAGCAACAAACTCAGGTGTAAGTTTTGCATTGATAATAAAGAAACCACCAAAACCATAAAGCCCTTGTGTACCGGGCAAAGCACTTAATAGCATATAAGAACCAAATGCTTCATCATTCTTTTTCAGTGCCCCAATTGTAGCATTACCACCAATTGTAACACCAATTGCACTGCCGATTCCGGCTAAACCAATCATTAATGCGACGCCTATGTAGGCCAGGAAAACTGCTGTTGTCATACTTATTGATTTTTAATTGTTTAAAGTTAGTTTTTTGATTATTAATTAATTTTTATTTTAAAATTTTCAGATATTAATTCTTATTATTAGTTAATTGAAATACAAATTTTATTTTTTCTTCTTTTCTGTAAATGGCTTATATTCCTTACCTCCCCCGTTGAATCCGGCATTTTTAAAAAATTCAACGAAAGTTAAACGCATAGGGTGTACAAAAGCCCCAAGTGATGCAATAAGTAAATTAAGAGTGTGTGCAAGGGTGAGGAATATAACGAAAAGAACCGGACCAATGTATGGGGTTTCAAGCATACTAAGCCCTACACTGTTGATAACAAGTCCAAGTATCGAGCTTGCAATACCGAGAGCAAATAAACGAATGTACGAAAGCATATCGCCAAATACTCCTGTTATCATTCCATAAACATCCCAGACACCTTTGCCTATTCTCACAAAAACATTTACATCAGGATCATTCAGCAATAAAATAAGCACACCACTTACTGCCAGAACACTGTATAATACGATCTTTTCACCTTCAGGAAGTATTTGGGCCTGAACCAGTAGTACACGTGCTATCAAACCTACGAATAGTATGAGCCATCCAAGAGTTGATAAAGCATATTTAAAACTGCTTTGCTTGGTGATGTTAAGTATCTTCACAAATAATCCAAAAAGTATCTGAACACCGCCTAAGATCAAAGCCAGATAAAACATTTTCTGACTGTCGAGAAAATATTCACGCACACCTGAAAGGAATGGAATATTAGCATCAATAAGGCTAATGCCAAAAAACGTTCCTGATATTGTTCCAAAAATTATTGTACCTATTCCAAGAAACTGAGCCAGCGACAAATAGGGTCTTAATGAAGGATTTACTTTTCGTTTCAACAGTATGGATAAAAGGAAAACTAATAGTCCATAACCTGCATCACCCACACAAAACCCAAAAAACATCATGAAAAACGGAGCAAAAAAAGCGGTAAGGTCCAGTTCATGATAAGATGGTAATGAAAAAAGCCTGCCAATAGGTTCAAACAATTTGGCGAAAGGTCCGTTTTTCAGTAAAACAGGTATTTTATCTGTTTCTTCCGGCTTTCCTTCCACATAAAGAATCTTGTTTTCTTCGCAAAATTCAACAAGTTTTGATTCCTCCGATTCAGGAACATAACCCTGAAGAAGCATCACTTTTTCGTCTGCTTCGGCACGTGTATTTGATATAGCACGCTTATAATCAGTTCTGGTTGTGAGTTTTTGTAAAGTCTCGTTCAGAAGAGGTATTGAGGTAGCTGCATATTCATCGAGCATTAAGGCTGTTTGCTTTTTGCGGTCAAGAATAGCATCACGGCGCTTGATCACTTCAGTAACAGATCTTTCAGGAGCCTTTACTTCTTCGGCATCAAGTTCAACAGGTTCATCATTATCCCTGACAAGAATGAAATACACGTTGGGCGGAGTTGAGTTCACCACTCCAATAGCATACTGCTTTTCCCATTCAGGATTGTATTTTTTTGCCGAAGCAACATAAAACGAAACGTTTAAACCGGCATCTCTGAGCTTCTTAATGGTATCGAGTGAGAAATCGCCCCAGGGCTCAAGATTTGCTATTTCCTTGTTTACCGAAGTAAGGTGTTGTTCAAAACCATCCTCTTCATTAAGTAATTCCCTTACTTTTTCAACAATTGCAAATCCATCGGTTTCAGATGAAGGGGTGTCTATTTGAGTAACTTTACGGCGATCGAGTAATTTAATAGTATCGTTAATTGCCTTTTGCTCCATCAACTGGTCACGGGTTTCGTCATCCATGTCTTTAGTACGCTCCACAATATCCACCACCCCGACTTTCCGTAATTTTTCAAGAAAAATCTGATAATCGGCATGGTAAACCAGGAACGCATATTTTTTCATTGGTACTATCATGCCACTTCCTCCATTTGTGAAAGACGATTTTTTACAATCTTTTGGGATGATTTTGAAAGATTCTCTTCATCCTCAAGGAAACGTTTAATTTTAAGAACTGCCTCTTCGTAGCCTGGTATCTGAACTTTCTCATAAAGGTTTACTTTTTGAGTAGTTTTCTTTCTGGCATGATCTAACAAGTTCATTTTACGTACAAAAAATTCATGTTCAATAGCAATTATAGCCAGTTCTTTCAAAATCGCAATACCATCCATATACCAGAAGGGATTGTTGAAAAGACTAAAATCGCGTATCCAGAAATGTATTTGTTCCAAAACAGGAGTTCTTACACCGGCAATCTTCTTTATACTTAAATCAACATCTTTAATAAGAATGAGCGAAGCATCAAATTCTGCCCAAAGGCTGGTCATTTCTTCGTAAGCAGCCATTTTTTCAAGCAGTTTTTCATCAAGCTTCGAAGCTTCATCCTTTGCTCTTTTAACCTCAACACGCAATGCCGACTCCTTGTTTTTCAGGGTTGGAAGCGCCCGTAAACGAATACGTAGCTGCTTGTTCATATCCTGTAATGAGGTCTTGTTATATTGAAATTTTATTGCCATTTAATCGCTGATTAGAACTGATATATAAAATCCATTTAACTCAATTTTAACGGGCTACTTTTTAATATTTACCTGATTAAATATATGAAATTTTAATTATTCTAAAACCTTAAATAATCTAATTTATCACTTTTATTCTTAATTATCCTTAGGCCAGTATTTATCAACCAGGTCTTTTCTCAAACCTACTTCGGCAGGTGAGAAATACTTATTGAACAGGTCCCATGCTATAACAAGCATTTGTTCAGTATCAATATTTACATCAATAGCCAGTAATTTATCTGAATATTCTTTTGCAAAGTCCAGAGTCCGCTGGTCATAGTTGGTAAGATCAAAACCATTTTCGAGCTTGGTGCGTGCATTTGCAGCGTCGGCATAGAGACGTACTGCAGCATTCATCACCTGCGGATGGTCTTCACGGGTTTTAGTACCTATAACCAATTGTTTCAGACGCGACAAGCTTCGGAACGGGTCAACAATAACTTTCCCGATTTCAGTATCACGACGTAAAAACAACTGACCTTCAGTAATATATCCGGTATTATCAGGAATAGCATGTGTAATGTCTCCTCCCGAAAGGGTTGTAACAGCAATAATGGTTATTGATCCTCCATCGGGGAACTGAACTGCTTTTTCGTAAAGTTTTGCAAGGTCGCTGTATAATGATCCCGGCATTGAGTCTTTTGATGGGATCTGGTCCATACGGTTCGAAACAATACTTAAAGCATCGGCATACAGGGTCATATCAGTAAGCAATACAAGTACTTTTTCGTTTTTATCCACTGCGAAATATTCTGCAGCAGTAAGTGCCATATCAGGAACTAGCAGTCGTTCAACCGGAGGGTCTTCAGTAGTGTTCACAAAACTAATGATACGGTTAAGTGCTCCTGCATTATCAAATACATTTTTATAATACAGGTAGTCATCGTTTGTAAGCCCCATACCACCAAGAATGATCTTATCAGCTTTTGCACGCAGAGCAACCATAGCCATCACCTGATTATATGGCTGGTCGGGGTCGGCAAAGAAAGGTATCTTTTGTCCGGTAACAAGAGTATTGTTAAGGTCAATACCGGCAATACCCGTTGCAATAAGCTCTGAAGGCTGCATACGTCTTACCGGGTTCACCGAAGGACCGCCGATCTCACGTTCTTCGCCTTCAACTTCAGGACCTCCGTCAATAGGTTCGCCAAAAGAGTTGAAAAATCTTCCTGCCAGGTCTTCACTAACTTTTAATGTTGGCGGACGATTAAAGAATACTACTTCGGCATTGGTAGGGATTTCCTCAGTTCCTGAAAAAACCTGAAGGGTAACATTATCGCCCATAATTTTCACTACCTGAGCAAGGCGCCCATGCACCAATGCAAGCTCTTCGTTACCAACTCCGGTGGCATTGAGTGAGCAGGTAGCTTTAGTGATCTGAGTAATTTTTGTATATATTTTCTGAAAAGCGCTGGTTTCCATTACGATACTTTCCTTTCATCAATTATGTTATGCAATTCTTTTTCAAAACCGTGAAAATCTTCCGATTCAAAAACTGAATAGTTCATCTGTTTCAACAGGTTGATGATCCTTTTGAAATATGGGTTTACTTCTTCAAAATTATCAAAATTAAAATCGGTATAATAAATGTCATAGATTTTGTCAAGCATGAATTTCTGCCTGTTCATTGGTGAATTAGAGTCAATTTTATCAAAAGCATCCTGCTGAAGTATCACTGAATCAAATACTTCGGCTTTCCAATAAACAAGATGATAGTCAAGTGGAACGCCATCGTCTCCAAGAATATTTATCTGCTCCGAAGCTTCTTTACCACGGATCATAATATTCTTCAATATCATTACTCTGTCCACCCAATCATCCGCAATATTCTTTTTAAGAGTTTCCTGCAATTCAGGGTATTCAAGATATTTTGAATAACTGTCAATAGGGTCTATAGCCGGGTAGCGTTTACTGTCAGCACGCTGCTGCGATAAAGCATAAAAAGCGCGGGCAGCTTTTTTAGTTGACTCGGTTACAGGTTCTTTAAGGTTACCACCGGCTGGCGAAACTGTTCCTATAAAAGTAATAGAACCGGTCTTGCCATTGTTCAGATATACGAAACCGGCACGGCTGTAAAAGTTTGAAATAATAGCAGGCAGGTCCATAGGGAAAGCGTCAGGTCCGGGAAGTTCTTCCATACGGTTCGACATTTCGCGTAATGCCTGAGCCCAGCGCGATGTAGAGTCGGCAAGCAATAATATTTTCAAACCCATTGCACGATAATATTCTGAAATTGCCATTGCAGTGTAAACCGAAGCTTCACGGGCAGCAACAGGCATATTAGAAGTATTCGCAATAATGGTAGTACGTTCCATTAACTTTCTACCTGTGCGCGGGTCTTCAAGTTCGGGGAACTCAATAAACAATTCAACAACCTCATTGGCACGTTCGCCACATGCTGCCACAATCACAATATCGGCTTCAGCCTGTTTAGAAATAGCATGCTGAAGAACAGTTTTTCCACTGCCAAAAGGACCGGGGATAAAACCTGTTCCTCCTTCAACAATTGGGTTAAGCGTATCAATTGTGCGAACTCCTGTTTCAAGCAGTTTAAATGGTCTTGGTTTATCCTTATAATTCTTGACTGCTCTTTTCACAGGCCATTTCTGAACCATTGTTACTTCAATGTCTCTGCCTTTTTCATCGGTAAGTGTTGCAATGACATCATAAATCTTGTATTTACCGGCTTTTACCAGTTTTTTAATTTTGAAGTTTCCATCAAAGGAAAAAGGGACCATGATCTTGTGCAGAATTGAATTTTCCATTACCTGTCCAAGCCAATCGGCAGCAATGACCATATCGCCTTCTTTGGCAATGGGTTCAAAATCCCATTCTTTATCCGGATTGAGAGCGCGGGTATAGTCACCACGTTTCAGGAAAATACCCTTCATCTCATCCAGGTCGTGTTGCAAACCATCGTAATTACGCGACAGGATGCCAGGTCCCAGGGTTACTTCAAGCATATGACCACGAAATTCCACTTCAGCTCCGGGTTTTAATCCACGGGTGCTTTCAAAGACCTGTACATAGGCTTTGTCACCCAACACTTTAATAACTTCGGCCATAAGTGCAGTACCTTCATGGCTGATATAGCAAATTTCGTTTTGCGCTACCGGGCCATCTACCTCAACAATTACAAGGTTGGCAATTATGCCTGTTACCTTACCATGAGTTAAGTTGTTGCTGTTCATTATATATTAAACTCTTTTGAAAATTTATAACTATTTTCCAGGTCTTTAACCAATTTTTGGAACATTTCCTCACCTGTCTTTTTATCAAGTTTCAGCCAACGTTCCACCATCTTCATTTTTATTATAAAAGCAAGAATAACTTCAATTGAAAAATATCTGAAAGTATTCTGCTCATCAAGATAATTCCATTTTAACTGATCAATAGCTCTTTCGCGTTCAAGCAGATTGGCATATTCGTTAATCTGCATCAGTTTTTCCATATATGTGAATTCGTCAAGCAAACCAAAATCCTTTGCGTTGCTTTTGCGAATGGCAGTATTAATAAAATTGTTTCCAACCAGAAGGTTCTCAACAGGGATTTTATGACGCCGTGCAGTAAAACCTGCAAGTATATTACGGATATTACATTCAAGCTCAAACCAGTCTCTTAAAAACTTGTTGTCGGCTTTAAATAAATACTCATAATAAAGGGTTGCAAGCTGATCTTCCCAGCTCATTTCAGCCTCAATTGGAGTATTTGCTTTATAACTGATGATAAAGGTCTTAAGATAGGCTGGCAGATTTTTAGGTTCCCTGATCTCTTCTTCAAGCTCATCGAAAGAAAATTTTCCTGAGTTGTCGAATTTACCAATATTCTGCGAAATGATATTCAGAACATTACGATTATCAGCTTCAAGAAATAATAATTCCACTAATTTATAATCAGCCGGATGAAGATTTACTTTCAGTTCCTCCTTAAATTCAGACAAAGTAACTGAAATCTTGCTTTGATCAAGAACAATATCCGGCATACCTGCTACCAGGTAGTAATAATTCCTCTTGTGCATTATTCGCCTCCGTAAAGCAATTTGGTAGTTCTTGGTCTGAGATAATTTTTAAAGAAGTTTTCGAAATCCTCATCAGTAAAACTTAATAAAAAGCTTTTATCGCCTGGGCCAATACGAAAACCACTGCTCAACTTATCATCGAACTGAACATCAAGACCGCCTTTCAACAATTCATTAGTTTTCTGGGCAAAATGATTACCAAGTGTTTTCTCATCTTCTTTTGGCAATGTAAGAGCCAGATCAAAAGCTGCACTTGATTTGGGATCCCAGTTTCTAATAACAGTCTCAATGATCTTTTTAACAAAATCCTTATCACTGACCGCCGATTTAACAGGTTCGTGAACAAGACGGGAAACAACCAGATTGGTGATTTGCTGTTTTATTGCAAGAATTGATTGCCTTGCTGACATGGTCACTTCATTAGCAACATTTTTACGCAATTCTTCTGATTCATTTTTTGATTGCTCCTTCAATGCCAAAGCTTCTTTTTTAGCATTTTCCAAAATAGCTTCCGCCTCTTTACGGGCGTTTTCAACAATAGCGGCAGCTTCTTTATTTGCCTTTTCTATGCCTTCGTTGTAGATTTTGCTTGTAAGCTCCTGAAGTTTACTTTCCATTTTCTGATTTTTAAAATTGAGTGCAAAATTAGTATTTTTCTAATTTGTTGAGCATTTTCGGATTATTTAATTAACTACCTGTTAATAAATATGTTCAGTATTATGGGGTAACGCACTGATATCGTCTTTATTTTATTATGAGTTAATGCACTGATATTGTCTTTAATAACACAACTCATTGTTATTCAGGTTATTATCATATATATTCAAATATTTCTTATTAAAATAACGTTGAAAGCAGCAGCACTCAAAAACGCAATCTCTGCATTTTTTTTAAAAGGTGAATAAGATACATACACTTGTATTTCAGGGAATTTCAATTTAAATTTATGGAGTTACATATTCATAAAATGTGTATATCTTCAAAAAGCAATTAATACAATTTCTATTACTGTAAAATCTTTAAAATTTCAGAGCTGAAAAAAGCAAAACCAATATTTTTATCAGAACACCAATTAAATCATGTTTCGGAATTTGGTATTGCACAAACAAGCCTGAACAGAAAATGTTTGAAGCCCTGTAATAAAATAAATCACTCCAAATGGTTTTATAAAAAATTTTTAGTGTACGTTTGTAAATTCATTATTTTAACTATAAAAACTGATACTATGAGTGATGTTTTCGAAGATTTAAAACCGGATGCCCTATGGCAATACTTTTATGAAATATGCAGAGTTCCACGTCCTTCAAAAGAAGAGGGTAAAATTGTTATATATCTTTTAAGATTTGCTGCTGCTCATAAACTTGAAGCTGATACTGATGAAGTGGGTAACGTATTAATTAAAAAAGGCGCAACACCAGGTTACGAAAAGAAAAAGACTGTTGTACTTCAAAGTCATATTGATATGGTTTGTGAGAAAAACAGTGACGTTGACCATAATTTTGATACTGATCCCATAGAACCATTCATTGAAGGGGAATGGGTAAAGGCACGTGGCACAACCCTTGGCGCCGATGATGGTATTGGTGTTGCAGCACAATTGGCAATTCTGGCAGCAAATGACATTCCTCATGGTCCTATAGAATGTCTTTTCACTGTGGATGAAGAAACCGGACTTTCCGGTGCATTTGGCTTGAAGCCTGGCTTCTTAAAAGGCAAAATCTTACTTAATCTTGATTCAGAAGACGAGGGCGAGCTTTTTATTGGTTGCGCCGGTGGAAAAGATACTGTTGGTACCCTGCCCTGCCCCACCGTGCCTGCAGATATTGATGGAAAGGCATACCTGCTCAAGGTTAGCGGACTTAAAGGCGGACACTCGGGCGATGATATAAATAAAGGACTTGGCAATGCTATAAAAATACTTAACCGCGTTTTATGGACTGCAGCAAAACAATATAGTCTGCGTGTTGCAGACATTGACGGTGGAAACCTCAGAAATGCCATTGCACGCGAAGCTTTTGCCACAGTTATTGTCCCGCACAGGTTAATTAGCGATTTTGAAAGTTACGTTAAAAAAATGGAAAAGACCATTAAATATGAATTCCGTTCAACTGAACCTAATTTGAGCATCAAAATTGAGGAAACCGGACTTCCTTCAAAACTGTTTGAAAAGTCTTTTCAGGAAAAGCTTCTGAACACCCTTTATGCACTACCTCACGGAGTTCTTTCCATGTCGCGTGAAATTCCAAACTTTGTTGAAACAAGCACCAATCTTGCTTCAATAAAAATGGTGGGTGGGAAGATCGTAATAAGTACAAGTCAGCGCAGCTCGGTTGAAAGTGCCAAAGAAAGTGCCGCTAATAAACTTGCCAGTGTTTTTGCTATGGCAGAAGCTCAAACAGAACATTCATCAGGATATCCGGGATGGACCCCTAATCCGGACTCAGAAATCCTTGAAATCACAAAAAATGCATATAAAAGGCTTTTCAATACCGAACCAAAAGTTTTAGCTATTCATGCAGGGCTTGAGTGCGGTGTGATTGGTGAAAAATACCCGGGCATGGACATGATTTCATATGGTCCTACCATCAAGGGTGCACACTCACCTGATGAGCGCCTCAATATTGATACCACAAAGAAGTTCTGGGATCTTACACTTGAAGTACTGAAAAGTATCTCAGACGAGTAAAGTCTCGTTTTACAGGTAGTCAAATGCCAAAAACCAAACCTACTCTGATAACAGGGTTGGAATAAGGTGAATTTTCTGTTTCATTCAGATTATATAGCAGCATGATCTCCAGAGCATTATGCTCACTGAAATACTGTCTGTATCCACCACCTATGAATAAACTGTGAAAATCAATATTTTCATGGTATTCCCTTCGGAATAGCAGATATTCATATTCAGTATGAGCAAATAATTGCGGAAATATAGAATATTTGGCAAAGCAGCTTCCACCCCAGATATTAGTTTTATAGCGTTCTTTTGGATTATATATTGAGCGGATACTATAGAACTTATAGGTTCCGCCAACGCCAAGCGCTAATTTTTCTGTTAGTTTATAACCAACTATTGGTGATATGTCAATAAGGGTAATAGTCCCAAACTGCAAACCAAAATTCCCCCCAAGATACCAGCGTTTTGTTTTTTCTGACCTGTCAAAATCCTGAGCCGATATGTAAAAAGGGATCAGTATCAGGACTGTTAAAATAGCAGTAATCCTTAGCTTCATTTTTATAGTTTAATTTATTTATCAGCAGGTTCAAATAAAGGCTCCAAAATATTTTTGCGGCAACTCACAAACCTGATGA
Source organism: uncultured Bacteroidales bacterium (assembly GCA_964550455.1). Classification (GTDB taxonomy): domain Bacteria; phylum Bacteroidota; class Bacteroidia; order Bacteroidales; family JAAYJT01; genus JAAYJT01. The sequence goes on along the minus strand of CAZJZG010000011.1, from coordinate 31,811 downwards.
CAAATTGTTAAGTATCATCCGCCAAAATTACTAAGGTAATCAATACGGCAAAAAAATATTAAAAAAAATTAACCAAATATGCGGTTTAGGAATAAATAGTCAGATTTTAGTTAATTCAGCTCTGGCAATAACAAAAAAAATCACCTCCGGCTTTATTGTTCAAAACCGGAGGCGATCAGAGTTAATTATATAGCAACCCCGCTACTAATACCTTTTTCTCGGTTTGTAGTGAGTATGCAGCAGATCATGAGCTTTATGGCTGTTAGCCTCTCCAAGAAATTCTTTGTAAAGGCTTACTACTTCGGGATTATCATGCGATTTACGTAGAGACATGCCTTCGTCCTCAGCATAAATTGCTTCAGCACGTTTCTTCCTGATTTCCAGTGATGTTGGAATAGGCTGACCACCACCACCAAGACATCCGCCCGGACATCCCATAATCTCAATGAAATGGTAATTAGCTTCGCCAGACTGAACCTTTTCCATAAGAACTTTAGCATTTGCCAATCCATGGGCAACAGCCACATTCAAATCAACACCTTCAAGAAAACTCCACTCGGGCTTTACATTCTTAATTTTAATTGTTGCTTCTCTAACACCTTCCATACCACGAACCGGAGTAATATTCAGATTAGTGAAAGGCACTTCACGACCGGTAACAATTTCATATGCAGTACGTAATGCAGCTTCCATAACACCACCGGTAGCACCGAATATTACTCCTGCTCCGGTTGATTCACCAAGGATGCTGTCATATTTTTCATCTTCAAGCTTTTCAAAATCAATACCGGCCTGACGTATCATCATTGCCAGTTCGCGTGTTGTAAGGATATAATCCACATCCTGATAGCCGCTGTCGCGCATTTCAGGGCGGTTTGCCTCAAATTTCTTGGCAGTACATGGCATTATTGAAACCACAATCATATCCTGAGCCTTAATATTGATTTTGTCAGCATAATACGTTTTAGCCAGAGCTCCAAACATCTGCTGCGGTGATTTGCAGCTCGAAAGATTCTTCAGCAAATCGGGGAAGATATGTTCCTGGAATTTAATCCATGCCGGCGAACATGAAGTCATAAGCGGAAGCGCCGTATTTTCATCGTTATCTACCAGAACCTTTTTCAGGCGTGTAAGAAGCTCAGTACCTTCTTCCAGAATAGTAAGGTCAGCAGTAAAGTCAGTATCAAGAACTTTACTGAAACCTATTTTCTTCAGTGCTGATACAAGTTTTCCTGTTACCCTTAATCCCGGGTCAAAACCAAGGTCTTCGGCAAGAGCCACACGAACGGCAGGCGCTGTTTCAACAACAACAAACTTATTGGGATCATAAATGGCATCCCATACTTCATCAATATAAGTACGTTCAGTAAGAGCACCTGTCGGGCAACGATTTACGCATTGTCCGCAGTTTGTACAAACTACTTCATTCAATGGCTTACCAAGAAAGGTAGAGATCTTCTGCTGATCTCCCTTATTTATCACTGCCAATGCACTCACAGCCTGCAGGTCAGTACATGTACGAACACAACGCTGGCAACGGATACATTTACTATCATCCTTAACAATTGAAGGTGAGCTTATATCCTGAATTTTATCCTTTGGCTTTACAAGATCAAGAAAAACATGATCGCCAATACGATACTCGCTTGAAAGGGTCTGAAGTTCACAATTACCATTCTTAAAGCATTTTGTACAGTCCGAATTGTGTTCTGACAACAGTAACTCAATAATATGTTTACGCGATGTTCTTACCTTTTCGCTGTTGGTAAACACTTCCATTCCCTCAGAAACAGGAGTGGCACAAGCTGCTGCAAGTAATTTTGCTCCTTTTACTTCAACCACACAAACACGGCAATTACCAGCCACATTTAAATCGGGGTGATCGCAAAGAGTTGGAATACGAAAATTGATTCGGCGGGCAGCTTCCAGAATAGTTGTACCTTCTTCAACTGAAACCGGTATATTATTTATCTTTAGATTAACCAAATACTTACTCATAATTATATTCTTTTAAGGTTTTTAGTAAATAATTTCTTCCCTGAAGTTATCAACGATAGAATTAAAAGGATTACCAACCGATTGTCCCAAACCACATTTGGCAGCAATACGCATGGTAGCAGTGAGCTTTTTCAGATCATCGAGGTATGATGGTGGTTTTTCACCTCTTTTTACAGCTTCAATACCTTTTAATAACTGCTGACAACCAACGCGACAGGGAGTACACTGTCCGCATGATTCCTCAGTAAAGAACTCAAGATAGTCGTGCAGCACATTATACATTGAACGTGAACTGTTGAAAATCATCATCGAACCACCGGTAGGAATTCCTTCGAATCCAATAATTGTATCATTAAACTTTTTACGCGGAACACAATGCCCTGATGCACCTCCTACCTGAACAGCCTTGGCATCGCCATCAGCAAATTCATTAACAAACTGATTCAATGGCATACCAAGTTCCAGTTCATAAATCCCTGGTATAGGAGTGTCGCCTGAAACTGAGAAAACTTTTGAACCGCGGGAGTCTTTGGTTCCAAGTTCTTTAAATTTCTGAACACCCAACCTCGAAATCATTGTAACATATACCAGTGTTTCAACATTATTGATTACTGTAGGTTTCTTATTGTAGCCTGCAACAGTAGGATAAGGAGGTTTGTTTCTTGGCTCGCCCCTGTATCCTTCCATTGATTCAAATAAAGCGCTTTCTTCACCGCAAACATAAGCACCGCTTCCGGAACGTGTAGCTATCTGAAAATCGAGGTTCCTGTCTCTTAAATGTTTATTAAAATCATCAAGTTTTTTCTGAAGGCTCTTTAAAAGAAAATTATATTCACCACGAATATAAATATAGCCTTCCTTGGCACCTATGACATATCCGCAAATTGCCATTCCTATGAAAACTTTTTCAGGCACTCTGTCAAGTATTTCCCGATCTTTGAATGTACCCGGTTCACCTTCGTCGGCGTTACAGATTACATATTTAACATCGCTGTCTTCATTTTTGGTGAATTTCCATTTCAATCCTGTAAGAAATCCTGCACCTCCCCTTCCCTTCAAACCTGAATCAATAAGATCCAGAATTATATCATCAGCAGGTTGTGCAAGTGCTTTATCCAATACGTCCAGAAGATTGCAATCTTCGTCCATTTGGAATATTATATCTACTTTTTTAATTGGCTTGTCCATCTTAGGTTAATTTTAAGTTATTAATTTTTTACTATTTTCTGGCAATTTCTTCAATAACCTCTATGGCCTTTTGCGGGGTTAATTCGGCATATACTTCATCGTTTACAAGCATAACAGGCCCTTTATGACACCATCCAAGGCAATTTACTGTGAGAAGGGTGAACATTTTGTCATGTGTAGTCTCTCCTGCTTTGATTTTCAGCAGATTTTCAAGAGCCAGCAACACTTCATCCTTACCTTTCATATGACAGGTAATAGTTTTACAAATCCTTATGATATTTTTTCCGCGCGGAACAGTATCAAGGAAAGTGTAAAATGAAGCAGTACCATAAACATCAGCGGCAGAAAGATCAAGCTCTCTGGCCACAGCAATCATAGCATCTTCAGAAAGGCATCGTTCTTCCTGAACAATACCTTGAAGAACAGCCATTAAGCTGTTACGGGTTTTTCCATGCTTTCTGACAAGCTTTTGGACTAATTGATCAGTTTTCGACATTTATCCTCCGTAATTAATTTAAATTATTGAAATACAATGGGTTATCAATTTCATTGTTAGCGCACTAACAATGGAGGACAAAAGTAAGTAATTCCTTTGTTATAAAATTAACAATATTTCATTTTTTTTAGCCAAATACAACATTTAGAATTAATCTAAATATAAAAAGCTCCGGAAACAGCTTAATAATAGCATTTTACAATGAAATTTAACAAGTATTAAAGTTGAATAAATTATAATAAAAATCCTTATCTTCATAATTATATTTTAATGGTTCATACGAAACCAAAAACATATACCTATCTATAATTCTCAATATTTATATACCTTTGCGCACCAATTCTAAATGAGGCAAGTTTTTTTATTTTGAATTAATTTAGTGTAAATCAAATAATTATAAAAATTATGAGAATTCTGAATGTTAATGCCCGCGAAATTCTTGATTCGCGTGGTAACCCAACCGTTGAAGTTGATATTGAACTTGAAGATGGTGCTTTAGGTCGTGCTATGGTTCCCAGCGGAGCATCAACCGGTGAGCGTGAAGCTACTGAACTTCGTGATGGCGATAAAACACGTTATCTCGGCAAAGGCGTTTTAAAAGCTGTGAAAAATGTTAATAAGGTCATTGCTAAAGAAATTGAAGGGCATTTTTTTGTTAATCAGCGTGAGCTTGATTATTTTATGGTCAATCTGGATGGTACACCTAACAAATCAAAACTTGGTGCCAATGCCATACTCGGAGTATCAATGGCTTATGCAAGAGCTGAAGCTATGAGCGCCGGTATTCCGTTGTATCAGTATCTTGGAGGCAGCAATGCACATGTTATACCGGTTCCGGCACTGAATATTATAAACGGTGGTAGTCATGCTGATAATAATGTTGATTTTCAGGAATTCATGATCGCTCCTCATGGTGCTACATCATTTAGAGAATCAATACGTATGGGCGCTGAAGTATTCCATGCTTTGAAATCGGTTCTTAAGAAAAAAGGATATTCAACCGGTGTAGGTGATGAAGGAGGTTTTGCTCCCGATTTAAAATCAAATGAAGAAGCCGTTGAAGTGATCCTTGAAGCTATACATAAATCCGGTTACAAACCCGGTGATGAAGTAAGTATTTGCCTTGACCCTGCTGCCAGCGAACTCTGGGATAACGGGAAGTACAAAATGTTTAAAAGCACCGGCAATCTACTTAGTAGCGATGATATGATAAAACTTTGGGAAAACTGGGTCAGACAGTATCCTATTGTTTCAATTGAAGACGGACTTGCTGAGAATGACTGGGACGGATGGAGGAATTTAACAAAAGTGCTTGGAAATAAGATAGAAATTGTAGGAGATGATCTTTTCTGTACAAATAAAAAAATCCTGGCTGAAGGTATTGAAAAAGGAGTTGCCAATTCGGTTCTGATTAAATTAAATCAGATAGGAACCGTTACTGAAACTCTGGAAACTATAGAATTAGCCTACAAAAACAGTTATAATTGCTTTGTTTCGCATCGCAGTGGAGAAACTATTGATAGTTTTATTGCTGACCTGACGGTTGCAGTTAATGCCGGACATATTAAAACCGGAAGTGTCTGTCGCGGCGAACGTGTTGAAAAATTCAACCAGTTAATGCGTATTGAGGAGGAATTAGGCAGTGCTTCTGTTTTTGCCGGAAAAAAGGCATTTAAAAACTTTTAGAATCTGCGAATAGATATCTACAGAATACTATCCGAATCCGAATAAAAACTCAAGTATTATCAGAAAGGAATACAAAAGCCTGTTTTTTGTATTCCTTTTTTTTATTAACCCCCTTTTCTGCCGTCCAAAGCCGGCTACAATTAATTGTTGTATCATTGTAAACGAAAAAAGGCTTTAGCTGAAATTCATAAATAGGAACCGGCTAGAGCCGGTTTCTAAATGAATAATTCCAAATCATTAGTTCAGTACCTGAAAATTTTTCTTTACCACTAAAATCAGGCTTTCCGAAATAGTCTGTTTTTCAGTTTTCAACAGACTTACTGTTATTTTATTAACAATGTGAAAAAATTAACAATAAATCTTTTGTCAGTAACTTTTAAGTAGCTATCTTTGCAGCGAAATTTAATGAAAGGATTAAAAAAACCGGTTTGAGTTAATAAAAACAAAAATGAAGATTCAGAAAATCAATGAGCTTTTAAACGCTGAGGTCGTTTGCGGAGAGATCACCAATGATAGTGAAATTGCCCTTGCTTTTGCTTCAGATTTGATGAGCGAAGTACTCACAATTAAAAAAGACGGAATTGTACTTCTTACAGGATTATGCACAATTCAGGCTATTCGTACTGCTGAGATGTCTGATATTCACTGCATAATCTTTGTAAGAGGAAAAAAGGTAAGCGAAGAAATGATAGAGCTTGCAAATGAAAATAATATCATACTTCTTGAATGCCAGTACTCAATGTTTAAAGCCAGTGGGATTCTATATTCTGAAGGAGTTCAGCCGGTTTATTAATAAAAATTATCATGATGGAGCCAATGCATCTGCAATACGAACTGGAAGGTGGAAATTTCACTAAAGCAGGATTTGCTTCAAGTGAAATTAAAAAAGTATTGAAACAGCTTAATGTAGATGCAAAAACTATTAAACGTATTGTGGTATCATCGTACGAAGCAGAAGTTAACATTGTAGCACATGCCTTTAGCGGAATTATTAATGCATGGATTGATAATGAAAAGATAGTTTTACACTTCAACGACAAAGGACCTGGAATTCCGGATATTGAAATGGCCATGCAGACAGGATACTCTACTGCTTCGCCGGCGGTCAGGGAAATGGGATTTGGGGCAGGTATGGGTTTGCCAAATATAAAAAACAATGTTGACCTGCTTGAAATAAGCAGTGAAGTCAATAAAGGAACTTTAGTTAAAATTACAATAGGTTTAACGCCTGAAATGAATTAAAATGAACGACAAGTTTTTTCATCACGCATTGTACTTCTGCAAAGAAACCTGTATAGGTTGTACACATTGCATGAGAGTATGTCCTACCCAGGCTATAAGGGTGCGTAATGGAAAAGCCGAACTGCTTCCAAATCGTTGTATTGACTGTGGAGAATGTTACAGGGTATGCCCTGTGGATGCTGTTAAGGTTGAGCAGGACGATTTCAACCTTATCTACAATTACAAACACAGGGTAGTGCTCATTCCCGGTGTTTTTTTAGGTCAATTTCCTGAAGACATCAACCAGCAACAGATATACAGCGTGCTGATGGAACTTGGATTTACTCATGTATGTGAAGTAGAGACCGGTGCGGAAATCCTGAGAAGCGTCATGGCTGATTATATTGACGAAAACCTGCATATCAGACCCGTGATTTCTCCGTTCTGCCCTGCCATAGTAAGACTTATTCAGGTAAAATTTCCTTCGCTGGTAAACCATTTGATACCCTTAAAACAACCGTTGGACATTGCAGGACTTTATGCTAAACAGCTTCTTATAAAACAGGGAGCTAAACAAGAAGAAATAGGTGTGTTTTATATTACACCCTGTGCCGCTAAAATTGCGGCAATTAAAAGTCCGGTGGGTGAAACTCAATCAGTGATTGATGGTGTAATAAACATAGACTTTGCCTACAATAAAGTACTTACCATTATAAGGCAATCAAAATCAAAGAAGTTTTCTTCAGCTAAAGAATCGGATTTAAGCCCTGAAAGTATTTTATGGGCTTTAACTACAGGCGAGTCATCAGTAATGAGAGGCAGAAGTCTTGCTATTGATGGTATCAGCAATGTTATTGAATTTCTTGAGCAGCTTGAAAATGAAGAGATAAGCAATATTGACTTTCTTGAATTACGTGCCTGCGACGAAAGCTGCGCCGGTGGCATATTAACAAGCTCAAATCGTTTCTTTACTTCCGAAAGGTTGAGAAACAGGGCAAAATCAGTACAACAGCCGGTAGAAAGAAGTGAAAACGATATTCAGAATTTCAGAGAATATTTATCAGAACATTTGAGCATTGAAAAAATCAAGCCTCGTTCAATGCTTAAATTAGATGAAAATATTGGCAACGCTCTTGAAAAAATGAAAAAAGTAAATGAGCTGATGGGGATTCTGCCATACGTGGATTGCGGTATTTGCGGCTCCCCTACTTGCCAGTCGCTGGCAGAAGACACTGTTAGAAATGAAGCTGAGATAAGCCGTTGTATTTTCATTCAGCGTATTTTAGAACAGAAAGGCACTTTTACCAATGAGGAATCAGTGAAAATAATGAAAGAGGTCTGGGGTGAAGGAAAACTTGATAAAAACTTAAAATAACCTGAGAAAACCAGACAAAAATATAAAATAACGGACAGAACATCATAACACAGTGAATAACAGCTTAATAAACGAATAAATTAAAGATATAATGAAAAATTATAAAGTAAGCGAAATAGTTAAAAACCTGAATCTCAAAGTACTTAGTGGCAGGGAAGTATTGGATCGTGAAGTATCAGGAGGTTATGTATGCGATCTGTTAAGTGATGTTATGGGCAATTCAAAAGAAGGACAGATATGGGTCACTCTGCAAACACATAAAAATGTTATAGCAATTGCATCGTTGCGCGATCTTGCCGCCATATTGCTTATTAATGGTCTGAACCCCGATGAAGATACAGTAGCACAGAGTGAAACTGAAGGCATTCCCATTCTTGGTACTGATATGCCGGCATTTGAAATTGCAGGAAAATTATATGAACTAATTAACAAATAATGAAAACTTTCAGGGCTGATCTGCATATTCATACTGTACTCTCGCCATGTGGAGATCTGGAGATGAGCCCTATAAATATTATACAAAAGGCAAAAGAAAAAAAACTGGATATAATAGGCATCACCGACCATAACAGCACCAGAAACAGCCTGCTCACACGAAGGCTTGCAGAAAAGGAAGGCATTACGGTGTTTTGCGGAGCTGAAGTTACAACAAAAGAAGAGGTGCATTGCCTTGCGTTCTTTGAAACCGATGAAGCAATTGAAGAGTTTCAGCAATTTATTGAAAAACAATTACCTCCGGTAAAAAACGATGTAAACCGTTTCGGAGAGCAAATTGTACTTGATGAAGATGAAAATATCATTGATGAGATCCCCTACCTGCTTATTTCAGGATTGCATGCCAGTATTGACAAGGTAGAAGAAATGGTTCACAAATTAAATGGCATCTTCATTCCGGCTCATATTGACAGAGCTTATTATAGCATACAGAGCCAACTGGGATTTGTACCGCCTAATCTTAAAGCCGATGCCTTTGAGATATCAAGAAATATAAAACCAGAAGAATTATTGAAAAAGCTGATGATCAAAGAGGATGCAACTTTTATAAAAAACTCCGATGCTCATTATATTGAAGATGTTGGAAGAACTTACAGTGAGTTTTACATGGAAGAACCAAGTTTTAAAGAGTTCAGAATGGCTCTGACGGGTATTAACGGACGAAGTGTTAAAATACAATGAAAGATATTGCATTACATATTCTTGACATTACGCAGAACTCAATTACTGCCGGGGCTGACCTGATTGAAATAATTATCAATGAAGATGCACCTGATGGTATGATAAGCATTTACATAAAAGACAATGGTGCAGGCATACCCGAAGAAATGCTGAAACAAATTACTGATCCTTACACAACTTCGCGTACAACAAGAAAAGTGGGAATGGGATTACCTCTCTTAAGGCAAAATGCAGAACAAACAGGGGGATCACTTACTATAAATTCAGAATTAGGAAAAGGAACTGAATTAAATGTGAAGTTTGCAGCCACCCATATTGATCTGCCTCCGTGGGGCGATATTTCAGGAGTAATTATTTTAATGGTAGCTGCTAATCCTGAAATAATTTTTTCATACATTCACCGCTCGAAAAAAGGAGAGTTTGAGTTCGATACAAGAGAGGTAAAAAAAGCTCTTGATGATGTGCCAATTGAAAATGCTGAAATAAGAGAATTCCTGAAGGATATGATAAATGAGAACCTAAATGAAATTGGGGCATGTAACACGGAATTATGGAAAAAGGACAATAATTAATTAAGTTAAATAAAGACTGATAATCAAGATATTAAAGTAAAATTAATGAATAAATAAAATTATTAAATGAACAAATTTAGTTTTAATTAAACCGGAATAATGTGGACATAAGCGATCTGTGACTGGAGAACAAACAGCAGTGAACGATTAACAGATTGTGTGTCAGCAGTTTTTCGAAAAAACAAAATGGAGGAAAAATATGACGAAAATCAAAACACTGGCCGATCTTAAAAAAATGAAAGAAGAAGTTCGGTCGAAGATCACCCTGAGAGAACAAGGAGATAATCCTGAAGACAGGGTACAGGTAAAAGTAGCTATGGCTACCTGTGGTATTGCATCCGGTGCAAAAAATGTTATGGATTTCATGGTAGGAGCTTTCAACAAAAGAGGAATTGACGCAGTAGTAACCCAAACTGGTTGTATGGGTTATTGTTATGCCGAACCCACTGTTGAAGTTACAGTTCCCGGAAAGGAACCAGTTGTGTTCGGATATGTAGATGTGAAAAAAGCGGATGAAATTATTGAAAAGTATATTAAAAAGGGAATTTTACTTGAGGGTATTATTCCAGTGAATTATCAAACTATTGAATAACAAGCGGAGGAAATAAGAATGGCAAATTACAAAATGCATTTGCTTGTATGTTCAGGAACAGGCTGTCACGCTTCGGAAAGTGACCAGTTACTGATTAACCTGCAAAATGAAATTGCTCTCCGGGACCTGGCAGATGATGTGCAGGTAATAGGCACTGGCTGCTTTGGGTTCTGCGAAAAAGGACCTATTGTTAAGGTAATCCCTGACAATACTTTTTATACTGAAGTAAAACCTGTTGATGCTACTGAAATTATTGCCGAACATGTGATCAAAGGTCGTAAGGTTGACCGGCTTCTTTATAAGAATCCGGTTACAAAAGAACATGTTACCGACTCAAAACACATGGGGTTCTATCAGAAACAATTACGTATAGCATTACGTAACTGCGGTTTCATTAATCCTGAAAACATTGATGAATGTATCGGTCGAGACGGATATGCAGCCCTTGGCAAAGTACTGCTGGAAATGACTCCCGAAGAAGCCATTAAAGAAGTAATGGACTCAGGACTTCGCGGACGTGGTGGCGGCGGATTCCCAACCGGTTTGAAATGGCAGATAACCAGAAAGGAGCAAGCCGATCAGAAATATGTGGTATGCAACGCTGACGAAGGCGACCCGGGTGCTTTTATGGATCGTAGTATTCTTGAAGGCGACCCTCACAGCGTTCTTGAAGCAATGGCAATATGTGGTTATTGTATAGGTGCAAGTAAAGGACTCGTATATATCCGCGCTGAATACCCCCTCGCTATTGAAAGACTGAAAATTGCTATTAAACAGGCTATTGAATATGGTTTACTTGGTGATGATATATTAGGCAGCGGCTTTAATTTTGATATTGAACTCCGATACGGTGCAGGTGCTTTCGTTTGTGGTGAAGAAACAGCTTTAATACATTCAATGGAAGGCGAACGTGGAGAACCTACATTCAAACCACCATTCCCATCGGTAAGCGGATATCTTGGCAAACCCACCAATGTTAACAACGTGGAAACTTTTGCCAATATTCCTGTGATATTTAACAAAGGTGCTAAATGGTTCTCAAGTATTGGTACTGAAAAATCAAAAGGCACCAAGGTGTTTGCTCTTGCAGGAAAGATCAATAATGTTGGATTGATTGAAGTTCCTATGGGTACTACCCTTCGTGAGGTAATTTTCGAAATTGGAGGAGGTATTAAAGACGGTAAAAAATTCAAAGCTGTACAAACCGGCGGACCTTCAGGAGGCTGCTTAACTGAAAAACATCTTGACACACCTATTGATTTTGACAACCTTATTGCAAATGGTTCAATGATGGGATCGGGAGGTATGATAGTGATGGATGAAGATGACTGTATGGTAGCAGTAGCCAAGTTTTTCCTTTCTTTTACAGTTGATGAAAGCTGCGGAAAATGTACTCCATGCCGTATTGGAAACAAACGTTTGTACGAAATGCTTGAAACCATTACCCAAGGCAAGGGAACTATGGAAGATCTTGATAAAATGCAAAACCTGTGCAACGTGATTAAAGATACATCGCTTTGCGGGCTGGGTCAAACCTCTCCAAATCCAGTCTTATCAACCATGAATAATTTTTACAACGAATATCTGGCTCACGTAGTAGATCATAAATGTCCTTCAAGTCAGTGTAAGGATTTGTTACGTTACGAAGTTATTGAAGAAAATTGTGTTGGTTGTACTGCCTGCGCCCGTAATTGCCCTGTTAACTGTATCAGTGGTGAGCGCAAACAGGTGCATTATATTGACCAGGCACTTTGTATAAAATGTGGCGCATGTTATGAAAAATGTAAGTTCGACGCTATAGCAGTGAATTAATTAAGGAGGTAGAAACATGAACAAAATTAAAATAAATATAGATAACACTATTGTTGAGGTAGAACCAGGTACAACTATCCTGCAAGCAGCCCGACAAATTGATATTGAAATTCCCACTTTGTGTTATATGAACTTAGGCGATATGGGAATAGAACATAAACCAGGTGGTTGCCGAATTTGCGTAGTTGAAGTAAAAGGACGCCGTAACCTCGCTCCTGCCTGTGCTACCGAATGTACTGAAGGCATGGAAATTGAAACCCATAACATTCGCGTTCTCAATGCTCGTAAAACAGTTATGGAATTAATTCTGTCCGACCACCCATCAGAATGCCTATTATGTGCAAAAGCAGGTAACTGCGACCTTCAAACAATTGCCATCAAAATGGGTATTCGCGAAATTCCATACAAAGGTGAACAAAGCACCTATAAGGAAGATACTTCACCTGCCATATTACGCGATATGGATAAATGTATTATGTGCCGCCGTTGCGAAACAATGTGTAATGAAGTTCAAACCGTTGGTGTGCTTTCGGCTATTAATCGCGGATTCATGTCCGTTACAGCACCCGCTTTTGAACGTAACCTCGATCATAGCGAATGTACTTATTGCGGACAGTGTGTAGCCGTTTGTCCAACAGGTGCATTGACTGAAGTGGATCACACAAATCAGGTTATTCGTAATCTTGCCGATCCTAATAAAATTGTTATAGTACAAACCGCTCCGGCTGTAAGAGCTGCCCTGGGTGAAGAATTTGGATTGAAGCCGGGAACACTTGTTACAGGTAAACTTGTAGCTGCTCTGCGCCGCTTAGGCTTCGATTATGTGTTTGATACTGATTTCGCTGCCGACCTTACCATTATGGAAGAAGGTACTGAATTTCTCGATCGTTTGAACAAGTATCTTAATGGCGACAAGGATGTTAAACTGCCTATGCTTACATCCTGCTGCCCGGGGTGGGTCAACTTTTTTGAATACCATTTCACCGATATGCTTGATATACCTTCAACAGCAAGATCACCTCAGCAAATGTTCGGAGCTATAGCCAAGAATTATTTCGCTGAGAAAATAAATGTAAAACGAGAAAACCTTATAGTTGTGTCAATCATGCCCTGCGTTGCCAAGAAGTTTGAATGTACACGTGAAGAATTCAGTGTAAATGGTAATCCTGATGTTGATTTTGCACTTTCAACCCGTGAATTGGCCAACCTGATCAAACGTGCTAATATCAATTTCAATAAGCTGAATGATGAAGATTTTGATCGTCCTCTTGGTGAATCAACAGGTGCCGGAGTTATATTCGGATCAACTGGTGGTGTTATTGAAGCTGCTGTAAGAACTGCATACGAGATCCAAACCGGAAAGAAATTGGAAAAGGTAGATTTTGAGCAGCTTCGTGGTTTGGAAGGAATTCGTTCTGCCAAAGTTGATTTTAACGGACTGGAAGTAAACATTGGAATTGCAAACGGACTTGGCAATGCACGCAAACTGCTGGAGGAAGTTAGACAAGGCAAGAGTCAGTATCATGCTATTGAAATTATGGCATGTCCCGGTGGATGTATAGGCGGTGGTGGTCAACCATTGCATCATGGCGATTCTTCAATACTGAAAGCCAGACAAAGAGCTATTTATGAAGAAGATGCCAACAAACCTATACGTAAATCACACGAAAACCCATATATAATTAAGTTGTATGAAGAATATCTGGGTAAACCTCTGGGCGAAAAATCGCATCAGCTTTTGCATACTTCTTATTTTGATAAAAGTAAACGAATGATTGAAATAGAAGAATGATAACCGGATAAAAGTTTTTATGTGAGAAAAAAATAATAATCATTCTTGTTTTCAATTTTTAAATCAGAAATAACATGACATCAATAAAAATAAAACTTAAAGAAAAAGATGTTGCTCAACTGAAACAGGTTTGCAAAGAATTTAATAATGAAGCCGGCGAACTTATCAATGTGTTGCATAAAGCACAAGGCATTTTCGGTTATCTGCCTGCCGAAGTTCAGGAAATTGTAGCACAGGAACTAAATTTATCAGTAGCAAAGGTATATGGGGTAGTAACTTTTTACTCTTTCTTTACTATGTTACCCAAGGGTTTACACCCAATTTCAATATGTACCGGTACAGCTTGTTATGTTCGTGGTGCTGAAAAGGTTCTTGATGAATTTAAAAAACAGTTGAACATCAAGGTTGGTGAAACCACTCCTGATGGAAAATTTTCGCTGAGCTGCCTGCGTTGTGTAGGAGCTTGCGGATTAGCACCTGTTGTTCTTATAGGTGAGAAAACCTATGGACGTGTTTCCCCTGATGGCGTTAAAGACATCTTAAAGGAATACGAATAAACACATTCCATTTATTGTAACGGCTGTCCTTGCAGGGCAGCCGTTTTTGTTTACTAATTTTTCTGCTATAATGTCATTCCTACAGGATTACTCCTGGCGCTGATGCTCTCGAAGTGCCGGAATGAATTTATAAACTGTTGATATAGTGTAGCTTATTCTTCGGGTTTTTCGCTTCTTGCCATTGCTATTAGCAAACCTATCAACACACCTATTCCTGCTGTAATTAGCAAGAGTACAATCATTGGCATTTCAAGGGTAGCGAATAATAGTTTTACTGAAACACGGGTTGTATTCTGTATAACCAGAATAAGGAAGATTATCACGAGAACAGCTATGGCAATGAGTTTTAGATTTTTCATATCTGAATTATGGTAGAATTTTTTGTTTACTGGTTTTGCAAATATCAAAATAAAATCATAACCGCGCTATGTACCGGATTGTTTTTATCTTTACATGCAATATAAATTAGCGAAACAGAACATATGAGAACGATTTTAAAGTTCACAATTCTTCTATATATCATTTTATTTTTCGCTCCTAATGAAACTATTTCACAGGTTCAGAAACAGGTAATTGGCTATTATCCTAACTGGCAGTGGTTTAACAGGAATCAGCTTGTAAACCCTGAGTCAATCTTTTACGAAAAATATACCATTCTTAACTATTCTTTTTTCCGCCCTTTGGCTGATGGTTCAATTGTGTCAACTGACACCTGGGCGGATGAGAATCTTCTTCTTGGTCCCATGATCTGGTGGCCTGTTCAGATGCATGATTCTACAAAAAGCCTTCCTTATCTGGCTCATCAGGCTGGTGTTAAATTACTGCCATCAATAGGCGGGTGGAGTGACTCAAACAATTTTCCCGGCATTGCTGCCAATCCTGCTAAACGCCAAGCATTTGTCCAGTCGTGTATAAACCTCATTCAAACTTATAATTTTGATGGTATTGACCTGGATTGGGAATATCCGGGATATGAGGTTCATGGAGGTTCGCCGGCTGATAAACAAAATCTCACCCTGCTATTGCAGGATATTCGTTCTGCACTTGATGCCCTGCAGGCTCAGAGGAATAAATACTATCTTTTGACTTCCTGTTTTGGTGCCTCACTTGAACGGATGCTGAGCATTGACTGGGACAATGTGCTGCCACTGCTTGATATGGTCAATCTGATGACTTACGATTTTCATGGCTCATGGGATGAGCTCAGCAATCATCACACACCTCTTTATCCTCCTCTTGTTGGTGATCCGCTTTGGTGCACCGATGGCGCTTTTACCCTTCTGACCCAAACATTTAATATCCCCTCCGATAAAATAAATATAGGTGTGGCTTTTTATGGAAAAGCACTGGCAAATTGCACTCAGCTTTATGGTCCACATACCGGTTATGACGGAGCCACTTTTAGTGAGGATCAAGGACAGCCCTTGTATTACAATATCTTAAATAAGATGAATATGTTCACGGCTCACTGGGACAGTCTAACGCTTTGTCCTTATTTGCTGGGCAATTCAGTAAATACTTTTGTCACCTATGATAATGAGGAATCAGTATTGATCAAAGGACAGTATATCAGGAGTAAACAGGCAATGGGAGCTATCATCTGGGAAATAACAGGCGATTATATTGAAACTTCTCCCGGTTCCGGGGTCATTTCGGGAACACCACTGTTAGACGCTTTGCATCAGGGACTTAGCTCAACAATGTCAGGTGATACCAATTGTGACGGAATTGTAAACGTTCTGGATGTGATAACTCTGGCAGCCTATATTTCAGTGAACAATCCGTCACCCTTTTGTATTGAGAATGCTGATATCAACGGGGATGGGATAATTAACATCCTGGATGTGGTAGAGCTGGTTCAGATAATTATCCAAAACCAAAAATAAAGCTACCTTTCTTCAAATTCGTATGCGCCCGGATCAGGTTCATTATTCGCGATACGGCTTATACCTCTGATATCGGTTTGTAAATTGAAAGGGGAATTGTGTATAACACTGATGTTTCCCTTGTTTATCACTGGCGAAAGAGTATCAGGAACCAGATTGTGAACAGATTTATCAATGAATTTTGGATCTTGATTTATGATACACGAAACAAAATTTTCATCATTTGAAATATCAATCTGGGTTCGAATGAAACAATGATCAAAATTATAGTTAAAAGTGCTGTTTTCAGCAGCATTAAAAAGCAGTTCGTTTTCAAGGTTCCCGTATATGATACTGTTCCCGAAATATGCTTTTATCAGATCCCGCGCATAAATATTTCCATCGAAATAAAAATAATTGTTGATTGAAACTGCAGGATTTGATCTTGCACTTTTATTCCAGTAATTTCCAATGGTCATATGACGGAAATCATATTCTCCCCCATAAAGGATTTCTATTGCACTCTCTCCACAATTGGCTATAACGGTATTACCGGCTTCAATATGAGTTCCGCGGGCAAGCAGTCCCACCCCTGACATATTCCTTATCTCTGAATTATATATCCTTAAAGTAGGGTTTGAAGAGCTTCCAAGCGTATCAGCCTGAATTCCAACAACACCGTTCTTGATGATTGCATGATGGATCTCGTTATTTATACTTCCGGGATACAGGTAGATGCAAACTCCGGCGCTTGCATGCCCCCATTGCCCGGGCAAATCCCTGTAATATGCTTCGGTACGGTTGCCCTGGAAGACAACCGGTTCTTCAGGCGTACCTAATACTTTAAGTGTGGCATCGCGAAAGATAAGCATGAAAGAACCCCGGTGAAAATGCAGTTGTGTGCCCTGAGTTATGGTCAATGTGTATAACGAATCAACGGCAAGAACTCCATAGATGACATGAGGCTTATCGTTGCTGAAAGTGTAATCGCTGCCAACAATTGCATTTGTGTAGAAATGAGCATCCTGACCCCAGGCTACAAGTTTTACATCCTGAATATTGCTGTTAGTTTTGAATAAAATAGAATCAGTTACTATCAAAGGAGTATTCTGGTTTGAAGGATCAATATTTGCCCTGATAAAAATAAAAATGCTGTCTTTTGGAGCTATCTCAATATCTTTTGCCTGCAAGGCAGCCAATCCGTCAATATTCAGACGGAACGAAGACGCATCGCCACCGGCAAGCCGGATTTCAGATATTTTTATGGTGCGGCTGTAAGGATTATAAACCCTGAGGTTGCGGGTTGCTGTGCCTATACTTGTAAAAACGGTATCAAAAATGATAGTGTCGTTGGAAAACTGCACTTTGCTGTCAGGGCTGGTTTCATACAGATCGTCTGGGTTGCAGGAAAACAAAAAAATAGAAACCAGGATCAAAAAAAATAATCCCTGAAGACAAGCTTTCAAATGCTTTTTAATTCTCATTGAATAAATATGATTACTGCCTAATATTACGCAATATGCAGGCTATTTATTGCAGATGTGCAAAAAAACGAAAGAATTTACAAAAACTTCAGGCTTTGAACAGTATCAAAGCGGATGATGTTCGTGGAATTTCTTCAGGCGTACTTCAAGAGCGGGCAATTGCGAGCGCTGTACCAGCGAAACACATGCACGCAATCCTTCAAGGCGTTCACTTCCTGTAATGGCAAGCGATATTGCACTAATACCATAATAGAAAAACTCCTCGATAAGCTGTTCGCCGGTGAAACCGGGATAGGATATAGTAAAATAAAAACCATCGGCAATAGGTTTGCCTTCGTCTTTATCATAAACAATACGAAATCCGTTATCAGTGAATAGCTTTTTCATAATCTTTGCTCTTTCGCCATATTCCTTCACTGATTCAATGAAATTGAATTCACCGCTGTTTACTGCTTTAAGCATGGCTGCAAGTGCGTACTGAGCTGAGTGTGAGGTGCCTGAGCTTAGTGCATATACCGTTCCAAATATCATAGCCCGTCCAAGCTGATCAGTTGGGTAGTAGCGTAAAAGATCGGGAGTTTTAAGCTCAAACATTTTATTACTCATTACCATCATGCCGATACGTTGCCCGGCATAACTGAATGCTTTTGAACTTGATATCAGCAGAATATAATAGTCAGTATATTTTGCCACTGTAGGCTGGAACGGCGGAACACCCGGTTTTGAATAATCAACTCTGAAATCCATTCCAATATAAGCAAGGTCTTCAAGAACTACAACGCGGTATTTTGTGGCAAGTTCACCAATTATCTGTAATTCCTTTTCAGTAAAACAAATCCATGAGGGGTTGTTGGGGTTTGAATAAAGAATAGAGTGGATATGCCCTTTGCTCAGATACGATTCCAGTTTCTCGCGCAGTTTATCTCCGCGGTAATTATACACATCAAAGCTTTCAAACTTCTGACCCAAGACTTTATGTTGTTGCTTATGAACCGGAAAGCCCGGGTCAATGAACAAGGTAGTATCCCGTTCTTTATAAATGCGGTTTAAAGTCAGAAAGCAGGCAAAACTACCCTGCATGGAGCCTACTGTGGGAATACATCCTACAGGGTCAACATCAATATCAAGGAAATTTTTAACAAAGCGGCTAATCTCAGGTTTTAATTCGGGTACGCCGTCAATATCAGGATAAATGGCAGCAACACCTCTTTCAAGAGCTTCAATTTCTCCCTGAACGCCTATTTGAGTAGGAGGCAAGCCAGGAACACCCATTTCCATACGGACGAATTTTATGTTTGTTGCAGCTTCAATGTTGTCAATTAACCGCTTGATTTCACGGATTGAAGCCTTGCCTACGCTTGGCAGGTTCATTTCTTTGATCTTTTGTCTTACGATTTCGTAGTTGATAGGAGTATCTTTCATAGTTTGCTGATTTTATTGAGTATATAGAAATTTATCAGATATCATGGGTTTAGCACTTCAAAGAAAAGAAAAAAATTGAAATTAAACGTGTTTTTATCCCGGAAATTAATTGACAATTCTTTTAATTGCGTTCAAAAGTTTAAGAAAAGCCGGGTTATGCGTTCAGAAATAATAGAAGAAAGTCAGCAGAAGGCGCAAATTCCCGGTTTTTCCCGCATTTTGAACTCTTCCTTTATTATCGGGAGTACCGTAAGCTGCAACAGTATATTCCAGTTCGGTACTTATCTGAACCTGGTTCGAAATAAAAGATACTGAGGGCGCTATACGGTATAGATAGTCTATATCCAGATTTTCGCCCGGAATAAAACCACGCGAATAATAAATGCCGATATTTTCATGCGAAGTGCCGTAATTCTTGCTGTATCCTCCATAAAGGCTGAAGCGCACATTTTGTCCGTAGCTTAGAAAACTCCAGACCGACAAATTATTCGTAGGGGTATATGTTTCGGTCAAAGTGATGGGGTCGCGCGAGCGTACTGCATAACCTCCCATCATGAGGTGCTCTGTAAGGTTCTGTCCATAAATGGCTTTACCGCTCCATAAAAAATCTTTGTTCACATATTTCAGATATGTCATAAATGCATAAGAACCAATGGTTTCAGTGGTTTTTATGTTTTTAATAGGTGTTGCAATTCGTGGTTTCAGGATTTTGTAATCAGCGGCAACACCCCATACATAATGCTCGTCTTTGTATTGCAATTGTAGGTGTGCATTTGGGACGAGGGCATTACGCATATAAATGCCTGATATTCCTTCAGGTCCGTTGTTTGCATTGTCGCGCTGTGAAATGAATGCCAGATTTAGATTGTAACGGTTAAAGTACTGTGTAAAACTTATTTGAGGATTGCGGATAAAAGGCTGAAAAGGAGCTCCTGTGTTCAGTGAAATTACATTCGGAAAAACTTCGGGAACAAAGATCGGATGCCAGTACTGCCCGAACAACAATTCAGAATTTTCCCAGCGCAGTTTTCCGTATGCATGACGAAGTCTGAACCCATTGATATCGGCATTGGTAACTCCTGAAAAATCTGCTTCAATCACTCCTGAGGTCTCTGCACCAAAAGCATCAGGTCCGGTAATTACACCTGTGAGGCGGGAAGTGATAGGGCTGAAATTAAAGATAGGAGCAGCATTTATGTCTTTTCCGTTTATATCTTTTTGTTCATGCATAGGATAGATCAGGAATAGATCTTCGCGAACTCCGACAATCTGGCGGCTGTCAATCCAGTAATCACTTTTAACAAAACCTTTGAAATGAATGCCAAATTTCTTTTTTTCTTCCTGATTTTCATTTTGGGCAACAAGCCCTGCAGTAATGATCAACAGTAATAATGTTAGTTTGAATTTCATAATCAGATATTTATGACAAAAAGCAGAATTAATTCTTTTATAACTTGCGGTGGAATATGGTCAGGTTTTCTTTACGTGTTCATATCTTTGTTTTTGTTGCTTTATCTTTCGTCAAATACGGGTTGCACCAAACAAGGTTTTATATTCGTACATCCTTGAGCACTTCTTTTATAAAATGTTTGTAAAAAAATCCTCAGTTGATTCGAAATCATTCAGCAACACAGGTAAAGGGGTTTTCGGATTTGGACAAGACATTTTTGAATAATGCTTATATACATTTCCTATCTCTACTTTCCGGCACCTGAACTTATAAAACTGACAACAGGATTAAGTACAACTGAGGTTATCATGCCAATTGTACCGGCTTCGGGTGATGGCATGCCTGAAAAATACAGAATCAGACAGGTTGCCAGTCCGCCAATTCCTGAAACGAGTGCGCCGGTCAGGTTTGAACGCTTTGAAAATAATCCCCATACAAAGGGTCCAAGGAAGAAAGAACCAATTGCACCCCAACTGATACCGAGTATTGCTACTATGGAGTCGAAATTCATATATGCCAGTACTACTGAAAGAAGTACAAAAAATGCACTCATAATGCGCATAAGCCTTGTGAGCGACTTGTCGCTGATGTTTTTGTTAATAAACCCGGCATAAAAATCTTTGGCAAACGATGAGCTTGAAATAAGCACCAATGCAGCAAGAGTTGACATTGATGCTGACAGGATTAGCAGTAGAATCACTACTGAAAGCCCTTGCGGGATAACGTTTGTAAGAAGCTCGGGCATGAGGCGGTCAAATATTGGTTTCCCATTGCTGAAAGCATCCGGATTATTTTCTGGAGTAAGGAATACTCTGGTGGTTGCACCTATAAAGTAAGCAACTCCACCAATCAGAATAGCAAAAGCAGTGGATGCGATCATTCCAATTTTAACAGATCTCTGATCGCGGATCGCATAAAATTTCTGAATCAGTTGTGGCATTGCAAAAGGAGCTACACTTGTAAGAAAAACCAATGAGAACAGAGGCCACCAGCCTGGAGGTCCAACTGTTTTTGTAAGCTTAGGGTGAATATTGTCCAATGAAGATGTAATGTTTTTCAACCCCCCTCCTGCATTTATTGTGCTGGTTAACAGAATAATAACACCAACAATCATTATCAGCCCAAAAATCATATCAATTCGGGTCATTGATTTATAACCACCCAGCACCAGATAAAGCGCAGTAAATAAACCCATGAACAGCAGTGCATATTCGTAGGCTATACCAAAGTTGGAGGTGAAAAGATATGACAAACCCATAAAAACTGCGGCTGAATATGGGATCATAAAAATAAAAATGACAAAGGCAGACAACAGTTTCAGTACCGGGCTCTGATAACGCTTTTCAAGAAATTCGCTGATAGTGCTTACACCATACTCTGACGACATTTTTTTGATACGCCAGCCCATTAATGCCCAAACAGCCAATACTCCAACAAAAGCATTGATAAATCCAACCCATAGACCGGAATATCCGAAATTCCAACCTATTGACCCTGCAAATCCAATGAATAATACAGCCGAAAAATATGCTGTACCATAAGTAAATGCAGTCATCCAGGGACCCACATTGCCACCGCCAAGAAAATAATCGCTGAAAGATTTGGTTTTTCGCAATCCGATTATTCCTACTACAATAATCATGATTGCATACAGAACAACAATAGTAATTTTTAGAATCATAAAAAGTGAAAATTAATTGATGGGAAATTATTCAAACTGCAAATGTATAAGAAATGTGCTTTAATACTAAAGTATATGAAATTTTGAAGCATTTAATTGGCAGATTAATAATATTAATACAAAAAGCAGCGGGTTTTTACTTTATTTTTGTGTTCATCCTGATTATAATATCCAATTGAACCAATTTAATAGTTCCCATACATCTCAAAGGTTCTGGTTTATGGATAGTTCAAAGGTTTTGTATATTTTTGCCGCATGCAAAATGAAATAAAATTTGATTTATCCTCTGTAGAAGCTATTGTCTGGGATTGGAACGGAACCCTGCTTGACGATGTTGATATTTGTGTTGATTCGATAAATGAAATGCTTGTCCCCCGCAATATACCACCGCTGAATTATGACTCATACCGAAGGATTTTTGGGTTTCCGGTGAAAGATTATTATGCAGAAGCCGGCTTTGATTTCAATAGTGAACCTTTTGATGTTGTTGCAATCCAGTTTATTGACATTTACCGTAACCATCTGCCATCTTGCAACTTGTTCCCTGACGTTGTTGGTGTT
The DNA here is from genome assembly GCA_964550455.1 of uncultured Bacteroidales bacterium. Classification (GTDB taxonomy): domain Bacteria; phylum Bacteroidota; class Bacteroidia; order Bacteroidales; family JAAYJT01; genus JAAYJT01. The sequence goes on along the minus strand of CAZJZG010000011.1, from coordinate 8,883 downwards.
CTGGATTTTTTCACAAAAAAGAAAATTTCGCAGTATATTTTATCTGCAATGGAACAGAAAATGCTTGAGCATTCGCTGCAGGAAAAGGGAATTTACGAGTATTTCGCGTTCGTGTCCGGAACCACTGATCATTATGCAAACAACAAGCTGGATGCTGCAAACCGTTTACAACAGATCATTGGCGTAGCACCTGAAAATATTTTAATGATTGGCGACACCATACATGACCATGAGGTCGCCGGCGTAATGAACTGGAAGAACCTGCTTATTGCAAGTGGTCATCAATCGTTGCAAAGGCTATTGCCAACAGGTCGTATGGTGTTTGACAACTTAGCTACGTTTATGAAATATCTGAATAGTAATACCTAATTTGGTATTACTGAATATCAGTCGAAAAACATCCAGTTTACACCGAATTTAAAAGCTCTGTCAGCCATAGGATATGTGGGCACCATATAATATCTGTAGCCGGTTAATCCGGAATTAGCATGTTGCAGAAGCAGGAAGATCCGTGCGCGTTTTATTCTTAGGTTCAGAAAAACATCCATGAAGGGGTAATTGCCGGTTTTTATCTGATCCTGCAGGTAAAAACTTCCTGATGCCGGCATATAAGCCGGAGCATACCAGGAAGTATTGTAAAAAACCTCAATGCCTGTCATAGCATATATGGCTCCTTTGAATAAAGAACCTTCGTACGAAATTGTTGCATTTGCCAAAAGTGAAGGTAATTTCAGAGCTTCGTCCTTTGAAATATGCTGATACATCAAAGAATAATCAAGAGTGAGATTTCCTAACTTTAAACGGCTTTCCGCATAAGGAGCAATGATATTGAATTTCTCACCAAACCAGGCAGGATGCGCCAAAGAATCGAGATAAGCAAAGCCATTGATAGTATTAAATTTAATACCTGCCTTTATTTTTTTCCATGAGACATTGAGTTGCAGATCGCTGATATTTTGTTTGTCAAAGGTATTATCCCATTTAAAATGGTTGGATTCAAACAAATGAAAAAATAATGGCGGAGTAATCAGGGATTTTTTTACTGATGCCTCCATAGCTAATGGATGATTTTTACCGAAACGATAAATACCGGCAAGTGACAAAATTTGATCATTATTACGGTAGCTGCCTTTAACGATTTGATAATCTGCGCTTACATCCATACTGTTGCCAATTGACAAGCCGGATTTAAGCAAAGGCATCACCTGAGTATATTTTTTATTGATGGTATGCATACGGTAATGCATAAACTCATAACCGGCGCCGGCAGCGATATTGAATTTTATTTTGTCATTTTCGATCAAAGGAATAATGCAGCGTATATCACTTAAAACAGTGTGAATTACCAGTGAATCATAGGTCTGTGAAGAATCAATAAATATATCGGGATAAAAACCCGAGCCAGGGCTTTTATCACTGTAAACCATTGCCAAACGTTGATAATTAAAGCTATGCATCAAAGTGGCAGGCTTCTTTGACTTTATGCTGTCTGAACTTTCTTTTTTTACAAAAGGTATCCTGAAATTTAGATATTGTCTAAAATTGACATTTGATTCCCTCCAGCGGTTTTCAGCATTATTCAGTTTCACCGATATACGGTCGCGTGTGGGCTCCAGGTTTTCTTCAAACAACGGGGCATCTGCAATACCACCGTTTTCCTGATGAATGAAACGATTATTTATAAAACTGCCTGTTATTCCGTATCTCTGGTTACGGGTTTTATAATTTGTTTGAAACGCAACTGAAGCATTATCAGATTTTTGCCTGATGTAAGCTCCGTTTGATTTTATCAGATTAAAATTAATTCCAAGCCCTAAATTTCGATGTACCTGTTGATAATGTCTGCCATTGAAAAGCTGCTCCCGGTTGCTTCCGATAGTATAAGCAAGGGTGGTAAAGGGAGCGTTTAACTTGTAATAAGGTATGTTTGAAGGAGTTAATCTGTATAAATCGTAAGCAGAAATACCATAATACGAGTTAATTGAAATAGCCGGATCCCAAAACATATCAGCATATATTAGTCCGGTATTCCCAAGCCAGGCATATTTGCGCCCATTGCCAAGCAATGGATGATAATGATGAAAATTATTCAGTGTAGTATCAATGGCTGTATAACGCGGAGAAATAATCTGTTCGGCACTGTCGAAATAATAAAAAACTTTCACACTGTCCGAAATATCTTTCCTGTGTTCTACAATTCCGGGTCTAACTTCCTGATCCTGAGCATATATTACCAGGGTGCAAAAAGTCAGGATTAAAAATGAAAGCTTTTTTAATTTATGCATATTGCTTATGAAGTACAGAAAAATTTTAGCCAAAAGTATTAATAAATTGATTTAACGATAATAATGTTGCAAACAGTATATTTTATATAATTGAAAATCAGATCAATCTGATTCTCAAAACAGGGCTCATACCATAATTCCTTGCTGTAAAGGCAGTTTATACATTAAATTTTGTTTGTTTTACCCAAATATTGTGACAGATAAATTATTTGTTTTTGAAGTGTTCGGTTTTATAGTTCATTGTATTTAAAATAAATTTACTTTTGGCTCAATAAAAAAGCATTGTTCTCAAATTAACTAAACTACTTACAATCATGGCATTACAGACAATTGACTGGATTTTTGTTGCGCTGTTCTTTCTTATTTTACTCACAATAGGATTATTGGCAGCACGTGATGCAGGTAAAAACACTGCCAGTTTTTTCCTTTCAGGCCGTAATATGCCATGGTGGCTGCTTGGTGTTTCCATGGTAGCCACGACCTTCTCGGCTGATACGCCTAATTTGGTTACTGACATGGTTCGAACCGGTGGAGTGGCTGCAAACTGGCTATGGTGGGCTTTTTTGCTTACAGGTATGCTCACTGTGTTCGTTTATGCCAAACTCTGGAATCGCTCGAAAGTTATGACAGACCTCGAGTTTTATGAGTTGCGTTACAGTGGGAAAATGGCTGCTTTCCTGCGTGGGTTCAGAGCAATTTATCTAGGTTTCTTTTTCAATGTAATGGTCATTGCAAGTGTTTCTCTTGCATTCATTAAAATAGCCGGTGTTATGCTTGGTCTGCAGCCTGCACCGGCACTTATCATAGCTGCTGTAGTGGTTGTGATATATAGCGGTCTGGGTGGGCTGAAGTCAATTTTATGGACTGATTTGTTTCAGTTTAGTTTTGCAATGGCTGGTGCTATCATAGCCGCTGTTTATGTAGCTCGTTCACCAGAGATAGGCGGATTGACAGCCTTGTTTTCAAATCCTGCTGTTGCCGGTAAACTTAGTATAATACCAGATATATCAAATCCGGAACTGTTTTTAAGCATATTTCTGATCCCTATAGCTGTTCAGTGGTGGGCAGCATGGTATCCCGGAGCCGAACCCGGTGGTGGCGGATATATTGCCCAGCGTATGCTGTCAGCAAAAAATGAAAGTCATGCTGTAGGAGCTACCTTGCTTTTCAATTTCTTTCATTATGCCTTACGTCCGTGGCCCTGGATCATTGTTGGTTTAGGCTCGCTCATTGTATTCCCCGATATTCAGTCAATGGTAACTGCTTTTCCTGATGTAGCCGAGCAGTATATTAAAAACGACTTTGCTTATCCTGCCATGCTACGCGAGTTTCTCCCTGCAGGAATACTTGGGCTGGTAGTAGCTTCGTTGATAGCAGCATTTATGTCAACAGTGGCATCGCAGTTAAACTGGGGCTCTTCATACCTTGTTAATGATTTTTATAGTAGGTTTTATAATCCCAAAGCCACTGAAAAACAAAAAGTTGCATTTGGCAGAATAAGTACTATCACATTAATGGTTTTTTCTGTGCTGCTTGCATTGGTTTTACAAAACGCCCTTCAGGCTTTTCAGTATTTATTGATGATTGGAGCCGGCACAGGCCTTATATACATTCTCAGATGGTTCTGGTGGCGTGTAAATTCATATTCTGAACTGTCAGCCATGGTAGCTGCCGGATTTTTCTCGCTTGTTTTCATTCTTATTGAAAATTTTGCTATGGTTCAATTGCCGGGTGAAAAGGTTGAAGTTCTCGGAATTCTGACTACCGCAACTTATTGGGGAATGATCAAATTTGTGGGAGTGGTAGTTTTAACCAGTGTTTCATGGTTGCTGGTTACCTTTCTTACACGGCCTGAAAATGATGAAACATTAAGAAGCTTTTACCGTAAGATCAGACCCGGAGGTCCGGGCTGGGAAGCTGTTGTTACAAAAGCACGCTCTCAGGGAATTGAGTTAATTAAGGAAAAAGATCTGCGCTGGGACGTTCCTACAGGAATTGTATGCATGATCCTTGGCTGCATTATGATCTACAGCACATTGTTTGCAATTGGAAATTTCCTCTATTCAAACAATACTCTTGCGTTTATTCTTGTTGGATTAGCTATAGTTTCAGGATTCTTGCTGACAAGGTTCTGGAAAAAACTGAGAATGGCATAAAATTATTCAGGGTTCACAATTCTTTCTGTGATCCTAACTATAAACTATTATGGATCTGATGGTTCAGAATATTATACGAATTGTATTTACAAAATAGTCCAAGCTGTTTTGTAAATTACAATCGTTAATGCCGGTGGTTAAAACATTAAGAACAATTGAGTGGAGCGATAATTGGTCTGTTATATTTTTCCAATCGGTATTAATAGTTGAATTAAGAAATAAATATGGGTTGCAGAAAATGATAACTCATTATCTTTGCAACCCGATCACAGTAAAATTTAAATTTATGATACAGCGAATTCAGTCCGTTTATTTATTTCTGGCAGCCATCGCCATTGCGGTAATGTTTTTCTTTCCGATCTCTAATTTTTATAGCGACACCTTCTATTTTTATCTTAGCTTAGGTGGTATTTCTGACGATACTTTTGTGACTATCAATACTATACCTTTGATTATAATTGCCGTTGTATTGATCCTGCTGGCAGTATTCAGCATTTTTATGTATAAGAACCGGCTGCTGCAAATGAGGGTCTTACGGTTTGGAGTATTGTTCGACCTTGCTTTTATAATCGTTATTTATTTCGGTTATATTGATTCTATTTCTCAGAAAGCAAATGTAGAAGTGCAGTATAAAACAGGGATTTATTTCCCTCTTATAATGCTGATATTTTTGATTCTGGCTATAAGGTCAATTATGGCTGATGAAAAGAAAGTTCGTGCTGCCGACCGGTTAAGATAGGTTGTTGGCATTACTTCCATCTTGGCTTATCAAAAACTTCCAGATTGCCAGCTCTGGCATTCTCAACAGTAAACTTTATCATGGTTATCTGCCTGTGAAGTCCGAAATTTCCTGCAGCTCCCGGATTAATGTGCAGAAGATTATGTTTATCGTCATACATGACCTTAAGAATATGGGAATGACCGCAAACAAATAATCCAGGCTTATGCCTCAGTATCAGCGATCTGGCTTTTGGGTCATATTTATTTGGATAACCACCTATATGTATCAGTAACACCTTCAAACCTTCGCAATCAAACAACTGATATTCCGGAAATAAGTTTCTGATATGTTGTTCATCAATATTACCGTAAACAGCTTTTAATGGCTTGAATGCTTCAAGCCGTTCAACGACCTCAATACTACCAATATCGCCTGCATGCCATATTTCATCTACATCTTTGAAAAAACTTTCAAATTCAGAAGGCAATGAGCTATGAGTATCGGATAAGATTCCAATTCTTTTCATGAGAACTTCTGTAAAATCAGTTGCTTTTTAAATAACAGCATTGAGCCTCCAATGTTTCAATAACTATACCAGCCTATTGGATGAAATAATCCATTTAGGCGATATTTTTACAAATATAATTGATATAGCTTAGGGGTTGGTTTTTATAAAAAATCATTTGGTCATCAATTGCCGCCGGCTTAAGCCAAAATAATCCTAAAGTTCATAAAAGGCTGATTTCCTGTTTTTGCAGATTTAAAGTGTAAAAAGCATAATAACCAATGAATTATGGCCAAAGCTGATGTTTATTAAGAAATTTATCTGATAAATGATATAAAGGCTAACTTTTTTTAATAGTTAAATGAAAAAACTATTGCTTTCGTTTTTTAAATGTATTAATTTTACAGTCTGAAATTTTATATTTTTTACATTGTATTATTTACCTGATATTAAATATAATACTTGTTCTTTACATAGTTTTAAGCCTGTAAGAATTCACCATTTATTATTAATACCGTTAAATTAACAACTTATGAAAACGCTTAATCCCAAAATTTTCAGTATTGGTCTGATCATTTGTTTGACCATTTCAAGTTGCGCAGTAATGGCGCAAAATCCAAAAAACAGCAATGTTATTTCCCGAAAAGAGGAAAAACTTCAGCAGCGCCTTGATGAAAGGATGAAGAAATATCAGGCTCGCCTGCAGAACATGAATAATCATGAATTAGAACTTTTTCGTGAGCAGCAGGCTCTTAATCTTAAAAACGAATTGCAGGAATCTGTTAGGAGCTCTGATGATTACATTAAAAACAGGCTGGATCCTTATGGGAAAAAGCCTAAAAAACTTAACAACAGCACTATTGCTTCTATTCCAAAGCAGGGATATGCAAAACCTGCTGATTATACTTTAAACACTCCTACACCAATTGCCGATTCACTTGCTATAGTTATCTTGTATGAAGCTACTAATGGCGATAACTGGTATAACAATTCAAACTGGCTTACAGGCCCTGTAAACTCATGGTATGGTATAGAGATCGATCCAGACACAGGTGAAGTAGTATATATTGATCTTAGTAATAACAATCTTGCAGGTGAAATTCCACGAGAAATCGGCAATCTAAGCTCACTTCAATATTTGGATTTAAGCCGGAATGAGCTTGAAGGTGCAATTCCTGATGAAATAGGTAATTTAGCTAATTTAGAGGAACTTTATCTTAACGAAAACCAGTTAACTGGCGAAATACCATCTCAAATAGGGGGCTTAATCTCACTTTTACATTTGCATTTAGGTGGTAATAAGCTTGATGGAAATATTCCTGATGAAATTGGATATTTAACTTCACTTGAGTTCCTGGAATTAAGCTGGAATAAACTTGAAGGCAAAATTCCTGATTCGATATTTAATTTAATGAATTTAAAAATACTTAATCTTAGTGGAAATACTTTGACTGATACAATATCACCTGATATTGGAAATCTAACTTTACTTGAAACTTTATATTTAAGCCAGAATGAGCTTGAAGGGGTAATTCCTGATGAAATAGGTAATTTAACTAATTTATTACTTATTGACTTTTCTGATAACCATTTAACTGGTGCAATACCCTCTGCAATAGGAAATTTATCCTCACTTCAATATTTGAATTTAAGCAACAATGAGCTTGAAGGTGAAATTCCCGATGAAATAGATAATTTAACTAATTTAAAGGAACTTTATCTTAACGTAAACAATTTAACTGGAGAAATACCATCTGTAATTGGATATTTAACTAATTTAGAGACACTTTACCTTAACGAAAACCAGTTAACTGGCACAATACCATCTCAAATAGGGAGCTTAACCTCACTTCAAAGATTGCATTTAGACAATAATAAGCTTGAAGGAAGTATTCCTGATGAAATTGGATATTTAACTTCACTTGATTTCTTGGAATTAAGCTGGAATAAACTTCAAGGCAAAATTCCTGATTCGCTATATAATTTAAAGAATTTAAGAATACTTAATCTTACTGGAAATGCTTTAACTGATACAATATCACCTGATATTGGGAATCTAACTTTGCTTGAAACTTTATATTTAAGCTGGAATCAGCTTGAAGGAGATATTCCTGATGAAATAGGTAATTTAACTAATTTATTACTCATTGACATTTCTAAAAACCATTTAACTGGTACAATACCATCTGACATTAAATATCTAACTAAACTTAAACATTTGAATTTAGGCAGCAATAAGCTTGAAGGTGCAATTCCTGATGAAATAGGTAATTTAGATAAGTTAAAAGGACTTTATCTTAATAATAACCAATTAACTGGTACAATACCATCTCAAATATGGGGCTTAACCTTACTTGAAAGATTGCATTTAGGCATTAATGAGCTTCATGGGAATATTCCTGTTCAAATAGGTAATTTAGCTCAGTTAAAGGAACTTTATCTTAACGAAAACAATTTAACTGGCACAATACCATCTGCAATTGAATTTTTAATTGAATTAGAGATACTTTATCTTAACGGAAACCATTTAACTAGTACAATACCGTCTCAAATATGGAGCTTGAAATTACTTCAAAAATTGAATTTAAGCCACAATGAGCTTGAAGGTGCAATTCCTGTTCAAATAGGCAATTTAGATAAGTTAAAGGAACTTTATCTTAATAATAACCATTTAACTGGTACAATACCATCTCAAATATGGAGCTTGAGCTTACTTCAAAAATTGGATTTAAGTCACAATGAGCTTGAAGGTGCAATCTCTGTTCAAATAGGCAATTTAGATAAGTTAAAGGTACTTTATCTTAATAATAACCATTTAACTGGCTCAATACCACCTCAAATAGGGAACTTAACCTCACTTTTAATATTGTATTTAGGTAGTAATGAGCTTGAAGGAAATATTCCTGTTCAAATAGGTAATTTAGCTCAGTTAAAGGAACTTTATCTTAACGAAAACAATTTAACTGGCACAATACCATCTCAAATAGGGAACTTAACCTCACTTTTACAATTACATTTAGGTGGTAATGAGCTTGAAGGAAATATTCCTGATGAGATTGGATATTTAACTTCACTTGATTTCCTGGGATTAAGCAGTAATAAACTTGAAGGTAAAATTACTGATTCGCTATTTAATTTAATAAATTTAACAGAACTTGATCTTGAGGTGGTCTAATGCCTTTGGACAATATTTTATACAAATATAATTGATATTGT
>CAZJZG010000010.1:0-74231 GCA_964550455.1 uncultured Bacteroidales bacterium | reverse complement strand
AAGTGGTATACTTTTCAACGGGAAGGTGGTATAGTTTTCAATTAATATATACACATTATTTTTACAAAAAAGTGAATTATTCATTCCGGATTATAAATTTTGTTTAATTTTACAAAACTAAAAACCGGATATTCTATGCCCATACGATACTCCCGCTATATACCTCTTATTTCCCTTACCGGTGATTTTATTATTCTTAATCTGCTTTTTGTTGTTGGCTATTGCTTAACAGGACACAACGCAACCTGTCTGGATTCAAAATATATTGCCTTGTATGCATTTCTGAATTTTTGCTGGTTTGTTCTTGTGTTTTCATTTGGCGCTCATAATATTGACAGGAACACATCAAAAAAATCCACATTTTTTGCTTACATTAAGATCATTGTGTTTTTCTTCTTCCTCTTCCTGATGTATTTCCAGCTTACTTCACTGGATTATTATCCCAGATCGTACATAAAATACATCTTCCCTCTGTTCTTTGTTTTACTGATCTCGTGGAAGTTTGCACTATATTATGCATTTCTCATATATCGCAAGCTTGGGTTTAATTTCAGAAATGTCATCATACTGGGCTACACGCCTAAAACCCGTGAATTACAAAGGTATTTTCTTACAAATAAATGGCATGGATACCGTTTTGTTGGCTTTTTCGATGATAATAAGAATAAAAAAAAGAAAATAATTGGTGACTGGGCTGATTTACAAGATTTTATTAAGAACAATCAGGTTGATGAAATATATGTTGACTGGAACAAAATTCCTCATCCTTCTATGGCTGACATTTCAGAAATTATATCTGATTATGCTGTAAAAGTCAGAATAGTACCTGATCTTGGATATTTTGCATATAAAACCACTGAGCTTATCAATTATGATACGGTTCCTGTGATGCAGATTCATCCCGGACCTTTGAGTTACTGGTATAATCGTCTGATAAAAAGAGTATTTGATCTTATTATTGCTATAATTATGATCATTGGAGTGCTATCGTGGTTTACTCCTTTGCTTTTAATATTAGATATTTTCGATCGTAAAGGAGGAGTATTTTTCAAACAACGTCGTACCTGTCTGGATGGTAAGGAATTTTATTGTCTGAAATATCGTACAATGCGTAAAAACAAAGAAGCTGATACCAAACGTGCAACTAAAAACGACTCGCGTGTGACTCCGCTTGGCAGAATTCTTCGTAAAACCAGCCTTGATGAACTGCCCCAGTTTATTAACGTATTCAAAGGCGAAATGTCAATAGTTGGTCCGCGTCCTCACATGCTCAGGCATACAAATGCCTACAGGAAAATAATCAGAGGCTTTATGCTCAGGCACAGCGTCAAACCCGGGATCACCGGACTGGCACAGGTAAACGGCTATAGGGGAGAGATAAAAAAGCTTTCAGAACTTAGGAAAAGAGTGGAATACGACGTAAATTATATCGAAAACTGGTCATTCAATATGGATCTAAAGATCATATTCCTGACTTTTTGGGTTATTATTAAAGGGCAACCCAAAGCCTATTAATTCGGACTATTATTTTGAAACACGGATTAATAAAATTTCATCTACCCGTCTTTGATTAGCTTTATAAAGTAAACAGTCTGTCTGTCAGACTCCTAATATCGCAAATAATAAGATTTGTATTTACAAAATAGTCCAAGCTGTTTTGTAAATTACAATCGTTAATACCGGTGGTTAAAACATTAAGAACAATTGAGCGGAGCGATAATTGGTCTGTTATATTTTGCCATCCGGTATAATTGGTCTGTTATATTTTGCCATCCGGTATAATTGGTCTGTTATATTTTGCCAACCGGTATAGAATATTTCTTTATTGATTATTTACCAGGATATTTTTGAATGCTTTATCGTCACTCATGGTTTTTATTGCCTGCTGAAGCTCCTTATCTATACTGCTGATTACCACGTAATAAGCGCTTGTGTCAAATAAATTGCGTGCTATAAGTGCCTTAAGCATAGCTATTATATACATTCCTGAGGCTTGCAGTCCTTCTTCATCTTTAGCCACTCCTTCTTTTTCGGCAAAAGCAATGAAACTATCAAGAAACGCCTTGTCAGCATTAAATTTAATATTAAAATCATCAACATCGCTGTAATCAGTTTCAAGACTGTGTCTGTTCTTGCTCATGTATTCAAGAGTGAAGCTGTTAAAAACACCCTTCCTTGATAGCTGATTGTAGTATTTTGAATTAAATGCAGTGTCAACAGGCAGGAAAATATCGGGCATAATACCTCCACCACCGTAAACAACTCTTTTATTATTTGTGAGAAATTTCAGTGAATCCGGAAACCTGATGCTGTCAGCATGCACCATTTCGCCATGTTCAAGTCTTTTTTGTAATTCTTTACGGTATTGAGCTACACCTTCATTGTATGGTTTTTGAATACTTCTGCCTGCCGGAGTATAATATCTTGCCGTTGTAAGACGTATCACACTGCTGTCAGGTAAATTAAACGGGCGCTGTACCAAACCTTTTCCGAATGAGCGTCTTCCCATTACCAACCCCCTGTCCCAATCCTGAATAGCACCTGAAACTATCTCACTGGCTGAAGCAGAACCTTCGTTGATCAACACAATGATCTTTCCGTTATGCAATGTGCCCCTACTAGTAGCTTTAAAATCCTGTCTTGGACTTTTTGCCCCCTCAGTATAAACTATCATTTTATCATTATCAAGAAACTCATCACTCAAATCAACTGCTACATCCAGAAACCCCCCTGAATTATTACGCAAATCGAGAATAAGATTTTGCATACCCTTGTTTCTTAATGACTTAACTGCATCAGCGAATTCCTTCATAGTGGTTCGTGCAAAACGACTAAGGCGAATATAACCTGTTTCAGAAGAAACCATAAAAGAAGCATCAATACTATGCAAAGGAATTTTATCCCGTACAATGGTAAAGTCAAGTAAATCCTTCTGACCATAGCGAAAAACAGTAATTTCAACCTCTGTTCCTTTTTTCCCACGCAGACGCTCCATTACATATTCATTGTTAATTTTCGAACCTGTGGCATCCTCTCCGTTTATTTTAACAATCTTATCACCGGCCATAATGCCAAGTTTATCACTTGGGCCACCGGGAACCGGAGTAATAACCAGTATAGTATCCTTATATATCTGAAATTGCACCCCAATACCATCAAAATTACCTATCAGAGGTTCATTTGCTTTACGAATCTCTTCCTTTGTCATATAAACACTATGAGGATCAAGCTCTTTAAGCATCCCACGAATAGCATTCTCAGTAAGTTCCTGATGATTTACACTATCAACATAAGCCATGCTCACCACCTGAAAGGCTGAATTAAATTTCTGAATAGTTGTTCGTGTATCAAAAAGTTGTGGATACGAAGCTATTGAAATAAAAAGGAAAATGTTAACCAGCGCAAATCTTAACGTATAAAGAGATTTTGTATTAGTCTTAAAACACATCATAACAACAGAATTTATAAAGATACTAACGTTTGAATTATCAAGAAGTTTCACTCTACTCCAAACTAAGTAATTTTAAAATTATTTTTCAAACACCATAAAACAGACATTTTGTCAGAAACAACTTATCGTCCTATGTCATAATTGCATGATTATTAGGATTTAAGCCAATGGAATAATCTTTGAAAGCAATAACTACGATAATAGTTTTACATTAAAAAGGTATTAAAAAATTTAAAATATGAATCTTAATAATTTCACATTAAAATCGCAGGAAGCAATTCAGAAAGCACAGGAAATCGCTGCCGGAATGCAACATCAGGCAATTGAAAATGTGCATTTACTGAAAGGCATTCTGAATATTGACGATAACGTTACGCCTTATCTTTTTAAAAAGTTAAGCGCCAATATTGATCGTATAAACCAGAAAATCGAAACACTACTCAGAAGCTTTCCCAGGGTAAGTGAAGGAAATCAATATCTGAGCAATGACACTCACAGTGTCCTAACTAAAGCAGCAAGTTTTCTGAAAGAATTCAATGATGATTTCATCGCTATTGAGCATATCTTGCTGGCATTAGTTCAGGGAAATGACAGTACGGCAAGTATACTCAAAGAGGAAGGAATAACCGTAAAAGCTATGAAAGAAGCCATAAAGCAATTGCGTCATGGAAGCACAGTGAAAAGTCAAAGCGCAGAAGACACCTATAATGCTTTAAACCGTTATGCCCGCAACCTTAATGAACTTGCAAGGCAAGGGAAGCTGGATCCGGTAATAGGACGTGATGATGAAATCCGCAGGGTTTTACAGATTCTTACACGTAGGACAAAGAACAATCCTATCCTGATAGGTGAACCTGGTGTGGGTAAAACTGCAATAGCTGAGGGTTTAGCTCACAGGATCATAAACGGGGATGTACCAGAAAATTTAAAGAGTAAAAGAATATTTTCCCTCGACATGGGAGCTTTAATTGCAGGCGCAAAATACAAGGGAGAATTTGAGGAGAGATTAAAAAGTGTTGTAAAAGAAGTAATTGCATCAGATGGCGAAGTTATCCTGTTCATTGATGAAATACACACACTGGTAGGTGCCGGAGCAAGTGAAGGTGCTATGGATGCTGCCAATATCCTTAAACCCACCCTTGCCCGTGGTGAACTTCGTGCTGTCGGAGCAACAACTTTAAAAGAATATCAGAAATATTTTGAAAAGGATAAAGCCCTTGAACGCAGGTTCCAGATAGTAATGATCAATGAACCAGATACCATGGATGCCATTTCAATTTTACGCGGACTGAAAGAACGTTATGAAACCCATCATCAGGTGCGTATCAGAGATGAGGCTATTATTTCGGCGGTGGAGCTTTCACAAAGATATATTACTGACCGCTTCCTGCCCGATAAAGCAATTGACCTTATTGACGAAGCTGCTGCCAAACTCAGGCTGGAAATAAATTCAGTACCTGAAGCACTGGATGAAACCGACCGCAAGATAAGACAACTGGAAATTGAACGTGAAGCTATCAAACGGGAAAATGACAAGGAAAAACTGGAACAGCTCAACAGAGATCTTGCAAATCTGAATGAAACACATAATAGTTTGCAAGCTAAATGGAAGTCAGAAAAAGCTGTGGTTGAAGAAATTCAGCAGCAAAAAAAGAATATTGAAGACTATAAACTTGAAGCTGAACAGGCTGAGCGTGAAGGTAACTATGGAAAAGTTGCCGAACTGCGTTACGGGCGTATCAAGGAATCAGAAAACAAGCTCGAAGAACTAAATCTTAAACTCCGTAACATTCAGGGTGATGACCCAATGGTGAACGAAGAAATTGGTTCGGAAGAAATTGCCGAAATAGTTTCCCGCTGGACAGGTATCCCTGTAAGCAGAATGCTTCAAAATGAAAGAGATAAACTGTTGAATCTTGAAAACGAACTTCATAAAAGAGTTGTAGGACAAGACGAAGCTATAGAAGCATTAGCCGATGCCATCAGAAGAAGTCGGGCCGGATTGCAGGATGCAAAACGTCCGGTTGGTTCATTTATATTCATGGGTACTACAGGTGTTGGAAAAACAGAACTGGCAAAGGCTCTTGCTGAGTTTTTGTTCAACGATGAAAATGCAATGATACGTATTGATATGTCGGAGTATCAGGAACGACATACTGTTTCAAGGCTTATCGGTGCGCCTCCGGGTTATGTAGGATATGATGAAGGCGGACAGCTTACTGAACAAGTCAGACGTCGCCCCTACTCTGTGGTATTGTTGGATGAGATAGAGAAAGCCCATCCCGATGTGTTTAATATTTTACTCCAGGTTCTTGACGATGGACGCCTTACTGATAATAAAGGCAGAACAGCCGATTTTCGTAACAGCATTATTATCATGACGTCAAATATAGGTTCGCACCTGATACAGGAACGATTTGAAAATATGAATGAAAATAACAGAGAGGAACAAATTGAAAAAGCCCGTCAGGAAGTTTTTGAATTGCTCAAGCGAACTATAAGACCCGAGTTTCTTAACAGAATTGATGAGATCATAATGTTCCGTCCTCTTACAAAGGAAGAAATCAGAGAGATTGTTGTAATGCAGATCAATACGGTCGTTAACATGCTTTCATCTCAGGGAATAGCATTTGAATACAAAGAAGATGCAATAAATCTGCTTACCGAAATGGGATTCGATCCTCAATATGGTGCACGACCACTGAAAAGGGTTATACAACGGGAAGTACTGAATAATTTATCGAAGCGAATACTGGCAGGTAATATTGTAAAGGAGAATAAAATAGTTATGAGAACTCAAAATGGTGAAATCAGATTTGAACAAAATTAAAATCAGCCTGCTTTAGCCATTTTTTAGCCGCGGTTAGATAAAGGTCATATTGTCCTTTGCTGTTATGCGTTCGCAATAATGACATTGTAAACGCAGGTCATCCTTGTCAATTACTCTGAAATGAGTCTTTACTTTCTCCTGATTGGTTATACAGTTTGGATTAAAGCATTTTACAATCCTAAAAACTTCGTCAGGTATAGTAACATTGCTTTTCTCAATAATATGAAAATCCTTTATCACAATAATTGTGGCCGTTGGTGCCACAAGTGCTATTTTATTGATTTCCTCGCTTTTAAAAAACTTGTTACTAAGTTTAAGTATTCCTTTTTTGCCATACTTCTGACTATCCAGATTACCGCCAATAAGTATCTGATTGTCATAATCTTCGAGGTTCAATATCCGAACTACCTGGAACAGGCTTTTTGAGGGAATATGGTCAATAACAGTTCCATTCTCTATTGCCGATACTTTTAATTCTTTTCTTAACATTTTAGTCATGTTCCTGATTTTTAAAATATTACAAAATCAAACACCCAATATACCTGCCAGCAATGCCTGACGAACATAAATACCATTAAGCGCCTGATTGAAATAGTATGCCTGAGGTAATTCATCAATATCTTCGCTGATCTCATTTACGCGGGGCAATGGATGCAGCACCTTCATATTGGGTTTGATCGCGTGAAGCATTTCAGCAGCCAAAACATAGCTGTTTTTTACTTTTTCATATTCTATGGGATCAGAGAATCTCTCTTTCTGGATCCGGGTCATATAGATAATGTCAGCTTTAGGAATGGCTTCCATAAGATCAGTATATTGATAATAATCTAGGTTTTTATTCTTGATGTGAACCTTTACCGATCCGGGCAATTTTAATTCAACCGGCGAAACAAGATGAAAAGCTGTATTAAAATGACACATGGCAATAACAAGCGAATGCACTGTACGGCCATATTTCAAATCGCCAACCATCATAATGTTCAGATCATCAAGTCGCTTCTGTGTTTTAAAAATTGAATAAAGATCAAGAAGACATTGTGTAGGGTGCTGATTTGCTCCATCACCGGCATTTATGACCGGAACTGAAGCTACTTCAGATGCAAAACGTGCACTACCTTCCCGCGGATGACGCATAACAATCAAATCGCTGTAATTACAAACTGTTTTGATTGTATCTTTCAGAGATTCACCTTTTTGCACGCTCGAAGACATGGAGTCAGTAAAACTAATGATCTTCCCTCCCAGCCTGCTAACGGCACTTTCAAAGCTAAGACGGGTACGTGTTGATGGTTCGAAAAATAATGTGGCTATAACATAATTCTCAAGAATCCTTTGTATAGGTTCTTTTTCAAACTCTTTAGCCCGATCCAGTAACTGAAGGATCTCTTCTTTACTAAAATCGCTAATGGATATTAAACTCCTGTTTTTCATTTATGTATGAAATATTTAAATTTGATTGATTAGAGTTCGAAATTAAAAAAAAGGCGATTCCGTTGGAATCGCCTTTTAAAACTTTTATTTTAAATTATGTGCTTTTATAAAATCGGCTATTACTTCTTTAAACGTAGGAAGACCAATTTCCTGCAGATCATAATTTACACGTGTATTTGGATTATTGATTTTAACAACACGATTAAGATCAATAGGCGTACCAATAATCACTGTGTCACATTCAGTATTGGCAATGGTAGCTTCCAGGTCTTTTATCTGCTTTTCGCCATATCCCATTGCAGGCAGAAGAGCACCGATATGGGTATATTTTTTCAGAACATCAACAAGACTACCTACAGCATACGGGCGTGGATCGACAAGCTCAGCGGCACCAAATTTAAGTGCAGCAACAGTTCCGGCACCTATTTTCATCTCACCATGAGTAAGAGTTGGACCATCTTCTACAACCAAAACACGCTTTCCGCGTATCATTGAAATATCATCAACAGTAATTGGTGAAGCACCATCAATAACAATTGCATCCGGATTTACCTTGGCAATATTCTCACGAACAGTCTGAATATCTTCAGGACCTGAGGTATCAATCTTGTTTATAACTACTACATCAGCAAGACGTAAAGTTACCTCACCGGGATAATAGCTCAGTTCGTGTCCGGCACGATGCGGGTCAACAACCGTAACCATAAGGTCGGGCTTATAAAATGCGAAATCGTTATTTCCACCATCCCAAATTATAACATCACAGCCATCAGGATCGTTCTCGGCAGCATGTAAAATAGCTTCATAGTCAACTCCGGCATAAATAACATTACCGCGAACTACGTGAGGTTCGTACTCTTCCATTTCTTCAATTGTACATTTATGCAGTTTCAGATCCTCAACAGTAGCAAAACGCTGAACTTTCTGCTTTACAAGATCGCCATAGGGCATTGGGTGTCTTACAGCTACAACCTTAAGTCCCTGCTGCATAAGCAGTTCAATAATGGTACGTGAAGTCTGGCTTTTACCACATCCTGTACGGGTTGCACCAACAGCAATAACAGGCTTTTTACTCTTTAAATAGGTATCGTTTGGACCTAAGAGAACAAAATTGGCACCGGCAGCATTAACCTGAGCACTAACACCCATTATATCATTGTATGACACATCACTGTATGCAAAAACACAATCATTTATATTGTGTTCCTTAATCAGATCTTCAAGAATATCCTGCGAATAAATTGGAATTCCATCAGGATAAAGATCTTTACCAGCCAGTTCAGCCGGATATTTTCTACCATCAATGTCAGGTATCTGTGCAGCAGTGAAAGCTACTACATCATAAGCAGGATTACCACGGAAATAAACATTGAAATTGTGGAAATCTCTTCCTGCAGCACCAATAATAATTACTTTTTTCTTCATAAAAACACAGAATTATTTAGAGTTAATAAATTGTTTTCCAAAGGAATACAGAATAAAATAATGGAAATGACAGAATATTTGAATTGCTCTGAATTAAACCTTCCCGACCCATAAAAATAACTTCATTCAAAACCTAGTATTTTGCAAAGATAGACTTTTAAGCAATTTTGCAAATGATTGAGTGTTAAAATTTTATAAACAAAAAGATAACAAACAAATTATTTAACAAAAAAAACAAGCATAATATGCTGTTATTCAAATTATTATAAAAACAATAAAAAATATTATAAAAGCTGTAATTTTGCGGCTCATAATTTAACTGTAATGATTCACGATATTCTACCTGATTTAACCCGAAAAGCTATTAAAAGCCTCTACCGGTTGGACATTTCCGATAAAACTATTCAGATCCAGAAAACAAAAAAGGAGTTTGAAGGAGATTTTACGATTGTGCTTTTTGGTTTGACAAAACTTGCAGGTAAATCGCCGGAAAAGCTCGGCCACGAGATTGGCGAATACCTGCTGATTTCATATCCTGATATTATAAATCGCTATAATGTAATAAAAGGTTTTCTAAATCTGAATTTAACAGATAATTTTTGGAACTTATTTTTTACTGAAGCCCTGAATAATGGTGAATATGGATTTCAACCCCAGAAGGATGAGCCGCCGGTTTTAATAGAATTTTCATCACCCAACACAAACAAACCTTTGCATCTTGGCCATATTCGCAACAATCTGCTTGGGTTTTCGCTTGCTGAGATCCTGAAAGCCAATGGAAAGGAAGTAATTAAAATCAATCTGGTGAATGACAGGGGGATACACATATGTAAATCAATGCTGGCGTGGAAATTATGGGGCAATAATGAAAACCCTGTTACCGCAGGTATGAAAGGCGATCATCTTGTAGGGAAATATTATGTATTGTTCGAAAAGCAATATAAAGCTGAACTTCAAAATCTAATGCAACGAGGTTTATCGCAGGAAGAAGCAGAGAATAATTCAACATTAATGGCTCAGGCACGTGAAATGCTTCGTAAATGGGAAAATGCTGACGAAGAAATACGAAATATGTGGAAGATGATGAATGGATGGGTGTATGAAGGGTTCGACAAAACATATAATAGGCTTGGAATCACTTTCGAAGCTATTGATTATGAATCAGATACTTACCTTGATGGAAAAGAAATAGTGGCAAAAGGAGTAAAACAAGGATATCTTAATGAAAAATCTGACGGTTCGGTATGGGCAGACCTAAGTGATTATCAGCTTGATGAGAAATTACTTTTGCGTGCTGATGGTACTTCGGTTTATATGACTCAGGATCTGGGCACTGCATGCAGCAGGTATGAAAACTATCAGCCACAAAAAATGATATATGTTGTTGGAAATGAGCAAAATTATCATTTTGAAGTTTTAAAAATAATTCTTGATCAGTTAGGATATTCATGGGCTGACAAATTACATCACCTCTCCTATGGCATGGTTGAACTTCCACACGGAAAAATGAAATCAAGAGAAGGTACGGTGGTTGATGCTGATGATCTGATACAGGAAATGTATGACACAGCAAAACAAACTACGATGGAACTTGGCAAGACTGAGGGATTTTCAGAAGAGGAACTGGACAAATTGTTTAACATTCTCGGATTGGGTGCGCTTAAATATTTCATTCTAAAGGTTGACCCACGAAAAACAATGATGTTCAACCCCAAAGAATCTATTGATTTCAACGGAAACACAGGACCATTCATACAGTACACCCATGCCCGTATAAAATCCGTAGCCCGCAAAGCAGTTGAAAATGGTGTTGATATTCAGGATTTACTTTTACTGATCGTTGAAGCACCAAAACCAATTCCCGTTAAGGAAAAAAACCTGTTGCGCTTATTATATGAATTCCCCGGTGTAGTGCAGGAAGCTGGTGATTCATACAGTCCGGCAACTATAGCTAATTATGTATACGAACTCGCCAAAGAATTCAACCAGTTTTATCATGAATTTTCAATTTTGCACGAACCTGATCCTGTTCTTGCAAGGTTCAGACTTGCACTTTCGTTATTCACAGGACAGGTTGTTAAAAAATCAATGGCTCTGCTTGGAATTGAAGTTCCGGAAAAAATGTAGTCGTATGGGTGAATGATTAATAATCCGCCTGATTGTAGTTGCACAGAATTACATTAAGGAAGTGTTAAATATCTTATTTTTGCCTGAAAATATATTTCTATGCTTAAATTTATTGCAATAATTTTATTGGTTTCGCTACTAATAAGGCTGTTTCTACGATATTTTCTGTCGCGAAAATTCAAATCGTGGATGCATAAACAGCAACAAAATTATCAGGTTAAGCAAGATCCGGCAAAACCGGAAGGAAGTATTCATATCACATATCAGAAAAAGTCCGACGCTTCAGGAAACAAACCTGATCAGGAAGGCGAATATGTTGATTTCGTAGAAATTAATGACAACAATTAACTCAATTATACCTTATTAATATGATCCGGGAAATAGTAAAAAAATCTGTACCTCATATTGCAGCAATAGTCATTTTCATTGTTTTATCCATTGCATATGTTTCACCGGTTCTGGAAGGGAAAAAGATATCTCAGCCTGATATAATGAATCATACCGGTATGTCGAAAGAGATAAGTGATTTCAGGGCAAAAACCGGTGAAGAACCTTTATGGACTAATTCAATGTTTGGAGGTATGCCGGCTTATCAGATTTCCACACTGTTTAAAAATAATATTTCAAATTTATTTCATAAAATCATGACTCTCGGACTACCCCGTCCTGCCGACATGATATTTCTGTACTTCATTGGATTCTATATACTTATGCTGGTGCTCGGTGTTAGTCCATGGCTCTCAATATTAGGAGCATTAGCTTTTGCCTTATCATCATATCATTTTATTATTATAGGCGCCGGACATAATTCAAAAGCAGTTGCAATAGCTTATATGGCTCCTGTGCTGGCTGGTATTATTTTAACATTACGGGGGAAACTCCTCAGTGGCGGTTTACTGTCAGCCATTTTTCTTTCACTGGAAATTAATGCCAATCATTTTCAGATCACTTATTATCTTTTGTTTTTAGTTCTTGCAGTTGGCATTGCGTGGCTGGTTTATGCAATCATAAATAAGCAATTACTCTCATTTTTTTCAGGGATCGGGGTGCTGATTCTAGCTCTTTTACTTGCTGTAACAGTTAATATCACCAATATGTTAACCACCAGGGAATATTCGAAGTACACAATACGAGGCGGTTCAGAATTAGCTGATACTGAAGGGATTCAAACAGCCACCGGGCTTGACAGGGATTATGCTACCCGCTGGAGCTATGGAATAGGAGAAACTTTTTCTCTTTTTATTCCTAATATTAAGGGTGGTGCAACCCAATCAATCTTTGAAAATGAAAATGCACTTAAAAAAACGGAAAGGCAGTACCAGGAATGGGTTGGAAGTCAGAATCATTACTGGGGTGAGCAGCCTTTTACTTCCGGCCCGGTTTATATGGGAGCCATAATATTTTTTCTGTTTGTGCTGGGAGTCTTCATAGTAAAAGGACATCTTAAATGGGGTTTGTTAGCTGCATTCATATTATCAGTGTTGCTCGCATGGGGTCATAACTTTATGGCTTTCAGCAACTTTTTCCTTGATTACGTTCCTGGATATAATAAATTCAGGGCCGTATCAATGACTCTTGTTATTGCAGAGCTTTGTGTGCCATTGCTTGCATTGCTTGCACTTAAGGAAATAATGAACAATCCTTTGATAATCAAAGAGAAGATTAGTGAATTCATCATTGCATTATCTGTTACGGGTGGACTGGCATTGATATTTTACTTACTCCCCGGAATATTTTTCAAATTTATAACACCCCAGGAAATGACAGGCCTTCAGGATATTAAGAACAGCCAGCCCGAACTGGCTGCTACTGTGGATATGTTCGTAAATCAGCTTAAAATTGTAAGAATATCTATTTTAAAAGCCGATGCATTGCGTAGTTTTGCTTTTATCCTTGCCGCAGCAGCATTGATTATCATTTTGTATTTCAGGAAATTAAAACCACATATTTTTATTCTTATCCTTGCAGCTTTGATTATTGCAGACATGTGGACAATTGACCGCCGTTACCTGAATAATGATGCTTTTGTCAACCGCAGATTAGTGGAAAAACCATTCCAGCCCACTGTTGCCGATGAGATAATTCTTAAGGATGCAGACCCTTATTTTCGTGTTCTTAATCTGGCTTCAAACACATTTAACGAAGTTTCAACCAGTTATTTCCATAAATCAATAGGTGGTTATCATGGAGCAAAACTTCAAAGATATCAGGATCTCATTGATCATCATATTAGTAAAGGCAATGAAGCAGTATTGAGCATACTGAATACCAAGTATATAATTACAACTGATCAGAACAAGCAGCCGGTTGCACAGATAAATTTCCAGGCTATGGGAAATGCCTGGTTAGTGAGTCGCTATAAAGAAGTTGAGAATGCTGATGCGGAAATAGATGCATTAAATAATTTCGAACCTGAACTGTACGCAATAATAGATAAAAGATTTAGCGACAATTACAAAAATGTAACACTGGAGCATGACCCTGAGGCAAATATTGAACTTAAATCGTACGCTCCTAACAAGCTGACTTACAAAGCATCGTCAGAAACCAGCCAGATCGCTGTTTTTTCGGATATTTATTATGATAAAGGCTGGAATGCCTTTCTTAACGGAAATCCAGTTCCACATTTCAGGGTTAATTATATTTTGCGGGCTATTATTTTACCGCAAGGTGAACATGATATAGAATTCAGGTTCGAACCTAAATCTTACTATACCGGTGAGAAAATATCACTGGTCGGGTCGGTACTGATGGCCTTACTTATTCTGGGATTTATTGCTGTTGAGATCAAAAGAAAGCTTAACTCGGGCATTTCCTGAAATTAAGGTAAACATCATGAAGAAGGTGCTAATAATAACATATTACTGGCCGCCAAGCGGGGGTGCAGGCGTACAGCGCTGGCTGAAACTTTCAAAATTTCTGCACCTCCATAATTGCGAGCCTGTAATTTACACTCCTGAAAATCCTGAACCACCTGATTTTGATGAAACCCTTCTAAATGATATACCGGAAAATCTGACAGTAATAAAAACACCTGTTTGGGAACCATATCATATCTACAAGAAGCTTACAGGTAAGCAAAAAGATGCCAGAATTCCACATGGATTTCTAAAAGAAGAAAAAAGCAAAGGCTTTTTGGAAAAACTCTCTGTATGGGTTAGAGGTAATTTTTTTATTCCTGACGCCAGGTGTTTCTGGGTCAAACCATCAATAAGATTTCTAAGCAAATACCTGCAAAAAAAACCTGTTGATCTGATAATTTCGTCAGGACCGCCACATTCAATGCACCTTATTGCTTTGGGATTAAAGAAAAAACTCAATATACCCTGGCTGGCTGACTTCCGTGACCCATGGACAGAAATTGATTTTTATGATAAGTTAAGACTTACCCGATTAGCTGACCGCAAGCATAAAATGCTGGAAAAGGAAGTGCTTGCCAAAGCCAATTCTGTTATAACCGTTGGCAGACACCTTGCAGGGAGACTTAAATTTCTCGGTGCATCAAATGTAGAAATAATTCCAAATGGTTTTGATGAGGATGATTTCACTTTTCTTCCTGTTGTACCTGATAAGTATTTCACTGTTACCCATATTGGCAGTATCAATAGCGATCGTAACCCTGAAACTCTCTGGAAAGCCATTTCCGGTCTTTTAGAAAAAAACCACAGTATCAAAGAAGGCTTTCGTTTGCAATTTGTAGGGAAAACCGATTATAGTGTTATGGAGAGCCTCAAAAAATACAATCTTGAAGCTTACGCAGAATTTATATCATACCTTCCTCATATTGAAGCCTTAAGAATTGCTGCTTCATCATCGGCATTACTGCTATTGATAAATCAAACACCTAACCGATTAGGTATAGTAACGGGCAAACTTTTTGAATACCTTGCCACAGGGTGCCCTGTAATATGTATAGGACCTGTTGACGGTGAAGCTGCTCTGATATTAAATGAAACTAAGAGAGGCAGAACATTTGAATACCACGACCTTGAATCAATGACTCAATGGCTGGAGGCTCTGTATAATGATTATATAGCTGAGAAGCTGCAAACAAAACCACTTGCCGATGTCTTAAAATACAGCCGCCAGGCACAAGCCAAACAACTCGCAGCCCTGATACACTCCTTAGTATAATGCAATCCGTTTTTCTTTAGAATTACTACAAGAACTAACTGATAAGCAGAAGGCACAGATATACTCAGCGCCCAGAAGAATCCAATAAATATCGTACTAAATGCAATAAAGTCAACAAATCATAATCTGAACCAAACACTGTGCTTCAGATGTACGTGTAGCTTAAGATTCAGCTATTTAAGCTATATTTGACAGCTAAACCAAAAAACTATAAATAAAGCCACAATTCTGAGTCACAATTCCTGTATCCGAATTTTCAATAACTCAGAAATGCTCATTACTTCATCATTTCCTCAGTTGGCTCAAATGTGCAAACCAGATTTCTATCGCCAAAAGCATCATCAATCCTTGTAACCGAAGGCCAGTATTTATCCTTTTTGAGGTACGGCGCAGGGAAAGCTGCTTTTTCGCGGGAGTAGGAATACTTCCACTCATCTGTTACTACCATTTCGCAGGTGTGAGGAGCATTTTTCACTACACTGTCCTGAAGAGCGATCTTACCTTCTTCAATTTCACGTATCTCATCACGGATGATAAGCATAGCTTCGCAAAAACGATCGAGTTCGTATAAAGATTCACTTTCGGTAGGCTCAACCATTAAAGTCCCTACAACCGGGAACGCAACTGTAGGTGCATGGAAACCAAAATCCATCAAACGCTTTGCAATATCAATAGCACCTGCTCCACTTGTGCGGCCAAAAGTATTGCAATCAATGATCATCTCATGCGCAACCCAGCCTTTCTTACCTGTGTAAAGGATCTTATAATCTTTTTCAAGTTGTGCCTTAAGATAATTTGCATTTAGCATTGCATATTTGGTAGCTTCAGTTAAGCCTTTGCCACCCAATAATTTGATATAGGCATAAGAAATAGTCAGGATCATTGCACTTCCATAAGGTGCAGCGGCAACTACCAGATCGCTCTTATCACCACCGGTTTTTACCAAAGGATGACCCGGCAAGAACGGTACCAGATGTTTTGCAACCCCTATTGGTCCAACACCGGGTCCACCGCCACCATGAGGAATGGCAAAAGTTTTATGCAGGTTTAAATGACATACATCAGCGCCAATAATTCCAGGATTGGTAAGTCCAACCTGAGCATTCATATTAGCCCCGTCCATGTATACCTGTCCGCCATTATCATGAATGATTTTTATGGCTTCAAGAATGCCCTCTTCATACACCCCATGTGTGGAAGGATAGGTAATCATGGCAGCAGCAAGGTTTTCACGATATTTCTCAGCTTTTTCTTTAAGATCAGCCAAATCAATATTTCCATCAGGATCAGTTTTTACAACAACTACATTCAACCCTGCCATGACGCTACTTGCCGGATTTGTTCCATGAGCGGATGCAGGAATGAGGCAGATATTACGTTGTTCCTGTCCTGTACTTCTCAGGTATTCCCTTATCACAAGCAAACCGGTATATTCACCTGATGCTCCTGAATTAGGTTGAAATGAGATACGCTCAAATCCTGTGATCTCGCTCAAATCTTTATCAAGCTGCTCAATAAGTTTTAAATAACCCTGGGTCTGATCAGCAGGAGCAAACGGATGAATTGCACCAAACTCCTGCCAGCTCAATGCAAACATTTCTGTCGCAGCATTCAGTTTCATAGTACATGAACCAAGCGGTATCATTGTGCGGTTAAGTGCAAGGTCACGATTTTCAAGCTTTTTCATGAAACGCATCATTTCAGTTTCACTATGATACGCATTAAAGCTTTCGTGCTGCAGGTAAGAACTTTTACGAATGAATTCAGGTGCAAAGGTTTGAATCTTACCACATTTAACAGAGTCGCATACAAAAGAAGTATATTTCTTACCATTAACTTCAGCAAATATTCTGAGAATCACATTAATATCTTCAAGAGATGCAACTTCATCAATGCTTATGCTGAGCAGCCTGTCGTCAATATACCTGAAATTCATTTTATTTCTGAGAGCAAGTTTTTTGATCTCACTCATTTCGACTTTGTCGGGCAGCTCAAAACAAAGTGTATCAAAGAAATTCTCATTATGCTGTTTGAATCCCAGAGACTTTGCCTCCTGGTCCAAAACGCCGGTAAGAATATTAATATGACGTGCAATTTCATAAATCCCTTTAGGACCATGATATGCAGCCCAGAATCCTGACATGATGGCTAACAGAGCCTGTGCAGTACAGATATTTGATGTAGCTCTTTCACGCTTGATATGTTGTTCACGGGTTTGCAACGCCATTCTCAAAGCCCTGTTTCCCTTTGCATCAACTGAAACGCCTATAATTCTACCAGGGATAAAACGTTTATATTCTTCTTTTGAAGCGAAATAACCTGAATGAGGTCCACCAAATCCCATTGGCAAACCAAATCTTTGGGTTGAACCAAGAACTACATCGGCACCCCATTCACCTGGAGGTGTAAGTAAAGCAAGGCTTAACAAATCGGCAGCAACAGCAACAGGAATACCTAAAGCTGAAAACTTTTCAACCAGTTTCCGATAATCATGAATAGCTCCATGTTCATCAGGATATTGAACCAATATTCCAAACACCTTATCGCTGACCTCAAATTTCTGATAGTCACCAACTTTAATCTCAATGCCAAGAGGATTAGCACGCGTTTGCAGAACAGCAAGAGTTTGAGGGAACATACGTTCTGAAACCAGGAAAACATTGGCATTTAATTTAACCTTATCGCGCGAACGAGCATTAAAAAACATAATCATAGCTTCAGCAGCAGCCGTGCCTTCATCAAGAAGCGAGGCATTAACAAGTGGCAAACCGGTCATATCAGCTATCATAGTCTGATACATAAGCAAGGCTTCAAGTCTGCCCTGAGAAATTTCAGCCTGATAAGGTGTATAAGATGTGTACCAACCGGGATTTTCAAGGATATTACGCTGAATCACGCCCGGCAAGATCGTACTATAATATCCAAGCCCGATAAAAGACTTAAAAATCTGGTTTTGCGAACCTAATTCCTTTAAGTGCTGAATTAATTCATATTCGTTAAGCCCGTTGGGAAGATCCAATTCCTTTTTCATTCTGATGGATTCAGGAACTATCTGGTCAACTAATTCATCCAATGAGTTAACACCCACATACTCAAGCATGCGGACTGTCTGATCCTTATCAGGACCGTTATGTCGTTTTACGAAATTGTTTGTTAACATTTTAAGTGATTATGATTTATTGATGATTATTATCCAAAAATACTATGTAGCAGGGCTATGAGTAATTTATTCAAACCAATGGTGGTTCCGACAAAAACAATACTTACCATGCTCATAAGCTTTATAAGAATATTAATACTTGGACCTGATGTATCCTTAAAAGGATCGCCAACTGTATCTCCAACAATAGCAGCTTTGTGAGCATCGCTTCCTTTTCCGCCAAATTTACCACTTTCCACATATTTCTTTGCATTATCCCAAGCACCACCTGAATTTGCCATCATAATGGCAAGCACAAATCCACTGGTTAATGCACCTGATAACATAGCAATTACAGCAGCAGGTCCGAATAATATTCCAACTACTACGGGGGCAATAACAGCCAATAATGAAGGAGTTATCATTTCGCGCTGAGCGCCTCTGGTGCTAATTTCCACACAACGTGCATAATCAGGCTTATCTTTACCAAGCAGAATACCGGGAAATTCCCTGAACTGACGTCTTACTTCCTCAACCATAGCCTGAGCAGCTCTACCAACAGCACCCATTGACATTGCAGTAAAAAGGAAAGGCAAACCTGCTCCTATGAATAATCCGATAAGAACAAGTGGATCGAGTATATTAACTGAAAGATGCCATAAATTGTCAATCTGAACAAGGAAACTATCATATCCTGAAATTTCAGCACTTGCAAAAGCTTCTTTCCATTGACTTATATTAAGTGTATCAAGTTTAAGGGTTTCAATTATCTTATTGCCATATTCAGCTAAAAGAGCTAAAGCTGTGAGAGCAGCACTACCAATAGCAAAACCTTTACCTGTGGCTGCTGTGGTGTTACCAAGTGCATCAAGGGCATCGGTGCGTTTACGAACCTGAGGATCCATTTTAGACATTTCAGCAATACCGCCAGCATTATCAGCTACCGGGCCATAAGCATCAGTAGCAAGAGTAATTCCAAGTGTACTCAACATACCCACTGCTGCAAGTCCAATTCCGTATAATCCGAACAAACCACCGCCAGCAAAAAAGTATGCACCAAGAGTAGCGATTACGATAGTAAGAACTGGAATAGCAGTAGATTTCATACCAAGAGCAATACCACCAATGATCACGGTTGCCGGTCCAGTTTGTGCAGTAGAGGCAAGGTTCTGAGTTGGTTTATAATTATCAGAAGTATAATATTCAGTAAAATAACCTATTACGTTTCCTGCAATTAAACCTACCATCATTGAACCCCAAAATCCAATCTGTTCCATTCCAACAAGCCACCAAACAATGAAAAATGAAGCTACCGAGATAATGGCAGTAGCACTGTATATCCCGGTTCTTAAAGCTTTTAGCAATGTCTTCTGAGTAGCATTATCATCAGCTTTAACCAAAAAGGTTCCAAAGATTGAAGCTAAAACGGCTACCACGGCTATCATACCGGGTAATTCAATATAACGGAATGCCAGATTTTCATGACCGCTGGCAATTGCACCAACAGCTCCAAGTGCCATTGTAGCAACAATTGATCCTACATAACTTTCGTAAAGGTCGGCACCCATACCAGCCACGTCACCTACGTTATCACCAACGTTATCGGCAATTGTAGCAGGATTACGCGGGTCGTCCTCAGGAATCCCGGCTTCTATTTTACCAACAAGGTCGGCTCCTACGTCAGCAGCTTTAGTAAATATACCCCCTCCAAGACGTGCAAAAAGTGCCATTGAAGAAGCACCCATCCCGAAAGTAATCATAATAGGCGGAATTTCACCAATAGGAACAACAAATACATATCGCAGCAATAAATACCAAATAGCCAGGTCAAGCAGTCCAAGTCCTACAACAGTCATTCCCATCACAGTTCCACTATCAAATGCAACCCTGAGTCCTGAATTCAAGCTTTCGCTTGAAGCCATAGCTGTACGGGCATTGGCTTTAGTAGCAACCCTCATTCCAACATATCCTGCAAGACCTGAAAAGAACCCACCGGTGATAAATGCTACGGGTACAAATTTAGAAAGCCATACTTCGCCGGTAATAAAAGGCAATACCCATGCTATAAAACCCAGTAAAAGAAAAAGTACGATAAAAAATATTCCAACCACCTTATACTGTTGCTTCAAGTAAGCCATTGCCCCTTCCTGAATATACCCCGATAATTCCTTCATCCTCTCGGTTCCGGGACTTTTCTTATTAATTTGTTTGGTTAAATACCATGCAAATACCAGTGCGGCAGCTGAGCCAATGGCAATCAGATACATTAAATCAAAACCTGACTCTGCACCGGTTGATTGGGCATTAGCAATAAAAGGCAGCAATGCCGCAAGAACAGATAGTACAAGTTGTTTTCTTCTCATAAATATTTGTTTTAAAAAGTTTAAAGTTGAAGGATAAATGTTTAAAGTCGTTTTTTGTTCAATAATAATATGTAAACTATGAGAATATGATGAAGATAGTCTGTAATTAGCCGGCAAAAATAATAAAGTATATTTAAAATGAAGAAAGTATCAATAATATAATGAGAAAATTATCAAAAGAGCTTGTTATTGCATATCTGCCATACCGGTTTTATTACATCAATCTGAAAAAAGTAAAAATCAATGATAATTCGCAGGATATTCCTTTTCAGAAAAGCAAATTTTGATTTCAGTGAACTAAAAAACAATTATCAGAAAATGAATAATGAAGCTATAAATTATTTTTTCAGGAAAAGCCTTATAACACAACATAGTATATTCCATCGCAAAATTCAATAAACTAACAATGAAATCACCTGTTAATCAACAAAATAAGTTTATTGGTTTACCAACAAGCTTAAAACTTTAAATAAAAATCAAAATCATTTTAAAAACGAAGTACGCTATTCATTTGTTAATTATGTTGTATTTTTACAAGCCTGAAAATTGAATGCATCGTTTATTAACTGCTATTAAAATATTATTTTGTTTTACCATGGAAATCTGAAACAGGCAAAACTGATAAATAAAAGAAAATGAAAAAGATACAATTAGAAGTAAGAGCAATGTCATACAGCCAATCTCAGACAAATGCGTATGCTCTCATTTTAGGAGAAATTGATGGGAAGCGCCGTTTGCCAATTATCATTGGTGCTTTTGAAGCTCATGCCATTGCTATTGAAATTGAAAAAATCAGACCTGCCAGACCCTTAACCCACGATCTTTTTAAAACTTTTGCAACTGCTTTTCAAATACAATTACTGGAAGTAGTGATAAATAAGTTTATAAGTGGTGTTTTTCATGCTGAATTAGTTTGCTATGACGGGAATAGTGAAATTAGAATTGATTCCCGAACTTCTGATGCAATAGCACTTGCAATACGTTTTAATTGTCCGATCTATACTTTACAAAACATTTTAGATGAAGCCGGTATTGTCGTTGATGAAGAATCAACTGAGCCGAAGAAAAAAACTGAAAAAGAAAAAAAGAAAAAAAGAAGAGATTTGCCGCAACTTGATCTTGGTGAATTAAAAATCATGCTGCAGGAAGCTATAGAATCTGAGGATTATGAAAAAGCTTCTTTGATCCGTGATGAAATTAAAAAACGTAAAGGCGAAGAAACTTAAATAATTTGAAAAAATCAAAAATACATCTAACGCATTTTTAATAAACACTTTATACTCAAACATTTATCTCTCGGTGCTCTTATGAAACATTTAATCAAATTATTGCTGCAGGTAATCTTTATTACATTATTATTCTCAGTAAATTGTTATGCTCAGCAACAAGACAGCATTACAAACATCAACGACACAATCAGCCAGACTAAAATAGTTGAACAAACTGAAACCTCAGCTTCATCATCACTGTTGCTGACGGATGCCGAAAAAGGCACCGGGATTACATTCATAGCTATTTTACGTGGCTTATTCGGGTTATTGGTTTTACTTTTTGTTGCTTACCTGCTAAGTTCAAACCGTAAGGCAATTTCCTGGAAAGTTGTGGGAATAGGATTATCAATTCAGATACTTCTTGCCATAGGGGTACTTAAAGTACCGTTTATAATGGCAACTTTTGAATTTATTGGAAAAATATTTGTCCGGATTCTTGATTTCACAAGAGAAGGAAGTATATTCCTGTTAGGCGATTTAATGAATCCCGATGCATATGGATTTATTTTTGCTTTTCAGGTATTGCCAACCATTATATTTTTCTCGGCACTTACAAGTTTATTATTTTATTTGGGAATAATACAAAAAGTAGTTTATGCACTTGCCTGGCTCATGACCAAAGCTATGCGCTTATCAGGTGCTGAAAGCCTATCGGTTGCTGGTAATATTTTCCTTGGTCAAACCGAAGCACCACTACTTGTAAAAGCCTACCTGCCAAAAATGACAAAAAGCGAAATCTTGTTGGTTATGGTTGGTGGTATGGCAACTATGGCAGGAGGTGTGCTGGCTGCTTATATAAGCTTTCTTGGAGGAAATGACCCCGTGCAAAAATTATTATTTGCTAAACATCTTATCACAGCTTCGGTAATGGCTGCACCAGGGGCGGTTATTGTTTCAAAAATGTTGGTTCCGCAAACCGAAGATATTGATAAAACTATTGAAGTTACAAAAGATAAAATTGGAAGCAATATCCTTGATGCAATTTCAAACGGCACCGGCGAAGGATTAAGGTTAGCTGTTAATGTTGCAGCTATGTTATTGGTTTTCATAGCTTTAATTGCAATGACTAATTTTATTTTAATAAAAATCGGTAGTCTTACCGGTTTGAATAATATAATAGCAGATTTCAGTAACGGGCAATATAATGGCCTTTCATTACAGTTTATTCTGGGCTATCTCTTTGCACCGTTAATGTGGTTACTTGGTATTGCAACCCCTGACATTACACTTGTAGGCAGGTTATTGGGAGAAAAAGTCATCATGACTGAATTTATTGGATATGTAAGTCTTGCAGAGTTAAAGGAAGCCGGAGCTTTTGTGTCAGGGAAATCAATAATTATGGCTACATACATATTATGTGGTTTTGCAAACTTTGCATCTATAGGTATCCAGATAGGAGGAATTGGATCGCTGGCTCCAAATCAGCGGGTACAGCTTTCGAAGTATGGCATTAAAGCCCTGATAGGAGGAACTCTGGCATCATTGTTTTCGGCAACCATTATTGGTGTGATACTAGGTTAAAAAACAAATCAGGAAATGGAACAATTTTTATAAGCTAATACATGAACCGGTGGAATCAGTACACTCTGTTTCGTTTACTTGTTTTTTATGTATTGGGAATACTGTTGCAACTTAATCTGAACCGGCAGATCTCAATTCATTACAGTATTTTCCCTGTCCTGTTTTTCTTAATACTTATTTCGCAAATTTTCATAACCAGATCAAAAATCTACAAATTACGCTGGTTACCCGGTATTCTTCTGGCTATTATAATGATTGCCATAGGATTTGAATATAGCCGGATGTATGACAAACGTATCAATCCCCTGCATTTATCACATTCATATACTGGTACTGAACCCTTGCTGGTTCAAATAAAATGGCAACCAGAAATAAGGGCAAATTCATACAAAGCACTTGCCGAAATAATAGCCATTGAAAGCGACAGCTCATGGGTAAAAGCAACCGGCAATGCATTGCTTTATTTTCCGAAAGAAAGCAATGAAGAAAGAATTGCTTACGGCGATAAATTAATTGTATATGCTTCGCTTCGTGAGCCTGACCCGCCTGCAAATCCTCACGAATTTGATTATAGTCGGTTTTTGCACCTAAAAAACATTCAGTATCAGAGCTTTGTCAAAAGTAATGAATGGGCAACCCTAGGGAATAATTATGGCAATCCGGTTATAATGTTTGCATTAAAACTTCGAAAATCATTTATCAACATTTTTGAAAATCAGGGAATCTCAGGTCGAAATTTTGCTGTAGTCACTGCCTTGGTACTGGGCATGGACGATTATCTTGATAACGATACCCGAAAAGAATTCTCATCGGCAGGTGCCATACATATTCTTTGTGTATCAGGCTTGCATGTAGGCGTTATTTATATGGTACTTAATGCCTTGCTTTTCTTTCTTAAACGAAATAAATATGCACGGGCACTCCGAAGTTTAATTTTACTTATCGGGATCTGGTTCTACGCCATGCTTACAGGTCTTGCACCGGCTGTATTGCGGGCAGCAACCATGTTCAGTTTTGTGATTATTGGTACCGGGATAAAGCGAAAAGCCGGTGTTTTCAATAGTCTTACCGTATCTGCGTTCATATTGCTTCTCTTCAACCCCTTCCTTATTTATAATGTAGGATTTCAATTATCATATGCAGCAGTAATAGCAATAGTAGCAATTCAGCCCACAATTTATCAGATTTGGCGACCAAAAAATAAAATTGCAGATAATATATGGGGGATCACTACAGTTTCCGTTGCTGCCCAATTAGGAACTGCACCTTTGGGGTTATTCTACTTTCATCAGTTCCCAAACTATTTCATTATTACAAACCTGATTGCTATTCCTCTCGCAACCTTGATTTTATATGCCGGTTTCCTTAGCGTGATACTTTCTCCACTCACTATTGTTGCAAAATGGATCACCTGGCTTCTGATATTAATGCTTAAAATACTCAACCAAAGTGTAACTTTTATTGACAATCTCCCCTATTCAGTTACAACAGGTTTATTCATCAATCTTGCTGAGACAATAATTCTGTTCCTGATTATTTTTACTGTTTTCAGAGCCTATTTATCAAGAAAACCAATTTTCTTACATTTCTCTTTATTACTCCTTATTTTATTTGCTGTTTCCGGAACAATAAAACAATACCAGCGTTCAACCCAAAAGCAGCTTACTGTTTATTCAATCAACCGTTATTCAGTTATTGATCTGATAACTGGCCGAAACAGTATTTTACTTGCTGATTCATTGGTTTTAAAAGATCCCGCTTCAATTGAATTTCAGGTTTCAAACCATCACGTATATAAAGGAATTAACCAGGAACAAATAATTACGTTTAATGACTGCTTTTTTAAGGAACAAGCTTTATCTGAAAACATACCCGCTAAAATTAATTGCCCTTTAATTCAGTTTGACAATCGCCATATTTTGCTTGTTGACAAAGATCTCCCTACATGGAATGGCGATTCAGCATATAATCTTGATTTACTGATACTTATTGACAATAACAATGATGCTGAAAGGGTTCTGAAAAACTATAAATGCGCCAATGTAGTAATCACTGGTAAAGTGTCGCCCCGGGTAGTTCAAATCTGGAAAGAAAAATGCACTGAAGCAGGGATATCATGTCATGCAGTGAAGGAACAGGGAGCCTTTACTTGGGATTTGTATAAAAGAAGAGATTTTAAAGAATAAGCTCAATACATAATCAACTGTATATCAAATGGATATACATTAGTGTGTAAAACTTACGTATTACTCTAAGCCTTCTGATCCATCATTTATTAATTGATTTATTTCGCTGGAAGGCATAAGTTTAGCAGTTTGAGCAGGCGACAATACAAAATAATACATAAGGCATTCAGCACCTATTTCGTTTTTTCCATCGTACAGAAATGCTTCAATTACCAAAATATTCCGGCGTATATCTTTTATCCTTCCTTTAAGAGTTATTTCCCCATCACTGATATACACAGGTTTAATAAATCTTATTTCAAGTTTTGAAGTAACAGCCACTCCGCCTTTTTTTGAATAAGCTACCCAGCTTCCTAATTCATCAAGCAGTGTTGATTGAATTCCTCCATGCAATATATCATGCCAACCTTCATATTCAGAACCCGGTTTCCAGGTTGATACAACCCATTCTTTATCTTCGTAAAAATCAAGTTTCAAACCAATTGGATTCCGTGGTGAACATCCAAAACAGTAATGCTCTTTGTAACCAATATAAGGGTTTTTAATCTTCTTCATTGATATAAATTTTCAAACAAACTCTTTTGTTGCTGATATAAAAAACAACTGTATCACAGCGTTATATATTTTCCTCAATATCTCCGTAAAGATCAAATTCTACAGAATCTTTAATCAATACATTGTAAAATGATCCGATTTCTAACTTAGCATTAGCTGTAGAAATCAAAACTTCATTATCAATCTCAGGTGAGTCAAACTCTGTTCTGCCATAATAAAAACCATTTTCATTGCCATCAATAATGGTTTTGAACACCTTTTCAATTTTTGCATTATTTATTTCAGCAGAAATTTCCTGCTGAACCATCATGATTTGTTCAGCCCGCTCTTGTTTCACCAATTTTGGAACACTGTTTTTCAGTGCTGCTGCCCTTGTACCATCTTCTTCAGAATATGTAAATACACCAAGCCTCTCAAAACGCACATCACGAACAAAGTCCATCAATTCCTGAAAATGCTTTTTAGTTTCACCTGGGTAACCAACCATTAATGAAGTGCGCAAAGCAATACCGGGAATTTTATTCCGGATGGTTTCAATCAGATCATAAGTTTCCTTTTTTGTTATTCCCCTTCTCATTGATGAGAGCAACTCACCATTGATATGCTGAAAAGGTATGTCGAGATACTTACATATCTTTGGTTCTGAAGCCATTACATCCAAAACATCAACAGGGAAAGCTGCCGGATAGGTGTAATGTAATCTTATCCATTCTATACCATTCATTTTAACAAGGTCAGAAAGCAAAGGCGCCAGCATTCTTTTTTTGTAAATATCCAGACCATACCATGTAAGATCCTGAGCAATAAGAATAAGTTCCTTTACACCACGTGCAGCCAAAGTTTCAGCTTCCTGTAATATACTCTCAATGCTTCTTGATATGTTTTTTCCCCGTATCAGCGGGATGGCACAAAAGGAGCAGGTGCGGTCGCAGCCTTCAGCGATTTTCAAATACGCATAGTGATCTGGGGTTGTAAGCAGGCGTTCTCCATAGAGTTCATACCTGGATTCGAAATTCAGATCATTGATAATTTCTTTCAGATCATTAACTCCATAGAATTTATCAACTTCGGGGATTTCTTTTTGTAAATCCGAAGCATAACGTTGTGACAAACAACCCATTACCAAAACTTTCTGAACTCTGCCATGTTTTTTATGTTCAACAGCTTCAAGAATAGCGTCTATTGATTCTTCCTTTGCATCCTGAATAAAACCGCAGGTATTTATTATGAGAATATCAGCTTTGCGCGAATATCCATGCTGAACATTTACATCAGCAGCTTTGAGGGAGCCCATAAGATTCTCAGAATCAACAAGATTCTTTGGGCATCCGAGAGTAACAACAGCAATCAGAGGTTTATGTGAGCGGGTTTTTGAACTCATTAATAATAAAGGGGTAGTTTTTCTTAACCTTTTATTCAGTATAACCAAACAGGGAATCAACAAATGCCCGTCTGTCGAAAATTTGAAGATGCTCAAGTTTTTCACCTATCCCAATATATTTCACAGGTATTTTAAACTGATCAGAAATACCAATTACGACCCCACCTTTAGCAGTTCCATCAAGTTTGGTAAGAGCAAGTGCTGTTACTTCAGTTGCTGAAGTAAATTGTTTTGCCTGTTCAATTGCATTCTGTCCTGTTGAGGCGTCAAGGATAAGAAGAACTTCATGGGGAGCATCGGGGATCACCTTTTGCATGACACGTTTGATCTTACTTAACTCATTCATAAGGTTTACCTTGTTGTGCAGACGTCCGGCAGTGTCAATGATTGCCACATCAAAATTCTTTTCTTTTGCTACCTGTAAAGTTTCAAAAGCGACACTCGCCGGATCTGAACCCATAGTTTGGTTTACAATTGGAACGCCCACTCTGTCAGCCCATATCTGTAACTGGCTTATGGCAGCAGCCCTGAATGTGTCAGCAGCACCAAGAACTACAGTTTTACCAGCTTGTTTGAAATTATATGCCAATTTTCCGATAGTTGTTGTCTTTCCTACCCCATTTACTCCTACAACCATTATTACATATGGTTCCTGACGTTTAGCAAAATCAAATCTGACTTCCTCATTATTATTACTTTCATCAAGCAAACTTATGATCTCGTCCCTGAGGATATTGTTTAATTCTTTAGTATTGAGAAATTTATCATTTGCTACACGTTTCTCCAATCTTTCAATAATCTTCAAAGTTGTTTCAACTCCCACATCACTTGTAACAAGTATTTCTTCCAATTCATCCAGAAAACTATCATCTACTTTTGAATGGCCTGCAACGGCACGGGCCAATTTGTCAAAAACACTGGTCTTTGTCTTTTCAAGTCCTTTATCCAGTTGTTCTTTTTTCTCACGAGAAAAAAATGAAAATAATCCCATATTGCTAAATTTATATTGTGAGTATTACTTCAAAGTTAAAACTTCATAAAATCCTGATAGTTAAGAACAACGTCAGAATCTGGATTAATTATTTATGTTGAAACCCTATACAAGACCCTGTATGGTGCTGTTTATATTTGGGTATTGACCAAACAAAAAAAGCTCTTCTCTGACAGGAAAAGAGCCTTGCTAAATCTTACAATAAAGATTTATTTTTTTGCCAGGAATTCTTTTACCTGATCATTTGGAACAATAGTTTCCTTAAAAACATAGGCACCAGTCTTCGGCGATCTTTCCATACGGATTACTTTCGCAAAATCCTTACCAGTAGCCGTTCTTAACGTTGCAACAGCTTTCTTTGCCATAATTATTATTTATTTAATTTCTTTATGAATAGTCTTTCTTTTCAGAATAGGATTGTATTTTTTCAACTCAAGCCTTTCTGGTGTATTCTTTTTATTTTTGGTAGTTATATACCTTGATGTACCGGGTAAACCACTCTCCTTATGCTCAGTGCATTCCATAATCACCTGAATACGAGCTTCTTTTATTTTCTTTGCCATCTTTCTGAACTACTTTTATTTTAAGGGCTGCAAAATTAGTTATTTTTGTAAGATAAACAAGCTAATAGAAAAAATATTTTATCTGATTTAAAATTTTCTTCATTTGCCCATAAAAACTATTTTATTATTTAACTTTGCACTTTTAATGCAAAAACTCTAATTAATATTTATATCACCTAAAATTATTTAATCTATGAAAACAAAAACTTTCAATTATTTTTCAATTGCTATGATTATGATTGCATTACTGGCAAATCATGTTATAGCGCAACCTGTCGTTATCACACAATGGAATTTCGACAATGAAACACTTGAGCCAAACATTGGCAGTGGAACAGCAACCAATATTGGTGGCACAACTTTTACTTGGGCTACTGGCTATAGTCCGGCGCCAAACAGAGCCTGGAACACAACCACTTATCCGTTACAGGGAACTAATTCGGGAACCGCCGGAGTTCAGTTCATGTTGAGTACGCTTGGATATGAGGACATTACACTGGATTATTATCATAGGGCATCGGGAACAGCGTCGCGGTGGGCTCAGATTGAATATACCCTTGATGGTGGAAACATATGGATAGCTCATGATAATAATAATGGCGGCATCAGTCCTCATGACACCTTTTATGAGTTCTCGTTTGATCTGAGTTCAGTAACAGGAGCAAACAATAATGCTAATTTTGGTATCCGCATAGTATCCATATTTTCGCCTTTTGCTTTTGATCAGAATGAAACATTAACATACGGACCAAATGAAGCTTACCAACGCGCCAATGCTCAGTCGGGACCTCCGGGCACCGGAACAGGTACAGGGGATTATGGTCAAGCAGGCACATGGCGTTTTGACGATATTACTATCTCCGGAGTAGAAATTTCCACTTCAGCACCGGTTCAACTTGCAATTACAAGTATTAACGGAGGAGCTGCCGTTCAGGTAAATGTTCCTTTTTATTTAACAGTTCAGGCTATTGATGTTAACGGCGTTCCTTCAAACGTAAATCAAAACACCCAGATTACTATTTCAAAGCAATCAGGAACCGGAACATTTGGAGGAGTACTTAGTGCAACAATTCCAGCTGGTAGTAATGCTGCAACTTTACACGATATTACATATAATGTTGCTGAAAGCGGAGTTAGTGTAACTGCATCTGTTACTTCCGGAATGTCGCTTTCACCAGGTACCAGTGCTATTTTCCAGGTTTTATCTGGAGCTGATCACATGGAATTCAACAACTTCCCTGAAAATGGAACTATAAATCAAACAATAGCTGCTTTCACAGTTCAGGCACTGCGTAACGATAATTCAATTGATGAATATTTTAATGGACTTATAACCCTTGCCAAAGTAAGCGGCCCGGGAGAAGTTTACGGAACGCTGTCAAAATTTGCAGTCAATGGAATAGCAACTTTCAACGATATCATTTTCAACGTAGCTGGTGATTACACTTTATCAGCATCAAGCTCAGGACTTACTACGGCAGAAAGTGAAATTATTTCAATAGAAAGTCTTCCTGAAGGTTTAATATGCCACTGGGATTTCAATAACGAAACTCTTGATCCTATTGTAGGAACAGGTACTGCTGCCAATGTGGGTGGTACTACAACTGCATGGGCTGCAGGTGTTCCGGGAAACCCTGACCGGGGCTGGAACACAACAAATTACCCTGAACAGGCTACTGACTCGAAAACAGCAGGAGTTGAGTTCTTAACAAGTACAAGCGGCTTCCAGAATATACAGATCTCATATTTCCATCGCCATTCAGGCACCGCTTCGCGCCATGTAGTACTGCAATATACCGTGGATGGTGTAAACTGGACTGATTTTGAAACATATGCCAATATGCCATATGATACTTTTATAGAACATAATTTTGATCTGAGCTCAATAGATGGTGCAAACAATAATCCCGATTTTGGTATTAGAGTCCTTTCAATGTTTTCTCCGGAACCTTTCACTGACCCACAGTCTCCTAATACACAATGGGAAGCAGATACAGCTTATCAGGGTACACGAGAAGACAGAAACTATACTATTTCGGGAACATGGCGATTTGACGAAGTAATGTTCATGGGTGATCCTTTTGGATTATTAATGGGTGATGCCAATTGCGACGGAATTGTTAATATTATTGATGTTATTACAGCTACAAATTATCTACTCGGACAGACTCCACAACCCTTCTGCTTTGAAAATGCTGATATTAACGGCGATGGTATAATTGACATTCTTGATTGCGTTGGAATTGTTAATCTTTTACTGAGTAAATAATAAACTTCGCAAGTAACTGTTTTTTCATATTTCTTTTCTTGCAATTTCAAGCAGTGTTCTGATGCTTTATTAAATCGAACACTGCTTTTTATATAAAACAAACATCAATATATATTATTCAGTGTCATCCGGATTTTCATCCGTTTTCTATTATAACAAGCTCCTTAAACATAATAAATTGACTTTCTAATACCGATTGGAAAAATATAATAGACCAATTTTCGCTCTGCTCGATTGTTCTATATATTTAAACCATCGGCATTTACGTTTGTAGATTTACAAAACAGTTTGGACTATTTTGTAAATACAAATCGTATAAATTACAGAACCATTATTTAAACTTTTTACAAATAGAGCAAATCAACCATGAATAGTTTATTACTCGGATTTTTTTATGAACTTTGTAGCCCAAATTGTTCAACAAAATCATTTCTCATAAAGGCATGATTACTAACACATTAACTCTGGAAAAGTATTTCGAAAAATTTCGAAAAAAAGTAGTAGGAATTGATCAGACTTTCAATTCTCCTTATGGGCAACAAAAATTGATTTATGCCGACTGGATTGCAAGCGGCAGGCTCTACTCCCCTATTGAAGAAAGACTTTTTCGGGATATTGGTCCTTTTGTAGGAAATACACACACTGAAACCAGTGAAACCGGAACAATGATGACCAAAGCCTATCATCATGCCCATCAGCGAATAAAGCAACATGTAAATGCAGGCAAGAATGATATACTTATAAATACCGGGTTTGGGATGACAGGCGCACTGGTTAAGTTTCAGCGCATTCTGGGACTTAAATACTGTGGACAGCTCTTAAATGGTGACTGTCTTCACAATTCAGACAGACCGGTAGTATTCATTACTCATATGGAGCATCATTCCAATCATACTTCATGGTTTGAAACCATAGCCGATACCGTTGTATTAGCTCCAGATGATAATCTTTTAGTCAACCCTGAAGAATTAAAGAAGAAACTAGATGAATATAAAGACCGGAAAATTAAGATCGGATCATTCACAGCATGTTCAAATGTTACCGGTATTCACACCCCGTACCGGACATTAGCGCGTATAATGCATGAACACGGGGGCTTTTGCTTTATTGATTTTGCAGCTTCAGCACCATACTGCGATATTGACATGAACCCTGCAGTCCCGCTTGAAAAACTTGATGCCATATTTTTCTCACCCCATAAATTTCTTGGTGGGCCTGGTGCTTCAGGTATTCTGATTTTTGACCGGAGCATGTATCGTAATACTGTTCCAGATCAACCCGGTGGAGGTACTGTTGACTGGACAAATCCTTGGGGAGAATACAAATATGTTGACGATATTGAAGCAAGAGAAGATGGCGGCACCCCCGGTTTTCTTCAGGCTATAAAAACTGCTCTGGCTATTGAACTTAAAGAGCAAATGGGAATAGAAAATATTTGTAAAAGAGAAGAAGAACTAATGCATAAATTGTTTGATGGGCTGGAAAGAATACCGGGAATGAATATTCTGGCAAATAACGACAGAAATCGAATTGGTGTCATATCGTTTTATATCAATGATATACATTATAATTTAATAGTAAAACTTCTGAACGATAAGTTTGGAATTCAAGCCCGTGGCGGGTGTGCATGTGCTGGCACCTATGGTCATTTTCTTCTTGATGTTTCATACGAAAAATCAAAAGCAATAACTGATAAAATAACTTCCGGTGATCTTTCGGAAAAACCTGGATGGGTTAGACTATCAATACATCCAGTAATGACAGATAATGAAATAGAATCAATAGTTGGAGCTGTTGATGAAATTGCCAGAAACCATAAAAAATGGGAGCAAGACTACATTTACGACAGACATAAAAACGAGTTCAGACATGAAAATGAAGGCAACCGCATAGACCAGATTGTAAAGAACTGGTTCAGTCTTAATCATGAAGGGATCTGATCCTGAAGGTCTTTTCAGCCAAAGTATAACAGAACAGTAAAAAGCATCGATATCTGCATTCCATTATTCTACTGTACGACTGAGTTTTCTGATTTTCTTTGTACTTTTGTACTTGCTATCTTGTGATACAAATATTGTTTTCCATTAAGAAAGCATTATTTGATTAATTTCAGAGAGTGTATAATAATAATTAACACATTGCATTAATGTCGGTTCTGCTTCACAACTCACATGATTGTTTAGGGTGTGAATTTCAATCTCCCTTGTTTTCTCATTTGTCAAATGAGGAACTTGGCACTGTCAGAGAAAACCGGCTATCAGTAGTCTTTAACAAAGGTGAGATCATTCGTAAACAAGGCACCCATCTGTCGCATATTATTGTAATAAGCACCGGACTGGCAAAGGTTTACATTGAAGGCAGTACCGGAAAAAACTCAATTATAAACATCGTGAAACCTGTTAGTTTTGTTGGCGGACCGGGCATCTTCCTTGATCAGATCCATCATTATTCAATTGCAGCTCTTATTGATACCAGAGTTTGTTTTATTGATATTAATGTTTTCAAACATCTTATTGATACAAACAAGCAATTTGCAAACAACCTATTGAAGAATTTCAGTCAAATAATGCTCGACATATATAATCGTCTTACAAACCTTACTCAGAAACAAATGGCAGGACGTATGGCTGATGCTTTGATTTATCTGTTTAATGATATATTTGTATCCTCAAAAATTGATTCCTCCATTTCAAAACAAGATCTGGCTGAATTATCAGGTATGGCAAAAGAGAGTGCTGTTAAAATTCTCAGAGACTTTCATAATGGCGGATATATTAATATTTCAGATAACGAAATTCTGCTTTTAAATATTGAAGCATTAAAAAGAGTAAGCCGTACAGGATAAATCTATTCAAAGTCATTTCATAACTAATACAATAACAAAAACGCTATTTAACAAAACTCAACCCAACTCATTCAATTAGCACCAAATTCATTAAACTCAATTCAAAGCACTTTTTCAACTGATCAACTTTTCAAACTCATAAATTACAAATGACATTAATCCGATCAATATCTGGCATACGAGGTACAATTGGCGGAAATCCGGGAGATGGACTTACTCCGGTAGATATTGTTAACTACACCTCAGCTTTTGCTACTTTAATAAAAAAACAAAACCCTGATAAAAAAACAAGCATAGTAATTGGCCGTGATGCACGTGTTTCAGGTACTATGGTTGAACATCTGGTAACAGGTACTCTGCTTGCAATGGGCGTTGACGTTATCAATCTTGAACTTTCAACAACGCCAACAGTAGAAATGGCTGTTGTTGATTTAAATGCTGACGGAGGCATCATTATAACTGCAAGCCATAACCCTAGGCAATGGAATGCTTTGAAACTTCTGAACAACAAGGGTGAATTTATCAGCGCTGCGCAGGGAAATGAGCTTATTGAGCTTGCAGAATCAAAGAATATATCTTTTGCTGAAGTGAATCAATTGGGTCAATACCGGATTGAAGAGAACTATATTCAGAAACATATTGATAAAATCCTTGCACTTCCAATAGTAGATGTTAATGCTATAAAAAATGCAGGTTTCAGAATTGTTGTTGATGCAGTTAATTCAACCGGTGGCATTGCTTTACCTCCATTATTACAACAATTGGGAGTAAAGGAAGTCATTGAATTATACTGCGAAGCCAACGGAAATTTTCCTCATGACCCTGAACCATTGCCACAAAATCTTTCAGAAATATCAGACAAGGTATCAAAATCCGATGCTCATCTGGGGCTTGTTGTTGACCCCGATGTTGACCGCCTTGCTATTATTGATGAAAACGGCAATATGTTTGGCGAAGAATACACTCTGGTTGCAGTGGCAGACTATGTATTGCAGCACACCAAAGGCAATACGGTATCAA
Source organism: uncultured Bacteroidales bacterium (assembly GCA_964550455.1). Classification (GTDB taxonomy): domain Bacteria; phylum Bacteroidota; class Bacteroidia; order Bacteroidales; family JAAYJT01; genus JAAYJT01. The sequence goes on along the minus strand of CAZJZG010000010.1, from coordinate 38,729 downwards.
ATCTTAGTTCCAGTAAAGCTTTGCAGATTGTAACCGAAAAGCATGGGGGAAAATATTATGCTTCGGCTGTTGGTGAGGTTAATGTGGTTGAAATGATGAAGTTAAAGCAGGCAGTTATTGGTGGCGAAGGTAACGGAGGGGTTATTTATCCCGAGCTACATTACGGACGTGATGCTTTGACGGGTACAGCCCTGTTTCTTACTCATCTAGCAAAATCAGGTAAAAGCTGTTCGGCATTGAGAGCTACTTACCCTGATTTACATATCTCAAAAAATAAAATCCAGCTCTCATCTGAAATTGACATTGACGAAATTCTTAACAAAATAAAGCAGCAATATGCCAAACATCCTGTCAACACAGTTGACGGAATAAGAATTGAACTTGACAATGATTGGGTACATTTGCGAAAATCAAATACCGAACCGGTTATCCGCATTTATGCTGAAAGCGATTCACCTCATAAAGCTGATGTTATTGCCCGAAAGCTTCTGGACGATATACGTAAAATCATAAAAGAAGAATCTGACACAACACTAAATTAACTCAGAAAGAAATGGCACAAAAACTAAGTAAATCACGAAGAAAAAAAGTCAAATACAAATCATTGAGTTTTAAATTAAGTAACAAAGAATATAACCGCATTGCACGCTATTGCAAGCAACACAAGCTTACCCCCAACAAGCTGATAAAGAAATCATTAAGGACTTATGTCAGTCATTTTGGACCAATTATTGACCAGGAAGAAGTGCCCGTGGGTGAGAATCAGTTAACTATATTTGATTTTGGTGCATAGAAAAGCCATGAACCATTCCAGAATCAATAAAAAATTTTCATGTTATTTTTTCTGACCAATAGTACCTTCAAAAGGCATACGATTCAGAATTGAGCGGCCAAGAGTTATTTCATCAGCAAATTCCAGATCATCGCCAACAGCAATTCCACGGGCAATCGTGGTAACAAGTATTCCCAGGTTAATTATTTTTTTGTATATATAAAAATTAGTTGTATCGCCTTCAATAGTAGCAGGTAAAGCCATTATTAATTCCTGGATTTTTTCTGATTCAATCCGTCTGAGAAGTGAATCAATAGTAAGGTCACCGGGACCTATGCCCTCAATTGGCGAAATAATTCCTCCCAAAACATGATATCGCCCACGAAACTGAGATGTGTTTTCAATAGCCATTACATCCCTGATATCAGCAACCACACATATAGTCTCCGGGTCACGTCGGGTATCAAGGCAGATCTGACAGGTATTACCATCCGATATATTATGACAAATATCGCAATAACAAATTTCCTCACGCAATTTTATCAGTGCTTCACCTAATTGCTGTGCCTCTCCGTTTTCGGATTTTAAAATATGCAAACACAAGCGCAAAGCCGTTTTCCTACCAATCCCAGGCAATCTTGAAAGCTGATTTACAGCCTCTTCTAATAATTTTGATGAATATTCAGCCACACCAACAAATTGAAAGTTAACACCAGTTACTAAAACCGGATATGCTCATAATGAATTCTTTAGCAACTTAATGCATCAGTAACCGGTCATCAGTAAAAAAATCTTTTATCATGCCAAAATTACAATTAATTCCTGATTTCAAACTGTCCTTCATTCTGTTTTATTAGTTATGAAGGTTTGAACAATATTGCTTTTCCGGTCAGAACAACATTTTGTTGATAACTCTATACCTCAATGCGGTATCTGGTATTTAATTTGATGCTACTAAACAAAACAGACCGAAAATCACTATCTTTGCATCTACTATTTACTGTATGGTAAATTTATGTAAACCGTTAACAAATATCATAAACAAGTATTTATAAAAATGTCTGTCATGAAAAGATTTTTATATCTATCCTTTTTTGTTCCGTTATTGATTTTATATGCGCAACCAACGACTGCCGCACCCAAGGCAATGTTTTCATACGGAACATTCTATTCACCCGGTATAGGTACTTATATTGAAACATATCTGAATTTCGATGCTTCAAGTTTAAATTTTGTTAAAACCGAAAGTGATGAGTATCAGGCAACTGTTGAGATCCTTTTGGTTTTCAAACAAGACAGTGTTATTCGTGAATTCAGAAAATACGAACTTAAAAGCCCTGCAATTCAGGATACTATGGAAAACAGGTTCAGTTTTACCGATCAGCAGAGATTTCTTTTGCCAGACGGTGACTACAGTCTTGAAATTTATTTAAAAGATGCAAACCTTGAAGAAAGCAAGCTAACTTACTTTGAAGACATCTCAATAAGTTTTGAACCCGAACAAATTAATTTTTCAACCATTCAACTGGCTGAGCGAATTGAAAAAGCAGATACACCAGGGCTACTGACAAAAAGCGGATATGATATTTATCCTTATGTTGATTATTTCTATCCGTCGAACATTAACATTATTACATATTATGCTGAAATTTATGATGCAGCCAATGTTTTAGGGCAGGATGAAAATGTGCTAATAACATGCTCAATTGAAGCTTTTGAAACTAAAACTATAGTACAAAATTTCAACCGTTTTAAGCGTGATGTTGCAAAACAGGTAAATATTGTCCTTAATAGTTTTGATATTGTCGAATTACCTTCAGGAAATTACTTTCTTGTCATTAGCATGAAGGATCGTAACAACAATACTCTTGCTTCAAACAGGGTGTTTTTTCAGCGTTCGAACCCGGAGTTAAAATTAAACTCTGAATCTTTTGAACACGTTAGTATTACCAATACCTTCGCCACACAAATAGTTAATATTGACAGTCTTTCGTATTTTATACAAGCTCTTGATCCAATCTCAAATTATACAGAAAGAGAATTAGCAAATAATTTGGTTTCAGGCAGAAATCTGGAGCTGATGCAGCGTTATTTCTATAATTTCTGGCTTCAGCGTGACTATTTGAACCCTCAAGAAGCCTGGAAAAACTATTATATTGAAATGTGCCGTGCCGATGCAAATTTCAAAACTCTAAGAAAACGAGGATATGATTCTGATCGCGGAAGGGTATATCTGCAGTACGGACCTCCTAATTCCATTACTCAGAACTATAACGAACCACATTCATATCCTTACGAAATCTGGCATTATTATGAAATAAATGGTCAACGAAATAAGCGTTTTGTATTTTACAGCCAGGATATTGTCACAAACAATTTTGAACTGATCCATTCGGATGTGATAGGCGAGCTTGCAAATCCACGATGGAACCTTTTCTTGAACAATCGCAGCTCAAGAGGCTGGGATGTTGATACTGAGAATGCACCCGAATATTGGGGAGGTAAATCAAGAGATTATTTTGATCGCCCTCGTTGATTTTTGAACAAAAAACCATCTTATAGTTATAAATGCAATTTTATCCGGCCTGAGAAATTAACTTTGCAGGGAATTAATCATAACTAAATGCGTTTACTGTTTATACTGTTTCAGGGACTGGCGTGGATAATATCCAAAATGCCGGACGGATGTCTGTATGCATTGTCTTCGTTTACCAGTTTCATATTAAGGCACATAGTCCGCTATCGTACTGAAATAGTTAAGGACAACCTGAAAAAGAGTTTTCCGGAGTTTGATAAAAAAAACATTAACAGTATTGCAAATCAATATTATAAACATTTAGGAGACCTTATAGTAGAGGTTTTAAAAATACCGGGTCTTTCAGCTAACCAGATTAAAAACAGATTTTCTTTTAAAAATCAGGAATTATTGGAGAATTTTGCCAAAGAAGGCAGAAGCATAATGGTTTTAATTGCTCATATGGGCAATTGGGAATGGTTAGGACCCGGATTGCAGCTTAATTTCCCTGATTTTGAAGGTTCAGCAGTGGTTAAGCCATTAAGTAATCCGTATTTCAACAAATACATCAATGATTTGCGCATGTTGCACAAAAAAGACAGTGTTATTCCATTTAAACAGACTCTACGGATCATGCTAAAAAATAAAGAAAAACTAACACTGACTCTACTTGCCGCTGATCAAACCCCGCATAAAAGTGAAATAGTCTTCAATACTCCTTTTCTGAACCGTTTAACACCTTTCTTCACAGGATTCGAAAAAATAGCTAAAATGCTGGATCAGCCTGTGGTATTTGCTAACGTGTACAGAACCACAAGAGGACATTATGAAGTGGATTTTGAGCTAATTACCGATGAACCAAAAAACATTGCTGAGCAAGAGATAACTCTGGCTTATGTCAGCATGCTTGAAAAAGCAATAAAAAGCCGGCCATATAACTGGCTATGGTCTCACAGGCGCTGGAAATACGCGCCAACAGAAGAAAAAGAATAATAAAACAAACAATATTGAAAAAAGTAGCTATTGTCATATTAAACTGGAATGGAAAGAAGTTTCTTGAAAAATTTCTACCGTCTGTAGTTGCAAATTGTAATGAATACTCGGAGATTATAATTGCCGACAATGATTCAAAAGATGACTCTGTAGAGTTCATTGAAAAAAAATATCCTGATATCCGGATCATTAAACACACTTTTAACCATGGCTTTGCGAAAGGATATAACGATGCCTTGTCGAAAATTGAAAGTGAGTACTATATTTTGCTGAATTCTGATATAGAGGTCACGCCAAACTGGATTGAACCGGTAATAAAACTGATGGATTCCGATCGCCGCATTGCAGCCTGTCAGCCAAAACTTCGTTCATACCACAGTACTGAATATTTTGAATATGCCGGTGCTGCCGGTGGTTTTATTGATCATTTCGGATATCCGTTTTGCCGTGGACGCATTTTTCAGGAAATAGAGAAAGATGAAGGGCAGTATGACCAGATTTCAGAGATCTTCTGGGCAACAGGAGCCTGCCTTTTTGTTAGGGCTGAATTGTTTCATCGTTTTGGTGGTTTCGATGATGATTTTTTTGCTCACATGGAAGAAATTGACTTTTGCTGGAGACTGAAAAATGCCGGATATAAAATAATGTATTGTCCTGATTCAGTAGTTTATCATGTTGGAGGCGGCACACTACCAAAAAAATCATCGCTGAAAACTTATCTGAATTTCAGAAATAACCTTATCCTGATCTTTAAGAATATCCCTTCTGAACGTATTATTTATGTTTTTCTAACAAGATGGTTTCTCGACTTCATTGCAGCATTAAAATTCCTTAGTCAGGGAGGCCTTGCTGATTTTGCTGCAGTTATCAGAGCTCAATATTATTTTTTAAGACATTACAGAACGCAAATCAGGAAACGCCGAAAAATCTTTCAGGTAAAGGTTTCAGGAGTTTATAATCACAATATTGTGATAGAACATTTTATACGCAGGAAAAAGAAATTCAGCGATTTGCAGCAGTCAGATTTTACACATTAGTTTGCGGTAACTGAAAATTTCTGATCAGACTTTCAGCAGCAAGCATATAGCCATATAAACCAAATCCGCAAATATAACCTTTAACCCATGGCGAAATATGCGATACATGCCTGTATGATTCCCGTGCAAAAACATTGCTTAAATGAACTTCAATAACCGGAGCTTTTATTGCTCTGACGGCATCGCCCAATGCCACAGAAGTGTGAGAGTAAGCGCCTGCATTAAAAATGATTCCGGCAACAGAAAACCCAAACTCATGTAATTTATCAATCAGCTCACCTTCAATATTGCTTTGATAGTAAATAAATTCCACATCGGGATAGGCAGATTGAAGGGACCTGAGCAGTTCGCCGAATGTTGAAACCCCATAGATACTGGTTTCTCTGATGCCAGTGAGATTTAGATTAGGACCATTTAAAATCAGAATTTTCATACTGCAAACCGGTTAAAAAAGGGCACAAATTTAATGAATTGATTTAACAAATAGGTTTAGAGTAGCTTATTGGCACATGAGAAATATTGTTTTGCACAATTTTCTTCACGTACGAACCAGACAAATCAGAATTTATTTTCACAGACCCATGAGTTTTCAGAACCTAAAAATACTTACTACATTGCTTTTTATTAGTTGGTTTTTTATAGAACCACTACTGTCAAACCTCTAAATATCACTTATTCAATCACTTATAAGTTAATAACTTTTTTCTTAGAAATCATTGTATTTTAAATTATTATAATATCTTTGTGATATCATTTTAATATCATATATTATGGAAAAGGAAAAAAATTTATTTCATTTAGGTGGGTATTTTGGAGTAATTATATCCATTGCTTTACCCTTTGTAGCATTCTGGTTGACTTTCTCAACTAACTGCTTCGCCTGGCTTTCTCTGTTGATTGTTGACATTTTTTGCTGGAGAGGGCTTTTAATTCTTAATCCTAACGAAGCCTGCGTACTTGTTTTATTTGGCAGTTACCACGGAACACTGAAGAAAAATGGATTTTACTGGATAAATCCTTTTTACAAACGTAAAAGGATCTCGTTGCGCGCCCGTAACCTCAACAGCGATCCCATCAAAGTTAATGACAAGATTGGGAATCCGATCATGATAGGAATAGTTTTGGTTTGGAAGGTTGAAAATACCTACAAAGCAGCTTTTGAAGTTGATGATTATATTCGTTTTGTGGATATCCAGAGCGAGGCAGCTATACGTAAACTTGCGGGTGCTTATCCTTACGACAATTTTGAAGATGAGCAATCAGAAATTTCATTGCGTTCGAGCGGAGAAGAAGTCAATCAGCAACTTGAAGAAGAACTTAGCGAAAGACTTGAGATTGCAGGGATTCATGTAATTGAAGCACGTATTGCATATCTGGCTTATGCATCGGAAATTGCCAATGCAATGCTTCGTCGCCAACAGGCTACTGCAATTATTGCTGCACGGCAAAAAATCGTGGAAGGTGCTGTAAGCATGGTTGAAATGGCTCTTGAACAGTTATCTGAAAAAGAGATTCTTGAACTTGATGAGGAAAAGAAAGCAACCATGGTCAGCAATCTGATGGTAGTGTTATGTTCTGACAAAGATGTCAGTCCTGTAGTTAATACGGGTTCTATATATTAATAAAACGGAATGGATAAAAAGAAACCTTTTGTGCTAAGGCTTCATCCTGAAATGATGAAAAGGCTTGAGAAATGGGCTTCAGATGAATTTCGAAGCATCAATGGGCAGATTGAATGGATTTTACATCAGGCTCTTAAAGAATCCGGAAGATTAAAAAAAACCGAAAAAGATAAAGAAAATGAAGAGCCTGATTAATAAGATCAGACCCTGTAAAACAATTTTATAAAGATGGAACCCTTAAAAATCAAAGATTTGTTAATCCTGTTAATTATCCATCCTCAAAATGGAAGAGTAAGAAGCAGGAATATTGCGGACTCCGTGCTTGTGGCAGCAGCGCTCATTGATCTTGTTTTGTTAGGGCTTCTACGTATAAATAACGGAAAGATCGAAGCAACAGAAGCTGATACCGGAGATCCTGTACTGAATAATTTACTGGAAATGTTTGTTAAAAATAATGGTAAAAGCTTCCACTGGATGATAAACCGGTTATCAACATCCAGAATCAAGATTTATCGAATGCAGCTCGAGCATCTTATCAGAATACGGATAATTACTGCCGAACAGGCTTATTTCCTTGGCATGACCTTATTTAATCGTTATCACTTAACTCGTTCTGACAGTCTGAAAACCGTATTTATTGCTTTGGAAAGAGTATTAATATACGGAAGAAAATCGAATCTGGAATTACGCCTGCTAATTGAATTACTGAGAATGACAAATGTGATCAAGAGTTTTTATCCTGGCCAGGAATATAAAATGATAGCAAAAAAACGATCGTATGAATTATCGAAAACAGAATTTGAAGTTTATAATGAAAGTTTTCAAATAATTTTCAAAACATTTAAGCGTATAATCAGGATTAACCAATTGTCAGAAAACATGCAGTTTAATATCATGACCCTTTGAATTATGATTAATAAAGAATATCATTTGCTTAGAATATATTTTTTCTACTATCTGTCCACACTATACAGTCATTTTCAATCCATCACATGCCAGAGCATAGATACTTAATCAGTAACTCATAATTATCTATTGATATTAAAAACCATCTGATAATTCACAACTGTAAAAAAATCATCCACACAAATGCATATTTATTAACACTTGCGTGGATGAAATAATTTTTAAAAAACATTTATTCTATTCCTGGGCTGACAGCCAGCGTTCAGCTTCTATGGCTGCCATACAACCAGTTCCTGCTGCCGTAACAGCCTGGCGATAAACATGATCCTGAACATCACCGGCTGCAAAAACTCCCGGGATATTTGTAGTTGTGGTTCCGGGAATGGTTTTTATATACCCGTTCTCATCCATTTCAAGCTGTCCTTTGAAAATCTGTGAATTGGGTGTATGACCGATAGCTATAAACAATCCATCGAGGTCGAGATTCTTTTCACTACCATTTTTGGTATTGGTAAGTAATACGCCATTAACAACCTTTCCGTCGCCAATTACTTCCTTAACGGTGTGGTCCCATACGGGTTCAATGTTTGGAGTTTTAAACACCCTGTCCCGCATGGCTTTTGAAGCTCTTAATTCATCGCGGCGATGTATCAGATATACTTTCTTACAAAGTTTAGCCAGATATGTAGCTTCTTCAGCAGCAGTATCACCACCACCCACAACTCCAACTACCTTATTGCGAAAGAAATAACCATCGCAGGTGGCGCAGGCTGATACGCCAAAGCCATTATATTTATTTTCAGATTCCAGGCCTAACCAGCGTGCAGTAGCACCGGTAGCAATGATAACTGTTTCTGCTTCCAACACCTTTCCATCATCAGCTTTTGCAACAAAAGGACGTTTTGATAAATCAATTTCAGTGATAATTCCCCAACGCGTATCAGTTCCGAAACGCATTGCCTGAGCTTTAAAATCTTCCATCATTTCAGGTCCTGATTTTCCTTCAGGATAACCGGGAAAGTTTTCTACTTCAGTAGTGATAGTCAACTGACCACCAGGTTGTAATCCCTGATACATAACAGGTTTCAAATCAGCACGGGCAGCATAAATAGCAGCAGTATAACCTGCCGGACCTGAGCCAATGATCAGACATTTTACTTTTTCTGTTTGAGCTTGCATAGTATAATTTATTTTAATTTTCTTTTAAGAACCGGCAAACACATAAGTAATGCCAATCCTTAATATCTTGAATTAGTCCGCAAAAATAGCAAAACCTACTGACAGGAAGTCAGACGCCCGTAAATTTTACATTGATTCAGGTCATAATTAAAGTTTTTTCTATTTTCGCACAAAATCAAAATTTTTAAATCCTCATACCCATGAAAAAGACACTCATTATTATGTTTGCTATCCTGTTTACAGGTACTCTTGCAACAGCTCAGGAAAAATTTTCTGCCGAATTAATGTGGAAATTAGGCCGTGTAAACGATGTTCAGGTTTCGCCTGACGGAAAAACAATTCTTTACGGAATTACTTATTATAATCTTAAAGAAAACAAGGGCAAGAATGATCTTTATGTATTACCGGTTGGCGGAGGCAAACCGCAAAAAATCACAACTCATGAATCAAGCAGTTTTAACGGCATCTGGCGCCCTGACGGAAAAGCTGTAGCATGTTTAAGCAGTGCTTCAGGCACTCCGCAAATCTGGGAAATGAACCCCGATGGAAGCAATCTTCATAAAATAAGCAGTGTGGATGGAGGAATAAACGGATTTGTCTATTCGCCCGATATGAAACATATACTTTTTATCAAAGATGTAAAACTTGATAAAAGTCCGCTTGATCTTTATCCTGACCTGCCCGAAGCCAATGTTATAATTGCTGATGATCTGATGTACCGGCACTGGAACCAATGGCATGATTATGCCTACTCACATATTTTTGTTGCACCTTATCAGCACGGAAGATTGGGTGAACCAATTGATATAATGGAAAATGAACGCTGGGACAGCCCGCTTATGCCTCATGGTGGCATGGAACAAATTACATGGAGCCCCGATGGAAGTAAAATTGCATATACCTGTAAGAAATTAACAGGCAAGGAATATGCTTTGAGTACCAATTCTGATATCTATATTTACGATATAAACACAAAGGAAACCATAAATCTCACATCGGACAATCCGGGTTATGATCAGGACCCGGTATTCTCGCCTGATGGCAGCAAATTAGTATGGCATAGCATGGCTACTCCCGGGTTTGAAGCTGATAAACAGCGCATTATGATCCATGACTTCAATTCAAAAACAACCATTGATTATTCCAAAGACTTTGATCAGAGTTCATCAGATTTTGTTTGGTCATCAGACAACAGAACTCTTTTCTTTATCAGCGGCATACATGCAACCTATCAGATTTATTCAATAGATGTACCAACCCACCGCATGAATCAAATCACAAAAGGAGATCATGATTATCAGTCAATAGCATTTGCAGGTGATGTTTTAATTGGTACCAAAATGACTATGGGAATGCCTACTGAGATCTTCAGCGTGAATTACACCAATAATACCGAAAAACAACTCAGTTTTACAAATTCTGAAATCCTTAAAGGTGTTAAGCTGGCAAATATTGAAAAACGCTGGGTTAAAACCACCGATGGAAAAGACATGCTTGTATGGGTCATTCTTCCGCCTGATTTTAAAAAGAACAATAAATACCCCACTCTGCTGTACTGCCAGGGAGGACCTCAAAGTGCAGTAAGTCAGTTCTTTTCTTATCGTTGGAATTTCCAGATGATGGCTGCCAATGGCTATGTTGTGGTTGCACCAAACAGGCGTGGATTACCAACATTCGGACAGGAATGGAATGATCAGATAAGCAAGGATTATGGAGGGCAGAACATGCTTGATTATTTTTCAGCCATTGACGATGTAGCAAAAGAGCCCTGGGTGGACGAAAACCGATTGGGTGCTGTGGGAGCAAGCTATGGTGGATTTTCAATTTTCTGGCTTGCAGGAAACCATCAGAAACGTTTTAAAGCCTTCATCTCACATTGCGGAATGTATAATCTGGAGAGTTTTTATGCTTCCACTGAAGAATACTTCTTTGTGAATTATGATATTGGAGGACCATTCTGGGAAAAACCCAAACCCAAAAGTTATGAGTTTTCACCTCACAGGTTCATAACCAATTGGGATACTCCTATCCTTATCATTCATGGAAGCAACGATTTCCGTATCCCATATACTCAATCGCTTGAAGCGTTTAATGCAGCACAACTCAGAGGTATTCCAAGCCGTTTAATGTTCTTCCCTGATGAAACACATTTTGTTACCAAGCCGCAAAATGCAGTACTCTGGCAAAATGAATTTTTTAAATGGCTTGATAAATGGTTAAAATAGAGCTCTGCAATAATTAATATCGAATTATTTTTAAAAACTTCATTTATGAATAAGTCATCTAAAAACTATTTTTCAAGCCATGACAGATAATTTAAACAAATACAATTTTTTGTTTCTCGATATTGAAACGGTTCCTCAATATGCCTCATATCATGAACTTCCCAGAGCTTTCATGGCTTTATGGGATCATAAATCAGAAAGAATTAAACAACCTGATTACGACACTCCGAAAAAACTCTATGAAAGAGCAGGCATCTATGCCGAGTTCGGGAAAATAATTTGTATTTCAACCGGTTTCTTTCACAATGATAAATTTAGAATAAAATCATTTGCCGGAAGTGATGAAAAACTGCTTCTTGAAGACTTTGCCACAATGCTGGATAAGGATTCTTTTAGGATGAACTATAAGCTTTGCGCTCATAACGGTAAAGAATTTGATTTTCCTTATCTTGCCAGACGCATGCTTATCAACAAGGTAAAACTACCTGGCCTGCTCAACATTTCAGGTAAAAAGCCATGGGAGATACCTCATCTTGATACTATGGAAATGTGGCGGTTCGGAGATTATAAGAGCTATACCTCACTCGAACTGCTTTCACATGTTTTTGGCATACCAACACCCAAGGATGATATAAAGGGTAGTGACGTTGCGCGTGTTTACTGGCAGGAAAATGATCTTGAAAGAATTGTACGCTATTGCGAAAAAGATGTTATAACAATTGCAAGACTTTTTCAGTGCTATTTAGGTGAAGAAACAGTAAAGGATGAAAATATAATAAGCTGATCAGACTCAGCGCAGAACATGTACCGAACCTTTATAGGTTTCAATTTTATAGTACCCGATGGCTCGTAAAACATAAAAATAAACTCCATCCGGAACATTGCCCCCATCCCAGTCACTTTTATAATTGTCGCTGCTATAAACTTTCTTACCCCAGCGGTTCACAACAGTCAGCTCAAGCCTAAGATATTCGTAATCAATAACTTTAGTTTTATTATCCTTCATCACAATTTTGAACTCATCGTTAGCGCCGTCACCATTGGGAGTAAAAACATTAGGAACAAAAACAGGCGCTTCCATCAACAGGAGCTTATATTCAAAAGTGGTATCGCAGCCGTGTTCGTTAGTAATGGTCAATGTTATTTCATAATCATTTGCTCCCTGTTTGGCAAACTCCTGAGCGCTGTAATAAAAATGCGGTACTTCAGGATTTGGGGTGTTTATTGAATCACCATCGCCAAAGTGCCAGAAATAATTTATGATAGCAGGATCGGATAGGTTCTCGACTGAAAAAGTAATATTAGGGTTCGAAATAAAAACAGTATCAGGATAGGCTGTAATGTTTATATTATTTAACGGGCGCGTTTTAACCGTGAAAGTAGTATCATGTTTACATCCTTTACTGTCAGTAACAATAAGCGTGTAATCCTGATATGCAATCAGATTACGGGCAATAGTATCGCTCAAAGGCAACAATGATGAACCCGCCCATTCGTACTCAGTATAAGGCGGGGTGCCGCCTGTTACATTAACATAAACACTTGCAGTATCGGTAGGACAAATCTCTTCAGGTATCTGTACCATTTTGAAATACATAGGAGGAAGTATTTCAACAGTTCCGTTTTCATAAACCATATTCGGACTATGATCAGGCATGTAGTATATACATTCAGGTTCAAACCAGTTTAAAACAGTAGAGCCTGAATAAGTATCGAATCTCAGAGAAAATAAAGCTCCGGAAGCAATTTTTACAGGCATATCACTGCTTTTATAAGTTATTGTAATCCGGCCGGCAACTTCCCTGACTTCAAAAATGCCAAAATTCAATAAAGATGCTTGTACATTCAGATATGTATCATATTTCAAAACATCCGGATCATAATCAAGTACAAGATTAAAGGAATCCACACTGTATTGATAATCAGAAAAATAATAAACAGGTACTAATAGTTCAATATCAGGGCAGGCTTCAGTTTCAGGATCAACATAAGTTTTTAGACCATCGAAAAAAGCGCTGACCTGAACAGAATTAAATATTACTGCGAGCAGTATCAGTAACCTGAAGTATTTCTCTTGCATATTGTTGTAGTAAAATTAGTTGACTGAATTAAAGCAGTTTTATGTGAAACAAAAACCAATAAACAAAATTTGCCATCAAAAGGAATAAACGATAATACAAATGCTTTCGTATATAATGATAAATGCTTTAAAAAATATTTGAACATTATTATTTGCTTCCTATCCCCAAAAAGGATTAATGATTTCCCGTTTTCGCATCAAGGTATAAATTGAAAGCAACAACCATGAAACCAACAGGTTAACAGCAGATATCACCGTTGCGAAAATAAAGAGAGCAGTAGCTATTCCGGTAACTTTACCTATTCTTTCCATATACGTTTGCAAACTGAAATATTTGCTAAATTCGCCTACATACTGCGTCAGTCCTGTAATAGCTATGATCTGAATAATACTGTTCAGAACAAATATTATCAATATTATTATAAGAAAACCTCCCAAAGCACTTTTAAGGTCTGAAGGGCTTAATTCCATATGCGAAGCCACACTCACTGAAATATAAATAAAAAGCCAGAATTTCCATTCAGTAAAATTTGCAGGATTACTTAACGCTTTCAGTGTTATTGAAATAGAATTCAATAAGGAATGATAAGCCAACTGCCAATTGCTAAACTCCATTGAACTTATTGCCATACCATGCTTTTCAATTTCGGCAAAAATGCCTTTCATGCCCGGAACCAAATAAAACATTGCAGCATACAAAACCAAAGAACCAAAAATAACAGGTCCTACGCCAATAAAGAAATTCCCAATCCGATGCCAAAGATTCTTTGAGTTATAGCTATGAATGACATAACCAATTGTACCATCTCTGCTATCAGGATCGAACAATTTGATTTTCTTGATTTTATGCAAGAAGATAAAGCAAAATATAGCATGCCCAATCTCATGAACCGGCGTTCCTATCCATCCTGTAATAGCAATATCAAGGGCTGAACCTGCAGATTTTACATACACACGACGAGTGCTACGGGCAAGAAAAAACAATATCAGTCCAAAAATAAAAAGTACGCCAAAAATGCTAATCAACTGACTTACAGTGATCAGGGTTACTGTTTTAAAAAACGCAAGGAGCTTATCCAGAATTTCCATATATCAATATTTAGGAGCGCAAGTTAGCAAGTTTCTTATTATATGGTGTTCAGATTTGAAAACAAACATCGCAGTAAGCAGTAGAATTGTTAACTTCGCCGCCTTAAAATATTTTCAAAAACAATTGAAGTAAACATGACTAATCAAGCCGGACGTAAAAACCTAAACGTCTTAATTCTGACCCTAAGCACTATTTTTTTCTTTATCTGTAACAGTTTGATCTCACAGGAACCCACTCACGGACAAGCTTTTAAGGTATTGCTGGGTGAACGCCCGCTAATAGATCTTTCAGCCGTACCTTCTGAAGCAATGGAAGAAGGTGTGATTCTGGTAAAATTCAAAACTGAGTATTCTGATTATCTTGACCAATTCCCGCCCAGGCAGACTAAAGACGGAAGCTGGCAATTTGATATTCAGGCTATTGATGAATTAATTCTCAGGAATAATATCAGCAGTGTGGAGCAATATTTTGCTACCCCCGCTTTTGAATTCACTGAAAAGCATAAAGCCTGGGGATTTCACCTTTGGTACAAACTCAAAACTACCACAAAATCAAATATAAAGGATATTGTTTCGCAGTATAGCGCTTTATCTGAATTAGCTCAGGCAGTACCTGAATTTAAGAAAATACTTATCGCTGATCCGGAGCAAACTGAAAACACTGAAGTTCTGACACAACATGATCTGGAACGGCTTGTTAGCAATGATCCACGTTTTGCCGAGCAATGGCATTATCATAATACAGGACAATCAAATGGCACTTTTGATGCCGATATTGACCTGCCCGAAGCATGGGCTATTGAAAAGGGAAACTCTGATGTATTGGTTGTGGTTATTGATGAGGGAATTCAATATTCTCATCCTGATCTTGTTGGAAATATGTGGCAGGAGATTGGATACAATTTTGCATTGGGAACCAGTACCATTATGCCTGGAAGTCATGGCTGTCATGTTGGCGGAACTATTGCAGCAGTTACAAATAATGGGCTTGGTGTTGCCGGGATTGCAGGAGGTACTGGAAATAATGATGGTGTTCGACTTATGTCGGCACAGGTTTTCAATGAATTCAATAATGGGGGCTTTCATATTGCACCTATCTGGGCTGCCGATAATGGTGCTGCTATATCACAAAACAGTTGGGGTTACACTGCACCTAATGTTTACGATCCGGCAGTACTTGATGCCATTGACTATTTCAACACCAATGGAGGAGGCAATGCCCTGATTGGCGGAGGTATTACAATATTTGCTGCCGGCAACGACAATTCATCTGCAAATCATTATCCTGCATATTATTCAGGTGCTTTCTCAGTAGCAGCTACCAATAATAAAGATAAAAAATCATATTATTCAAATTATGGTAATTGGGTTGACATCTCTGCTCCGGGAGGAGAAACACTTTCAACCAGTTCAGGCGGGGTACTTAGTTGTGTGACCAACAGTGGCTATGCATTCTATCAGGGTACATCAATGGCCTGCCCTCATGTTAGCGGTGTAGCAGCACTTATTATTTCAAATGCATATGGGCAGCTTACTCCTGCTCAGGTTGCTGATATTCTACGAAACAGTACTGACGATCATTATGCTGCAAATCCTAATTATACCGGCAAATTAGGTACTGGAAGGCTCAATGCACATAAAGCTCTGCTTGAAACCCAGAATTATCTTACAGGAACACTAAAGCCAGTGGGCTTTTCAGCCAGAGCAATAAGCACTACTGAAATACAATTATCGTGGATGTTAAATAAAAACGATAATGCTGTAATTATAGCTTGGTCGCAAACTGATGATTTTGGAACACCTGCTGCAGGACAGAATTATGAACCTGGTGAAATAATTCCGGGAGGAGGCACAGTACTATTTTCCGGGAAAAGCACAGAATTCCTTCATGAGGATCTCTCACCTGCAACTCCTTATTATTATAGTATCTGGGCATTTGACGAAAATTTGATTTATTCTGACGCAAGACCTGCTTCTGCATCAACTTGGTGCCCTCATTATCCGCTACCATTTGCTGAAAATTTTGAAATGGAAAATGAACTGCCTTTATGCTGGTATCAGGAATTCAAAAAAGGAAATATAAACTGGGAAGTTGGAACTGGTAATAATGAATCAAATCCACCAGATTCATTTGATGGAAATAAAAATGTTTTGTTTAAAGCACAGCAAAAATCTGATAAAGGTAAAATAACCCTGCTGGTATTACCCGAAATGAATCTTGCATTTTATGATTCGGTGGAATTAAAATTTGCTTTCGTTAACGCCAGACGAATAACTCAGGAAAATGATTTTCAGGACATTTTAAGAGTCAGGTACAAACCTGCTTCTCATTCAGAATGGCAAACAATAAGTATTTTCAGCGATGATGTTCAGGACTGGACTGAAACAAGCATTATACTTCCTGACAGAACAAGCACCTATCGTATAGCTTTTGAGGCTGAATCAGGCCGCGGATATGGAATCTGCATTGATGCTGTCAGCGTTACAGGATATGGAACAGCACCAACCCATACCATTATTGCTACAGCACATGAAAACGGAAGTATTTCGCCATCAGGGAATATAATGGCTGCAAATCATGGGAATTATCCGTTCCTGGTTCGCAGTAATGCTAATTATGTAATTGAATCACTTAATGTTGATGATATAGTTGTAGAAGAAGCCGAAGAATTAACACAGTTTGAATATATTTTCAGCGATATCGTGAATGACCATACAATTACTGCAAATTTCAAACTGAAAAATTGTAGGCTAAATACTGCTTCCAACCCAGTTAATGCCGGAATTATTGAGGGAAGTGGTTCTTATCCTTACGGTTCTGAAGTCAGTCTTCTGGCTGTTCCCAACGAAGGTTATGTTTTTAAACGATGGTTTGAAGGTGGTGCCCTGTCAGATGAAAATCCTATAACCTTCAATATTTATTCTGATCGCAATTTTATCGCATGGTTCACACCAATAATCCATATTTTACAGGTATCAGTCCAGCAACCCGAAGCAGGTTCAGTGTCAGGTGGCGGAAGTTATATTCATGGTACACAGGTTAGCGTTTCGGGCACATCAAATCATGGCTATGAATTTAGTTACTGGACTGAGAATGGCGAGATAGTATCATCAGATAACCCCTATTATTTTAATATTACAAGCTCCCGTAACCTCATAGCCAATCATGACACAGCGATGTGGACAATATCGGCAGTGCCTGATCCTGTTTATGGCGGCAATATTGAAGGCGCAGGAATATACCGGCATGGCAGCAGCGTAACATTACTGGCAAATCCGAACACCAATTATATTTTCAAAGGCTGGGCAGAAAACAGCGTGATCATTGACTCCGGGAACCCATTTTCATTCATTGCTGATGATCATAGAACACTAACTGCTTTGTTTAATCTTAAAACCGGCATAAAGATCTATGATAAACAACATATCTTCAATGTTTATCCTAACCCATGCAATGGCATTTTCTCACTTGAAACTTCTGAAACAGCATCATATATAATAAGAGACCTTTTAGGCAGGAGCGTATTAAATGGTGAAACAACAAAAGGCATTACCCGGATTGATCTCTCAAATCAGGCACGAGGAATGTATTTTGTAGAAATACACTCTGAATCTGAAACTAAATGCCTGAAAATAAGGATAGAATAAATTATCACAAGTATTATCCACTGTTTAAGAATTTATTAAAAACTCATAACAGGCTATGATGCTCAGAGACCAACCCCATCGCTCATTATTTATGGTTCAGGCAACTGACACAGATGCTGAAAACAGATTGAAAATCAGCTCGATATTCAACTACTTACAGATTGTATCCGGCCGTAATGCAAACGAGTTAAGTTTTGGGTATGATGATCTTTCAAAAAAAGGTCTGTTCTGGGTACTTTCAAGAATGATGCTTGAATGGCATGGGAAAATCGGGATAGAGGAAGAAATTATTGTTGAAACCTGGCCAAAAGGAACTGAAAGGCTGTTTGCATTACGCGATTTCATGCTTTATTATAAAAATGGTAAACCAGCAGGTAAGGCAACTTCTGCCTGGTTGTTGATTGATATAAATACCAGGAGACCTGTAATACCCTCACAGGAATTATTCAACCGGCCTGAATTCAACATCCCTCCTGCTATTGATGAACTACCTGAGAAAATTACAGAACCTCATGAAAAAGAGCTTCTTACAAACAGAAAAGTAGTTTATTCAGATCTTGATATCAATCATCATGTAAACAATGCAAAATATCCTGAGTATATTTTTGATGCCCTGCCGCAGGAAATAGCAGACAGATACAAAGATTGTAAATTTCAAATCAATTACCTGAAGGAGCTTCGTTTGGGTGAAATATTCAATATATATTACAGCAAAACAGATACTGCTGAAAATCAGTATTATATTGATGCTGAAAATGAACTACAACAAAAAGTGTTTCAGGCTACATTAGAATTTGGATAACGATTTCCCTACCTAAAAACAAAACTGTTTGTATTGCAATTTGATTAAAATCCTGTTCTATAAACATTTTAGCTCATTGGTTATTATACGATTTGTATTTACAAAATAGTCCAAACTGTTTTGTAAATTTACAAACGTAATACCGATGGTTTAAATATATAGAACAATCGAGCAGAACGAAAATTGGTCTATTATATTTTTCCAATCGGTATTAGAACGCAAATTGGAAATATTTAACCAGTCTTTAAAACTTGGATAAAAAATCTATTCTTAATAACATAAAAGCTTTAAAGCACTGTCAACCAAATACAAACACATCAGTAATAAAGAAAGTTAACCATATTAAGAACTACTTTTCCTTTACACTATAGCTTTGAGCTATAAACTTGTATTCATCAATATACCATTAAACAAAAGCTTGTAGGTAGCCGGAGTTTGTCCGCGGTGATGAGGGCTGAAGCCGTATAATACAAGATGACCTTTTGCTTTTTTTATCAAGACCATAGCAGCTTTGCGTGCAAGTAATTTCTCATTGCTGGCATATCCACTCATGAGAATATTATCTTCGGGGAACCAGCCAATTACTCTCCTGTCCATATCAAAAATTGGGATTGAGGTGGAAAAAACGGGACTGCCTCTATGAAGAATTCCCAACTCATCAGGCATACCGTAGGTAAGAACATGATCTTTCATAAGCCTCATCCTTAGTGCAGACCCCGGAACTTCAAGTCCTTTTTTAGCCAGTTCTGAACCAATATTCCGGAAGGGCAACTGAAATTCTTGTTTAGTTACACCTTCACCTATGTTCAACAAACCAGTAAATAAATCAACTGACCGTCCCCATGAAAGCACCATACCACCCTGATTAATGAATTGAAGTACATTGTCTAACCCTTTTTTTTCCATTCCTCTTGAGAACTCAGGTGGATAGCGTGACATGGTGTAAGCTCCTTCCCTGCCAAATTTACCTTCCATTAGTAATGATTTACTTTCGTCAGTAAATATCAATACATCAAATCTGCCTGACAAATTTATTTCCTGCAGATCAAGCGGACGTACAACTGTAAACGGTAAATAATATGAATCAAATAAATATCTTGCCCATCCGGCATCCATAGCCTGATACCAGCTTTCAACCATTGCAATGCGTGGCAGCTTCAGTAAATCAGATTCTGGCAAGATATTCAATGAAATAAAAACCGGACTTATATTCAATTTCTCTAACAAATCATCATTGTTATTGCCGGATTTAATTATAAAACTTCCTACTGGGTTATCAACCTCATTGTGTTTAAAAGCAACAGTAGTACGCCTTACTTCAATTCCCTTTGATAATGAATAAAATGCTGCTTTATAGCTTTCATTATCATTAGCTGAAAACAGCATATAATTAAACTGTTCCGGAGTTTCAGCTTTCATATCGAATGGGATATTACACCGTCTGATTTTTTTATCCAGTTGTTCAGCTTGTTGCCTTATTTCGTATGAAGACAAGCCTTTATGAACAGGTAAAGACCAGGAGGTGATATCATAGGGTTTTATTAACTCACCTTCAGGCACGTAATGGCGTTCAGGAAATTTCTGAATTTCCATTACTTCTTTTATAAATGCCCGGTAAGGTTGCGACAAAGGGATAACAATATCACCGGCATTAAAAATTCTGCTGTCAACCTGAGTTTTTTCCATAAGCTGAAATGTTTCTACACCATGTTCTCCCATCAGGTTCACAAGCGAAACAAGTTCACTCCGGTCATGCTGTTCAGCCGGTAATATATAATAATAAGGAGGTTTGTTTTTACCCTTTTCAATTTCAGTGCGGGTATAATTATTTCTAAACCTGAGTATATCTTCTTTATGCAAAGCAGCAGTGTATAAATAGCTCAAAGTATTGACGCGTTCATATGCAATAATATCACTTAATCGCCACCATCCTCCGGGCCAGGGTTCAGTGAGGTTTATACTTTTAGCATATTCACCCAGACCTTTACCTATAGTAACAAATTCACCGGGTTCAACATAAACAGGAGAAGCAATATTCACACTTGCACATTCTGATAGCATACCAATTACACCTTTCCAGATACAGGTAGTTACCGAGCCAGGCCAGTAATCATCAAAATAATAATTCGTTGAAACACCTTTCAAACCAGCTTTTGTCATATCAGTGAGAGCCTGTGAACCAAATATCCTTATCCAGTTCCAGATTCCTGCATCAACATTTTCAGCTATAGGATCGCTGGAAGGCGAAACAAAATAACGTGGTCCGGTAGTACCCATCTGATGCTTCTGAATTACCACCTGGGGAAACCACTCAGTATTATAAAAACTGGCAACTGCCCGGTTCTCTTTCTGAGTTAACATCACAAAATCGCGGTTTATATTATGCCCGACATATTTATGATATACACCCGGATTTGAGCAGCCCTCCAGCGATGTATCCTTGTATTTGTTGTAATTGTCAACAATCATATTCATGCCATCAGGATTGTGATTTGGTACTATTACACAAACAGTATTATCAAGAATGAACTCAGTCTTTTTATCTTTCAAAGTGAGTAAATCAAAAACTATATCCGGCGTCGCCTGTGAAGGCCCAACCTCTGTTGAATGCATTGACATAGAGAAAAAAACAAAGGTTTTTCCATTTTGGATCATATTATCCAGTTCATCAGAGCCAGGATTCCCGTTCAATGCAAACTGACGGTTTATTTCTTTCAATTCACTGAGGCGTTTTATATTTTCAGCAGATGAGATAAATACTGCATACATTGGTTTACCCATTTCAGATTCACCTATCTGCTCTACATACATTTTATCTGACAGCCTGAATAATTTCATCATATATTCTATCAGGTTTTCGTAATTAAACAGCATTTTATCAGTTCCCGGTTCGAACCCAAAATGTTCTTTAGGTGAAGGCAAACCCGATTGAGCAAAAACCGGAGACAACATTATCATCAGGGCAAAAACAGCAATGAACTTCTTCGATAAGAGTTGTGTGTAAGATTGACAGGTTTTCATAAATAACAGAGATTTCAGATTAATACTATTCTCTAATGTTTGCAGTTCAGGGCGTTAAAAATAAGAAAGTTTTATTTATGTCGCTGTGATGAAAGGCTTTTATTGAAATTAACGCTTCAGTAGTTATAACCAATCACAAAAACAACAGAGGCTGCCTCAGTAAAGAAGCAGCCTCCGTTTTTTGAATGAAAAATCAAATTCTGCAAAAGCAAATTATTCTATTACAATCTTTTGTACTGACACATTATTATCTGTGTGTACTTCGAGAATGTAAATTCCTTTGCGCAGACCAGAAGTAGTGATGGTCATCATTTCCACCTGTGGAGTTCCCTCTTCAACTACCTGTCCCAGTTGATTAGTCAGACGAATCAGATTAATTGACTTATTTGACTTAACTGAGATAGATTCTTTTGCAGGATTGGGGAATACTGAAAGAACGAATTCATTTTCGAAACCATTGGTGTATTTAAATACATCAACTTTCTCAGAATTTACGTTAGCTGCAAATACATCACCCCACGAAGGATTTAGTTCAGAATTAATATTGAACAATGTGACCATTCCCGCAGGTATTGGAGTATTATCAAAGCTAAATACCAATCCCCTGAGGACACCATCTTTTACTGCACCAACAAATTCATAACCATCAAGTGCAAGTTTAAGCTGATTCATTTGTATTCCAGCAAGTTCAAACTGTAAACCAGCGAGTGTACCATCACTTTGCAATTCAATGCTGTTGGGATTCAGATAAATTGATCCTGGAGCGGAAATAACATTTGAAGATTCGTTTTTAGCTCCAAGAATAATGTAAATTGTAGCTACAGCATCAACTACGTCAATATTTCCATCACCGTTTATATCAGCATTTTCAAAGAAGAATGGTTCTGGATTGCCGAACAAAATATAGCTGATCATAGTAACTACGTCGTTTGTATTAACAACGCCATCACCATTAGCATCTCCCGGAGTAATAATAACATCAACAACTGACATGCTCACCGGAACAATAGTAGTAGGTGCGTCAGGGTCATTACTTGTAATTACGATATTCGCTGTATAATTACCAAGGGCAAGACCAGCATTATTGAAGTTTACGGTATGTTCTTTATGTCCGTTAGGAGCAATATTACCAGCTTCCGGATCAATGTTCAGCCAATCGTATGAAACTGATAAGCCAACATTATCAAGGAAAATAACAGCACCATCACTATTATTATCGGCAACAAATTCACGGAATGCAACGTAGAAACTCTCTCCTGGTTGCAAGAACTCATCCAGATCATAGGTATATAGTTGCCATGTTATTGGGCTGGCTGAAGTAAAGTTAAGGTCATCCACAAGGATTGTAAATGCATTAACATTATTTTGAACAGTCTTGGAGATCTTAATCTGTACATGATCTATATATGAATTTGGCCAGTAACGTAACCAGAATGACAATTCCATTCCCTCAACCATTGTAAATTGTTTTGTAACAAGCCACTGATCATTGGCAACATCACCTCCGGTAGTCCACGTACAGTATGTCATTTTGCTGCCGCCATCAGGTGCAGGGTCGGCTGTACCACCTGTCCATCCCGGAAGCGGTGTAGTACCAGCAGAAATATCAGTCCAGCCTGAACCAGGAACAGGATTAAGTCTTGTCCATCCTGCAGGTGGGAAAACGGCTCCTTCAAAACCTTCAAAATACACAAATGCATCTGAATCACCAGCTGCAAGATATTGTATACTGGTTGAATATTCCAGATTTGCATCCCCTGTATTTGCTATGGTCAGAGATTTACTTTCTGTAGTTTCCGGAAGCATTTCAACTGATAATTGTTCAGGTGTAACCACAATATTGGGGAACTCAGGAGTTCCTTCAATAATTAGCTCAACCGGAACAACTGTAGTTGGGTTACTCGGGTCATTGCTAGATAAAATAATATCAGCATTGTAGGTACCAAAGGTAAGATTAACACCATTGAAATTAACTGTCAGTGGCATTGAACCACCTGCAGCAACTGAGCCAGCAAGCGGATTAACGGTTATCCAGGGAGCAACACCCGGATGAATTGTACCACGGATATTCCAGTTATAATCTAACGTAGGTGCTAATTCGTATAATCTACTCCATGAGCTGCCATTAGTTGATATCCAGGCTCCATCGGGGTTTGCTGGACCATTATCGCATCCGGCACTAAATTCACCAGCCTGATGAGTAAGATTATAACCAATCCAGATATCATTGCCATCAAGGGTAACAGGAGTAGTAAGTGTAATAGTATTCCAACTGTTAGCAACAGGTGTGAAATTTTGTTGATGAATCAATGTTCCGGGAGCTGTTGATGTACCTGCTGACCATATTCTAACAGTAGTAGCAGTTGGAGCATCGTTAATATATACTGATACCGTTTCAAGTGTGTAATAAGCATACTGGCCAACCATTGCCGAAGGGAAACGTGCTGCCATATACATAGTACCGCCATTAGTTAAACCAATAGCATCAGAGTTTTCATCATCATAGTGCAGTATAACCGGATTATCAGTATTATCAGGTTTCGGACTTCCGCCATTTGTTCCGGCAGGAGTTTTTGCAAGATCAAGTTCAAAGTGACTGATTTCGCCCACTGGTACGGTTTTCACTGGTCTGCTTTTCTGATCAGGATAAGCAATGTTTACACTGAAATTAAGAGTCTGCATACCAACGTTTCCAACTGTCAGTGTTTCGCTTCCTGACTGACCAAGGGGCAATACTGTACTAATAGATGTTGGATCAACTGTAATAGAAGGCCCTGATGGTGTACCGGTAACATTTAACTGAACCGGAACAGTAACCATTGGTGTTGCAGGGTCGTTGCTGCCTATCTTGAGATTAGCATTATAAACACCCACATTAGTACTGGTTGAGTTGAAAACAACATTCAGCATATTGGATGAACCGCCTGGTACAGTTCCGGAAGTGGGACTAACACTTAACCATGGAACTACGCCCGGGAACAGATTACCGCGAATGTTCCAGTTATAATTTAACGTTGGTGCTAATTCAATTAATCTACTCCATGAGTTACCATCTGTTGATATCCATTGCCCATCAGTATGAGCAGGACCGGCATCACAGCCTGCTGGAAACTGAGAAGCAGCATGGGTAACTGCATATCCGATCCAGATATCAGTACCGGTAATTTCTATTGGAGTTGATAAATTAACAGTATTCCAGCTGTTGGCTATAGGAGTAATATTCTGTTGCAGCAACAAAGTGCCCGGACTTGTGCTTGTTCCAGGTCCCCATATCTTAATAGTAGTCGTTGATGGCATGTCGTTGATAAAGATATCAACAGATTCCAGCATAAAATATTGATAAGGAGCTGTCATTGCTGATGGGAAACGAGCAGCAACATTGAAAGATCCACCATCAGTCAAACCAATTGCTGAGTTGTTAGGTCCATCGTAATTTATAACAACAGGATCGTCTTTAGTAATGTTATCAGGATTTCCACCTGCTATTGGAGTTGGAGCCAGACTTAAATCAATATCAAATGATTCAGTTTTTCCCTCCGGAACAGGCTGTATTGCAGCGCCATCCATACTTAGAAACTCAATGGCAACATTGTAATTAAGTGGTAATTGCCCAACGTTAGCAACATTAACCTGTTTTGTAGCTGTTTGACCAACAAGCAACTCTTGGGTCAGGGACATTGGATTCACACTAATAGTTGGTTCCTGTGATGAGCCTGATATATTAACGGATACAGGTATGTTTACAACAGGGTTGCTAACATCATTACTAACAGCTTTAATAACAGCGTTATAAGCGCCCTGATTGAGCAGACTGGCGTCAAATGTAACAGTATGGTTGGTACTGGCTGAGGGTTGCAGAGTTCCTGCTGTCGGAGTTAATGATAACCAGCTTGGTCCGGCTGTTCCTTCCAGCACACCTCTGATATTCCAGTTATAATCCAATGAAGCATTGCTTGAAAGATGTCCCCAGCCTGCTCCGGTTTTGATATAATCTCCATGAGGATGAGCTGGACCTTCGTCAGCTCCGGCAGGATAAGTACTTCCAATAGTTTGATCAATCCAGTAACCTACCCACAATTCTTCACCTGTTACAATTATAGGATTGGTAAGTGTAATAGAAAGCCACTCAGGCATTATAGGATAGAATTCTTGTTCGTGAAGTAAAGCTCCAGGCTCAATGGCTGAACCTTCGCCATAAATGCGTAATTTAAATGAACATCCATCTGTTTCATTTATATAAACATCAACTTTAGTAAGCATCATACCGGCATATGGAACAGTCATATCATTGGTAAATTTAGCTGCAACTTCCCATTGATTGGGGTTGTTCAAACCAATTGCCGTATGGTTTGGTCCGTCATAATTGAGTATTACTTCATCAGTTGGATTAGCAGGATCAGAAGATGGTCTTGGGTTAGGATCAACAACAAAATTGCCTGCAGGGTTCTTAATGGTTGAATTAAATTCAGGGGCATCAAGAACAGGATTACCTTTATCGAAAACATAATTTACCTGTAAACCATAATCCAATGGCGCAGTTCCTACGTTTTGAACATTAAGATTATCAGTAACGACTTGACCGGCAGTCAGATTTTTCTGAAATTGCGTTGGTGTAATGGCAATAGCCGGATTATTACCTGCGGTAAGCTCAACCCAGTAAAAATCATCAAAATAGAACTTTGCAGTCTGTCCTGTCGGAGCTCCGGCATAAATATTCACACAACCCAGCTGTGCACCATAAGGACTTACAGCACCCTGTGAGGTATAGCTCCATTGCCATTGATGAACGAGATTACCATTGATATAAAACTCAGCCCAATCACTATCGAGGTCAATAATGGTTTTAACAAAGGTCCATGAGTTAAGCTGGAAATTAAAGGTTGCAGCATTCTCTCCGCCGGCATGAATAAAGCCATTGCCATCATTACCAAAATAAACCTCAATAATCCATTCAACACCAGGAGACTCATGACGCTGGAAATTAAAATATCCACCAAAACCTGTCGGAACGTAATAATAGAAATCTACCTGATATTTTCCACTTACCTTGTTTCCCATAGCATAAATAAGGTCGTTATCACTTGAAACATACACTGATTTTGCACCACTATGAGCAACGTCAGTGCTGATAACACCTGATGTGCCACCCGGCCATACAGCCCAAGCGGGATTCTGAGAAACCAGAGTAGCTCCTACTGTGTATGCTTCGAAGTCATCTTCGTAAAGAACTACCTGAGCTTTAACGTTGAAAACAAAGGCAAAAAATGCCAAAAGAAATAATAATCTTTTCATTGCAAATTGAATTTAGTTAAACAAAAGATTAGAGACTGCAAATGTAGTTAAAATTTATTAACATTTGGAAAAGCTGTTAAAAAAAAATAAAAATCATAAGAAGTTGAAAAACAACCAATAAAGGCTCAAATAACAATTATTTTCTTATACAAAACATGATTTTTCTTTAAAAACAAGACATTATGATATGTGTCAAACCAAAAAACTCGTTTAAAAGTGTTAAAAACAAAGGTTTATTCAAACAAAATCCTTATGGTTTTAAATAACAAAACGGTATGGCAATAAAGCATCACTCCCGGCATAATCAACACCAATCCTTGGTGTGGTTTTCACTGTTTTTGGATCTACTCTGAAGTTATTGTCTTCCAGCCATATATCATTACTCAACAGATCTGTTCCTGTATATGAAACATTGATATCCAATGCTTTGGAAACCTTACCCGGGCCACTAATAAACTCACCAACTGTAATGTTTTTTTTGGTACGTTTCTGAATTATATCAATACCATGTGTGACTTTAATACCTCTGATAAGAACAGCATGAGGAACCTCAGGTTCACCGGTAACAATATTGAACAAATGATGAATGCCATAGCACAAATATACATAGGCAGTGCCTCCACGCATATACATCACCTCTGTGCGTGCAGTACGTCTGCCATTATATGCATGAGAAGCTCTGTCATGAACTCCAGCATAAGCTTCTGTTTCAGTGATTATGCCACCGGTTAAATTACCATCAATATTTGTAAAAAGAGTTTTCCCCAGTAGATTTCTGGCTATTTCTACCACATTAGTCCTGGTGTAAAAAGATAATTGGAGTTTCATAAAAACTTAAGAATCAGTACACGTTACTATTAAAATATTTCATCATTCCTTTTTCTCTCATTCTTAACATTTCCTGCCTTCCACCTGAATTTATAAAGATCTGTTGATACTATCCTGTCATTTTCAAGTAGCCACCTGAATGCTTTTAATATTTTATCATCATTAAATCCTTTTATTAATCCCACGATCTCTTCCATTGAAAGAGCCTGTTCTGAAAGCAATTGCTTAATCTGCTCAACAATTTTATTAAACTCAAGATTCTTTAATTCCATTCTATTACGTTCAACACAGATATCGCACTTACCACAACGCTTTCCATCTTTCTCACCAAAATAATCCAGTAACAGAATACTTCTGCATGTGTCCCGGTTCTGGACATAACGGATCACACTTTCTAATCTTGTATTAGCCGCATCAAGCCTGTCTTTATAATTATATGTTGATATCTGCAAGGAGCTTACGTCAAGCCTTTCTGTGAGAAAAATGAGCTGCGGCTTTTCTTTTCGGGGAACATAAGTTATAAGTCCGGATTTGTTAAGAGCATGAAGATTCCTGATAACATCATTTACCGGCATAGGCATACGTCTGGCAATTTCAGCCTCGCTGATACGTACAAAAGTTGTGAACAAACCAGTGTAAGAACGCAATAATAGCTTGATAAAAAGGTCATAATAGGGATTCTCGACCTGAAAACGATATAAATTATCCTTTTTAACCCGGATATTGATAAGTGAAGGAGAGCCAACCTCTTCGTTAAGAGAGATATAACCTTCTTTTTCAAGAAATTTAAGTGCATTATAGCTAACAACCGGATTCAGATTATAACGATTACAAAATTCACTAAGCTCAAAGTCATAACCTCGGTCTTTGCCGCTACCCGTGGCTAACTGATAATAATTGCCAAGGGTGTGATAAACCTGTTTTATCACATCAACGGCAGGATATGTAAGGTTAAGATTATGTTTTAATTCAATAACATCGGAATTATCATAAAGGATAACTGCATACGACTGGTTTCCGTCTCTGCCTCCACGACCGGCTTCCTGGAAATATGCTTCAAGACTATCGGGTAAATCGGTGTGAACCACAAAACGGACATTTGGTTTATCAATACCCATTCCAAAAGCATTGGTTGACACCATAACACGAACCTCTCCCTTCATCCATGCTGCCTGCCGGTTATCACGGGTTACGGTATCAAGTCCCGCATGATAAAAATTAGAAGAAATTTTATTATTATTCAGAAATTCAGCTATCTCCCTTGTTTTGCGACGATTTCTCACATATACGATACCCGTACCACTGATACGATTACATATTTTCAAAAGCCTTCCCATTTTATCTTCTTCGTGTTGAACCACATAAGTAAGATTTGAGCGTTCAAAACTTTTTTGAAATACATTTTCTTCTTTGAAACTGAGTTTATCCTGTATGTCTTTCACAACCAAAGGGGTTGCAGTAGCTGTTAATGCAAGCACCGGTATGTCAGGCAGAAATTCACGTATAGCAGCAATTCTCAGATATGGAGGTCTGAAATCATAACCCCATTGAGAAATACAATGAGCCTCGTCAACTGCGATGAGATTAACCGGTAAACGAGGCAATACAGCAAGGAATTTCTCAGTTTCAAGCCGTTCAGGTGATAAATACAGAAACTTAACATCACCAAACATACAGTTGTCAAGCACAAGTTCAATCTGCCTCTGGTTCATCCCGCTATATATAGCAGCAGCATTAATATTCCTTCGTTTAAGATTTTCAACCTGATCCTGCATTAAAGCTATCAAAGGTGTAATGACCAGACATAAACCATCCTTTGCAAGAGCAGGAACCTGAAAACACACCGATTTACCCCCGCCTGTTGGTAACAAAGCAAGGGTATCACACCCATCCATCACTGATTTGATGATGTCCTCCTGCAAGGGGCGAAATTCAGTGTATCCCCAGTATTTTACAAGTATGCTTTTTAAAGGCAAATTATTTTGATTTTATGGTTCAAAAAAACAAAGGCTTATACTAAACGTTTCAATGTTATAAAAGTACTTGTTTTACTTTCCTGCGGTACGAATGTATAAAATTTTCTATTTTTACAATCAGAAAGGGGAAAATCTATTATTCACCAAAAATTCTTAAACTATTTTAATTACTGATATTCATTGCATTAAATCAATTAATTTATTTCATGAGGATTTTTTTAACAGGTTATATGGGAAGCGGCAAAACAACTTTGGGAAAGCGTCTTGCCAGGAAGCTGGAGTATGAATTTTATGACCTCGACGACTATTTTGAACAAAAATATAAAACCAGTATTGCCCTGTTTTTTGAACGCTTTGGTGAAGCCCAGTTCCGTAGCCTGGAGCATGAAGTACTCCTCGAACTCATAAATAAATTTGATAGAATGGTTCTTGCAAGCGGTGGAGGCACCCCGTGTTTTCACAATAATATGAATTTGATGAATCAACACGGACTTACAGTTTATTTGAAGTTAAGCGCTCCGGTATTAGCCTCCCGGTTGAGCAATTCCCCTTTCCGTTATAAAAGACCCATGCTTAAAGGATTAAACAAAGAAGAAATGCTGTTAAAAATAACTGACCAACTGATGGAAAGAGAAAGATATTATGATCAGGCTCAGTTAATTATTGAGGCATTTGATTTAAGCATTGATTGCATTATTGATCAGATCGTTACCAAAACAAATCAATAAACTAACCCTGTGAGTTACAGCCTGATTATTGTATTTTTATAACTTGATTGATAACTGCAGTGCAAATACTCTGGGAGGTCTCACATCAGCAGGGCGGGTCATATATTCACGATTGAAAAGGTTATTTATAATTGCTGACATGCGAATTGCCGGAACCGGTTCCCACGAAAAACGCCAGTTCACAATTACATCACCTTTATTATGTTTTTCCCGGTAGGCTTTCATGCCCGGAAGTATTATACCATAGGGAACCCCATTCTCAAACCGGAGTGAATCTTCAAAAGCTTTATCAATATTAATCATATAGCTATGATAGTCAATGTTGAAACCGGATGATATCTTGCGATATGAAACGTCGAAAGCTGCTTTACTGCTATGATAAAATCTGTATTTCAGAATATTTTTATCTGTTGATGAATACTTAAGTGCACTTTCCTTGTCAAAATTTTTGTCAACCGGATTGATATATGTATAACCGAAATTATACTGATAATTCAATGCCCCTGCTTTTCCTTCTCCTACGAAGCCAATCTCAAAACCGTTGATCCTCACATCGCTAATGTTTTCAGCTTTGAACCCTGTGTAATTAAAAAAGTCAAAAAGATCAGGATTTGTTAACGTATCCGGATAATGCTGTCCAAAAGTAAATTCAATCATATCCCTATACTCAGTCCAGAAAACAACAGCATCCATGTAGCCTCTTATTTTGCCAAAAGAATAGCCCTGTTTGATACCAATTTCAGAATTCCATCCATGTTCAGGTTTCAAATTCATATTTGGAAAAATCCTCAATGCTCCCACCATCGTATAGGCATATTTTTCAGCTATTGCCGGATAACGGAACCCCTGACCAAAACTGGCTCTTAAAAACGTGAACTTAGCTGCCTGATAATTAATTCCGGCTCTAAGCAATGGTCCCGACAGTTCGGTGTCTTTATTTACTTTCTGGAATTCATAACGACCTCCCAAAGTAAATCTCAAATCTCTGTATTGTTTTTCGGCCTGAAAATAGATTGCTTGAGTTGAAGCAGTATTTTTTTCTCCGCTGAACAGATTGGATTCTGAAACAACTTTGTTTGCATTAACACCGGCAGTAAGTGTAAGATTCCTCTTAAACTGATGAAAATACTGATATTCAGCAAAATATGTATCATCATGATTAGTAAGGCTATCATTATCGTAAGCCACATTAAATATCCTGCCTCGTAATGTATGACGGCTTTGACCTGAAAAATATGTAATATGCGGGTCAAAATTAAAACGTTTGTTATCGAACTTCTGGTCAAAAACCGGTGATGAGCGGTAAACACCTGTATCGCCGTCGAGCCATAAAAGAAAATTCCCGCCTTTATTCATCATATAATTTGTGTTAGCACCATACGACAGACCTTTTATCTTTTGGTTACGATAACGGGTATTCATATTAAATCGGGCATATTGTTCATGTTCATTTTCGCGATAACCAATATCAGAAAACATATTTCCGCCAATAACAATATCGAGATTGCCTGCCTGCCGGCTATGCATGAACCGCAAACCTGAATAAAATGGCTGAGTGTTTCCCCACCATGCTATTTCTTTACGCTTTGGCTGTCCGTAAATACCACTGTAAAACGTAAGATTTGTTTCAGGTTTGGTACCAGGCCAGGAGGTTCTGATATTTACAACACCATTCAGAGCCGATGAGCCATAAATAGCTGATGATGCGCCTTTTATAACCTCCACCTGATGCAGATTCTCAATCGGCACAAAATCCCATTTTGCCTCTCCCCCACCTCCGGTAAGTATTGGTAGATCATCGAGAAGCAGCATAACCCTTGAGCCTACTCCATAGCTATAACCATTACCTCCTCTGATGCTGATCTGATCGTCGAGAAGCATAACGCCCTGCACCTGTTGCAAAGCACTTTCAATTGACAACGAATGTGTGTTTTCAATAGTTGCCTTGTTAATAACCTCCATTGAAACAATAACATCCGAAAGCTTTTGCTCATACCGTGATGCACTCACTACCAGCTCGCTAAGTAATTGGGTTTCTTCCAATAACCGAACGTCCAATGTAATGAAATCACCATTTTGAACATTAATATTCTTTACAAGTGTATGATATCCTACAAACCTGAATTGTAATCTTATCCTGCCCGGCTCGGTTACAATCCTATAAAAACCTTTAGCATCAGTGGCTACACCCTGATTATCACCGTAAATCAAATTCACACCGGCAAGAGGTTCGCCGTTTTTTTCATCAGTAACAAGACCACTTATTATCGGCTTTTGTGCCACAGTAATGTAAACACAAAGCAGCAGTATGAGCAGTATCAGATATCTAATATAATTATAAAGTTTCATTAAACGATTTCAAATATGAACATTAAACTTTTTGATTAACTAATTCAACTAACAAGGTATAACACCATGACAATCAATATCTGATAATTTTGAAAGCTTTTCCAGCAATTCCGTCATTTGCTATTAAACGGCAGAAATATAAACCAGGTTTTAAATCGGAACCATCAAATGTAAAATGATTGATCCCAATACCGGTGTTAAGTTGTTTAATTGCTACTACCCTGTTGTTAAGATCAAATACACACATATCAAGAAGAACCGGTGTCGTTGCATATAGTTCTATTGTATATTTTTCAGCGAAAGGGTTCGGAAAAACTTTCACAGAGCTAACAGGCATTTCACGTTCAGCAATTCCATGCAACACTGAATCATATATTATCAGACTATATGAAGTGAGATCAAAATTGAACGGGAGTGGCCATGAAGCTATATAACCGGCCAGTTTAAAATTCAGCGGATATTCACCCACCTGCTGATGGGTAGGTTTACCGGTAATTAACATGCAACCTCGCTCGCCTCCTTTCCAGAAACCACTGGGAGTATCAGTAGCTGTTGTAAATCCTTCAGGAAGACCTATAACCTTTGTAACTCCAATAGAGTCAACAGGAACCCGGCTTCCAAGGAACAAAGTATCTTCGGGGATTACAGCCGTGATCACAACTTCATACAGGTAGGTGGCATATGCCGGCGGAATTCCGGTGGAAGTGTAAGGATAAATACCTGGTCTGATATATGTAATGTCCGGAATACACTGACTTATAACATTACTACTGACAATAGCTGTCAGTAGCATCAGAAGTAATGCTTTTTTCATTTGGGGTGATTGTATGGTAAATAATCAGCAAATTTAAGCAATGATAAGCAATTATCTCTCTGTGTTAAGAGGTTTTTTTGATAAATATCTACAAAAAATACCAGAGAAAAAGGCTAAAGAAAAATACATTGCCAAAAAATGCATGATGTGAAGAAATTAAAGCAGAGATTAAAATTTAACCAGTTTAATAAATTCGCTTTGGTTATCAAAGTCAACCCGTAATATGTAAAATCCTGAATTAAGCAAATCCACATTTTCAGTAATATATGCTTGTCCTTTGCTATAATGTCGTTTTATAACTATCCTCCCATTCAAGTCGCAAATGTTTATATTCTGTATTAATACACCTGATTTCAAAGTTTCAATAAAAACATGTGATTTTACCGGATTTGGTGAAACCTTAATCATTCCTTTAGAAAGAATGGTGGAATCATCGCGGGTGAGCAGGAAGCGCGCCATTTCAAAATCCGGTATTCCATAGCCTTTGTAAACATCTGGATTTTGATACTGCGAGGCGCTTTGAATGACACATTGATAAACACCTTCAATGTCAGCATTTTTATTTGATTGCCAGAGACAGGCAGTCATTCCGGCTATAACCGGTGAAGAATAAGATGTTCCATTACCGGCTCTAACCTGCCCCGAAGTATTTACATAAGTTGTACTATCACCCCGGGCTGTAATATCAGGTTTCACCCTGCCATCAGCACTCGGACCGATGGAACTGAATGAGGCATAGCTGCCATTACCCTTAACAGCACCTACAGCCAAAAGATTTAAACCATCAGCCGGAGCACTGATATACTTCCAGGACAAATTGCCACTGTTACCGGCACTGTTCACAACCAGCATTCCTTTTTCGGCAGTCTTGTTTGCACCAAGAGTTATTGGGGTTGTATTTCCATCCATATCGGCATAGCTGTGATTCTGTGATGGATTGTCGAAAGTGGTATAACCCAGTGAAGAATTGATAACGTAAGCACCCACGCTATCGGCAAATTCAGCTCCGGCTATCCAGTAATACTCTTCCATCAGGTATTCAGTATTATTAAACGGACCATCAGCATCTTCAGTGCGCAACAGCCAATATGAAGCCTCCGGAGCAGTTCCTACCATTTGCCCTGGTATATTGGCAGCCATAATGGAAAGCACATTTGCACCATGAATATGAATACCGGGATTATATACATTATTTCCCGGCACAACAAAATCACGAGTGCCAAGAATACGGTTATTGGCTCTTAGACTATCAAAAGCAGGATTTGCATCTACATTCCTGAAACCGGCATCCAGTACGGCAATTACCATTCCTTCACCACGAAAGCCCAGATTATGAAGATTTTTGCCATTTATCATTTCTATCTGAGTAGCTGCTTGTCCATAATCATAATAATCGGAATTTATATTTTTTCGACTTAATGGTTGTAATTCAATTTCAATAGTTTCCTCATCGAAAAATGGCTTGGTTTTCCAGTTTGCTTTCTTGAAGCCGGAAGGAATTCCATTCATAGGTATTATCTGCAAAACAAACGGCAGAGCTTCAATCTCAGGTATAATATCAGGGTTCAATATCCACACTGCCGCCATATTGAACCATCTGGAAACCGCTGCAATCTGAGCACCTGTAACAGCCAGCAGTTCCAGATACTCTAAATTTACCGGAATATCATCTTCCTGTACTGGTATATTCTGAATCTGCCTTCGTGAAATCGCCTCGTTTGTAAGAAATTCAGAAGGATTATCAACAGAATAGGGAGAGTTGGCTTTATCTTTGAAATAAACAACGTAAGCAGGTCCTAATGGCTGTGAGTATATATGACTTGTCAGAACAAGCAATAGAACAAGGAACGAAAAAGCTGACTTATTACCGGATATTTTATTTGAACTTGCAGGCATGATATTAAAGATTCGTAATAGTAATTGGGTTATCAAAAATATAAAATCAAACAGTTGGCAGCACAAAATTAATCATTTATAGTCCGCAATTTTTATCAAATACCGGAATTTCAGGGTATTTTTGCAAAATAAATCTAAGTTGCTATTACCATGCGTATTGACATCCTTACTTTATTTCCTGAAATGTTTGCCGGTCCTTTCGACCATTCTATTGTTAAACGGGCAATAGAAAACAAACTTGTGGAGATTCATTTTCACAACATACGGGATTTTAGTAAATCAAAACACAGGCATGTAGATGATTACCCGTTTGGAGGAGGCAGTGGCATGGTAATGATGCTGCAACCTATTGCTGATGCAATCGAAAAACTGAGATCAGAACGCAATTACGATGAGGTGATTTTCCTTACCCCCGATGGCAAACTTTTTGACCAACCCGAAGCCAATCGTCTATCGCTGCTTAACAACATTATTTTGCTTTGCGGACATTATAAAGGTATTGATGAGCGTATACGCGAGCATTTTATAAGCCTTGAGATTTCAATCGGGAACTACGTTCTGTCGGGTGGGGAACTTGCTGCCGCAGTGGTTTGCGACAGTATTATCAGACTCATACCGGGAGCTATGAGTGATGAAACATCAGCCCTTTCTGATTCATTTCAGGATTATTTGCTTTCGGCTCCTGTTTACACTCGCCCTGCTAATTATAAAGGCTGGAAAGTTCCGGAAATACTGCTCTCTGGTCATGAAGCAAAAATTAAGCAGTGGAGGCATGAACAGGCATTGAAACGTACTCAGGAACGTCGCCCGGAACTACTCGATAGGATAACAGAGGAATAATCATAAAAAATTTCTTTCAGACCCTTTTTATAATCCTTTTGCTTCGTACTTTTCGCATTCCGGCATAAGAAAATCATATAATTTTGCAGATTAATTTACCAGCCAGGCTCATGTCTAATTCAAACGATTTTCGTAAATACATAATCATCAAGGGTGCGCGCGTCCACAATCTAAAAAACATAAATGTAAATATTCCGCGTAACAGCCTGATTGTAATTACAGGTTTATCAGGTTCTGGAAAAAGCTCACTTGCTTTTGATACTTTATACGCTGAGGGTCAGCGGCGATATGTGGAAAGCCTTAGTGCTTACGCCCGTCAGTTTCTCGGCAGGATGAGCAAGCCTGAAGTGGATCATATAATTGGTATTTCGCCGGCTGTAGCTATTGAACAGCGGGTAAATACGCGTAATCCTCGCTCAACTGTAGGCACATCAACTGAAATATATGAATATCTGAAGCTGTTGTATGCACGCATCGGAACAACATATTCGCCTGTTTCGGGAAATATTGTGAAGCGCCATAGTGTGGACGATGTGGTAAATTATATCCTGAACCTGCCGGACAATACCCGTGTGTTGATTCTTTCGCCTTTAGTTCAAAAAGAAAAAATAAAACTCAAAGACCAGCTTACAGTCCTGATGCAACAGGGTTTTACAAGGATTAAAAATAATGGTCAGGTATTGAGGATTGAAGAATTGATCAGCGATCCGGCTGCTTTGAAAAGCATTGATTCTCAGTTTTATGTATTGATTGACAGGGTTTTAACCCAGACAAGCAACAGTAGTCTTCGCAGCCGCCTGGCTGATTCAGTTGAAACATCATTTTTTGAAAGTCGGGGTCAATGTGTTGTTGAGATTGAAATTGACGGAAAGCTTGAAAAGCATGATTTTTCAAACCGCTTTGAACTGGATGGTATTTATTTCGAAGAACCCTCGCCAAATCTTTTCAGTTTCAATAACCCTTACGGTGCCTGCAAACGTTGCGAAGGCTTTGGATCTATAATAGGCATAGATCAGGATCTGGTTGTTCCTGACAAATCCCTTTCAATTTATGAAGAAGCCATTGCTTGCTGGCGGGGAGATAAAATGAGCGAATGGAAAAATCAACTGGTAAATACAGCAAGATTATTCAATTTTCCTATTCATAAACCATATTATGAACTAAGTCCCGAACAAAAAGAATTACTTTGGACCGGCAATGAATATTTTAAGGGTTTGGATGCTTTCTTTAAAATGGTAGAAGCCAATGGATATAAAGTACAGTACAGAGTACTTATGGCGAGGTACAGAGGTAAAACCATTTGTCCTGAATGTCGTGGAACCCGCCTGAGAAAAGACGCTAATTATGTAAGAATCAACGGAAAATCAATTTCTGATGTAGTTCTGATGCAGGCTGAAGAAGCTCTTGATTTTTTTAAAAACCTTGAACTTACTGATAATGAAAGAACTATTGCCAAAAGATTGCTTACTGAAATTACCAACAGACTTCAATATCTCTGTGATGTAGGATTAGGTTATCTCACTTTGAACCGTCTGTCAAATTCATTATCCGGCGGCGAATCTCAGCGTATTAATCTGGCAAACAGTCTGGGCAGCAGTCTTGTAGGGTCAATGTATATTCTTGAATATCGGGACGCCCATCCGCCCAATTGTCGAACAGCGGCTAGAGGAGTTGATCGAGGCGGGTCTGCTGGAATGGAGCGGGCAGCGTCTGCCTCCGTTCACGCCAGAGATCGTCGCCCAGGGCGATAGGACCGTTGCTGAGCTGCTGTTGGAGGATCGCGCTGGCCTCATTTAGTTCGCGCCCGCGTCACCGAGGCCACTGTCGCGCGCGCCGATCAACTGGCCTGGCACTATCAACTGCGCGGCTACGATGCCGTACATCTGGCCGCAGCGCTTCTGTGGCAAGACGCGCTGGGGGAGATGGTGACCATGGCTACCTTTGATCTCAAGCTGTGGCAGGTGGCCGCGCAGGCTGGCCTTCTCGTCTACCCCACGGACCTCCCGGAAATCGTCGCTCATGCCAGGCCGTCCGGGGATAATGCAAGTTGAGAAGATGATCCGGCAATAGCCGCTTGCGGCGAGTCGTCGCTCATGCGAGGCCGCCGGGGGATCAAT
>CAZJZG010000009.1:0-76512 GCA_964550455.1 uncultured Bacteroidales bacterium | reverse complement strand
AGTGGTGTTCTTTCTTAACTGAAATAGTGGTATACTTTTCAATTGAAATTTACAAGAGGAGCGACACGAAATCTCTTTTTGTTGTTTTGCCATAATGTTTCGCTCCTACGGAGCTTGGTTTTTAATTTTCTGCTTTTTTTATTAACCTGTCGCCCTCATAGGGCTATTGAATGTTTCATTTTCTTTTTATTATTTTTTTGCACCGAAGGAGCTGCCATCTATAAGATCCATAGGGTCGATAGATTAATAGAACATATTATCAAAAATATACAAATATCTCCAGAGGAGCGACACGAAATCTCTTTTTGTTGTTTTGCCATAATGTTTCGCTCCTACGGAGCTTGGTTATGTAATTGTATTTATTATTCTATTAATATTTTGCCCCGCTGGGGCTTTTTGTTCAATAATTCATCTTTTTTATTAACCTTACGTCCTTATAGGGCTTTAAATGTTGCATTTTCTTTTTTTAAATTGAATTAGGCAATGCATAGATATAATCTAAATGGGATGATGTATGGTGTAAAATAGTTAGATATTTATTTAACCTGGGAGCATACTCAATGTGATAATCTTCGTGAAGTTTTGTTTTCAAAAGTGTGATTGCCCTTTTTACTAAAAGGTAAACCTGATAATTAAACTTTGTAAAGCAAGTTGTAAAAGTGTTTGCAGGCATGGAAAATGGAATTTCCAGAACATCAAGAATCAGTTCCATTTCAAGGGCTTTATTCTTGCAAACTTTGCTAAATTCATTAATTCGTTTATTACACGCAGCAAGCATGTTTGCCACTTGTAATTCTTCAGAAAACCCTTTGTAATTCTTTCTGTAAAGCAAGTTTAAATCGCTTTTTGCTGCTTCAAACAAATCCTGTTCACCATATTCCTTATCAATATAATTGATCAATAAATAATCGTGGAATTGTTTGTTTACTGCTGCTGCTTTCAGAACCAATTTTTGCAATTCCTTTTTTTCTAATGTTTCTATATTATCCTTAATAAGTGGGTTTATTTTTGCCATCTATATTGATTTTTTTACTTGTACAAGCAATATTACTGCTACAATTTTCTTTTCTGCTTTATTTACAGTTTACTTTTTTGTTTTTTGACTTCTTCACCGGTTTATTCTTTTCCTCTCCGCCTTTATCCTTTCCAACAACACACTGGCCGGCTCATCATTCGGGTCTTGTTCTACTAATTTACTTTCAAAAAGGCTTTATTCAGAGCTTTTCTGGGTTTAAATTCTTTTAAAATCATTTTATAATCAATCTTTTTTTCAGTCGGTTAAATTACAATTTTATCCTAATACTTCAATAAGTGCGGTTGATAAAAAATCCAAAATGATGATTATGCGAAGGTAATTAAAGATGTTTTTGTTTAGTGCGTAAAAATAAGAATAACGTTTAACCTGATTTTTGAAAGTTGCGGATTTTAATGTTAAACTTACATTGAAGAATCCCGTACTGCCTGTCCTGAGAGGAAACGATTCGGGATGCGGGATTGAAATTTACCGAATCCCGGGAGTTATTGATTCAGGATACGATGTTCTTCAGAAATAAAAAAAGGCTATAAGCGTACGCTTACGCCATTTTTAACAGAATAACAATCAAAAATATTTAGGATCTTGATGACGACAGGAGAGTCGTTTTTATTGACAGGTAGTTATTTCTTTGCAACGCTTTTCCCTAATTCAATAAAGTTTTCAGGGGGGCGGAAACCGGAAGCAGCTTTGACCACTTCGCCTGTATGATCAATAAATAACAGAGTAGGGTAGGCTCTTACGCTATAGCGCTGTCTTAAAAGCAAACCTTCATCTTTTTCGCCGTTAGCCTTGAAATTTATAAAATGCTTGTTGTAATATTTTCCTACTTCCTGATCTGTAAAAGTAAGTGCATCAAGGCGTTTGCAAGGACCACACCAGGTGGCAAATACGTCAAGAAAAATAAGCTTGTTTTCTTTTTTTGCTTTCTTCAAAGCTTCATCCCAGGTGCCTTTAAAAAATTCAATACCGGTTTTTTCTTCTTTTTTGCTTTCCTGAGCTGAAACAGGCAGCATACCTACTAAAACTATAAATGTAAATAATGAAATCAGTGTTCTCATGTAGAATAAGTTTTTACAATAGTGAATGTTTCAAATAAAAGCCTAATTATAACATATTGCAAGTTGAAATGTTTTTATGTAATGCTAAAAAACGGTTAAAATTATAAAATGTTATACAATTTGCATGCCCTTATTATTTCTGCCAAACCAAAAAATTCCGGAGCTTGTATTTCTGAAAGCTGTGATCTCCGTTTTCCCGGCATTAAAAAACGTAACGTACTGAAATAGCCCCTCCATCACCCCAAAAGCCACTATGACCGATCAGATTGTATGCAGGTTTCCAGTCAATACCCAGATTAAGCGGGATTTCCTGAAAAGTGTATTCTATTCCTATGATCCCATCAATCCCTATCACTGTGTATGAGTCTCTGTTTTCCTCCCATTTTGTATTCGAACCTTCCCAGAACCCAATATGAGCGCCACCTCCATAAAACCATGATAGCCCGTCAGTGATATTTATTGGTTTCTGAATTTCGTAAAGACCGGTAATGCTGATACCACTCCAGCGTAAAGCTACAATTCCTTCGACTGCAGTTTGTTCAGCTATAAAATGTTTTGCTGTAATACCGTTAAACCATCCTCCCCTTAAACCTATTCCGGTATTATAATCCTGAGCGTTGGTTGAGTAAATGGTTGAAAATAAAATGATTATAGCGACAAGTGCTTTTTTCATAACTAATTAAATTTAGGTTCGTAAATTAAAATTTCAAAAGATAACGCCGATTTTCAGAAAATAGCATATTTCACCCGGCTCTGATGTTTTTCAATTATATTTACGTTATTAAATTCACGGTTTACTATCCTGATAATCAAAGTTTTGCTTTGGCTGCCCGTAGCTGTTAAAAAGTAAAAGATGATAAGTTGATTTCTGAAAATGAAAAAAGTACTAATTTTAGCGCTTTGGAATTCCGATCAATAAAACAGGTTTAATTACTGGATTACCAGATTTGTTTTTCACTGATTATCACTTTTAAATAGTTGTAAATCAATTATTCAGACCTAAGAAAATGCTTATGAGAACTAGACCCCGTTTAAGTTTCTGGCAAATCTGGAACATGAGTTTTGGTTTTCTTGGGATACAGTTCGGTTTTGCGCTACAAAACGCCAATGTCAGCCGTATTTTTGAAACCCTTGGCGCTGATCTTGAAACAATACCTATACTGTGGATAGCTGCGCCGGTAACCGGTTTGATCGTTCAGCCCATCATAGGGCATATGAGCGACAATACCTGGACAAGATTTGGCAGACGCCGTCCTTATTTCATGATAGGAGCCATACTTGCTTCTGTAGCTTTGTTTATTATGCCCAATTCGCCCACATTGTGGGTTGCTGCGGGAATGCTGTGGATCATGGATGCAAGTATCAATGTTTCAATGGAGCCTTTTCGTGCTTTTGTTGGCGATATGCTGGCTCCCGAGCAAAGAACCAAAGGCTTTGCCATGCAGAGCTTCTTTATAGGAACCGGTGCTGTTGTAGCTTCAGCATTACCTTATATCATGACCAATTTATTCAATATCCCGAATACAGCACCGGAAGGCATAATACCTCCTTCAGTAAAATATTCCTTTTATCTCGGAGGGCTTGCATTTTTTCTTGCAGTGCTGTGGACTGTGGTCAGAACCAAAGAATATACTCCTGAGCAGCTTAAGGAATTTGAAGAGCAGGAAAAATCTCATAAGAATATGGAACAAATTCACTCAGAAGATGAGATAACGGAGGGGAGCAGGTTTATGAAAGGAAGCTGGCTATGGATATTAGCAGGGCTGGTGTTGTCGGGCGCAATATTTCATTTTGACCTCAAAGAAGAATTGTATATACTTTCAGCAGGTGTTGCAGTTTTTGGTTTTATTCAATTGATAACAGCATTGCTTATTAACGCAGGTAAAACCGATAATGGCTTTGTTGTAGTTATGAACGATCTTTTCAGAATGCCAAATACTATGGCACAACTTGCTGTAGTTCAGTTTTTTTCGTGGTTCGCACTATTTGCAATGTGGATATATACAACATCTGCCGTTACCAATCATATTTATGGCACCAGCGATACCGAATCGGTACTTTACAACAAGGGTGCTGACTGGGTTGGAGTCATGTTTGCCGTGTACAACGGCTTTGCTGCAATAGTGGCATTTCTGTTACCTGTTATAGCAAGATATACCAATCGCAGAATTACTCACATGATCTCATTGATAGCCGGTGGTTTGGGTTTGATTTCGGTGTACTTTTTCAAAGACCCGTATTTGCTTATTATTTCAATGCTCGGCGTAGGGCTGGCATGGGCAAGTATTTTATCAATGCCTTATGCTATTCTTACCGGTTCATTGCCCGCCCATAAAATGGGTACTTATATGGGGATTTTTAACTTTTTTATAGTTATACCTCAAATACTTGCAGCCAGTATTCTTGGATATTTTGTAAGCCGGCTGGCTAATGGTGAGGCTATTTATGCACTTGTTCTTGGAGGATGCTCCTTTCTTGTTGCTGCTTTAACAGTGCTTTTTGTTAAAGATGCTGATGAAAAATTAATTAAAGAAAAACAAAAACATTCTTCTGATGAAATTTAAACGTAGTAGCGGAATTCTTCTACACATTAGTTCGCTTCCAGGTAAATATGGTATCGGGACTTTTGGTACCGAAGCATATGAGTTTGTTGATTTTCTTATTAGTTCCCGACAACGGATCTGGCAATTATTGCCATTGGGACATACCGGTTACGGAGATTCTCCCTATCAGTGTTATTCGGCTTTTGCCGGTAATCCTCTGCTGATTGATTCCGAAATTCTGGTAAAACAAAAATATCTGACAGAAGCTGAACTTGAAACTACACTGACTTTCAGCGAATCTGAGGTGGAGTTTGACAAGGTTCATGCTCATAAAACACCTTTGCTTGAAAAGGCTGCTGAAAGGTTCAAGACTCATGCCTCCAGAGTTGAGAGAGTTAAGTATGAGAGCTTTTGTGAACAAAATGAGTACTGGTTGAACGATTACGCCATTTTCATTGCTTTAAAGCAAAAGCATGAAGGGAAACCCTGGTGGGAGTGGGATGAGAAATACCGGTTCTGGGAAAAAGAAAAGAAAGACGAAATAGAATCAGGTTTAAACGATTCAATTTTTAGAAATAAGGTTATACAGTTTTTCTTTTATTCTCAGTGGGTGGATTTAAAATCGTATGCAAACCGTAATGGCATTCAGATTATTGGTGATATACCTTTGTATATTGCTCATGATAGTGCTGATGCATGGCGGCATCATAAAAACTTCTGGTTTGATGAGCAACGTAACCCTGTAAGAGTAGCCGGAGTTCCTCCTGATTATTTCAGCGAAACCGGGCAGCTTTGGGGAAATCCGTTATATAACTGGGAATATCTTGAAGAAAACCGGTTTGAATGGTGGATTGAACGTATAAAAGCCAGTTTTAAACTCTTTGATATACTCAGAATTGATCATTTCAGAGGTCTTGCAGCATACTGGGCTGTACCTTTTGGTGAAAAAACGGCTGTAAAGGGTGATTGGTTGGTGGCTCCCGGAAAATCACTTCTCGATACAATTTATTACGAATTAGGCGAATTACCTATTATTGCCGAAGATCTTGGTGTAATCACCCCCGATGTTGAAGAACTGCGGGATGGTTTCAATTTCCCGGGAATGAAAATACTTCAGTTTGCCTTTGATACAGCAGAAGAGAATGAATTCCGCCCACATACCTATCCTCGCAATTGTGTGGTTTATACAGGTACTCACGATAACAACACAACTAAGGGGTGGTATAGGGAAAGCAGCGATGCCGATAAGCAAATGGTAAGCGATTATTTCAATCCTGACGAGAACAATATAAGCTGGTCGTTCATTAAACTGGCAATGGCGTCAGTTGCCGATATGGCTATTTTCCCGATCCAGGATTTGCTTGACCTTGATGAAAGTGCGAGGATGAATATTCCCAGTGTGCCTTCAGGACAATGGAAATTCAGGTTCAAATCCGGTAGCCTGAATGATGAACTGATA
This sequence comes from uncultured Bacteroidales bacterium, assembly GCA_964550455.1. GTDB lineage: Bacteria > Bacteroidota > Bacteroidia > Bacteroidales > JAAYJT01 > JAAYJT01. Next base: position 70,416 of record CAZJZG010000009.1, on the reverse strand, counting down.
GATAAACTCGTCAGGTTCACAAAATTATACGGAAGAATTTAATATTGAGTTTAAAATACAGTCTCACTTAATATCGTTAGAAAAACAACACAAATAATTAACAATAATATTATAAATTTATGGTTCAGATTAATATCGTAAAATCAGCATGCGAAAAACTTACAGCTCAGGTTGAGAATTTTCATGTAATGGCCGGTTTTGACGGATTTGTTGACGAGATCATTCACGTAGTTGACAAACGAGAAGATAGCCAGCTTTTTAACAGAATAGAAACTATTGAAGCTTTCTCAAAACGTATTGCTTCATATTCAGGATTAAGCGGGAATATTGAGTTGGTCCCAATGCAGATAAAACTTGGAGGCAACGGTCCTATTTATGCCAATATGCTTTTGGCACAGGGTCATAAAATGGTGTATATGGGTGCTTTGGGTGAAGGAGAAGTACATCCGGTTTTTCGCGATTTTACTGATAAATGCGAGCGTGTTATTTCAATGGTTGAACCGGCTCATACTGATGCTCTTGAGTTCCTTGACGGAAAACTGATGCTTGGTAAAATGAATAAACTCGAAGATGTAAGCTGGGGCAAACTCCTGTCTTTTATTTCGCAGGCAGAACTGGAGCAACTGTTGCAAAAAACCCGTCTTATAGCTTGCAATAACTGGACTATGTTGGGCAAACTCAACACTGTCCTGCTCGGTTTTGCATCAATATTCCAGAATATGAAAACCAAACCCGACCTTTTCATTGATCTGGCTGACCCTGCCAAGCGAACCAGTGAGGATATTGCAGAAGTACTCGAAATTTTAACACACATGCATACAAATGTGATTTTGAGTATGAATCTGAATGAGTCATCAATTATTGCATCGGTGCTTGGAATTATTGAAGATGAAGTAGTTAAGCGCGCTGAAAAAATCAGGTCAAGATTAAATCTTGCTGCCGTTGTTATCCATCCGGTTGATGGTGCTGCTGTTGCAACAAAGGACGAATCAGCATGGATAAAGGGACCTTATACGCCATCACCCAAACTGACTACAGGCGCTGGCGACAATTTTAATGCCGGATTCAGCCATGCATGGATGTATAATTTAAAACCATCAGAATGTTGTGCTACTGGTGTGAGCACTTCAGGGTATTATGTCAGAAACGGATATTCGCCTGATAAAAAGCAATTGCTTCAGTTCATGAAAACATGGGCTGATGCCGGTTGCGGCGATATATAAAATGTGGTTACTATTGATCACGGGTAAAGATAAATATATGTGGATCAGTTGATCATGAATAATTGTAAAAGAAATTATTATTCCTTTATGAAATGAAATTATGAAAGGCATGATACAGACATTTTTTGTGTATCATACCAGGCTCAGGCTTCTGAAAACAGTACTGATATTTATTTTTACCCTGTTTTTATATTCTGCTTCAGCCCAGACTATTGGATTTAAAATAACCAACAGCAGTGGCAGAACAACATTTTCGTTTAAGAAGGTAAATAATCTGATAATTATACCGGTTACATTAAACAATGCTTTACCTCTGAATTTTATTCTTGATACAGGGGTCAGAACCACAATTTTAACCGATCGTACTATCAGTGATCTGGTAAATATCTCGTACGATAAAATAGTGACTATTTCGGGCGTGGGGCATATCAGGGAACTGAATGCCTATCTTGCAGGTAATATTTCTTTGAATATGCCAGGTATTGAGGGACATGGCCAGTCGCTAATAGTGCTGGAAGAGGATTATCTTGAGTTGCGCAGCCATTTGGGTACCAATGTTCATGGAATCATTGGATATGAGTTTTTTAACCACTTTGTGATAAAAATTGACTATATCAACGAAGTTGTTACTGTGTATGACCCTGAGGTATTCAAACCCGGAAGAAAATTCGCTGAAGTCCCCTTTACTATTGAGCAGGGCAGACCCTACATTACTGTTAATGTTACACAGCATAACGATTCTGTTCTAATCCTAAAATTGCTTATTGATTCAGGTGCAAGCCATGGCTTGTTGCTTGAAACTGATACTGATGACAATATTTTACTGCCTGACAGCAATATACATACTGTTATAGGTTGGGGACTCGGTGGTGAACTTACCGGCAATCTTGGAAGGGTTAAGAAACTATCGTTTGAAAATTTTGAGTTTAAAGATGTACTTGCCTCATTTACCGAAAATTATTCTGATAAGGAAACTGCTTTGATAACAGGCCGTAACGGTTCAATTGGAGGTGATTTATTAAGTCGTTTCACAGCAATATTCGATTATAATGCCAATAAACTATACTTGAGAAAAAACATTCACTACAACTATCCATTTGAGTTCAATATGAGCGGAATTGACCTTATAGCCGAAGGAATAAACAGTGACCGTTTTGTGGTCGTAAATGTAGTGGAAGGCTCACCGGCGCATATGGCAGGGGTTTGCCGGGGTGATGAATTTCAGGCAGTAAACGGTAAATATGATCATGAACTCGACCTTACTGAGATTAATGGCATATTGCGCTCCAGAGCCGGTAATAAGATAAACCTGGTGATAAAGCGTGAGAACCAAAGGCTTAAAGTGTCTTTCAGACTTAAACGGATGATTTAATTATGTGCTTTACAGGTAAGCATGCGAAGCTATAACTAATTCAATATCAACTATATATTAACATTAAAGTCATCTTGAAATGCAGGCTTCTGAAATTGTAAAATCAATCCGCGATGAACTTCGGAATAATATTGACGAAAAAACACTTGCTACCAGCCAAAACTTTTTCAAGGAAAAGATAAGGAATTATGGTGTAAAAGTGCCTGTTACCAACAAAATTGCAAAAAAGCATTTTAGCAGTTACGATGGTCTTACAAAAAATGAGATTTTTGAGGTTTGTGAAATTCTCTGGCAATCAGGATACCTTGAAGAATCATTCGTAGCGTGTAATTGGTCATATGTTGTGAGAGACAAATATGAACCGGATGATTTTTATGTTTTCGAAAAATGGATTAAAAAATATGTAAATAACTGGGCTTCTTGTGATACTTTTTGTAATCATACAGTTGGATCATTGCTCGAAATGTATCCTGACAAGGTAAAGGAACTGATCAAATGGACTTATTCCCCGAACCGCTGGATGAGGAGGTCTGCTGCTGTATCGCTTATTATTCCAGCGCGAAATGGAAAATTCCTGAATGAAGTTTTTGAGATTGCGGATATTTTATTAACAGATGAAGATGATATGGTACAAAAGGGTTATGGCTGGTTGTTAAAATCGGCAAGTATGGCTTTTCAAAAGGAGATATTTGACTATGTTGTGAGCAATAAGGTACATATGCCAAGAACTGCCCTTAGATATGCAATTGAAAAAATGCCTGAGGAAATGAGAAAGATAGCTATGCAGAAACCCTGACTTCATGACAGAAAGTGGAAGAACGACTTTTTACGCCTTTAGTTACTTCATGCCTGTGATGCTTTGTTCTTTGTGTGAATTGAAATTTTTATAATTTTGAAAAAGAAATATCAAACGAGAAAATGAAAAATACTTTTTATCTGATCATTGCTTTTTTACTTGCTTTTTCAGCTTGTACCACAAAACACGGAAATCATTTTCCGGCTCAAAGCCAGATACCGGGGCTGGCATCACTTGTGAAACTTAGTGGTTCGCAATCGGTGTTGAAGTTGCAGGATTATTTTATTGATCCTTCACTCATTGATTCGATTTCAGGAGACGATGCATTTTCATTTCATCTGGATAAAGAAAATGGTGAACTTGTTATAACTGCTCAAACCGATGCTTTTCCTGTTCTTTCAGAAATGAAGGTATGGGTTGAAGGTTATAAATATTCATTGCTTCTTGAAAAATCAAGTAAGGAAAAATTCACTTTTATTTTTAACCCAGGGAATTCAGTTTATAAAACAGTTTTTCTTATTGGGCAGATGAATAACTGGGATCGCAGTTCAACCCCATTGACTTTTAAAGACGGAGTCTGGCAAACCGAACTTGAACTGAATCCGGGACGGTACCAGTATCAGCTAAGCCTTGATGGTAAAGAGATCCCCGATCCTTATAACGATGCGCTTGTGGATAATAACATAGGGGGATTCAATTCATTGCTGACAGTTGGAAATATTGAATTTAAAGATACTCCCAGACTATATACCCTGAGTGCAGAAGATGATAAAATAAAGGTGGTATTAAAAAATTGTCCTGAGAAAATTTATATTTTCTGGCAAAACCATCGTCTTCCGGTTCGTTATGTAATACGAAGGAATAAAAAGCTGACAATAACCATACCTAAAGAAGCTGAAAATTTTGAAAGGTCTTACATCAGATTGTGGTCATACAATAATAATGGAGTTTCAAATAATCTTCTTATCCCCTTGCATAGAAGACAGGTTCTTACAGATGCTGCCCAACTTGATCGGGAGGATTATGAAGCATCAATATTGTATTTTCTTATGATTGACCGCTTCAATAATGGTAATCACGATAATGATAAACCCGTGATTGATCCTGAAGTATTGCCACCGGCTAATTATAAGGGCGGAGACCTGGCGGGAATAACTCAAAAGCTGAAAGACGGGTATTTTACCGATCTGGGAGTAAATGCTATATGGTTGTCGCCTGTTACACAAAATCCTTATGAAGCTTATGTTGAATATCCTGAACCAAAGAGAAAGTACAGCGGTTATCATGGGTATTGGCCAATAACACTTACAACAGTTGATAGTCGTTACGGAACCTCATCCGAGATGCACGAAATGGTTAAGGAAGCTCATGACCGTGGAATTAATGTGCTGCTGGATTATGTTTCGCACCATGTACATGAAAATAACCCGCTGATAAAAAATAATCCTGACTGGGCTACACCACTGCTTTTACCTGATGGAAGCAAGAATATCAGGTTGTGGGACGACCAGCGCCTTACAACCTGGTTTGATACCTTCTTGCCAACACTGGATTTTACAAAACCTGTGGTAGCTGAAACACTTGCTGACTCGGCAATTTTCTGGATCAAAGAATATGATCTTGACGGATTCAGACACGATGCCACCAAACATATTCCTGAACAGTATTGGCGTACATTGACCCGTAAACTTAAAACAGATGTTATACTTCCTAAAGGTAAAAGGCTTTATCAGATTGGCGAAACATTTGGCAGCCGTGAACTTATAGGCAGTTATGTTGGCTCAGGAATGCTTGACGGACAGTTTGATTTTAATCTTTATTTTGATGCAAGAAGTGTTTTTGCTGTTGATAACGAGAGTTTTATACATCTGAATCAAACGTTGATTGAAACATTTGCATATTATGGTACAAATCATCTTATGGGAAATATTACCGGAAATCATGATTTGCCCCGTTTTATATCACTTGCCAGCGGATCATTGCGTTTTAATGAAGAAAGTACTGAAGCCGGCTGGAACCGAAATATCAGAGTTAAGGACCAGGCCGGATATAACAAGCTGAGCATGCTTACTGCCTTTATTATGACCATACCGGGAGTTCCTGTTATTTATTATGGTGATGAAATTGGAATTCCGGGCGGTGGCGACCCTGATTCACGAAGAATGATGTATTTTGATGAACTGAATTCAAAAGAGAAAACAACAAAAGATATAGCTTCACGATTGTGCAGACTCAGACAGGAACAGCTTTCACTGATCTACGGAAGTTTTCACACGCTTAAAATTGATAATAAAGTATGGGTTTATGCCAGAAGATATTTTAAGGAGATCACAATAGTTGTTTTCAATAAGGATAGTGAATCAGGTACTGTGAGATTTGATATCCCTGAAGGATACGAAGATGTGGTTTTTTATAAAAAGTTTGGAAAAAATTTATGGCAGTCGAAGAAAACAATTGAAATTGTGATGCCCCCATACAGTTTTGAAATCCTGACAGGAAAAATAATGTAACACAGTAACCAGCACGATGTACTGCAATTACACATCAATCATTTAAACAAGACGATTTTACCGGGTAAGTAATGATATACAGATTTTAAAAAACCCCGGCAGTTTTCAATATTCCGCCGGGGTAGGATGCAGTTAATGAATTATTATCTTTTCGGTTCCAGTCTCTTTTCCCTGAATTACCCTTACTATGTAAATCCCGCGTTTTTTAGCCGAGAGATCAAACACATACTGTTTTGCCATAGGTAATTCAAGTTTCATTTCGGTTTCACCTATAATATTGTATATTTCAACCCTTACAGGCAGGTTTTCTTCGCTTTCTTTCAATTCAAGAGTAAACTGTCCTGTGGTAGGATTTGGATATAACTTAAAGAATGAATGAGAATCATTTAAAACTCCTGTATCAGGCATATCTGTTTTTTTCTGATAAAAGTCTTCGTTAGTTACAATAGTTTTTAGAGAGGAACAGAAGTTACCGCTCAGATCAATATAGGCATGTACGTTTGACCCAAGCATGAAATGAGTTCCCGGGAACATGACTATTGCCTGTCCTGCAATCAGATATGCTGTTGCCTGATTTTCAACGATAAAGTACTTTCCGTTTCCGGCTATAAAGATCATTTCAGGAGCGTCGAAACATTTAATTTGTCCGGTTTGAACTGTATAATCTTCGAGATATGTATTTGGTGGTTTTGAGCCACATTCAGTAACAAAGTCATAAAAGATATTTGTACTTCCAAATGGCTCGCCCGGTTCCTTTTTGAAAATCTCTTGCCCTGCCGGATTAAATACCTGAAAGCCTATAATATCTGTATGAATTCCGATTATTTTAACTACGATCTGTGTTTGTAAATCCGGGCATAATGGAATTTCCACAGTTTTAATACTTCCATTATCAAAGTCTTCACCAAAAGTTTCTACAATTACCCCTTTTTGTTTAAATCCCAGTACTGTGCCTTGCCATCCTAACTCCAAACTGTATAAATTCAGAGTATAAGTACATTTTTGTCCATCTCCGCAGAAGGTTGTAAATGCCAGTGGACCTGTCCAGGCACTTACTGTTGTTTCATTGCAGACACTTCTTATATAAACATTATAATCTGTTGAATGATTTAAGTTCTGAATAGTATATGGTTTTGAAGTAATATTGTCTAACAGGATGCCATCTGTATCGGGATTAAAGCCTGGCGAACCATATTTCATCTCCCATTGTGTTTCAATTCCAACTGTATGCCAGGTAAATTCTGCAGTATATGAAGAAGCATTGTTTAGCCGGAACATAGTTGGTTGCTGACAATTTGTTCTTTTATCAATTATAATATTATCAATATTAACAATATTATAGCCTTCAACTTTGAAGGCAATATATTTATTTGTACCGTTTTGATAAAAATTATAACTATATTGCTCCCAATTATGTGAAATGGTGAATTTCTTAACTTCCTGAAACGAACTTATATCGGTTGGGTCATTCATTATTCCCAATGATATAGTTTGTGTAGAGTGAGAATCATTACTGGCATAGAAATTAATATATAGTTCAGCTATATTGTCTGTTAGTTGTGGTGAAATGAAAGCAGCCTCACTGTTTTGTCCATAAGAATATAATACCAAATATGATCCAGAGGCAGCAGGGGTATTATTAATATAATAGCCTGACATGTCATCATCCTGTATTGACCAGCACATAGGCAGCCTCCAATCAGGCGTTGTTTCAAAATCTTCAATTACGGGGCTTTCAACAGCATTACATTTAGTAGCAAATGGTACAGGCCCAACCCAATCACTTTGTTCGTCCTGGTTACAATTAGCTCTTACATAAAATTCATATTCTGTTCCTTGTACCAGATTTGTTATATCATAAGGTTTAGAAGTAATTCCTGTTACCATGGTGCCGTGTGTTTCAGGATTAAAACCTATTGCTCCGTATTTTATATCCCATTTGTTTTCATTAAATCCTTTTTCCCAGTCAACTGTGGCAGTGGTCTTAGCTGTGTTTATAACTTCAGGATTATGTGGAGGAATACAAGCGGGGATATAATCAATTAAGAGATTGTCTATAAATATTTCATGCATACTCCAATAATGGAAATGAGCCTTAAAAGCAATATATTCGGCATTTCCATCATAATCATGAAAGAAATATGTTATTTTTTTCCAATCCCAGAACGTACCAGAAGCTCCTCCACAAAAATGTAAAGGTGCGAAAGTACTTGGATTTCCCGGATCGCTTATTACCCCAATGGTCAGTCCCTCAATGCTTAAATCACGGGTTATAAAGTTAAAGTCAAAGGACACCATTAAATGCTTTATATCGGCATTTAGCTTAGGTGTAATCAGGTATAAGTTAAGATTACTTTCATAATCGTTGTAAAACCTTAAAGCTCTTTCTTGATGATCATCTGGTCTATAACTTACAGCAACACGATGTTGGCTGGCAGGGTTGTGACCGTCAATAATCTTTCTCCAACAGGATGGCAGGCTTGCCCAATAAACATCTTCAAAATCCTCAAAAATCGGTAGGTCAAATACAGCATTACAAAATGTTGAAGCACTAACCATAAGTCCATCTGAATAATTATTGTATTGATTTACTGACCATATTTTATAAAAATATGGAGTGAACTGGGCAAGATTGTTGTGTTCAAATGTAGTAAGGTTGCCTTTGTATAGTACGGTTCCTCCTCCCGTAAGAGTTTGATTCACTGAATATGATTGGCCTTCTGTAAGTTCTCCTATGTTTTCATTATCATTAAAAGCAATTATAACATCATCTCCATCATGGTTTTTAATCCAGTCCAATGAAATTTTATTTAACCCTGCTGGTTCTGCAGTAAATAACTGTGGATCATCAATAGCTTTTCCTATACCTGTCAGATCAATGTAATAAGTAAAATTTAAAGGTTGATCGGTTTGTATTTCAATTTTAGCATTTTTCTCACCTTTTGTATTTGGGTTAAAAGCTACTTTAATATTAAGGTTTTGGTATGTACTAAAAGATTGTGGTAATTGTGGAAGGTTAATAATTGAAAAGTGAGTGTTATCAGCTCCTGTAATTACTATTGAGTTAATTTTCAATACACCTCCTCCTGTATTTTGTAGTACTATAGTTTCATGCTCAGATGTGGTTCTTACTTTTACCACATGAAAATCAATCACATTTTTATCAATATTTAATATCGGTGGAGGTGAGGTTGAGGTAAACTTTAATCCCGTATTTGGAATAAAATTTAAAGGATTACCTTCTCCCAGATCATAGGGGTCTATTGCTTCCAGATAGTCTTCATCACTCAACGAACGATATATATTGGCAGTTTCTGTACCCTGAAACCATCCTTCTACATCCCAGAATGGAGTAGTTTCTCCAACGGCAATAACCAGATTGTCAACATTGTTGTATTTAAATGGCGGATCAAGTACGATTTCAATCCATTGAGGTGTTTGAGGCAGAATAACAACCCCATCAAAAACTTTTATCATTTCTTCAACTGGTACCCAGTCATTGACATTATTAAATTTGGTTTTGCTTGTGTGCCCCATGTATATTACCCAGTCTTTGCTATTGATTACTTCCTGTTCGCCGTTCCATTGATAATAAATTTTGTTTATCCATTTGTTGCTTATATTAATTTCCTGTTGGGTATAAATTGTTTGTGAAAAAGTATATCCAGCAAGCGGTTCTATTGGTAGTCCCCTACTGTCATCACTTCCAAAACCAATCCGAACAGAATTTGGCTCAATAGTTTCAAATGACCAGATAGGACAATTGACAGCATCACCAATGCTATTGGTGGGAATGATCTGCCAGTAATATTGTGTGCTGGCAAGTAGGGATGGTAAATCAAAGAACATAGAGCTAACCAGGGTTCCGTTTATTAAATTATCAGGTGTTTGTGTACCACCTCCGTTTGTTCCCACATATACTTTATAGCCTGACGGAATTCCGCCGGTTTTACCCGGGATCCAGCTTAACGAGGGGCTTAGATCAATCCATGTTTCATTATTTTCAGGTTTTGGTGTTATAGCAGCGTGAGGTAATGCCATTTTAATTTCAGGGCCTATAATATGATCAATAAAAATCTGGTTTGTAGATTGTTCTCCAGGATACGCTGCGATTCCAAGGTAGCAGTCATCTCCTTGCAGGCTGCTTAGATCTATATTATATTGTGCCCATGCACCTGGTTGTATTACTATTTCGCTACCTACAGAATACCAGGTTTCTTTGTTCAAAGAATAATAAATTCGTATTGTCCCGTATCTGCTGGTATTAGTACGTGCAAAGAATGACAGGGTGCTGCCATTTTCAATTGAAAGCATTGGAGTCTGAAGCTTAGCATCCAAACCGAAAGTTTCAATGCCTGCTGAAAACAGACCATGCATTCTCAGTACTGCTATTTTCCAATTTGCATATGGAGAAACATTTTCATTATAATCCCATCCAGCAGGGGGAAACAGTTGGGTTTCAAAGCTTTCAGCCAATTGATTTTGCTTAATTGTGCTGAATGACCACACCGGTACATTCGGTGTGTTGCCAGCGTTATTATATGGTACAACTTTCCAGTAATACACATTATCATAATTAAGATCCGGAATTTCATATTCTGTATTTGGCCCGTCATATATCTGTGTCATTGTTGAAGGATTGCTTCCCAAAAATACTTTATAACCATTAACAGGAAAGTTGGAAACAGGGGGGTGCCATGCCAACTCTACTGTATGCTTAAATGTTTTTAAATTATCAAAAGGCCATTTTAGTGTAGCTGCTCCCGGTAGCTCAGTTTCAAGTATTATGTCGTCAATAACAAAAAAATCGAGGAAAGACCCTGTGTAATAATGATAAAAGGCAATATATACGGTTTGTCCTACATAATTAGCAAGACTTATTGTATGTTTGGTCCAGTCAGTATTTATAACCTCATAATCACCCAATTCAGTAGTGAAGGAACTAATTTTTTTATCAGTAGTAGAAAGCAGCACTTTATATTTTGAAGGAGCATTAGAATTTGTGGTTTTATCCCACCAGCTAAGCAATATCTCATTTTGCGGTAAAACAAATGGTGGTGAAATAAGATAATCTTCGCAATTCCCCCAACTGCCTCCTTCTGCAGAAGCTGGTTCCGACCTGTAATGAGATACTGACCGTGTCCATGTAAAGATGCCACCTTCTTCATTATCTACAACATTCCAGTTTTCAGGCATTAGCGGGTTATGGCTCCACACTCCGTCAAAATTCATGATATATGGAAATGATGTAACAGGTGATGAATGAGTAATATCATTAGCTTCTTCAACTGATGAATAATGATTGAAGTTATCGTACGAAAAACATATGTAGTAATACTGTGTCCATGGAATAAGTGATGTGTGATCAAATTCCTGAGATGAACCTTTATATATGATTTTTCCGCCTTCGGGAATTTCAAAACCTACATTATAAACTACACCCTGTGTGGGAACCCATGATAATTCACCTGTATGTGCTGCAATTATTACTCCGTTCTGAGCAGGATTAAGATCCCAGCTTAGGTGAATTTTATTTTGATTAATAGCTTTTGCTTCAAAATTGGCTACATCACCAATAAAAGTTTTTGCACTTGCAGCGAGTCCTTGTGAGTATGTAGCGCCTGTATATGAAAAGGCACGGTAATGGACGGTTTGGTTCAATATTACTCCTGAATGTATAACCGGTGAAGTTTTACCAATATACAGCACTTCTCCATTTGCAAGTTGTTGTCCGGTTATAGGTTCTCCTTCAGGTTGTGTGAAATTTCCAGAACTATTAAATATTATAACTACGTCATCTGAATCAGCGTTTAATTCAAACTCTAATTTAATAGATTGTGAATCCAGGGCAATGGCAGTGAATGACACCGGATCCTCAAGGAAATTAGAAATTCCATCGAATTCGTCTGCTCCAATATCCGGATTTGTACCGGAACGGGGATCACCATCGTAATCTACGGTTATTGCTATGGGGGTATTGATTTGCTGTCCTCCTCCTTCAGCCAGAGTTGGTACATCAGTTTTAAGATGCAGATCAAAAGGGATTGTTGTGGTATTGACAAAAGGAGTGTCTTCAGAAAAAGAGTTGCTTTCACGTGGTGCTACGTGAGCTTTATAATCATCAATAGTCTTAAATGTAATATTGCTATAAAGATAAATGACATTTTTCTGCCCGGGTTCACCGGCATACAAGATATTGTTGTTTGATGCCTCAGAAAAATTCTCTAAGTAATAATTATTTCGTTTCAGAACTGAGGTGTAGGAATTATTGCCTTTCGCCTCTGATGTATTAACAATGATATTGTTCCTCATATCCAGTAAGCCTGTTGTACTTGTATTGTTAGCAACATGCAAAATACCTGTGGTTCCAAAATTTGTTGCTGTTGATTGAGCGTTAATGTATATGGTATTGTAATAAAAACCTATGAAAGAATTTGTTTGATTTGATGATAGGTAGGCTCCTGTAATAGCGTCACTACGTGCTGATAAGGGCGTTTTCAGATCAGAAATAAAATTATTGTAAATATAAGCAGTAGATACCCCCCCGGAAATATATATTCCTGTTATATTACCTGACTGTGTATTTGCAGTAATATCAGTGATCAGGTTATTATAGATATGTATAACAGCATCGGAAGAACCATAAGAAATACAATGAACAAATTCATTGTTGTTTATACCAGATATTGTATTATCGTATATAAAAAAGGTAGATGATGAATTCGCCCTTATACCATAAAAACTGCCCTGACCATTTATGTCTGAAATCATATTGTCATGAATATATTTAACACTATTTGAGGCTCCTGCGGTGGATATTCCCCAAAAAGTTGAGCTGTTTGTCAGTGTAATACCTGTAAAATCATTCTCCAAAATATACTCGGTGCCACTTCCACTACTATAGCTATTAGTATAACAGTGAAAAGACATATTGGTACCTGTATTTGTGATACTTCCATTTACCTGATTGTTTTTAATCTCGGTAACAGCAGGACTATTGTACTTATTTGAATTGTTTATCAGATAAATACCCTGGTTAGAACTCAGATCACCAGCTTCAAAAATATTATTATTAATATATAAGTTGGATGAAGAAACTAATTGCGGATTATTGTTAATAAAATGTACTGACATAACTCCATTTTCAGTATTTGATAAGTTAATAGTGTTGAATTCAATTTTTGAGGTCCCGTTTCCTGTATTATAAATACCATAAAATAAACTTTTCTTGCTTTTTAATGTGATCGTATTATGATGGATATTAATGGCTCCCTGAATTGAGTTTTTATTGGAGATTCCATAACCATTATATGAAAATTCAGTACCACCACCGGCAGTATTATTGATATTATTATATCCTACATCAGTGTTGTGCGCATTTTCAATATAAATTCCATGAGCTTCAAAAGAACTGCTGCTTCCAAAATCTTGTATAGTGTTGGGCGACAATTCTGTTCCTATAACAATATCATTGTCATAATATGTAGAATGTCCTTTCATGAATATTCCAAAATACACATTTTTAATAGTGTTTCCGGTGAAAGTTATAAATGAGTGAGTTCCGGCTGGTGAGGTGATACTTACTTGATCTGTAGTTGGACCATTGTTTGAGAGATGAATACCTGATACCAGACGAACCTCTCCTTTATTCATGGTGATGTTACAGTTTTTTATTGTAACGTGCTTGCAACCGTCAGTCGGAGACTCTTTCCTCAGATAGTAACCATAATCAATCCCGGGAAGTTCGGCTTTTACATCAATAGCATCAAAAGTTATATAATCACCTCCCTGTATTATGATTATTCCGTCTCCACGCGAGCCGGCAGAATAGCCATTGACTGTACCTGCATCGGTTCGCGTAACTAATGGATTAGCCCCTGTCCCATGTTTTTTAAATATAATTGGTCTGGTTGCGGTACCTGAAGCTGTTAATAGGATATCAGATGTGGATTGTTCAGTGTGACCTGCAGCTACTTGAAAAGTCACACCTCCTTCTCCGGGAAAATGAGAGTTTAAGGCATTAACAGCAGCAGCAATGCTTCCAAAATCTCCTGGAATGTTTTTAACACCGCTTATTGGATTCCCCAGCTTTCTGTTCCCGACTGGATTTTGTTTTGTAGGTGTTTTTTCGGTTTGTGGGCTGGTGAATACAAATTTCAGACATTGTGCGTCCACAACATTTCCCGGTGTTGCTGTACTTTTTATATCATAGGCAAGCCAGAAATAATTGTTTGAACCCAATAAAGGCTGATTGCCGGTTATGGTAAATGTTCCTGAGAGGTTGTTCTGGGTTGCGCCAAATTGTGTTGCAGTTGAAAAAACTGGTTCTGTTGTATAGAAAACTTTTGCAGCAGCTATATCATTATTGGCATTTGATGAACCCGTAGTATTAAAATTAATTGAAGTTACTGAAAGTGGGTTATTAAGCTTGTTGGTTATTACATTTAACCTTATGATTTCATTATTCGTGGTTCCTATACCTGCCATACTCACGTTTGGCTGTTCAACAATTGCACCTGAATACGACATATTTGCCCCTGATTCAATAAGAACATTGTCGAGATCGAAATAATAATCACCCGAAGCCCATGTGACATCAAACTTTATTTCAATGAATGAAGAGTTGAATAATGAGAGATCAAAGAATTTATTGCTGAAATTGGTAGAAGCTATATGATTGGTATGATCAATAGTGTAAATGGTATTATAAGTTATTCCGTTGTTAGTTGATACTTTGATATCAATTTTATTGCCGGGCTCCAGTGTAGTTGCCAATTCAGGGTAACCGTAATAATCAACTATGCGGTAATGAAAACTAAGATAATGATTGTTTTGAACAGGCCCCACCACTGGTGTTATTGCATATCCACCTTCAACAGAATTAATTCTTTTAGTTAATGCATAACTTTCGGCTGTTCCATGTAAATTGAGTGATGATATATCGCCTTTCCATCCTGGCGGCATTGAATAATATTCAAAACTCTGTAAGTAAGGTATGGTAAATCCTGTATAACATGAGGTAGTAACCCCGGTTGAATAGTTTAATGCAGCATCATACGACCATATTTTATAATAATATTCGGTTCCGGGATTAAGGTTGATATGCTGGAAACTAGTATTTCCTCCGGAATAAATTACAGTACCATTATCAGGAGTAGTACTTCCCACCGGATATGAAGTGCCGTTCTCTGGTGTGCCAGAGAAAAAATAAGAAGTGTGAACTACAAGCAATACATTATTGTTTGATAAATTTTTCTCCCAGTTAACTTTTACTTTATTAAGATCAATAGCATAAGCAGTAAAATCAGACGGATTGTACAAAGGGAGCCAGCTAAAGGTTAAACCGGGTGAAGGTACTGTTGCCGGATAACTACTATAGAAATACATAGTTTGAGAGACATTTGTGCTTTTACTTGAATTGATCCAGTTTCCGGTGTTAGAGGGAATTGTACGGCTATTATAATCCAGATAATTTTCGCCTCTTATTCCAACCTGTGGTTGACTTGAGGATGCCCCCGGATTTATTGTGCCGCCATATACAATGCTTATGTTGCTATTGCTTGTATTTAAACGTATCTGAAAACTAATTATGTCTGATGAAGTATTATATCTTCCGACATCTTTCCATTGTATCACAAATTCATTGCCTACCTGCTGATATCTTACCTCGGGAGTACCCTGGTCTGCCTGAGTTAAATTGCACCCAAATGCTGATATTGCCCCCGTATAGCTTGTGCTTATGTGGCTTATTGGTTGATAATTGTTAGGTAAAGGTGCGGCTCCAAAGGTGATAAAACCATTTGCAGAGACATACAATGATGTGTAAGTCGTTTTGTTAAAGGTAAATGAAGGAATACTGATTTCTGTTGAAATTTCATTGTCAAATGTAGCTGTCCACAATACAGTTCCTCCGGTGATTTCAGTGTACGTAAGTTGCTGCTGGGTAAAGGAGTATTCAGCAACCTGGGCATGTGCGATGATTATGCAAAAAAGCATAACGAAAGTGAGAGTAAGTTTTTTTTCCATGATTTCCAGGTTTTAGTGATTAATGTTTTTAATTCTTGTGTTTTTATTTATTTAATGTTTTATGATGGTCTGGCTTATAATGTTTTATGAAGGTCTGGCTTGTTTTTAAAATTACCTTACAAATATAGTTGTGTTTTCCCAAAAGAGTATTAGTATTTGAAAATAAATTTTCTTTTTTTATTTTAATAAAAAAATCGCACTATTCACTGCAAACAAAGCTTTGCTGAATATCTGCCTTGAATATATGATCGGGATTTTAGGATTAATAGTTAATATACTGTGGATTAAATGGTATTAATTAAAGCTTTGTTTGAAGAGGCTAAGTATAGATCCGGTTACTTTTTCTGGCTTTTAAGAACGGACTGATCCAGGAAATTAATTTTACAGGTAATTTGGTCTTCAGTTGTACAACACCTGATTTTGAATCCGCGGTCAGCCTTTTTATTACTTTTGCCCTGCATTAAATTCCTTTCTGCAAACTATAGTTATAATTGAGCATACCCTGTACACTATGTCTTATTCTTATCCTGACGTTTATATAGCCATACCTGTTCTTAATGAGTTCAATAATCTGCCTGCTATGATTGAGAGTATAAAAAATCAGGATTATAAAGGTAGGGTAATGGTTTATATATGTGTGAATCAACCTGAGAGCTGGTGGAAAGATAAGGAGAAAATAGCTGTTTGTAATGATAATAAACGTAGTCTTGAGTTTTTGTCAAATCTTCACACTCCATGTATAACATTAATTGATAAAAGTTCAGCAGGAAAAGGATGGATAGGAAGAAAGCATGGCGTGGGGTATGCACGCAGGGAAGTAATGGAAGCAATAGCAAAAGTTGCTGATGATGACAGTATTATAATTTCACTGGATGCTGATACTGGTTTTAATCCATCTTATTTTGATACAGTAGTCAAGAACCTGCAAAAACATCCTCAAGCTGTTGCTCTTGCTGTTCCGTATTATCACCGGCTAACCGGTGATGAAAAAGCTGATCGTGCAATACTGCGTTACGAAATTTATATGCGTTATTATGCAATTAACCTTTTCAGGATTGGAAGCCCTTATGCGTTTACTGCATTGGGTTCGGCAATAGCATTAAGGGTTAAAGATTATAAAAGTATAGGAGGTATTACTCCTAAAATGAGCGGTGAGGATTTTTATTTTCTTCAGAAACTTCGTAAAAAAGGTTTAATCCTGACCTGGAATTCGGAAAAGGTTTATCCCGCTGCACGATTTTCTGATCGGGTTTACTTTGGTACAGGTCCTGCTATGTTAAAAGGTGCAGCCGGCGACTGGAGCAGTTATCCAATATACAGGCATGTCTGGTTTGATGAAATAATGGCTACATATCAGCTATTTACCGGGTTATTTACAACTCAGATAAAAACTCCCATGGATGATTTTTTAGAAATGACTTTTCCTGAAGAGGATATCTGGGAGAAGTTACGAAGTAATGCCGGTTCTTTAAAAAATTTTGTGCGGGCTTGTCATCAAAAAATTGATGGACTGCGTGTATTGCAATATTTAAAATGGAAACAAAGGCAAGCGTCTGAAAATGATGAGAAAAATCTTGTGAGTTTTTTGGAAACCTTTTTCCCTGATGCCGATATTTTAAGAACCATTCAGAGCGAAGCAGATTTTTCTTTCAGTAAAGCGGATATTGGCTTGCTTAATGAAATCAGGGATTACCTGGTTCTGGTAGAAAATGAATATCAGAAAGGAATGAAGTATTTATCTGAGTATCAATGAATTTCTTTACCCTGACAATTACAAATAATGATAAATCTTATAACTATACTAGGTCCTACAGCTTCCGGTAAAACGCGTTTGGCAGCCTTGCTGGCAAACCGTATCAATGGAGAAGTTATCAGTGCTGATTCGCGCCAGGTTTACAAAGGCATGGACCTGGGAACAGGTAAGGATTATAGTGATTATAAGGTTGATGGTGAGTTTGTTCCTTATCATTTAATTGATATTGCTGACCCCGGCGAAGAATACAATGTTTTTCGCTATCAGCAGGATTTTATCAGGGTTTACAATGATATTATCAAACGTGGCAGGGTACCTGTTATGTGCGGAGGCACAGGATTATACATTGAATCGGTACTGGGAGCCTATCGCATGGAAAGTGTTCCGCAAAATGATGAGCTAAGAGCTGAACTAAAACATAAAAGCCTGGAAGAACTGGCTGAAAAGCTCAGGAATATCAGACCTTTGCATAATATTACCGATACTACAGACCGGAATCGTACAATACGGGCTATTGAAATAGCTGTTTTTGAAAATGAGAAGAAAACTCAAATATCTACTCTGCCTGAGATCCATTCTCTGATTTTTGGAATTGCATACGATCGCAGTAAGCTCCGGCAAAGGATCACACAAAGGCTGAAAAACAGAATGGGTGAGGGGATGATAAATGAAGTTAAGGATTTGCTTAGTTCCGGTGTCAGTGCTGAAAAACTTGATTTTTACGGGCTTGAATACCGCTATATAACCCGTTATGTTACCGGACTTATTTCTTATGATGAAATGTTCAGTTTGCTGAATACTGCAATACATCAGTTTGCCAAGAGACAGACAACCTGGTTCAGACGTATGGAGCGTAAAGGTTTTATTATACGCTGGCTTCCGGGAGAATGGGACATGGATGACAAGTTGGAATATGTTTTGCAAGCCCTTGAAAAACAGGGTGTTCATAAATTATGATATTCTTATTTGCCTTTTATTGCTGATAACATCTCAAACTAATTATGTTCATTAAGTGCTTTTCCTTTTGTATTTAACTGTATCTTTATGCCTTCAATTTTAACCCTGATAGCTATGAAAACTCCTAAAGGAAACTTGTACAACTTATTGATTCTTACAGCTATTGTTTTTTGTTTCAACACTTGCAGGCAACCTGCCAAAGATAAAATACCCCCATTTCATCCTTTAGTTTCTGCATATACTTCAGGAACCATTTCGGGGCAGTCATACATTCGTGTTGTATTGTCGGAGAATTATCCCGGGGCTCATACTGCAGATACTCCCGTAGGCAGAAAAGTTTTTAAATTCAAGCCCGCCATTGAGGGCGAAGCCTTTTGGGTTGACAGTCGCACTATTGAATTTCGCCCTGCCAAAACATTGCCTTCATCAACTGTTTATCAGGCTTCTTTTTTATTGTTGGAGTTATCGGAAATTGCCTCAGATACAAAAAGCTTTGATTTTAGTTTCCGGACTATACGTCAGGGGTTTTTGAGTGAAATTGAAGGTTTGGTTTCAAAACATAAAAATCGTAATGATCTCTACACATTACACGGAGTTTTGCGAACTGCTGACTTTGTTGAACCAATGACTGTTGAAAAAATGCTGGAAGCTCACACTGGAAATACTTCTTATCCTGTGATATGGGAACATGATGCCGGAGGTCATGTGCATCGCTTTGAAATTGATAGTATTCCACGCCTTGCCAGTGATTATACATTTAAATTAAATTGGAATGGCAAGCCATTGAATATAAGCACTCAGGAAACCGATGAAGTAAATATTCCTGCTAAAGATGTTTTTGCCGTAATTGATATCACCGTTAAGAATTTGCCCGAACAAAAGGCAATAATCCGCTTTTCTGATCCAATTGATGAAAAACAGGATTTTAACGGGCTTATCAGCCTTATTGAGCAGAAAGAGCAAAAAAAACATAAGGATATTTCTGTTACTGTTAACCATAATGTTATTATTGTCAATCCTTTATCACAGACTGAAGGCGATTTTGTGATGAGTATTGAAGCAGCGCTAAAAAATTTTGAAGGTCGCAGGCTAAATAAAGAGATAAGTAAAGTCATTTACTTTGACCATGCCAGACCTGAGATCAGTATTCCGGGCAAAGGTGTTATTTTACCCGGTTCTGAAGGGCTGGTTTTACCTTTCAGAGCTATAAGCCTGCGGGCAGTTGAAGTGCGTGTAGTAAAACTCTTTGAACAGAATATTCCGTTTTTTCTTCAAATAAATGATCTTGGAGACAGTGGTGAGTTAAAAAGAGCCGGAAGGCTGATACTGAAAAAGACAATACTTCTTAATCAACAGGAATTGCTTGATCTTAGTCGCTGGAATACATTCTCGCTTGATCTGGCAGATATGATTCAGCCTGATCCGGGAGCTATCTATCGCATTGAGCTGTCGTTCAAGAGGATACACTCAGCCTATCCTTGTGCTGAATCAAATCCGCTGCCTTCGCAATCGGAGTTGGATGCAATTGATAAAGCTGATTTTGAAAAGGAATCACAAACATATGATGATGCTTCGTACTGGTATTATGACGATTATTATTATGAATATGATGATTATGATTATGTGAATTACGAAACATGGTATCAAAGACGCAATGATCCGTGTTATCCGCAGTATTATAACAGGGATAAATCAGTAAGACGCAACATACTGGCTTCTGACCTTGGTATAATAGCAAAACAGGGTGGCGACGGAAAACTTTTTGTTCTGGTTTCTGATCTGATTACTACCCGCCCACTGCAAAATGTGGTAACAGAAGTATATAATTATCAGAATCAGCTTATTGCTGAAGGGCGTACTAATGATCAGGGAATGGCTGTTCTTGAACCTGATGGCAAACCATTTTTGCTGATCGCGAAACAGGACAAACAAAGGTCGTATTTGAAATTATCAGAAAATGTGGCTTTATCAGTAAGCAATTTTGATGTTTCGGGCGATGTTGTCCAGCAGGGATTAAAGGGCTTCATCTATGGGGAACGTGGTGTGTGGCGCCCTGGCGACACTTTGTTTCTGAGTTTTATACTTGAGGATAAAAACAATATTTTGCCTGCTGATCATCCTGTTAATTTTGAATTACTGAATCCTTTAGGGCAGATACATGACCGAATTACTAAAGCCCAGGGCAATAATGGGTTTTATACTTTTATAACCCGTACAGCACACGATGCTCCCACTGGAAATTGGACTGCTGTTGTGAAAGTTGGCGGTGCAGAGTTCAAACAGAGAATAAAAATTGAAAGCATAAAACCTAATCGTTTAAAAATTGATCTTGATTTCGACCGCCATATTCTTACGCATCAGCCTGCTACCCGTGCAACTCTTAAAGCCGAATGGCTGCACGGAGCTGCGGCACGCAATCTCAGGGCAGATGTTAATTTGCGTTTAAGTCCGGTAAAAACACGGTTTAAGGGCTGGGAGACTTATACCTTTGATGATCCTGAAAAGATATTTGCTTCTGAAGAAAAAACAGTTTTCAACAACAAACTCGATGAGCGTGGTATTGCAGCATTTAATATTGAATTGGCAAAAATTACCAATGCTCCTGGAATGCTCAAAGCTTTTTTTACAACCCGTGTATTTGAAGAAGGTGGCGAGTTCAGTATTGATGGCGTTGAAAAGCAATTTTCACCATATTCCGCCTATGCAGGTATAAAAGCACCGGAGATGAACCGTTACAGAATGCTCGACACTGACAGGGAATATAAAATTCAGGTTGCATCTTTATTTGCTGATGGTTCGCCTGTAAATAACAGGAAACTGGATATAGAGGTTTATAAAATTGACTGGAACTGGTGGTGGAATGCCTATGAGCACAATATTGCACAGTACATGAGGCACTATGATGTAAAACCTTATTATACCAAAACTGCCACAGTGCAGGATGGAAAGGGGTCTTTTAGTTTAAAAATTCCTGACAACGATTGGGGACGTTTTTATGTAAAAGTGTCAGACCCGGTAAGCGGTCATAGCACCGGTGAAATGTGGTTCTTTGACTGGCCTTCTACTGCCGGGCGCGCAAAACGTTCAGTGGCAGATGGAGCAACAATGCTTACTTTCACGACCGATCAGGAAAAATATAAACCTGGCGACAGGGCAAAAATAACATTCCCTTCTTCAGAAGGAGGTTCCGCAATTATCAGCATTGAAAACGGAACCCGGATTATTGACATATTCAGGGTTAATACTAAGGATAACGAAACTACAGCCGAATTGTCAATCACCCATGAAATGATACCCAATGCATATATTCATATCAGTTTGATTCAGCCTCATTCTCAGACTGTTAATGACCTTCCGGTTCGTTTGTATGGCATTTTGCCCTTAATGGTTGATGATCCTTCAACACATCTGCAGCCAGTAATTTCAATGCCCGATGTACTTGAACCCGAAAAGCCTTTTAAAATTACTGTTTCTGAGGAAACCGGAAAGGAAATGACTTATACCCTTGCCATTGTTGACGAAGGACTTCTTAGTCTGACCCGTTTTAAAACCCCTGATCCTTGGGAAAAGTTTTTTGCCCGTGAGGCTTTGGGCGTGCGATCCTGGGATATTTATGATTACGTGATAGGGGCATTTGGTGGCAAATTCGAACAATTGTTCAGCATAGGTGGCGATGAATTTGTATTTGCTGAAGATGCTAATCTGGCTAACAGGTTCAAACCTGTTGTGAAATTTTTAGGACCATTTACAATAAAACCAAAACAAAAACAGGAAATAAATATTGAGCTGCCGCAGTATATTGGTTCAGTCAGAACCATGGTGGTTGCGGGCAATCGTCAGGCGTACGGCTTTGCTCATAAACAGACCCCGGTACGCAAGTCATTGATGGTATTGGCGACCATGCCCCGGGTTTTAGGACCTAATGAAACATTTAGCCTTCCGGTTACAGTTTTTTCAATGGATAGCAAACAGCGTAATGTAACAGTAAATGTTCAGGTGAATGATATGTTTGCCGGCAGGGTGGAAAGTAAAAATATTGAATTTTCTAACTCGGGCGATAAAACTGTGTTTTTTGAATTGAAAACTGCGAACCGGGCTGGAATTGGAAAAATAAATGTTACGGTTATTTCAGGCAATGAAACTGCCTCGCATGATATTGAAATAGGAGTAAGAAATCCGAATACTGAACAGGTTATCACCAGAAATATGCTTCTTGAAGCCGGCAAAAACGGCACGCTGGATTATGCGATTTTTGGTTTGCCGGGTACCAATAGCCTTTGGATGGAACTCAGTACCATGCCACCAATTGATCTCACATCACGTTTGAAGTATCTTCTCGGTTATCCGCATGGTTGTCTGGAGCAAACAACTTCAATTGCTTTCCCGCAATTATTTTTAGGTCATTTAACCAATCTTGACGAAGCCGAAAAGCAACGTACAGAGAATAATATAAAAGCGGCTCTTAGCCGTTTGAAATCTTTTCAATTACCGGATGGTAGTTTTTCAACCTGGGCAGGAGGGAGATTTACCGATGAATGGGCTACTACTTATGCCGGACATTTTATGCTTGAAGCTGAGGCGCTTGGTTATGCGCTGCCTCCAGGAGTTAAAAAACAATGGCTTGGTTATCAGCAGGTTGCTGCTCGTGCATGGGGTAAAACAACTAAGTCAACACGTTATGCATACAGTCAGCCTGATCTGGTACAGGCATATCGCTTGTTTACACTTGCTCTTGCAAAATCTCCTGAAACGGGGGCTATGAATCGTTTGCGCGAACGCACTGATCTGTCAGTGGCTGCATCATGGAGGCTGTCAGCAGCTTATGCACTTATAGGTCAGAAAAAAATATCGAATAATATTATCAATGGCCTTGACAGCAAGGTAAAAGAATATACTGAACTTTCTGAAACCTATGGCTCAGCTACCAGAGATCGTGCTATGATCCTCGAAACAATGGTTTATCTCAACGAACGTCAAAAAGCCTTTGAATTACTGAAAGAGGTCAGTCAGGCTCTTAGCTCCGGCTCATGGATGAGCACCCAAACCACTGCTTACTCATTGATAGCTGTTTCAAAGTATAAGGCTGGTGAAACTACAAGTCATTCAATCAAAGCAAGTTATAGCCTTGATAACGCTAAGCCTGTGACTGTAAAAGCAAATAATACTATTTCGGAGGTTAGTTTAATGTCTGCGAAAGAAAGTGGCAGCATACTGGTTCAGAATGACATTAATTCTCCATTGTATGTCAGATTGTTTACAAAGGGAATTCCCGCCCCGGGTGATGAGATTGCATCCGAGAACAATATTAGGGTGTCAGTACGCTATCTTGGCCTGGAGGGTGGTGAAATTGATGTTCGCAGGATAAAATCCGGTATTGATTTCATTGCTGAGGTTACAGTTAGCAATTTAGCTACGAACTCTCAGTTGTCCGACCTGATACTTAATCAGATTTTCCCGTCAGGGTGGGAAATTGGAAATCAGCGATTGTTTGATATGGAAACCACAAAATCCTCATCATTTTTGCATCAGGATATTCGTGACGACAGGGTGCTGACGTATTTTGATCTGGGAGTAAATCAAAAGAAGGTGTTTAAAATATCATTAATGGCTGCTTATGCCGGACACTTTTATCTGCCTGCTCCTTCAGTTGAAGCCATGTATAATCAGAATATTCATTCGTACAGCAAAGGAATGTGGGTAGAAGTGATAAGGTGATCTTGAATGAAACCCTATTGAGTTTTACTGAAATTTTCTTATTTGGCTAAATCGTTGTAGCTTATTAATATCTTTGCAACGAATTAAAAACGAGTTAAAAATGACTTTAACCGGCTATGAATTCCTGATGTTTTAAAATCGTGATTTACATTGTTATAAGCATTAAAGCAATGAAAACCACATCAGTGTCGTGACCTGGAAAAAGACAAAGGATCTTATTCAAGAAAATCAGTACAAATAAGAAGTGTTTTATATTAAATTTCAGAAATCATCATTAAAATCAATTCAATTATGACAAAGAACAAAACTTTTCCAATTTTTCTTGCATTCCTGGCCATGGGATTTGGCGATGTTGTGGGACCATTGGTTTCGCTGGTCGAGGAGACTTTTCAGGTGTCAAATTTTGTTGCATCACTTATGACTACCAGCGGATTTATTATGTTTGGCATATTGTCCATTCCTTTGGGAGTTTTTCAGGATAAAAAAGGAAAGAAATATGTGCTTTCAATGGGATTGACAATAGCCCTCATAGGATTGATCATACCTATTCTGTTTGGGATGTATGGTGCTCCGGTACAAGATGGCTCAAAGTCAGTAATGAAGCTATATGCCCTGTTTGCCTCGATTTTTCTGCTTGGGGCTGGTGCCACAACCCTACAGGTAGCAGGAAACCCTATAATGCGCGATGTTTCTGCTGAAGGTAAATACTCAAGCAACCTTTCGCTGGCTCAGTCAATTAAAGCCATTGGGTCTTCGCTTGGATTCCTTGTACCACCGGCAGTAGCTTTATGGTTTGGAATGGACTGGACTGTTCTTTTTCCTTTGTTTGCATTGATTCTTCTTATTACCCTTATATGGATTCAATCTGTCAGCATTACTGAAAAAAAGAACTATGATGCAAAGCCGGCTTCTCTGGCTTCGAGTTTTGCTTTGCTTAAGAATCCGTTTGTGCTTATGATGGTACTCGGAATATTTTTATACGTAGGTGCTGAAGTTTCAATGAGTGCTCAGGTTCCTATTTTAATGAAAAAGGCTTATGGTATTAGTAATTTTGGTTTATGGCTGGCATGGGCATTATTTTTCCTGCCAATATTCATAGGTCGTTTATCAGGGGCATTTATTCTGCGAAGTGTAAAGGCAGGGAAGTTCCTTGTTTACACAGTTGTACTCTCAATACTTGGTATGCTGATGTTATTCTTTGGAAGCCAATATATTGCCTTTGCCGGAATCTTCCTCATAGGTTTGGGATTTGCAAATATGTTCCCTTTGATCTTCTCAATCACAGTTGATGCTTTACCTGCCCGTGCTAATGAACTTTCAGGATTGATGGTAACCGCAATTGTTGGCGGTGCCGTGATACCCCCCATTACGGGTAAAGTGGCTGATATTAATGTTTTGCTCGGATTTTTGGTTCCGGCGGCATGTGTTCTTTACATTTTATTTATAGCTTTGAAAACAAGTAAAAAGTAATATGGTGCCAACATTGAAACAAATTTTCATATTTTTTATATTCTCAAGTTTTCTGTTTACAGCTTGCAAAAAAGAAGATGATAAAAAACTTGTCGAGAAATTTCCATTACACGACAAATGGCAGTTTCGTCAGGCAGATGAAGAGAACCCAACCTGGCATCCGGCAGTGGTCCCCGGTACGGTTCATACTGATTTATTTAAAAACAATCTGATCCTCGATCCATTTTATGGTTGTAATGAAAGAGATTTGCAATGGATAGGGCGTAGCAACTGGGTTTATCGTACAACTTTTAAGGCTGATCATAAACTTCTGAATAAATCTCACATTAATCTGGTTTTTGAAGGTCTTGACACCTATGCCCGAATATTTCTGAATAATGAAAAAATTCTGGAAACCAATAATATGTTCCGTAAATGGCAGGTAGATTGCAAAGAATATCTGAAAAAAGGTCAAAACCAGATTGAAATTGTTTTTGAATCTGCTGAAAACAGATACCTGCAGGATTCTGCTGCCCTGGGCTATCCGCTTCCGGATGGTCGCTGGAACCTTTCAAGAAAGGCAGCATATCATTTTGGATGGGATTGGGGTCCTAAATTTATTACGGCCGGCATATGGAAACCAGTTTATTTTGAAACCTGGGATAAACATCACCCTTTCGATATACAGCTTTTTACAACACAGGTAAACGAAAAACAGGCTGCTATAAGTGCTGAACTTATGGTTAATTCAGAAATTAACGAACAAGCACGGTTTATAATTACTGAACGTAATAGCGGAAAAGTGTTGTTTAATGAAAAATTGCAGTTAAGTCCTGAAAAACAAAAATACGAAGTCGGATTCTCAATAAATGACCCGGTTTTATGGTGGACTAATGGTTTGGGAAACCCACATATGTATGAACTGTGTTTTGAGCTGAAAACAAATTCCGGAAATGTATGGAAGAAGCATATTCCTTATGGTGTTCGAACCATAGAAGTTGTAAATGAGGATGATGAGTATGGGAAATCTCTGTATGTCAGGCTGAACGGAGTACCGCTTTATATTAAGGGCGCTGATTATATTCCTCAGCACAGCTTTGTAACAGAACCAAACGAAGACGATTACAAAGAGATAGTTGAGCGGGCGGTGAAAACAAATATGAATATGCTTCGTGTGTGGGGTGGTGGTATTTATGAGAGAGACATATTTTATGAACTCTGTAGCCGTAATGGAATATTAGTTTGGCAGGATTTCATGTTTGCCTGTTCAATGTATCCGGGCGATGATGATTTTGTTGAAAATGTGCGTCAGGAGGCGATAGAACAGATAAGCCGGCTGAGAAATAATACCTGCCTTGCTTTATGGTGTGGAAATAATGAATCGGATGAGGGATGGCACAACTGGCAATGGCAAAAGACATATAAAATAAATAAGGAAGACTCGGCAAAGATCTGGGAAGGTTATAAAAGAGTATTCCGCGATTTATTACCTCAAACTGTTGCTGATTATGACCCGGGCAGGTTCTATCAGTCTACTTCACCAATGTACGGGTGGGGCAGAAAACAGAGTATGACCCACGGAAGTGCACATTATTGGGGTGTGTGGTGGGGGCAGGAACCCTTTGAGAAATATATTGAGAAAGTACCACGCTTTATGAGTGAATTTGGATTTCAGGCTATGCCATCATTGGCAACTTTTAGAGGAACACAGACACAGGAGGATGTTTTTCTCTTTTCTGAAATGCTTCAGTGCCACCAAAGGAATTCAGCAGGTTATCAGACCATAGACCTGTATATTAACCGTGAAAATCTTCGTTCATCATCATTTGATGGCTATATATACAACAGTCAGTTGGTTCAGGCTCACGGTGTTGGAATGGCAATTGAAGCACAGCGCAGAGCTAAACCTTATTGTATGGGTACACTTTATTGGCAGCTCAACGATTGTTGGCCTGTTGTGAGCTGGTCAGGAACTGATGTGAACGGCGACTGGAAAGCATTGCAGTACAGAGCAAGGCAGCTTTTTGAAGATATACTTGTGTCGCTTATTTTAAATGAAGGTAATTGTGAGATCTACGTGGTTTCTGACAGATTGCAGGAAACGGGGGGGAAGCTTTCTGCCGCTGTTGTCAACTTTAACGGAGATCGCATTGTTTTCTTCGATCAGGAAATAAATGTTCAGGCTAACAGTTCGCAAAAGGTTCTTATAAAACCATTGAATGAAATATTATCAGGCAAGGATGCTGCTTCTCATATCATTGAAGTCGTTTTTACCGATCATGACGGGAAAGTATATACTAACAGTAAATTCTTTGAAAAACTTGGTTCATTGAAACTTGAAAAACCAAAAATTACAAAAGAGATACAGAAAACTGAGGGAGGTTATAATATAAGCCTTACAAGTGATGTGTTTGTAGCTCATCTTCAGTTGTATCTTACTGATAGCCATGCCTGGTTTGATGATAATTTCTTCCATTTATGGCCAGGTGTTCAAAAAAATGTTTTTTGTAATTCCACCCTGGATAAAAATGATTTTGAAGAACAGTTGAAAACACATTTTTTAAATTGAGCAACACTAAATTTTACAATGATAGATCAGTAATTATTATTCAATCACATAACGTTTAAATTTTTAAAAATGAAAAGAGTATTTCCTTTGTTAATTTTGGCAGTAGTATTTCTGAATGCCTGTCAAACAGAGAAAGAACCTGCTGCACCTGTATCATATGTTAATCCTTTTATAGGCACTGATGCTCACGGGCACACTTATCCCGGAGCTGCCACTCCATTCGGTATGGTACAGCTCACACCTCAAACAAGACTTGACGGTTGGGATGGCTGTTCGGGTTATCATTATACAGACAGTATTATGTATGGTTTTGCTCATACTGCACTTAGCGGAACTGGTGTAAGCGATTATGGCGATATTCTGATCATGCCTGTGCTTGGTGAGCCTGTTTTTGATAATTCGGAGTACAGCTCACCGTTTAAAAAATCAAATGAAAAAGCTGAAGCAGGCTATTATAAGGTGTTCCTCGATAAGCCCGGTGTGCTTGCCGAAATGACAGCAACCAGCCGTGTTGGTTATCATCGTTACACTTTCCCTGCCAGTGATGCTGCTAAAATCATTATTGACCTCAAACATCGTGACCATGTTTTCGAATCATGGATTGAAATATTGAGCGATACTGAAATACGAGGTATGAGACGTTCAAAGAACTGGGCTGACAACATGGTTTGGTATTTCCATATGGTGTTCTCAAAGCCTTTTTCACAAACAGGAATTACTGTAAATGATGTTATAGTTCCGGAAACTTCCAGAGCTGAAGGTCAGAATATTAAGGCTTTTGTCGGATTTGAGACTGCTAAGGGTGAGGTTATAGAAATTAAAGTAGCTCTTTCGGCAGTAGATCCCGAAGGTGCATATAAAAACCTTGTAGCTGAGATCCCTGAATGGGGTTTTGAAGGAATTAGAAAAAGCAGCTATGATGCATGGAATAATGAATTGAGTAAAATCAGGGTGAAAGGTGGAACTGATGATCAGTACACTGTGTTTTATTCTGCATTGTATCACTCTTTCCTGCAGCCAAATATATTTATGGATGTTGACCGCCGCTATCGTGGCATTGATAAGCAGATACATACAGCCGAAAATTTCACAAATTATACCGTGTTCTCACTTTGGGATACATACAGGGCGTGGCACCCATTAATGACTATCATTGAGCAGAAACGCTCCGGCGATTTCATAAAAACAATGCTAAATATGTATGAAAAGGGTGGATTGCTGCCTGTGTGGGAGCTTGCCGCTAACGAAACCTGGTGCATGATTGGTAATCACAGTATTTCAGTAATTGCAGATGCGTGGATGAAAGGCTTACGCGATTTTGACGGTGAAAAAGCTCTTAAAGCCATGCTGCATAGTGCAACACAAGACCATTTTGGTTTGGATGTTTACCAGAAATACGGATATATACCGGGTAACAAAGAGCATGAATCTATTTCAAAAACTCTTGAATATGCATATAATGACTGGTGTATTGCTGTGATGGCACGTGATCTGGGTCACGACGATATTTATCGTGAATATATACGCAGGGCGCAATCATGGAAAAATATTTTTGACCCCGAAACCCGGTTCATGCGTCCACGACTTAATGGTTCATGGCTAACCCCATTTGACCCCACAACTGTTGACTGGCATTTTACAGAAGCCAACTCATGGCATTACAGCTTTTATGTTCCGCAGGATATCAGTGGTTTTATTGAATTTCATGGTGGAAAGGAGAAATTATTAAGTCGTGTTGACGAACTTTTCGAAACAGGAGACCGTATTTCAGGAAGGGATATGAAAGATATTACCGGACTTATAGGTCAGTATGCTCAGGGTAACGAACCAAGCCATCATATGGCATATTTGTATAATTTTCTGAACCAGCCCTGGAAAACCCAGCAGCGTGTACGACAGATCATGGATGATTTTTATACCCCTCATCCCGATGGATTAAGCGGAAACGAAGATTGCGGGCAAATGTCGGCATGGCTGGTAATGAGTGCTATGGGTTTTTATCCGGTTACACCGGGTCAGCTTGATTATATTATTGGAACACCATGGTTTTCGCAAATAGAGATCGAACTTGAAAATGGAAATGTGTTCACAATTAATGCCAACAAGGTTTCAAAAAATAATTTTTATATCCAGTCGGCTAAACTGAATGGACAGAATTACAGCAAGTCGTTCATTACTCATAATGATATAATGAAAGGCGGAAATATGAGTTTCGAAATGGGCAAACAACCCGGAAAGAATTGGGGTACCCGCGATGAAGATATACCAATGACCTATATAAATGATGAGGTTATCCTGCCGGTTCCGTATTTGGTTGCCGAAGGGGCAATCATTCGCGAACCTGTTACAGTTGAAATTAAAACCCTGGTACCGGATTGTAAAATATATTATACCACTGACGGAACACTTCCGAATCTTGAATCTTTTGTTTATTCCGAACCTATTATGCTTGACAAAACTACTACTATCACTGCACGTGCCTGGAAAGAAGGATATGGATTTAGTAGTCAGGTTGAAGGCAATTTCACAAAAATTGATATCAATCGCAGAATTGAAATCAAGCCTCCGCTTGATGCCAATTATCATGCAGGAGGACCTGAAGCCCTAATTGACGGATTAAGGGGCGAAAAGAATTTCAGGCTTGGCGGCTGGCAGGGCTATGGTGGCGTTGATTTTGAATGCGTTGTTGATCTGGGTAATAAACAGGCAATACACTATGTTGCAGCAGGATTTTTCCAGGAAATACGCTCATGGATATGGATGCCAAAAGAAGTGACATTCTTTGTTTCAGAAGATGGTGAAAATTATCGTCAGATCGCACAAGTTCCCAGCCCTGTAGCATTTGATGATTATACTCCTGTACGGAAAGATCTGGGTGCTAAGGTAAATACTACCGGACGATATGTGAAAATAATTGCCAAAAATTTTGGCACTATCCCCGATTGGCATCTGGGCGCAG
The DNA here is from genome assembly GCA_964550455.1 of uncultured Bacteroidales bacterium. Lineage (GTDB taxonomy): Bacteria > Bacteroidota > Bacteroidia > Bacteroidales > JAAYJT01 > JAAYJT01. The sequence goes on along the minus strand of CAZJZG010000009.1, from coordinate 39,087 downwards.
GTGGTAAGGCGTGGTTATTTATTGATGAAGTGATCATCGAATAAGAAATATGAACTATGATCCCGGAATCAGAGTATCCGGAATAAAAAATCAGGATACCGGATACTCAATTCTGACATGGTATATATTCATCAGCTTGCGTTTCAACACCTTTTTTATCTTTGTAATATCACGCAGGGTTATTGGCGAATTGTCAAACTGATTATCCTCTAACTGGCTGTTGATGATGTTCTCAACCAGATCATCTATTTTCTGCTGATCAGGCTTTTTGATACTGCGTGAAGCTGCTTCTACCGAATCGGCCATCATTACAACCGCTGTTTCGCGTGAAAATGGTATAGGTCCGTGATATTTAAATGCATCTTCATTAATCACTGCATCCGGATTATTATTTTTGTGCATATGGTAAAAATAAGCAGTACGACGCGTTCCATGATGAGTTCTGATAAAATCAATCAGTATTTCCGGAAGCTTATATTTACGTGCCAGTTCAATACCCTCAATAACATGCCTGATGATGATCCTTGCGCTTTCTTCATAACTGAGTTCATCATGCGGGTTCACTCCGGTTATCTGGTTCTCAATAAAAAATTGCGGATTATGTGTTTTTCCAATATCGTGATAAAGGGCACCGGTTCGAACCAGCAAAGGATTTCCACCAACTTCGCGTGTAAGTTCTTCAGCAATGCTTGCAACCTGTAGTGAGTGCTGAAAAGTGCCCGGAGCTTTTTCTGCCAGTTCACGTAGTAGTTTGTTATTGGTGTCAGAAAGCTCAAGCAGGGTTAGATCGGTTGTAAATCCAAACAGTCTTTCAAATATATAAATTAGAGGATAAGCAAGCAGAGTGAGCATAGCGCTGCCTCCAAACATTATAAACATATTAGGTTCCAAAGCTGAAAAATTGCCTTCACTCATCAGGTTCATACCTGTATAAACAGCAACATAGGTTAGAAAAATTAAAATTATACTTTTTACAAACTGAGATCGCTTATACAGGTTTACCACACTCAGAATAGCAATTATTCCCGCTATCAGTTGCAGGAAAACAAACTCAAAACTGTTTGGAACCAGATAACCGGTTATGAAAATTGTAACCAGATGTACAAATAATGCCAGACGGGTATCAGTAAAAATACTTATGATAATCGGAACCAGACATAAAGGCACAAGATAAATATAGGTGAGATGATTTTTTGCCATATAACTTAAAACCATAACCATTAAAACTATTATGAGCAGCATGAAAACCACCATCTTATTCTGATGGAATATTTCGTTTCTGAAAAAAACAAGAAAAAGCAAAAACACCGTCAGAGCAATGATCACCAGGATGCTTTGTCCTGCAATTATGCCAATATAAGCAGCCGAACCACCAACCTGATTTTCATATTCTTTGCGAAATGATTCCAGAATTTGATACCTTTCAGAGTTTACCAGTTCACCTTTTGAAATAATACGCTCGCCTTTTTGAACCATGCCGCGAGCAAGGGATATTTTTTTAATTAAGTTTTGCTTTCCTCTTTCGGTGATGTCCAGTTCAAAAAGTATGTTTTGTATCAAATGATTCTCTAAAACATTGATAACCACTTCAGAATCAGCTATTCTGTCTGATGCTGACAGATATGACCTTAAGAAAGTATCAGCCGATTGTATGGTAAGAAAAGATCTTAATTCACGTTCTATGGCACGGTTTTCTTTTAACAATATTAGCAGAAAATCATCAGGTTTATTCTCAATTACCGGGTTCATCTGAATAATTCCAATATTCATAACCGAGTCATACGCGTTTAAAACCCTCGATTCAATATTTGCAAACTCTTTTGAGTTCCATTCGTATTCACCGGCTTTTTTCTGAAGTTCGGCAATAAGTTTTTTTCTTGAACTATTTGAACCGGTTTCATCAATTACAAAAACAGGTTTGAGTGTTTTAAGCACTGTTTCCTCTTCCTGCATCAGTTCAGCTTCGGTTTTAAGGATAGGGAAATCAAAAGGAGCAATCAGAGCTTCATGCATCCATGGCTTACCACGCTGATATTCATATCTGAACTTTCCTTCTTTTGGAAACATGACTACTATTATTGCTGCTGCAAGCAAAAACAGCGAAATACGGGATAGTATCAGTGAGTTCTTTTTCAAATACCTTATCAGGACCTTCATTTTATTCTAAATGGTTTGAGTTTGCGAAAGTAGCTAAAAGTCGTTATTTATATCAATTGTTTTTTTATCAGTTAATGGGTATTATACGATTTGTATTTACAGAAAGCCCACGTTTCATTAATGATTTACGCTAAATATGTGAAATAGCTGATTCATTAACATATAAACCAGACAAGAGGATGTTTGTTAAAATTTCTCGTGATTCACCTGTATTATGACGAAAAAACTAATTTTGTAAATATTAAACGGGCGAAATGAAGATTTTATCATTAATAACATTGCCATTAGAAGATCCGGTTGTGATCTTTACACTGGTATTGCTGATAATCCTGTTATCGCCGATAGTTTTCCGAAAATTACGAATACCCAGTATAATTGGTTTGCTGTTAGCCGGTGTCGTTATTGGACCCAATGGATTGAACATATTGTTGCGTGATAGCAGCATTATCCTGTTTGGAACCGTGGGTTTGCTTTATATTATGTTTATGGCTGCCCTTGAAATTGACATGGGGCATTTTAAGAAAAACAGCTATAAAAGCGGCGTTTTTGGTTTGTTTACTTTCCTTATACCGTTAAGTCTCGGATTTGTGGTTTGTCATTACTTACTTGATTTTTCAATAACCGCATCATTTTTAATTGCCAGTATGTTTTCAACTCATACTTTGATTTCATATCCTATTGTAAGTAATCTGGGTATTTCAAAAGATGAGTCGGTTACTGTAACGGTAGGAGGTACTATTATCACTGATACTGCCGTACTGATGATGCTTGCTGTCATTGTTGGTTCTACAAAAGGATCGCTGGATATGATTTTCTGGATACGGATGATAGTTTCGCTTATTGTTTTTGCGGTTATCATTTTATATGGCTATCCTGCTTTGTCAAGGTGGTTTTTCAGAAATATGCCTGAAATCGGCCCAAATCAGTATGTGTTTGTACTTGCTCTGGTCTTCATTGCCGGAATTCTTGCTGAACTTGCCGGTCTGGAACCAATTATAGGGGCTTTTCTGGCTGGTCTTGCTGTGAATCGTCTGATCCCTTCAAATTCAGTGCTGATGAACAGAATTGAGTTTGTAGGGAATGCTATATTCATACCTTTCTTCCTGATAAGTGTGGGTATGCTGGTTGACCTTAGGGTTGTGTTTCAAGGCCCGCAAGCATTGATTGTTGCCTCTTCAATGACAATAGTTGCCATTTTTAGTAAATGGATTGCAGCATTTCTTACCCAAAAGATATTCAGATATAATTCATTGCAGCGAAAGATAATTTTTGGTCTGAGTTCATCGCATGCTGCTGCAACCCTGGCAGTTATACTTATTGGCTATGAACTTGGTATAATTGACGATAGTGTTTTGAACGGAACCATTATTCTTATTCTGATAACATGTCTGGCAAGCAGTTTTGTTACCGAATATTCAGGACGTAAGCTTGCTATAGAATCAACTTTACAAAAGCCACCGGAAGTCAGCCGGGTTGAACGAATTCTTGTTCCTGTTGCAAATCCTAAAAACGTCAGTCGCCTTATTGAGCTTGCTATTTACATCAAAGACGTTGCTTCGCCGGAACCTATTTACCCTCTTTCCGTTATCAAAGATTCAGAAGAAGCAGAAGCACAGCTTCAGGATGCAAATAAGCAATTAACTGAGTCAGTTGCTTTTGCGCGTGATGTTAATGCCAATATAATGCCGGTTACAAGAGTTGATTTAAATGTTAGCAATGGAATTAATCGTGCAATCAGAGAATTGTTTATAACCACCGTAATATTGGGATGGAACGCTAAGATCACAACGCGGCAGTGGATATTCGGAAGTATTCTTGATCAGTTGCTTGAACGCATGAATCAGATGATTATGGTTTGTAAGATATTGGAACCACTGAATACTTTCAGACAAATAGTTGTAATCTACACCAAGGCAGCCCAATATGAGCTTGGTTTTCCTGAAAGTATTGCTGCATTGAAACGGCTTGCGTTTCAAATAGGTACAACTATCAAAATAATAGCACATGAGGAAGATGTTAACTTTATTGTGAATTCTTATTCAAAACAGAGTCCGTATATCCAACTGAACAGCGAATCATTTACAAATTTCCCTGATTTAAGGAATATATCCAATACGGCAAAAACATCTAATCTATGTGTTTTTATGAGCGCCCGCAAACTTACCATTAGTTATGAGCGCTTCCTTGATGAGATGCCATATTTGCTTTCAAAATATTTTGAGAAATACTCATTTATTGTTATTTATCCCCGTCAGTCGCCCAGAAATTCAACTCAAAGCAGTTTGCAGTTAGACGAATATTCTGTATTTCCATATCATGAAAATCTGACTCGCATAAGCAGGATAGTGCGGGGAGTAAAACGTTTATTTGGTTTGAAAAAGTAATTTTAATAGAATATGGAAAATGTTGATTTAAAGCCAATTGGCTATGGTATTGGTCATTTGTCAGTCATTCCGCTGCGAAAACATCCGTTCCACACCGCCGAAATGACAAGTCAGATCCTTTTTGGCGAAACATTTGTAGTTTATGAGAAATATTACAATTGGAACAGGGTAAGATGTAGTTTTGATAATTATGAAGGCTGGGTGAACCAGCTTGAATATCAAAATATTAGCGAAGAAACTTTCGTTGCCTTAAGCAATCGTCCGGCAGCTATTGTATCGGATATGGTAGAGGTTATGTACGATCGTACCCGTAATCGTATGTTTCCGGTACTCATTGGTAGCACTCTGCCTGGATACGAGGATCAGGTCTTTGAAATTGAGGGGGTTAAATATTCGTTTGAGGGTGAAGTAACTATGCCTTCAATAGGTGCCAATTGCCGCAAACTTATTGAAAACGCATGGGTTTTTTTACAAAGCCCTTATTTGTGGGGTGGCAGAACGCCTTTCGGGATTGATTGTTCGGGATTTGTTCAACTAGTTTTTAAATTGTGCGGGATTTCTTTGCAAAGAGATTCCTCACAGCAGGCTACACAGGGAGAAGTTGTTAATTTGCTTTCTGAAAGTCATCCCGGCGACCTTGCCTTTTTTGACAATGAGGATGGACAAATTACTCATGTCGGACTTATGCTTGATAATCAGACTATTATTCATGCCAGCGGAAAAGTTCGCTCTGACAAAATTGACCATCATGGCATTTTTAATGAAGAAACTAAACAATACACTCATAAGCTGCGGCTTATTAGGCGCATACTTTAGTAATCCTGCAGAAGAATAAACAAACATATATTTTTTTAGTCTTTTATTGTGTTAAAACGGTTAAATTATAATTTTGCCGCCGCTAAAAACTGTTTCATTATTGCGTTTTATTGTTAATATACAGTTAAGAGCATACTATGTTGTATTGTAATAAGTTGATATTGTGTGTTTTGTTGTTTAATAACTTTTAATAAGTTTTTTTTTGAGGTTGATTTAACTTTTCTATTTTTACCATCAAATTTTCAGGCAATTTTTTATTTATTAATCAAAAATTTTAAAGTATGAAGAAAACAAATTTACTTTTCATTGTCATTACGGCATTGATGTTACTGCCTTCGCTGATGTTCGGGCAGGTTACTACCTCGAGCATGAATGGCCGCGTAACAGACCTTAGCAAAAATGTGCTTCCTGGAGCTACTGTAATAGCTACTCATGGGCCTTCGGGAACACAATACGGAACCATTACTAATGCCGATGGTTGGTTTAACCTTCAGGGTATGAGAACAGGAGGACCATATTTGGTAGAAGTTTCATATATAGGATACTCCACTGAGAAGTATTCTGATATTACCCTGTACCTGGGTCAGACTTTTGTTTTAAATGCTGCATTAAAGCCGGGTTCGGTAGAATTGGGTGAAATTATGATTGTCGGGCAAAGAGCTTCGGCTTTTCAGGCTGATAAAACAGGTGCTTCCATAAATATCTCAAACCAGGAAATAAGCACAATGCCAACTATTAATAGAAGTATTCAAGACATTGCACGACTTTCTCCCTATGCTAACGGAATGAGTTTTGCCGGTGGCGACGGAAGATCTACAAACTTTACTGTTGATGGTGCTAACTTTAACAACAACTTTGGACTTAGCTCAAACCTGCCTGGTGGTGGAAATCCTATTTCGCTGGATGCTATTGAAGAAGTTCAGGTAGTAGTAGCTCCTTTTGATGTTCGTCAGACAAACTTTATTGGTGGCGGTATCAATGCTATTACAAAATCAGGAACTAACACTTTCAAAGGTTCTTTATACACCTATTATAAAAATCAGGATATGCGCGGTAACAAAATCGGTGATGTTGATTTTGGAGTACGCGATGCAGAATCTGTAAAGACCTATGGGCTTTCATTGGGTGGTCCCATTATCAAAAACAAAGTGTTCTTCTTTGTGAACGGTGAGTATGAATTAAAACCCGGTCAGGTAGTTAACTGGAGACCTTCAGATGATGGAGTTGCAAACATCAATCTTCAGCTTTCACGCACAAGCATTGCTGATATGGAACGTGTGAAACAGCATTTGAAATCAAATTATGGATATGAGCCGGGTTCATACACAAGTTATCCGGCTGACGAAAGCAACAGAAAACTGATGGCTAGAATTGACTGGAATATCAACAAGGCTAATAAGCTGAGTGTAAGATATAACTATACAAAGAATCAGGCATGGTTCCCCACAAACGGAAACTCTACTGACGCTGGTCTTAGAAATTCATCAATGAATAGGATTTCACAGCATTCAATGGCTTTCTCAAACTCAATTTATTCACAGGATAATATTGTTAATTCTGTTGCACTTGATCTGAATAGCCGTTTTTCAAATAAATTGTCAAATCAGTTCCTGACAACTTATACCAAAATTGCTGACATTCGTGGTTCAAACTCATCTCCATTCCCATTTATTGATATAATGTACGGAGTAAATCCTGATGGCAGTCAGATTGTTGAACCATATATATCTGCTGGTTATGAGCTGTTTACATGGAATAACGGTGTTCATAACAATATTTTTAACATTGTTGATAACGTGAACTTTTATATGAATAACCATAAAATTACTGTTGGAGTTACATTTGAGCATCAGATGGCAAATAACTCATATATGCGTAACGGAACTGGTTATTATCGTTATGCAAGTATTGACGATTTCCTGAATCAGGCTGCTCCGAGAGACTTTGCAGTAACCTATGGTTACGATGGCGAAAAGAATCCTGCTGCTGAGGTTGCTTTCAACCAGTTTGGTATCTATGGTCAGGATGAGTGGACCATCAATCCGGATTTAAAATTAACTTATGGAGTTCGTTTGGATTACCTTGCTTATGAAGACAATTTGATCGGGAACAATGCTATTAGTGCTCTGGATTTTGGTGGAAAAACAATCAACACAGGATATTGGCCTGATGCAAAAATTCAGTTCTCTCCCAGGGTAGGATTCTCATGGGATATAAAGGGTGACAAATCAATGAAACTTCGTGGAGGTACCGGTTTATTTGCAGGACGTTTACCGTTGGTATTCTTCACCAATATGCCCACAAACTCCGGAATGGTTCAGGGTAGTTATGCCGCTGTTACAAAATATGATAACAATGGCAACCCTACTACTGTAGATCCTAAACTTGCCCTGCTTGCCGGTCCTATGCTGACCAATATTGAAGATATGATTCGCGTACTGGGACTCCAAAACACCATTACTCCCGAAGACGGAGCATTACCCCGCGATATCAATGGTATAGACCCCGACTTCAAGATGCCTCAGGTATGGAAAACCTCTCTTGCCTTTGACGTTGAATTGCCGACTTCATTCCCGCTGTTGGTTACTTTAGAGGGAATTTTTACCAAAACCCTGAATGGTGTATTGCTGAAGAACTACGACCTCAAAGATCCTGACGATAGCTGGGAGCGTTTCAAAGGATCGGATGACAGGTACATCTATCCTAAAAGCGCTGATCTATCTTATAATTCGAGAAATGCCTATGTTCTTTCAAATACCAATGAAGGATGGGGAGCAATTGGTAATATCTCAATCTTTGCCGAACCTACCAAAGACCTGAACATCATGCTTGCCTATACAAAAACCGAATCAAAAGAGGTTTCAGGTATGCCTGGCAGTAATGCTGCTTCTGCTTATACTGGACTATACGAGATTGACGGACCTCACCTTCCGATCGTTCAGCGTTCACAATATGTTATGCCTTCAAAAGTGATGGCTTCAATATCGTACAAAATTCCTTGGGGAAACAACACACTGAATTCTGCAACAAGAATTAACCTGTTCTATAATGGATTCACTCCTTACGGAAACAGCTTTGCATATACAAATGATATGAATGGTGATGGTATTCTTACCGACCTGATTTATATCCCCAAAGACAGAGGTGATATCTTGTTTGTAAGCCCGGAAGATGAAAATGCATTTTTCGCATTCCTCGAACAGGACAAATACCTGAGTAAACACAAAGGTGAATATGCCGAAGCTTATGCTGCCCGTGCTCCGTTTGTGAACAGGTTCGACCTGCGTCTTGCCCGTGAATATTACTTCAAGGTGGCAGGACAACGTAATACACTGCAATTTAGCCTTGACTTAATGAACTTTGGCAATATACTCAACAGTGAATGGGGTGTGTATAAAACCAATGCTAAGTCAAACAATGGCCGTATCCTGAAATATGAAGGCAAGGACGAAAACAATGTTCCAAAATTCTCAATGGTTAAAGTTGGTGGCGAATATCCTACAGAAACATACTCACCGCTTTATAATTTTGGTCAGGCATGGCAACTCCAGATTGGTGTAAGATATATGTTCTAATATTTTGTTTTGATTAATTTATATGAGTCCCGCCCTTGAAAGCGGGACTTTTTTATTTATTTTTGCACTCACTACTCATTTTTATTATATCACGATATGAAAAAAATACTGACAATTCTCTTATTGGCTGCCTTGTTCTGTTCCTGTAATAAAAAATCAGGAAAAAATTACCTTCTTGTGCTTTCTTTGGATGGTTTCAGATGGGATTATCCTAATATGACGGAAACTCCTAATCTTGATTCTATTGCAAGAGTTGGCGTTAGGGCTGAATCTGTTCGTTCGGGTTTCCCTTCAAAAACATTTCCAAACCATTATTCCATGGCTACAGGTCTTTATCCCGATCATCACGGGATAGTGAATAACCATTTTTATGACCCTGAAAGTGACATGACTTATTCAATGCGGGATAGCGCCAGCAGAATGAACCCGTATTTTTATGGTGGTGAACCAATCTGGGTAACCGCTGAAAAACAAAATATAAGAACTGCTTCATATTTCTGGGTGGGAAGTGAGCTACCTATACAAGGTATACAGCCTTCAATATGGAAATATTATGAACATAACTTCCCTTTTGAACAACGTATTGACAGTGTTGTTGCCTGGCTGCAATTACCCAAAGCTGAACGGCCACGCCTTATTATGTGGTATATGCATGAGCCTGATGCAATAGCTCATAAATATGGTCCTGAAAGCGAAGTAACTCTGGGAAAGGTAAGGTATCTTGACAGTCTTGTCGGGGTTTTTTGCAGAAAAATACGCAGTCTTGATCATGCCGATCGTATTAATCTGATATTTACTTCAGATCATGGCATGGGAACCATTTCGCCCGAACGTGTTGTTACGCTTAGCGATCATATACCCGAGCACTGGGTTGAGAAGGCAGTGGGCGGGAATCCGGTATATAATATCAAGGCTAACGATGGTTATATTGATTCCGTTTATACAAAACTAAAAGCAGTAGATCATATTCAGGTATGGAAGCATGGAGAAGTTCCTTCAGAACTGAATTATGGCACCAATCCCCGCACTTTGGATCTTATAGTGGCAGCAGATAGTTCCTGGAGCGTCAACTGGGCTCCAACGCCTGATCATTATAATTCTGGCGGAACTCATGGATATGATGTACGCCAGTTGGATATGCAGGCAATATTTTATGCTGTTGGCCCTGCATTTCGCAAAGGTTATGTTCAGCCAAAATTTGATAATGTTGATTTATACCCTCTTATAGCACATATTATTGGTGTAGAACCGGCAAAAGTGGATGGAAAACTTGAGAAAGTTAAGGGAATGCTGGTAAAATAATCCTGATTTTAGGTTTTAAATTGTGTTTTATAAAAAAATGTAAGCGCTGAAAGCAGCGCTATTGTTGCATTTGTTAAATTATGATGAATTATGTTAATTAAAAATTAGCATTTTCGCATTTTCTGCCTTATCTTTGTAACATTATTCAGAATTTTATTCTTTGAATTAAAGTTAAAACTGAAGATTAATTCATTATTAAGAAAACAAACAAACCTATTTTATTAACACATTAAATCTTAAAGCAATGAACCAGAGTATACCTGTTAACTACCACATTAATGAACTTCATTTAAAGGAAACATTATCAGAACGGGCAAAGAATATTTGTTTGGATAATGATATGAATAACCTTTATAAATTTCTTGCTTTTTATAAAGAACATGGAAGTTTTCTGTCATTACGCAATTGCGGTGAAAAATCTAACAGTGAATTGATAGCTCTTGCTGAAAAATACATTGATGATTATGATTCTTTACAGGGTATGTTTATTGCAGGTGAACAGCATCGCACGTTTGAAGAATGTAAGATATTGTGTTTTGAGTTTTTTAAACTAAGCTCCACTCAGGCCGAAAGTTTTCGCAATGCTTTTATGGAAGACCGCTTTCCGTTTTTTCAGTTTTTGCTGATGGTTATTAAAAATCTGTTAAAAGAGCGCGAGTATTTTATTTTTGAACATAATTTCGGATTTTTTGAAGATAAGAAAAAGCATACTCTTCAGGCTATTGGTAATAAGTTCGGTATCACACGCGAAAGAGCCAGGCAGATCGTTATGGTCCTTTTACCACAGATAAAGGATTTCTTGATGCCTTTTGCTGATGAACTGAATTTTATTGAAAATCATTTGCAATATGAGTTGAAACGTTACAAAGATTATATCCGTATTGACAATGCGACTAAAGAGCAGTTGAATGAAATTGAAGAATTAAACTGCACTTCAAGATTTTATTGTTTTGGTTTTTCAATTTTGTATCATAATAACTATTCATTTTTTCAGTATGCACTTGAGTATTATGAGAATTATTATCTGATAAACCGGAAATTATTTGAACAGTTTAATTTTACTAAATTTTATAATGACCTTAAACTTATAATGAATTCGGTGGTTCGTAAAAGTTATAGCATTGATTTCAGGCATTATATAAGAACTTTTTACAGACCAGGTAAATTTTCATATTTTGAAAGAATTGTGGAAGTTTGCAAGCAAATTGCACTGAACGAGTTCGAATTGCGTTGTAATATAAATGATGAAATTGTAATTCCTCGGAATACTAAAATCAGATTGCACGAACATGTTGAGTATATTTTAGCTGAAACAGGGCGACCAATGCACTTAAGTGAAATTTATCAATTGATCAGGAAACGTAAGATAAAAGAAAATATCTACCTTGAATCTCTGAGATCGGCAATAATTTCCTCGCCTGAAATAGCAACAATAGGTAAAAGCAGTACCTATGCCCTTAAATCGTGGCATCATGTAAAACTGGGCACTATTAAACAACTTGCAATAGAGTATTTGGAGGGAAATGAAAACCCTATGCATATTAGTATGATAACCAAGCATATAAATCAACATAGGAACACAAACGAAAAAAATATCTATTCAAACCTTAAGCTTGATCAGCATGGAAACTTTGTTTTTTACAAAGGTGGTTATATTGGTCTTTCATCAAAAGATTACACAGCATTTGAGCAAACAAACGTACAGCTTAAGTTGTTATAGTACTGAACGGAAACTAAACTATTTATAAAAGGATATTATGGTTGCATTTGTAAAAATATTAGTAGCGGCAGTAATAATTGTAGGATTGTCTTTTATGGCGATTGCAATAAAAATGTTTATTCAGAAAAACGGTGAGTTTAAGAAAACCTGTTCAAGTATTGATCCCAAAACAGGTAAAACTGTTCATTGCTCTTGTGGTGCAGGTGAGCCAGTAAATTGCCATAATAAGTAATAACGAACCATTAGCAGAAATCCTGTATCTAATTACCCGGATGTTCTGCATTCTTATTCTTATTTATTTTATTCTTTTATAAATAATCCTTTGAATTAAAGGTTTTTACACCTATCAGAATATCATATCTGGCACCCGGTTCACGATAATAAACATACACTGTATATTCATTTCCGGTTTCGGTATGATTACCTTCAAAATATCCAGGATCACCATTTTGTGAATCCTTTTTAAGTAATGCATAATGATAATTATAAAAACCTTGTTTAAGGTACATTCTGAGTTCATAAGCTGAACGACGCGCATTATAGTACATTTTGTTCTGATCTCTAAATTGCCAGTCGGCGAGCATTCCGGTAACATATACATCAGCATCGGGAACCTGCTCAAATGGCAAAGAGAAATATACATACACATATTCAGCATCAATAGCCGGGTCAGAAGAATTTTCGGCCAATATCTGATATCTTCCGTTCAGATCCTGTTCAAAAATATATGGCTTGGTAGTTTTGATCTGGTCAGGCCACAAATAAAAATGATAGCCATCGTTGTCGCGTTCAAAATCCCTGATGTTTTTGCTTTTATATTTCAGACTTCTCAAATCAAGAGTTCTGAATTCATTTACACCGTAAAACGTATTACTTCCATCGGGAAACCTGAAATCAAGTATGCTGCCATTTGTTTGATAGGGTTGAAGGTAAAGCTCATTGTCCCAGCGACAATTTTGTTTAATAATGACTTTGAGATTGCGGCTGATATCGCTTAATGGGTATTTATTTGCATTTACTGTAAAACCTATTTCCTGTTTTTGATTTCTTTCACTTATAGTTTTCGGGGTTCGAATAAAACCATCAATGCTTACCTTCATGTCAACTACACTGAAACGGCGTGTCAGAACAACATCGTCGGGGTTATTGTCATTGAAAACAATTAGCAGATAATTACCGGGCAAAATGAAATTAAAATTATCGTTTGGAAAGATAAGTTCATAATGGGTATAAGGCTGAATGGTATTGAACGACGACTGATAATTATTTATCATATCATCGGGGAAGCCTGAAATATAATCTGATTGCCATAAATCAGACAGGTTCCATAAGGCATCGCAATGAACAAAAGTATATCTGAAGTATTTTATATCTCCGTCAAGATCGTCGAAAGTAAGCTTTAATTGTTCGTCGGAATTGAAATTGATAACAGGGAATGACATTTCATATCCCAGACGCTGCAGTCTAACGGTTTGAATGCTTCTTGCGTAAACATCATCCTGAATTCGGTATGCTTTATCGCTTTGTGCACTGGCAGTGAGAACCAGAAATATAAATATTGAGGTTAAAACCATAAGGTTTTTAAAAGCAATGCGATTATTATTCATGTTATTAATAATGTTTTGACAAAAATAAAATAAAAAACATAATCAAATATAAAAGTATTTACTTTTCTATATACCTTTGCGCCCACAAAATGCTTAACATAAATATAACATCAGATTATGAACAAAATTGTTAAGATCAGAAAAGGTCTTGATATTCCTCTTGCAGGGCACGCCGAGAAAGTATTTAAAGATCTGGATTCAACCAATTATGCTGTAAAGCCAACTGATTTCATTGGTGTTGTTCCCAAGTTGCTTGTTAAAGAAGGTGATGAAGTTAAAGCAGGCACCCATTTGTTTTTTAACAAATATCAGGAGAGAATTCTTTTTACTTCGCCGGTAAGTGGTAAAGTATCAGAGATAAGACGTGGTGAAAAACGCTTGCTGGAAGAGATCAGGATCGAAGCTGATAATAAAAACAGCTATGTGGAATTTGGAGCAGCCGATCCGGAAAAAATCAGCCGGGAAGAAATAGTTGAAAAACTGATTAACAGTGGGATATGGCCTCTTATAAGGCAGCGCCCTTATGGTATTATTGCCAATCCTGACAATACACCAAAGGCTGTTCATATTTCAGCTTTTGACACCGCCCCGCTGGCGCCTGATTATGATTTCATTGTTAATGGACAGGGTGATTATTTTCAGACCGGCATTGATGTTCTCTCGAAATTGAGCAATGGAAAAGTTAACCTGAATATCAGTGATAAAACAAAGGCAAAAGAATTTTTGAATGCCCGCAATGTTATCCTGAACTCATTTTCAGGACCTCATCCGGCAGGAAATGTTGGTGTTCAGATACACCATGTTGACCCGATAAACAAGGGCGATATAGTATGGGTTACTGATGTTCAGAGTGTTATAACAATTGGCCGCCTTTTCAGGGAAGGCAAGTACGATTCATCAGTTATTGTAGCCCTGGCAGGTTCAGAAGTGATTAAACCCCAGTATTTTAAGACCCGAAGAGGTGCGTCAATAAGTAATATGGTTGATAATAATGTTAAAGAAGGTGATTTAAGATATATTTCCGGTAATGTACTTACTGGAACACAAATTAGAGCCGACAATTTTCCGGGGATCTATGATTTCATGGTTACTGTTATTCCCGAAGGCAATTATCATGAGTTTCTGGGTTGGGCATTACCTGGCTTTGGAAAATACAGTACTTCCAGAACCTTCTTTTCATGGCTTACACCAAATAAAAAGTATGCTCTTAATACCAATCTGAATGGCGGAAATCGTGCTTTTGTGATGACAGGTGAATTTGAAAAAGTGTTGCCAATGGATATTTATCCGTTACAGCTTATTAAAGCCATAATGTTTGAAGATATTGACCTGATGGAAAACCTTGGTATTTATGAAGTTGAACCTGAAGATTTTGCTTTATGCGAATTTGTTGACACTTCAAAAACCGAGATACAGAGCATTATCAGAAAAGGACTGGAACTAATGAGAAAGGAAATGAGTTAATGCTCAGATTTTACTAATTAATTAGATTATTTTAAAAATAAGAATCAACATAAATTTTAATGAAATCGCTCAGAAAACAACTGGACAAAATCAAGCCTCAATTCCAAAAGGGCGGAAAGTTCGAAAAGTTGCATTCCACATTCGATGCTTTTGAAACTTTCCTTTTTGTTCCCGACAAAACGACTTCGCTAGGCAGCCATATCCGCGACAGCATTGATATGAAGCGCACCATGAGCATTGTTGTTATTTCGGTGATTCCTGCATTGCTGTTTGGGATATGGAATGTTGGTTATCAGCATTACCTTTCTTTGGGTCAAACTGCAGGGTTTTGGAGTAATATATTGTACGGCTTGGGAAAAGTGCTGCCTATAATCATAGTTTCTTATGTTACGGGGCTTGCTATTGAATTTGCTTTTGCTCAGGTCAGGCACCACGAAGTGAATGAAGGCTTCCTGGTATCAGGTATGCTTATACCCCTTATAGTCCCTCCTGATATTCCGTTATGGATGGTGGCTGTTGCAACTGCTTTTGCTGTTATTATCGGCAAAGAGGTTTTTGGAGGTACCGGAATGAACATCCTGAATCCGGCTTTAACAGCACGTGCATTTTTGTTCTTTGCCTATCCCGCTTTTATGTCGGGTGATAAAGTATGGATAGCTGATAAAGCTGATGGATTTTCAGGTGCTACTCCATTGGCAGAAGCAGCCGCCGGAATTGATGCCGGTTCGGTTCATTTCACACATTCTTTTATGGATATGTTTTGTGGTTTTATACCCGGATCAATTGGTGAAACTTCTACAATAGCCATTTTGATAGGTGCTGTTATTCTGGCTTTTACTGGTGTGGGAAGCCTCAGGATCATGATTTCTGTGGTTCTTGGCGGAATTTTTATGGGTGGACTTTTTAATCTTGTTGCTGTGAATGCCTTTATGGAAGTGCCTTTTTATTACCATCTGGTGTTTGGAGGTTTTGCTTTTGGTGCAATCTTTATGGCTACCGATCCTGTAACTGCAGCACAAACCGGTACAGGTAAGATCATTTATGGTTTTCTGATAGGTGTTTTTGCTGTGCTTATCAGAGTTTTGAATCCTGCATATCCTGAGGGTATGATGCTGGCAATTCTGCTTATGAATGTTTTTGCTCCACTTATTGATAATTATGTGGTAGAAGCAAATATTAAAAGAAGGCTTAAACGTATGAAACCGGCAAAAGCCTGATATTTATACCAACTTAAAAATAATATATCATTATGTTCAGTAACGGTTATATATTCAGATATGCTTCTATCATGGTAATACTGGTAGCAGCAATGCTTTCGGCAGCAGCTCTTCTGCTTAAACCTGCACAGGATAGAAATGTAAAGATCGAGAAGATTCAGGATATGCTAAGCTCAGCTAATATTGAATCAACTCCTGCAACTGCAGAATCACTTTACGACAAACATATTACCAGGGAAATCCTTATTAACAGTGCAGGTGAAGAAGTGAGCATATATACTGACGGAAAGTTTGAAATTGGAAACCGCAGGGCTTTCGACGTTGATCTTAAAGCGGAATTAAAAGCCAGGCAGGATATTGCTCAGGGCAAACAGGCTGAAGAGCCGGTTTTCCCTTTGTTTATATGTGAAAAAGGAGAAGAAGTTATTTATATTATCCCATTGAGCGGAACTGGTTTGTGGGGTGGAGTATGGGGAAATATTGCACTTAAAAGTGATTTTAACACTGTGGAAGGTGTTACTTTCGGTCATAAGGGTGAAACTCCGGGGTTGGGAGCTGAAATATCCACCGAAGTATTTACACATCAGTTTCCTGATAAAACCATTTTTGACAAATCAGGTAACTTCGTTTCAGTACAGGTTGTAAAAGGAGGAGTAGCAAACTCTAATATTGATCCTGTGCATGGCGTTGATGCAATTTCGGGAGGAACTATTACCAGTAATGGCGTTTCGGCAATGCTGAAAGATTGTATGGAAAATTATATTACTTACTTTAAAAATCAGAAAGCTTTATGAGTACAGCAAAAACTGAAAGAGAACCTTTATTCTCAGCTAAAGCAAAAAAACTGTTATTGGGTCCGCTCAACAAAGAAAACCCCATAACTGTTCAGGTGCTTGGAATTTGTTCGGCTCTTGCTGTAACAGTTAAACTTGAACCTGCTTTTGTCATGGCACTATCAGTAACCATTGTTACTGCCATGTCGAACCTGACCATATCGGCACTTCGTAATACCATACCACCAAGGATCAGGATCATTGTTCAGCTTGTTGTCATAGCTGCACTTGTTATCCTTGTCGACCAGATACTTAAAGCATATATGTACGATGTAAGCAAACAGCTATCGGTATTTGTTGGGCTTATTATAACAAACTGTATTCTTATGGGACGTCTTGAAGCTTTCGCCATGGCTAATAAACCATGGGATTCCTTTGTTGACGGTATCGGAAATGGTGTTGGATATGGGATCATCCTGATTGTTGTTGCGTTCTTTCGTGAATTGCTCGGCTCCGGTACCATTTGGGGTTTCAAGGTGGTACCTCAGGCATTTTACGATATGGGATACGTGAACAACGGATTGATGATTCTGCCGCCGGCAGCGCTGTTTTTAGTGGGAATCATCATCTGGATTCAGCGTTCAAAGAATCCTGATTTGCAGGAAGAAAATTAGTCAATTATTTAATACGGATTGATTATGGAAAATATTTTTAACATCTTCATAAAGTCAATTTTCATTGAGAATATGATTTTTGCATACTTCCTGGGTATGTGTTCATACCTGGCAGTATCCAAAACGCTAAAAACCTCAATAGGACTTGGAGTTGCCGTTATCTTTGTGATGACGGTAACAGTTCCTGTAAACTACCTGATCGACAACTACCTACTTCGCGAAGGTGCATTATCGTGGCTTGGCGAAGGCTTTGCTACTGTCGATCTGAGCTTTCTCAGCTTTATCATGTTCATCGCTGTGATTGCATCTATTACACAGTTGGTTGAAATGGTGGTCGAGAAATTCACGCCCGCATTGTACAACTCACTGGGAATCTTCCTACCGCTTATTGCGGTAAACTGTGCCATCCTCGGCGGTTCACTGTTTATGCAGGAGCGTGATTATGGTTCAATTGCCGAAGCAACAGCATTCGGAGTAGGAAGTGGCATCGGCTGGTTCCTTGCCATTATTGCCATTGCTGCAATCAGAGAGAAAATCCGTTACTCAAACATCCCCAAACCACTTAGAGGATTGGGAATCGCATTTATTGTTACAGGCTTGATGGCAATAGCCTTTATGAGTTTCATGGGAATAAAACTCTAAAAGCCAACGAGGAAAAAATCTTTTAAACTGAGAAAAATAATAATATGGGAACCGGAACTATTATTTTGATAAGCATTGTGGTGTTTCTCACCATCATCCTGCTTTTGGTCGGCATTTTAATGTACGTTCGTGCCAAACTTATTCCGGCAGGAAAAGTTAAAATTACGATCAATGAGGAAAATGTCCTGGAAGTAGATCCTGGATCTTCGTTGCTGAGTACACTGGCTGAGCAGAAAATATTCCTGCCTTCAGCCTGCGGGGGACAAGGTACTTGCGCCATGTGTAAATGTCAGGTATTCGAAGGTGCCGGAGAAATTCTGCAAACAGAAAAGGGCTATTTTACCCGAAAAGAACAACAAAACAACTGGAGATTGAGTTGCCAGGTTAAAGTGCGTGAAGATCTGAAGATTGGAATTCCAAAAGAAATATTCGGAATTAAGAAATGGGAATGCGAAGTAGTTAGTAACCGCAATGTGGCAACATTTATCAAAGAGTTTGTTGTGAGATTACCAAAGGGTGAGATACTTGATTTTCAATCAGGAGGTTATATTCAGATTGATGTGCCCAAAACTCAGGTAGATTTCAAGGATATTGAAGTTGAAGAAAAATTCCGTGAGGATTGGGATAAGCTAAATATTTTTGATTTGAAAATGAATAATCCCGAACCTATTTTCAGAGCTTATTCAATGGCAAATCATCCTGCTGAAGGTAATATTGTAATGCTTAATATTCGTATTGCAACACCACCGTGGGATCGTACCAAAAACCGTTTTATGAATGTTAATCCGGGAATTTGTTCTTCATACATATTTTCAAGAAAGCCGGGCGATAAAGTTATGATTTCAGGACCTTATGGTGAATTCCATATTAAAAATACAGATAAAGAGATGGTTTATATTGGTGGTGGTGCTGGAATGGCTCCATTGCGTTCGCAAATTTTCCATCTTTTCCATACCGAAAAAACAACACGCAAAGTATCATATTGGTATGGTGCCAGGTCGCTACGCGAAGTTTTCTACGACGATGAGTTTTATGAAATTGAAAAGAATTTTCCTAATTTCAAGTTTAATCTTGCTCTTTCAGAACCATTGCCCGAAGACAACTGGACAGGCTATACAGGTTTTATTCATCAGGTGGTGTTGAATAATTATCTTAGTAAGCATTCCGAGCCTGAAGAAATTGAATATTACCTCTGTGGACCGCCAATGATGAATGATGCTGTATTTAAAATGCTCGACAACCTTGGGGTTCCGAAGGAAAATATTGCATTCGACGATTTTGGCTCATGATAAAGTAATGTTCTGAAAATTACAAACGACACATTAAATATTGAGAGATGTCAATGCAAATAATGTGTCGTTTTTTTATTTAATAATATGAGAAAATTATTGATTTTCAATGCATTGCTCTTGGTTTTCTCCGCCTGCTCACATTCTGGTAATGAGAAAATGGTCAGGTTTCAGGGGGCAGCTCAGGGCACTTATTACGATATAAGCTATTTTGATAATCAAGAACGCAATTTCCAGAAAGAAATTGATTCCCTGCTCAATGCTTTTAATTTTTCAGTTTCAGTTTATGAGCCAAACTCGATTATTTCAAAAATTAACCGGGATGAAACTGAAACAGAAGCGGATGATTGGTTTATTACTGTTTTTAACAAGGCTTATGAGGTAGCGGAAGCAACAGACGGATATTTTGATTTTTCGGTAGGATCCCTGGTAAATGCCTGGGGATTTGGTTTTAGCGACAGGCTGCATCTTGACAGAAACACAATTGATAGTTTATTGAAACTGGTTGGTTACAGAAATTTTAAACTTGAGAATAACAGGATAATAAAGGCTGTTCCGGGCGCTCAGATTGATTTTAATGCTATTGCCAAAGGATATGCAGTTGATGTGGTTGCGCAATTTATTGAGTCAAAGGATGTTAGTAGATATCTTGTTGATATTGGTGGTGAGGTGATAGCCCACGGACGTAAGCCAAACGGAAAATTATGGAAAGTAGGAGTGGAGAAACCATCAGAAGATCAGAGTAGTTCACGTGAACTTAAAGCTATTGTGGAGCTTGAAAACATGGCAATAGCTACTTCGGGAAATTACCGGAGGTTTTATGTTGAAGACGATGTTCGATATTCTCATACAATTGATCCATTTACCGGCTATCCGGTACGACATCCTCTGCTTAGTGCCTCGGTATTGGCAAAAGATTGTATGACTGCCGATGCTTACGCTACAGCTTTTATGGTTATGGGAGTTGAAAAAACTATTGAATTTCTGAAAACCAGAAAAGATCTGGAAGCTTTCCTTATTTATTCAGAGAATGGCGAAGAATTACAAACATGGATAAGTGAAGGCTTCAGATCAAAAATTGTGGAGGGAAAATAATCATCGGTTAATCGTCTGAAAATAAGGTTGCTGTGAGGATTTACTCATATCTTAGCGAATCAACCGGCTCGAGATTGGCAGCTTTTGTAGCGGGCAGGATTCCGGAAACAAGAGCAACCAGGAAGCAAAGAATAACACCTCCTATTATCCACAACCAGGGAATGATAAATCCGGAGCCTATTATAGCGCCAAGCGCATTGCCGGCGAGTATTCCAAGAATGATCCCTATAATGCCTCCAAACTGAGCTATTACTATTGCCTCAGCAAGAAACTGATTGCGGATGGTTTTCTTTGTTGCTCCCACAGCCTTGCGTATCCCGATTTCTCGGGTACGTTCAGTTACTGACACAAGCATAATATTCATCAGTCCTATAGCAGCGCCTAAAAGTGTTATCAAACCTATTATAGTGGCAGCCAGCCTCAGGTATTTCAGATTTTCAAATAGTATTTCAGCGATATTATCGCTTTTTGAGATATCAAAATTGGTTTCTTCACCTGTTTTAACCTGCCTTATGGTCCGGAACAGACCAATAGCTTCACTTTCGGCATCTGAGATCAATTCGGGATCCATAACCATTACACTTATTGAGTAATTCATGTTAGCCCTTGAAAAATTACGCCTGACGGTTTCAAGCGGCACAATACAATGATTGTCGCTGGTGATACCTATTGATGAGCCTTTTTCTTTTAAAACTCCAATCACCATATATCTGTCAGAACCTATTCCAATCATTTTCCCCAAAGGGTCAACACCAGCTTTAAATAGTTTCGAAACCACATTGCTGCCAATAATAGCTACGTTCGACGCAAGTTCAAGTTCAATTGCATTGAAATCCCTGCCTTTTGCTACCTCATTACCTGATGTTATAATGTATTCATTATCAGTTCCTATTACCGATATATTAGGGTTGGTTTTTTCCGAACCGTAATTCAGAGTTGCTGCCCCTGAGCCATATACATAAACCGAAGTATGGGCATTGAAGTCAAATTCGTCTTTAAAACGCATTGCTTCCTTATAAGTAATGTAACGATAGGTTTTCGGGCGTATACTGTGTGAACCTATCTGTATCCTCATTCCCCTGTTTTGGATGGTGAGAGTATTAGCACCCATCATTGAGAAATTCTCATTTAAAAAATATTTGATAGCATCAATTGAGGTTAAAATCCCAACCAAAGCAGTTATTCCCAGAGCAATTATCATTATTGTTATGATAGCTCTGAGCAAATGACTTTTGATGGAATGAACCGCCAGTTTTACATTTTCACTGATGAAAAATAGTTTTGAACCCATCATTGATGCCCAAATTTAGATAAATGCTTTAGTCTTTGGCTCCGAAAGCCAGATCACCTGCATCACCAAGCCCGGGAACAATATAAGCCTGGGCTGTCAGATCAGAATCAATCGCACCAACCCAAAGAGTAGCAGAGTTTTTGAATTTTCGTTTTAAATATTCAATTCCTTCGGCACTTGCCAGTACTGTAACAAGATGTGTATAACTTGGAGTTCCGTTGCTTATCAGTTCTTTATAACACAAATGCATGGAAAGGCCTGTGGCAAGCATAGCATCAGATAAAATCAACACTTTGTCTTCGATAACCGGACATGACGAGTACTCAACTTTTATATTGAAATTACCATCCTTATGATAACGACGATATGCCGAAACAAAAGCATTACTTGATTTATCAAAAATGTTCAACAAGCCCTGATGAAGAGGCAGACCTGCCCTCAATATTGTTGCCAGCACCGGATAATTTTTCAGCATAGGTACATCAGCAACACCAAGCGAAGTAAGCACCTGCCTTGTTTCATAGACCAGCTCTTTACTTATTTCATAGGCAAAAAGTTCACCTATCCTCTTAAGATTATGTCTGAATCGCATACTATCCTGCTGAATATTTGCATCTCTTAGCTCTGCAATATACTGATCAATGATCGTGTTCTGATTGCCCAAAATTTTGATAAGCATGTTGGAATAATAGGTTTTGTGATCCTTCTGTATGGTTATGTAATACAGCTATATTTTGACAAAAGTACATAAAGCTGATGAATAGCAAAGGATAATAATAGAAAAAACTGTACTTTGATTTATTTCAACCCTGTTCGTTTCATAGCTTCAATTATCAGCTTTACGAAAAATGGCAGATTATTATACTGAAGTGCAGGATAGCGGGTCTCGGCTGAACCAAAACCAGCATAGAATCTTGCCAGTCCTTCTATTTCCGAACCTTCGAAATCGAGTGTAAGAGCTTGCCCGGCATATTTTTTTATTATGCTGTCTATTAATAAATGCATAGCACCAGTATTTCGGGCAATGGAATTATTTGCTGAAAAAATCAATACCAGTCTGTGATGACTTCTGATAATAAAAACGCCGGCACATAATCTGTTCTCATGTGTGAATGCACCTGAAACTGTGGCTATATTCTTATATAAACTGCGGTATATAAGTTTTTCAAGGATCTTGTAATGGCGCTCACCCATCTTTTTTATTTCCCGCCCTTTTTCCTGTCTGAATATTTTAATAATGCTTCTATGATCACTGTTCTCTGAAATATTTATCCCTTCTTTCACGGCTTTTTTAATATTACGCCTTGTGTTTTCCGAATAATTGCCTTGTAGTTGTTCGTATGGTTTAATAAGATCGAGTTCGTAATTTTTCCTGAAATTAATTTTGAAATTATTATTGTTAATCCTGTTGTAACGGTTAAGGTTTATTTCGGCAAAACGGTAATGATGTGTAAGTATTTCAAGAAAATCATTGTTTGAATAACCAGATTCGGGGGTGGTTGAAAATATACCAAGTTGTTGCGTGAAAGGTGGTTGATACAGATATTTTATGCCATATTTCTTACCTGCCGTAACAGGCATGACTTGTTCGTAATCTCCTGCTATTATAGCATCCCAGCCTTCACAAACCAGATCAAGATACCACGACCACGCATAAAGATTGCCATTATATGAACGCTCAATACAATTATCCCATTTGTTGTAGTCAATTTCAGAATTTATCAGGAATCTTATCATACACTCGTTAAGTTAGTTTAAGGTACCGCATTTTCGATCAGCGATTCATACACCCTCAGCCATCCAAGCCATCTATCAGTTTCTGAAAGGCTTTCGTTATGCCATAGGCTCGAAAAAACTCCGTTTACTGCCTTTACTTCTGAAATCAGATCATTAATAGTATCAATTGCTTTATCAGGGCTTAGTTTCATATAATCTTTCAGTGTGCCATCCATAACAGCAAAAGGAATTACAGTAACAGGAATCACCGTTTCCATGTCAATATCATAAAACTGGTAGGGTGTGCAAATTCCTGCTCTAAATCCCGGCAGGGCAGCAAAACCCATGGTATAATCCTTTGAAATACCAAAATTTGCAAGATTCCGGTAAGTATCAGGCAGATGCAGTTTTAAATAATGTT
Source organism: uncultured Bacteroidales bacterium (assembly GCA_964550455.1). Lineage (GTDB taxonomy): Bacteria > Bacteroidota > Bacteroidia > Bacteroidales > JAAYJT01 > JAAYJT01. The sequence continues at coordinate 14,944 of CAZJZG010000009.1, read as the reverse complement.
GACGGCTATGATGAATTTCACGGTTCAATAATTTCGATAGTTCTTTAATTTCTTTGCCAAGTATCTTGTTGCTCGAATTTGATGAGTATGATGGATGAATTCCGGTATCGGAATAATCAGCGATATATTTTATCAGATTCCGGTAATGTGTGTTTGAAGTAGCTATGTTTTTATCATACTCACCATATTTACCAAAAAGAAAGAAATAAATAGGCTGCAGATGGTATTTCATTTGTAGGTGTAACTGATACTCAAAGGTGTCGAATGGGTCTTTTCTAAAGCCGGTAATAACCCTTATCCTTTCAATAACATTTGAAAAATCACCTTTGATGGCTGATTTAGCCAGAGCGCGTGTAACACGCAGGAAGCCTTTGTTTTTATAAGACCATGCCTGATCAATATCATAAGTTGGTAAAAAGCGATAAAGCCTGGTTTTTGTTTTTAATCCATTGAAATGATTTTCAAGCGTTTTCCCTACTTCAACCGTCCATATATTTACTACAGGCTTATGCAGGAAGCCAAATTTATACGCAATACTCTCCATTGCTGTGAACCGCCCGAATTTATCTTTCCGGTAATGCAGGTACTCTTCGTATCGGGAAACCATAAAAAATACCGCTGCAAACGGATCGTAGGGAAGTGCTGCATCATGCTTATTGACCGGAAATAATACCTTGTTACCGTTATAATCTTTACTGAGCAAATCCAGATTATGGATTCCAGTTTTAAAAAGTAAATCTGTTGAAGCAAAATGCAGATCATTATCCTGCAATCGTTTTCCATAACTGAATTTCGCTCCTGAATACGATTGGAATTCATCAGTATCGGTAGTGATTGTAAAGTCAAAACCGAGCAGTTCCCTTAGCATCAGGTTTAGGGTATAACGTAGGCGAGCCGTGGATTTTGGAGCAAAAACAAGGATCATGTATTCAAATATCTTATGCAGATAACAAAACTAAATATTTTTAGCGTTCGTATAATGAATTGTTAAAAATAGTTTTCGTTTATTACTCATATTATAATCTTTTAAGCCTTAAGAGCAAAAAAAAAACGGCGCTAAGCCGTTTTTTTATATTGAAAAATAGTTTATTTCCGCTTTTTCATTGATTTTAAATCAAAATCAAAAAACTCATCTAATAATTCATATGAGCCATCAGAATAAACAATGGCCAATGTCGGCATTTCACCAAAAAAAGGATGCTTAATAGTAACAAACTCAATATCTCCGATTTTAAGACTTTTACTCTCTTGTATGAGATCAAGATCTATCTGAGCATTCAGATCCTTTAAATTATAATTACCGGTTTCATCATACTTGTCCATGAGATCAGTCAGAGCTTTTACTTTTGCAGAACCTTCAATTTTAAGAGGTGATAAAAAATAGTTGCCTGACAGTTTTTCAATTTCTTCCATATCAGAAGTGTACTTTATATTAAGGTCATGTCCCATAATTGAAGTACTTCCTTTTTTTGATGTGTGTTTGGTATTAAACGATTGCCCGCTGCCACTTAACGAACCGGTAATATTATACGAAGCTGCATTGAAGTTTACAGATGCTCCGGTAGGGAAACCATTAGGGTTCAAATCAGCATTGTATTTACCGGATACAGTAGTAACATCATCAATTTTTTGAGTAGCATCAAATTTAACAGGCACTTCTTCTTCATAAGTTTCTGTAACCCATTCATTATACCAGTCATCATAATAGGTTTCAGTATATACCACTATAGCCAGTTCAATGTCTTCTACCAGAAGCTCGGCGTTGTTTTTTTGATTTGCATAAGCCGTTTCATCAGCAGGGTAGGAAACTTTAAAAACGGTTTCGGACTCCTGTACACGAGTAAAGTCTTCAATTTCAAAATTAAATACATAAATCCCAAGATTGAGATCGTCAAAATCATTGGCTGATTTAAATGAGTTTCGCGGCATAAGAGCTTGTTTTATCTTTGCAAGGTGAATTTTACCCGGCTGCTCTTTGATTTTGTTAATAGCTGATTTACCCACTTCAATGTCCATGAGTTGGGCGAGAAACGCTAAGGATTGAACCGAAGGCTCCGCCAAAAGCTCAAATACCTCATTATTAATTTCCTGGATGCTGTTTCTGATTTCTACTTTAGCATCTTCGGCTTTCATTTCATCATCTTTTTTGTTGCATGATATCGCTGTCATTACCAGCACAGACAATACAACAAGAATTGCAAAAAGTTTTGGTTTCATGATCTGAGAATTTTTATTATAAATAATTGGTTTTTTATAGTGCAAAGATATTATTGTTTTACAAATTTCCAAAAAAAAATAAAATTATTAACAGTTAACTCTTATTCCGGTGTAATTATTATTTATAGCTTTGAAGCCTTTTATACAATTTTCAGAGCAATGCTTTTAAAATATCCATTAATATATTTTCTGCTAATTATTGCAATACTTACTTTCTGTAACGAAAAACATCCTGAATTGTTTGATTTTTCAGATAAAAATAATGTAATTGATCATTGTGTTGAAGGTGTCATTGAGTTAAGGCCCGGAGATATTCTGGTTCGCCCAAATTTGAGTTTCCTGCCAGGGTCAGCTATTGTGCCAGAAGGAGCAGGCTTTGGTCATGCAGCTATTGTCACAAGTTACTACATACATGATAATCCGGATAGTCTCTTAGCTAATACTACTATAATTGAGTCCATTGCAAAAGATGTTCCTGCAGCATATCAGGTAAGAGAAATCAAAGCATTAGCCCAAAGCAAAATTATGGCGTTCAGGAATTTGAACTTTGACAATAAATATTCAGGTAACAGATATCGCTTACGTTTGAATGTTCCGCAGTCAGCAATTGATTCAATAATTGAATTTGCCCGAAGTCAAAAAGGTAAACTTTCAACATGGAGCGTGCCTAAGCGATACGAAGGGCACTATTATGCTACTGAGTTGGTAAATAGGGGTTTGCGTAAAGACTGGTCAGATAATACCCATTGGTATTGTTCACTTTTGGTTTGGCAGGCTGTTTTAAAATACACTGGTATAAATCTTGATGTCAACGATGGTTATATAGTGTATCCTAACGATTTGATTGCAAGCCCGGTTTTTAATAGTATTAATGAGGAGTTCATTGGAAGGGCAAGATTTTGAAACTACCTGAAGATGTATTGTTTTAAGTTTTAATTTTATATCTCAATAAATATTTGATACTCATCATTATGTCTTCCAACTCATCAGTTGAACCATCATTATAATCAACCATAATATTAAGGCAGTCCCGCTCGGGGAAATCTTTCAGCGATAGTCGTGCCATATCATTTCCTCTGTGATCCGTTATCCTCATTTTACTCATGCGGTTAAAATCCTGTGTAAAAGTTTCTACAGGCATATTAATAAATGGATAGTCAGAAACCATATTTAGCTTTAAAGGATATACACTTAATTTAATTTCTTTCTTCCCGAAAATGAGAGTGTTATACTCTGATAAGCTTACTATGGAAGATATATTAGCCCAAAGAAGTTGTTTTTCTCCTTCTTTGATTGTGACATTAGAATTAAGATGAGAGCCGTGTTTCCTGAATTTTATTTTTGATTTAAAATCAATAGAAAATGGGAGCATTGAAATTTTAATAGTTAAGTCTTCAGGGAGTCCAAATTTAATTGTTGTATGTAAATTAAGTTTAAGCAATATGTTGTCGCTAAAAAAAATCGATGCTTCTGCCTTCACCGGTATCACATCGCCTGTTGCGATAGTGCTTTCTTCATATTTGCTTAAAATAAACCGTGTTCTGTTTCGTGGTTTGTCAGTAAGCCTGAAATCAATGATTAATGAATCTGATGCCCGGTTAAATTCTATTTCGCCATTTGTATTCTGCACATAATATCCTGAATGTTTATCCATCTGAAACATAACAGGAGTAGTTGATTCTGATGTATATATCAATTTGCGGGGTAATGGTGCTGTTTCTGTATTGTATAACTGAAGGATAGCTCCGAACGCATCAGAACCCTCAATCTTCTGTCCAATCCGTATAATCTCCTGGTCAGCAGCTTTAATATATTTACGTGCTTTCTCAGCAGGAAAAGGTTTGTTACAGCCGGCAGCCAGAAAAACCAATATTAACAGTAAAGGCATTTTTTTTGCTGTTAATCTGAAATAATCATACTTCATAAAACCCTTTAATCTTAATGCCATACTATTTTTGCTGTTCATTACTCTTGTTTTCGTAGCTAAAGTAGCTCAAATTTATTTGGCAATACTTTTTCTCTAATGAATTTCATAAATATCTTAAAGCAAACAAAGATCGGAATAATTATATTTTAGCAGGTGGTGGCGTTTTTTAATTCCGAACCTGTTATCTTAGTTACAGAGCCAAACTTATTTTAACATCAAAAATCCATGATTTGAAAATGACTGATTTGGTAGAATTTAGCCTGTTAAGCCGTGCCATTTATAGTTTCTTATTTCTTTATTGATTTTTTATTGACGTATGGTTTAAAATCTGTTGTGCTGGTTTCTTCAGGACTATCATATTTATTAAGCTTAAATGTTTTCAATGATTTGGATTGAAAGAAGAATACTTGTGAGAAAATCAACTGAAATAGTATTACATTTGCCAACCGGCTTGTGAAATATGGATATATGATATGCTATACATATATTGGAAAGCCTTATTCAGGATGAATAGCCGGCAGCTAAAGGCTATTGACTCAAAGTCAATTTATGAATTATCAACTTTTATTAACTTATAATCAAATAATTAAGTCATGACTAAAAAGATTGTTTCAGGAATTTTATTCCGGTTTGCACTGTTTTGTGTTCTGATTGCTGCTTTACCGGCTTTTTCACAAAAGAAATACGAGTATAAAACCGTTCCCAACGATCCATTACAGGCAAGGATTTATACTCTTGATAACGGACTTACGGTGTTTTTGAGCGTTTACAGAGATGCTCCGCGTATTTATACTGCTGTAGCTGTTCGAACCGGCAGTAAAAACGACCCTTCTGACAATACCGGACTTAGTCATTATCTGGAACACATGATGTTTAAGGGAACTAAAAATTACGGAACCATTAATTATGAAGAAGAAAGTATTTATCTGAATAAAATTGACAGTCTTTTTGAGGTTTACCGTTCGTTAACCGATACTGAGGAGCGCAAGGCTGTTTACAAGGTTATTGATAGTATTTCGAATATTGCCTCACGCTATGCTATTGCAAATGAATATGATGTAATGATGTCGGCGTTGGGAGCAAAAGGTACAAATGCTTATACCAGCGTTGAACAAACTGTTTATATTAACGATATTCCTTCAAACCAGCTTGAACGCTGGCTCACTATTGAAGCTGAACGCTTTGGTAATCCTGTTTTCCGGCTTTTTCATACCGAGCTTGAAACCGTTTATGAGGAAAAGAACATGAGCCTCGACAACGATGGCCGTAAAGTGATGGAGGCTCTGATGCAAGGTCTTTATCCTACACATACCTATGGAACACAAACTACACTGGGTTCGCAGGAGCACCTGAAAAATCCTTCTCTTAAAAGCCTGGAAGAATATTATGATAGCAGATATGTGCCAAATAATATGGCTATTGCCCTTTCAGGTGAATTTGATCCCGATATGGCTATACGGCTTATTGATGAAAAATTCGGCGCTCTTAAACCACGTAAATTAGTGCCTTATGATGTTCCTGTAGAAAAGCCGATAACGTCTCCTTTGATCAGGGAAGTGTTCGGACCGGATGCTGAAAATCTGCGTATAGGCTTCAGACTGAAAGGCTATCAAAGTCAGGATGCAGATTTACTTAGCATTTTAAATATGATACTTAATAATCGTTCGGCGGGGCTGATTGACCTGAATCTTGTGCAGGCTCAGAAAGTGTTGTCGGCAAGTTGTTTTCCATATATAAAGCAGGATTATTCATCTCATATTTTTTCAGGTTCTCCAAAATCAGGGCAATCATTGGAGGAAGTTGGAAAACTGATTCTGGAACAGATTGAGCTTGTAAAAAGAGGTGAGTTTCCTGACTGGATGGTCAGTGCCATTATTAACGATTTGAAGATGAGAGAACTAAGGTCGTTTGAAAGTAATTCGTCAAGGGTAAGTACTATGCTTAATTCTTTTGTTATGAACATGCCATACGAATTTGTGGCTAACCGGCTTGAAAGGCTCTCAAGGATAACAAAAGATGATATCGTAAGATTTGCACGGGAGAATTATGGTGATAATTACGTAATTGTTTATAAGCGTACAGGTGTTGATAATTCAGTTTCAAAGGTTGAAAAGCCTTCAATCACACCAATTGAAGTTAACAGGGTGGCACAGTCAGATTTTGTTAAGAAAATCCTTGATACACAAGTTCCAGATATTGAACCTGTTTTCCTTAAATACGACAAGGATGTTCATCTATTCATGCTCGATAAAAAAGTACCTGTTTACTATATACAGAATGTGGAAAATGATATTTTCAACCTTTATTACATTGCCGATATGGGCAATAATAACGACAGACGTCTTGGATTGGCATTAAATTATCTTCGCTATCTGGGAACTTCAAAATATAGTCCTTCCGAAATTCAGATGGAGTTTTATAAACTTGGCTGCTCGTTTTTTATTTCTGCAAGCGACGATCAGGTTTATGTTTCTCTTACGGGTTTAACAGGGAATTTTGCTCAGGGACTTGAATTGTTTGAACATTTGCTTGCTGATGCGCAGCCTAACGAAGAAGCATTGCAAAACCTTATAGCCGATGTGCTGAAACAGCGTAACGACAGTAAACTTTCAAAATCATCTATTTTATGGGGTGCACTTTATAATTATGGTGTGTATGGATTAGATTCACCATTCCTTAACATACTCAGCAAAGATGAACTCAATAGCCTTAAAGCCGGTGAACTTGTTGATATAATCAGGGATCTGAATAATTACGAACACCGGGTATTATATTATGGTACTTTGAATCAGAATGCGCTGGCTCAAATCCTTGCCAAACTGCATCGCGTTCCTAAGAAATTAAAATCCATACCTGCTGAAAAGCAGTTTAAGGAACTGGAAACTAATACCAACAAGGTTTTTGTAGTGGATTACGATATGAAGCAGGTGGAAATTGTAATGTTATCAAAATCTGACAGATATAGAAAAGACAATACACCTTCGATCAATCTTTTCAATGAATATTTCGGCAGAGGAATGTCATCAGTTGTTTTTCAGGAACTTCGCGAAGCCAAAGGACTTGCCTATAGCGCTTATGCAACATATTCAATTCCTTCGCGCCCCGATCGTTCACATTATATTACCTCTTTCATAGGAACTCAGAATGATAAACTTCCGGAAGCAATGAGCGGAATGATTGGTTTGTTAAACAACATGCCGGAATCAGAACGCAGTTTTAATACTGCACGTGAGGCTATTGAAGAAAAGATCAGAACCGAAAGAATTACAAAATCCAGCATATTGTTTAGCTATGAAAGAGCACGGAAACTTGGTTATAATTACGATATTCGTAAGGATGTATTTGCTGGTGTGCAAAAAATGAATTTTGATGATCTTAAAGCCTTTCAGGAAAAATATCTGAAAAATAAAAACTATCATGTCCTGGTTCTGGGTAATAAAGATCAGCTTGATATGAATACCCTGCGACAATATGGTGAAGTGGAATTTCTGACACTTGAAGAAATTTTTGGATATTGATCTTTGAGATCCTGATCATTTCCAATATATGCTACTTTTATGTATAATTGATTCAAATGGCTGTAAAACAAGGTAATACAAATGTGTTGCACATTCCACGCTGGTATCCTCATCGTGGTGACCCTATGCTTGGGCTGTTCGTGAAAAACCATATCGAAAGTTTACCGGACACCTTTAATAATAGTGTTTTGTTTTTGCAATTTGTTGATGAACAAGATAGCGCAATAGAAATTGACACTCAAATAATAAATGATGTATATAATTGCACTGCATATATTAGGAAGGCATCATTCAGGATTTTATCATTAAATTCAGTAATTAACCTGTATCGTTATTTTCTGGCTTTTGGACGGTGCTACCGGAAAATACGCCGTAAACTAGGTAAACCTGCAATTACGCATGTTCACGTGCTTACCCGCACCGGATTACTTGCATTTATAATCAAAGTTCTTACCGGTGCGCCCTATGTAATTACTGAACACTGGACGCGATACTTGCCAACAACTGACTCATATCAGGGAGCGGCTAGAAAATGGTTAACCGCTTTTGTTGTTAAGTATGCCGGAGCAGTTATGCCGGTTACTGCAAATCTGCGTGATGCAATGATCTCCAGAGGTCTGAGCAATAAAGATTATGTTGTGATTCCAAATGTGGTGGATGTTGACAAATTCAAACCTGCTGTAAAAGCTGCAAAAAGAGATAAAAAGATCCTGGTTCATCTGTCGTGCTTTACCGATAAACAAAAAAACATTTCTGGTATTCTTAGAGTCATAAAAAAATTAAGTTCTGAAAGAAATGATTTTTTGCTAAAACTTATCGGTGATGGTGAGGATTTTGATAAAATGAAGCAATTATCTGATAAACTGCAACTTACCGACGAATTTGTGATTTTCACCGGATTGAAACAGAACGAAGAACTTGTGGAGCTGTTAAGCAATTCTGATCTTATGATAATGTTCAGCAATTATGAGAACCTTCCGGTAGTGATACTTGAAAGTTATGCCTGCGGAGTACCGGTCATTTCTACGAGGGTGGGAGGGATACATGAACATTTGCATACTGGACTTGGAAAACTTGTTGAAAAGCAAAATGAAGAACAGTTTCTGGATGAACTCAGATCTTTCCTTGATAATCCTGATATTTACGACAAGCCGGAGATAAGAGAATATGCCGTCAGTCATTTCAGTAAAGAAGTAATTGGCAAATCTTTTGCTAAGGTCTATGATGAAGTTATAAATAAGAAATGAACACAAGCGATTTGTTTGTTTAATGTTTCATGATTATACAGCACTGATATTCAGCAATATATTAAAACCGAGCCTCTTCACTAATGAGCTTAAATCAAGGCTGTTAGTTCATAATGATGCCTGAAAGTTTTAATTATCCTTAAAGGCTTCTCAGTAATGAATCCTGAATATTAACAAGCTTTGTGCTGTATTATCCATTCTTTCTGAATTCCCAGCAAAGGATTGCTGCAGCCATAGCTGCATTTAAAGATTCGGGTCTATGCAGGCCGGCGCCTTCAGCAATAAAAGAAGGGATAAACAAGGGCTGAGTGATAAACTGATGAAGGGTCGTAGAGATTCCATGTGCTTCATTACCTATGATTATTACTCCATTTTTTGAAGGATTTATTTCAGTCAGTGGTTTTCCGTTAAGCAATGCTCCGTATACAGGTGCTTTAGTATTGGACAGAATGTCTTGAAAATCAAGATAGTAGGTGCTTATTCTGGCTATCGAACCCATTGTAGCCTGTACGGTTTTTAGATTATAGAGCTCAACGGTGTTTTTTGAGCAGATAACATGCTGAATCCCAAACCAATCGGCAGTTCTTAAAATGGTGCCAAGGTTTCCGGGATCGTTAATGTCGTCAAGCATCAGAACTATCTCTTCATTCAGGATTTCTGGATTGAACTGAAAAACCGGAATATGAAAAATGCCAATTGCCTGATTTGCTGATTTTTGAGTGCTGATTTGCTCAAGTTCAGTTTCCGTAACAACAAAAGCCTTAATATTTTTGTTAGCGATAACTGATCTATTCTTCTGCAACCATACATCAACTGCCAAAACACTATGAGTTTCGAGCCTACCTGATATAAGTTCCTCAACAAGTTTACTGCCTTCAGCTACGAATAATTGAAGTTCTTTCCTTATCTTCTTTAAATGCAGAGACTTAATGAATTTTATTTGCTGACGGCTAAGCATAAAAAAACCCGGTATTATGAACCGGGCTAAATTAGTAAATATCTGAACGTAAATTATTCGGCAACCACCTCAAACTTAATGGTGGCTTTAACTTCTTTATGCAGAATAACTTCAGCTTCATAGTTTCCAAGCTCTTTTATTGAATCACCGTCGAGTTTTATACGTTTGCGGTCAACATCAAAGCTAAATTGCTCTCTTAGTGCTTCAGCAATCTGAATAGCATTAACTGAACCAAAAATCTTACCTGTTGAAGCAGCTTTTGCACCAATTGTAAGAGTAATGTCGCGAAGTTTTGCTGCAAAGGCTTCTGCCTCACTGCGGATTTTAATTTCCTTAAACGATTTTTGTCTCAGATTTTCAGCATTTATCTTTTTGTTTTTTTCATCGGCAACAATAGCCAGTCCCATAGGGATAAGATAATTGCGTGCATATCCGTCTTTTACGGTTACAACATCGTTTGTAAAACCCAGGTTGTGAATATCTTGTTTTAAAATAACTTCCATGATTTCCTCCCTTTATTTAAGTAAGTCAGCAACATATGGCAACAATGCTATATGTCTGGCACGTTTAATTGCCTGGGCAACTTTTTTCTGATATTTGGTAGATGTACCTGTAACACGGCGAGGTAAAATCTTTCCTTGTTCATTTACAAATCTCAGAAGAAAATCGGCATCCTTGTAATCAATATATTTAATACCACTTCTTTTAAAGCGGCAATATTTTTTCTTTTTGATATCTATTGCTATTGGCGTAAGATATTTTATATCGGCATTTCCTTGTGTACTCATTTTTTTAACAGTTTTAGATTCAACAAAACTTTATGCTTCTTCAGTAACAGCCTCAGCGGCAGCTTTGGCAGTACGTTTTTTCTCATTGTAAGCAATGGCATGTTTATCCAGTGCTACTGTAAGAAATCTCAGGCAACGTTCGTCGCGCTTAAACATTACTTCCAGATCGGCAATAACAGAACCTTCGGCTCTGAACTCGATCAAATAATAAAATCCCGTTGATTTTTTCTGGATAGGATAGGCTAACTTTCGCATGCCCCAATTACTTTCAAAAATAATTTCTGCTCCTTTCCCTGTTAAAAAATCTCTGACTTTTTTTACCGCTTCCTTCATCTGTTCTTCAGATAAAACGGGAGTCATAATGAAAACGGTTTCATACTGTCGTACCATTTTAACAAAAAAAATTAATTAATGATTATTTAATTGCTTTATTATCAGCGTAAAACGCTTTTTATAAAGTGAAGCGCAAAGGTAGATATATTTTTTGAATTACAGATATATAATTGATGAATTTCTGTAATTATAAGCACTTATTTCCACTCCCTGATATATTTCAACCAGCCAATAGTATTCTCCATATTCAATATTTGCATACTTTTGCGCTTCCATAAAATAAACCTCGAGTTCATACATAAATTATTTGTTCATGCTTAGTAGAAGGCTTATCAGGATCAAGGTAATGCAGGCATTGTATGCTTTTGCTCAGAATGATGATAATGAGTTGTCTGCAATGGAAAAGAACCTGATAAAAAATATTGATAGGGTATACGAGCTGTATATCTGGCAGTTATCGTTTCTGGTTGAACTAATTGAATATTTCAGGTTTCGTATGGATGAAGCAAGGCAAAAATTTCTGCCTACCCAAGAAGAATTACACCCCAGCACAAGATTTGTTGATAATAGGCTTATACAGCAGCTTCAGGAGAATGAGGATTACAATCAATATCATTCACGCTATAAAATAAACTGGGCAGGCGAACAGGAAATGTTTCGTTCTTTTTATAATGAGATCCGCAGCAGCGAAGAGTATATCAGCTATATGAATGCTGAAAAGAATTATTATGAGGACGATAAAAACATTCTTATAAAGCTTATCCGGGCTCATTTGCTGCCTTCTGAGACTTTAGAAATATTTTTCGAAGAGAAAAATATTCACTGGGCTGATGATTATAGCAATACATTGCTTATGGTTATGCGAACTCTGAAATCGTTTGCAGCAAAGCAGGATGCTTCGACTAAACTCCCGACCCTCTTTGAAGATGAGGAAACTGAAATTGAAGATAAAGCCTTTGCAAGCGACCTTTTTGCCAAAAGTATATTATACAGCGATGAATATTCGGCAATTATAGCTCTGAAGGCGAAAAACTGGGAATTGGATCGAATAGCCATGCTTGATATTATTATTATGAAAATGGCAATAGTTGAGTTGCTTCAGTTTCCGTCAGTACCGGTGAAGGTAACGCTTAACGAATATATTGAAATTTCAAAACAGTATAGCACACCTAAAAGCAAGATATTTATCAATGGTTTGCTTGATAAGCTGATAGTAGAGTTCAGGGAGGAAGATAAAATAAAAAAGACAGGACGTGGTCTCATTGATAATTAACTTATAGAGGTTTCATATGAAACAGGGATCAGATTAACAAAGGATTAAGCGAAAAATATTAAATTTGCAGAATTCAAAATTTATATGAAAACTAACGGCATACTTCAATCTTTGGTTTTGGCTTCGATAGTCGCGGTTTTGCTTGTAGTTGTCTCATGTGGGAATAATTTGGGAAGGGATAATTTGCCTGTAGATATTATTCAGAACCCAAATACTGCTGAAGGCATCAATAAAAATGTGGAAATGCCAGCTTTTGAATTTGAAAAGGATTTTCATGATTTTGGCAGGGTTATTCAGGGTGAACAGGTGTCATTCGGGTTCAAGTTTAAAAACTCAGGCAATGCATTATTACTTATATCGAGTGTTAGTTCATCGTGCGGATGTACAGTGGCTTCATTTCCTGATAAGCCTATGAAACCCGGTGAAGAAGGAGTTATAACAGTTAGTTTTGACAGCAGAGGAAGAATGGGTATGCAGATGAAAACGGTTACTCTTCTGGCTAATACCCAGCCTGGTACAAAACAGTTAACGGTTCAGGCTAATATTGTTGTACCCGAAACTATGAATTTTTAATTACTGAATCTCAACTAAGTATAATTAAATCAAATTGTTAAATATTTTAAATTAACTCTATGAACTCAACAATTTTAAGCAGTATTTTACTCTTTGCACCACAAAACCAGGAAGGTGGTGGTGGCGGTTTCGGTTCTTTATTTGTACTAGTAGCCATAATGGTTATTTTTTATTTGTTTTTTATCCGACCGCAAATGAAGCGTTCAAAAGAACAGAAAAAATTCCGCGAGAACCTGAAAAAAGGAGATAAAGTTGTTACTATTGGCGGTTTGCATGGTAAAATTGCAGAAGTACAGGAAACCACATTTACCCTTGAACTTGCTGATAATGTTAAAATAAGAATTGATAAATCAGCTGTTGCAATGGATAGCCAGTCACAAATTGGCGAACAGAAATAGAATTATTAAAAACCTTTTAAATTGAAAACCGGTATTCCTGATAATGATCAGCCTGTGCAGGATTCTTTGATGAAAAGATTCCGAGACCAGTTTTCAATTTTTTTTGTTTTTCTTCTTATTTCAACTTTCGTATGGGTTGTAATAAAATTGTCGAAAGATTTCACTTCAACAACCACATACAATATCAATTTTAAAAATGCTCCGGAAGGCAGGATCATATCCGGGTCAAGCGATACAGCTATCAGTGTTGGGCTTGATGCCAAAGGATTTACACTGATCAAATATCATTTTTTGCAAAAGAAACCGGTTATTAATATTGATCTTACTGGTTTAAAGATCAGATACCATGCCGGGAAAGAAGAAGGCTGCCTGCCATTGGATGACCAGATACAAAAAATTGCTTCCCAGATTGGAGTTAAGCGTGATCTTGTTTTTGTTTCGCCTGATACTATCAGGTTTGAGTTCTTGACTAAATACAAAAGACAAATACCTGTTTTGCCGCAGGTTAGCTATGAATTACGTCCTCAGTTTATGTTGTACGATTCTGTTCAGATACAGCCTGACAGTATCTGGGTTTTTGGCTCTCAGGAATTGATTGATACAATTCAGTTCGTATATACCGAACAAAAATCTTTCTCTGATCTTGCTGAAAATCAGGAATTAGAGCTCAGGCTTATTAAACCAGAATCAAATCTGATTTCATTGTCAGAAAATCGTGTTAACATATTGATTCCTGTGGAAAAATATACTGAAAGATCTTTTGAGCTTCCTGTAAATATTGTTAGTTCTGGAACTGAATATGCGCTCAGGATATTTCCGGAAAAAGTAAATGTAAATTGTCTGGTTGCGCTTAAAGACTACAACAGAGTTGATGAAGCCATGTTTGAAGCTGTTGTTACCTACGATTCAGTTGAGATGCAAGCGGCTACCAGGTTAAAAGTCAATCTTGTCAAATATCCTTCGTTTGTGCATATTGCACGTGTTGAGCCGGAAAGAATAGAATTTATTCTCATTAAATCTGCCAATAAGCCTTAAAATGTTGAAAATTGGTCTTACCGGAAATATTGGAAGTGGTAAAACCTTAATAGCTAAAATCTTCAGTACGTTTGGTGCAGCAGTTTTCAACTCCGATGATGAAGCAAAGCTGATAATGAAAGAAGAAAGGGTGCAAAAGCTTTTAATTGAGCGTTTTGGCAGCCATATCCTCAATGAAGAAAACATTATTGACCGAAAGTTACTGGCGCAGCTTCTGTTTAATGATAAGGATGCCCTGAATTTTGTAAACAATTTGATACACCCTCTTGTAAGGCTGAATTTCAAAGATTTTTGTATAAAACATGCAAATGCTCCCTGTTGCATTTATGAAGCGGCTATAATCATCGAAACCGGTTATTATAAAAATCTGGACAGGGTTATTCTGGTAACTGCCCCGGAAAAACTGAGGATTCAGCGTATTGTTGACAGAGATAAAATAAACGAAGCTCTCGTAAAACAAAGGATGGAAAATCAGTGGTCAGAGGATGAAAAAATCCCTTTTGCTGATTTTATTATTGTTAACGATGGTTCAAAACCTCTTGTAAAACAGTGTGTTGATGTGTTTAATAAAATCTGCGCTGAGTAATTATTATACGACGCTCAGAAGTATCTTATTTGAGTATTTAGGCACTTTCAGAAAAGGCTTAAATATTTGATTTATAAATAATTAAGTTGTA
>CAZJZG010000008.1:0-82735 GCA_964550455.1 uncultured Bacteroidales bacterium | reverse complement strand
TTTTTAATCCCAAAAAGTAGAAATTATTCTATTTTCTGAAAGTGCCTTTTTAAAATTGGCAAATTTGAATCCGGGGTTATTGGATCAGATTATTGATTTACAGCTTTTTGTTTCAGGAACAATGAATTTATCAGTCCCAAACTCAGCAAAGCAAGCGCAATATAATATGATAATGTAGCTGCATTGTCCGGATAATTATCTTTCATAAAGGCAATTATCTGCGGACCGATAATTCCGCCAAAGCCCCATGCAATAAGTGTTATTCCATAAATTGATGCCATCAGCCCTGCATATTTTTCTTTGATAAGTGAGGGAAGAACGCCAAAACCGCCTCCGTAGCAAAGTAAAATAATGCATACTCCAACAAAGAATATTATAGGATCCTTGCTGAATACTAAAATGCTGAATATTATTATTTGTAATAAAAATAATATCCTGAAAGTTGAGATCCTACCAATTTTATCCGATACAGCCCCCCAGAAAAACCTGCCCAGACCATTAAAAATAGCACTTACTGCTATTAAGGTGGCTCCCCTGTTTTCTATAATTATCTTATCAGTTATGCCTCTTTCACGAAGTAAATCCTGTAGAAGTGGTGATTGAAATGAAAGAAATATCATGCCTGCAATTATGTTAAACAAAAACATAAACCATATCAGGATATAATCAATACGTTTGATATAGGGGATGACGCTTTCTTGTTTCTTATCTATGCTTCCCGGTTTTTCTTTAGGTTCGAGAAAAGAACTGAAAAAAGGCAGAATGATCAGAAGCAAAATCCCTATTGATAGAAAAGTTTTAGCCAGATCATTGTTAAACAGTTGCATAAATTGAGGTGCAATTAGTTTTGACATAACAAATGCACCCAGTCCGAAGCCCATTACTACCATTCCGGTTACCAAACCCTGTTTATCAGGGAACCATGCAGACACAGTAGCTACAGGCGTAACATAAACCAGTCCCAAACCCATACCTCCAATAATTCCAAATCCCAGATACAACAAAGCAAGGCTCTGGGTTTTGAATGCAAAGTACGAAATAATATAACCGAAAGCGTATAAAAATGAGCCAGTTACAGCCATTTTCCTTGGTCCAAAACGATTTAGGTTTTTCCCGCCCCAGGCAGCGGTAACGCCCAGTACAAAAATGGCAAGGCTAAAAGCCCATGCTGTCATAGAATTGCTCCAGCCATAGCTTTGGGAGATCGGGTTCTGAAAAAAACTCCAGGCATAAACCGTACCAATGCTTAAATGTGCAAAGCTCCCCATTATAGCTATAACCCATCGCTTTTGTATTGTCATAATATGGTTTTTAAAGATTGAAATAATTCTTCTGCAAATTAACACTATTTATCAATTGGAAACAGCTAACATACGCCCACCTTTTTATTTCTAAATAAATTATCGTAGCTAACTTTCCTTATTTAAAAGCCATTGGCATATTTGCTTTTGGGTCTCAAAATAGCCTAACAGCAAAATCAATATCCTTAATATCATGTTTTTTGCTTATATTTACCGAATCTCATCAGTTTAAACTACTAGTCATACAATAACCCCAAAAGATATTGACTAAAGAAAATGTTACTTTTTAAATTATATGCGTCTAAACTTTTAGTCATGTGTATTAAGTGTACTGTTTACATGATTTTAAAGTAATAGTAATTCATAGTATTAACACAATTAAACAAAAAAGAAATGAAAAGAAAAAGTTTAATGGGTCTTGTATCATTGATGATGCTATTGTTTTTAGCTGGTTGTGGAAAAGTTCCGCAGGATAAGATTGATGCTGCAAAAGCTGCTATTGAGACGTTACGTGCTGCTGAAGCTGACGTTTATGTTCCGGAAGAATTTGCTAATCTGGAAAACCAGATGAAAACAATTATGGCAAGTATCGAAGCTGAAAATTCAAAAACGTTTAAAAACTTCAAGGAACAGATTGTTCAGCTCGAAAACATTGTTGCTTCAACCGGCGGGATTATTGAAAATGCTAACGAAGCTAAAGAAGTTGTTCTTGGAGAAACCGAAGGATTGTTTGAGCAGATTAAAACCGTGTTGGCTGAAAATAAGGATTTGATGGCTAAAGCACCCAAAGGTAAAGAAGGCGCTGCTGTTTTGGAAGAAATGCGTAATGAAATTGCAATTATTGAGACTTCAGTGGCTGAAGCACGCAGTATGTTTGAAAATGGTAACTATAAAGCCGCCAGCGATAAAGTTAAAGCTGCTATTGAAGGCGTTCAGAGTATCAATACAGAACTGCAGGAAGCTATTGCTAAAATAAAAAGAAAGTAATATAAATCCTGTTGAAGTCGTTAAAGAGAGACTGTCTTAACCAATTATTAAAAAGGCAGTCTCTTTTTGAATTGATATCAGTTAGGTTTTATGGCAAGAAGGAAGAACAGGAAGAGATTAATATTTTGGATATTGGCAATAGTGATAATTATTTCTTTGCCAGTTGTTTTTTTAAAGATTTTGCCCGAACCTCCGTTAACTGAGGTGGAAATGGCCGGAATGTCTCTTGCCAAAGCTCGTGATAATCAGGCTGAGATCTATGCTACTGATCTTTATGATGAGGCAAATCAATATTATGATTCGGCAATGTCAGTATGGCGTAAGGAAAATGAACGTTTTATTTTACTTAGAGATTATTCACGAGTAACAGGTTTTGCATCTCTTTCAATTGAGAAATCTGAAGAAGCTTTAAAACAAACTATTATTTCATCAGCCGATCTTGAGAAAACAATAACAAACAAATTAAATAAACTCAATGAGCTGCTTAAAGAAATGAATGGTTCTTTAAGCAGATTTCCATTGCCTGAAGAAATTAGTTCAGAAATTGCCCGGGGCAAGTTATTGTTTTCAGAAGCAAAGATTGTTTATAGTAATAAACAATACACTGAAGCTGATAAAATGTTGAATCAAACAGAAATTATTTTAAAAAGCGCTCATAATAAGGCTTTTGACCTCATAATCAATTATTTTAAAGGTTATAATCAGTGGTCACAATGGATGGAGCAAACTATAACTGAGTCACGTAATAAAAAAACTACTGCTGTGATAGTTGATAAATATGCTGGTAAATGCTTTATTTATAAAAATGGTAAAAGAGTCAATGAATTTGATGCGGAGCTTGGTAAGAAATGGATGGGCGATAAACGCCATAAAGGTGATAATACCACTCCTGAAGGCCGATACAGGATAATTAAAAAGAAGGAAGGAAGCGCTACAAAATATTATAAGGCATTACTTATTGATTATCCGAATAATGAGGATAAACAGCGTTTTCAGGCGGCAATCGCTGATGGAACAATTCCGCGCAATTCTCATATTGGAGGTCTTATTGAAATTCACGGCCATGGAGGTAAAGGAGCAGACTGGACAGAAGGTTGCGTGGCACTGGTTAACAGCGATATGGATAAGATCTTCAGGTTGGTGAATATTGGCACACCAGTTACTATTATCGGTTCAATATCTTCGTTTGATGAGATTTTCAAAAACTGATTGTTAATCATGCAAAATACATTAAAACCAACCGATAAGGAAGGTGGGAAAAAAGAGAAAAGGTGTTTTTTATTACTTAAATATTTCTCAAATGAATTTAAAAAAGAGAAGTCAATCAGGCTGCTTAAATTAAGTGCGCTGGTAGTTGCATTATTTGTTGCATTTATCGCATTTATTTATCTGTATGTTTTTTATGCGCCTGCAATTGGCGGGGTGTTTGTAAAAAAAGCAACGGTTAATAAGCAGATACAAAATGATTCTGTAACAAAACAACTAACACTATTAGAAAAAGAACTTAATACCCTGAAAACCAAATACATTTCTCTTACACCTAAACAACCCTATTTGATTATAAACACAACTGACAATCATTTCTTTTTGTATAAAAACCGGGAACTAATCAGGGAGGGATTTGTGAGTACGGGGAGTTATATTCGTTTGCGGTCGGAAGATAATCGGGAGTGGCTGTTTAAAACACCTAAAGGTAAAAGAACTGTTAAGGGGAAAATGACAAATCCTGTATGGAGGAAACCTGACTGGGCATTTGTTGAAGAAGGTTTACCAGTTCCTTCGGCAAATCATCCAAGCAGATATGAAGCCGGTGTTCTTGGCGACTATGCATTAAGTCTTGGTGATGGTTATCTGATACATGGCACACTTTATAAAAGATTTTTGGGAATGCCGGTAACACATGGTTGTATCAGAATGAATGATGAAGATCTTGAATTTATTTTCAAATCATTGAATACAGGTTCACATGTATATATTTATTAACAGAGATCATGGATACCAGTAAAGAGGTCAAATCCCGTAATTCCAGGCTAAAGATATTTTTTAAACTAGCTATTTCATTGCTGGTTTTTCTTCTGGCATTTCTTGTTTTTTACATAGTAATGTCGGCATTTTCTACAAGCAGATGGGTGAAAGATGTTAATTCCCGATATTCTGAACAGGTACATGAAAGATATGATCCTCAACTGATCAATAATCAGAAATATATTGCTTTACAAAATGAGATTGCTTTCATCAAAGCACAATTATCAATGGCTAAAACTGATTCTATTGGTTTAATAATCAATATTCCGGATAGCACTATGACTCTTGACATCAGCGGAGTAGATGTAAGTGTTGCAAAAATAATCAACAGTAAATTCAGTCGCAGCTTATATGCAATTGATCATAGAGCATTGGCAATAATGCTTTCAGAACCTTTGCGGATAACTAATTCAGTTGCTTCAATTGTAAAGGAACCCATTATAAATAAAATAGCACAAAAAGATACCACTGAAGTGAGTTTGCCAGATAAAACCCAGGAGATTATTAAGGATGAACCTGTGTATTTTGAATTAACTTTAGAAAATGAGCTTAAAATATTGGTTATTCAGCAAGAAGAATTAAGTAAGATTAGCCGTTTTAAATTTAGCCTTAATCTGGCAGTACAAAGAGCTATTAAAGATACAAAAAGCATATTAAAATTCAGGCTTCCTGATTATAGCCCTGTTATCCAATTAATGGTATCAGAAAAAGATGCCAGAGCAATTTACAGAGCCATACCTGAAAAGGGAAAAATTTGTTTATTTTTGATAAATTGAGCGTGTTTGAACCACCGTATTTATATATTTGAATATTTAAGAATTCTTTGTAGAAAAATAAAAAAAGAGAACTCTTATTCGGTTTACATTGATTATTTTTGTATTTTTGAAAATGTTGTGTTGAAATCATAATTGAAACAAAGGATTGTATGTTAAAGGATTTAATGGTATTTCTGGAGTTTCACTCAAAATGGTTTTTTGCAATTCTGGTTTATCAGAACTTTCTTTTATTTATCATAATGTTTTATTATGGTAAATGGGCTTCCAGCCGCCCCAAGCTTATCCTTTCCCAGTTTTTTCTCATTTCGGGTATTATTTTTCTTGCTTTTCTTTTTCAGCATACCGGAAGAATTCAAATGGCGGGAAAGCTTAATTTCCTCCTTCCGGGTGGATTTTTTCTTATTATGCCATTTGCTTATTTTTATCTCAGATCTCTGGCAAATAAAAAATATGATTCATGGGTCTGGATCTTGTTTCACTTCATACCTGCAGCTATTTTGCTGATTGTTAATTTTGTTCTTATATTCACAAGGCATTCACCAACAATTAGTCTGATGAATATCCCCCATAATTCAATGGCAGTTATTATAATATTACAGGTAGTGTTGTGGGGACAGTTTTTGTTTTACACTATTCAGATTGTAAAATACCTTTGGAAAACAGGTTGTTTGTCATTCAGAAAAATATCATTTTCATTAGCGGCGCAGGCAAAATGGCAATTGCTGCTCTTTGTAGCTTTTGGGGCTTATTCCATAATCATGGTTTTTATGATTATGGATAGTATGGTTTATAAGAAAGAAACAAATGATATCATACTTTATATAATTGCCTTTATAACCATTTCCATAGTAATCGGACTTTTTGCTTTTAAATATCAGGAGCTGCCTGATGGTGTTACTGTTGTTTATGATGATTCCGGTGAAATAGTTTATACAAATTCAGAAACTGCCAATGTTCAGATAACAGCTAAAAAGAGCAGTGATGAAAATGAAACAAAGACAAAGTCACAATTAACACCTGAAAGAAGAGAAGAATTGCTTGCCAGATTCAATCAGCTAATTGAAGAAAAAATTTATTTGAATGTGGATTTTAACCTGTCGAGTCTGGCAAAAAGCATGAACTCTAACTCGAAATACGTTTCAGAAGTAGTAAATGTTAGCACAGGCAAGACCTTTTCGCAATATATCAGAGAACTTAGAATAGATGAGGCTAAGAAATTAATAGAGGAAAAAAATACTGAATTATATTCAATTGAAGGTATAAGCAGGATAGTAGGATATAATTCAAAATCTTCTTTTAATTCTCATTTTAAAGAGCTTACAGGAATGACGCCAAGTGAGTATCTTCAGAAAATTAAAGAAGTTTAGTTTTGGTGTAGTTACAACTGATAATTTGTTACATCCTCACCCGGTAATTCAATATTCACTTCATCAAGAAACTCAATTGTTTTCTTGATATCGTTATGCATAATGATATCGTCCTGTACGAAATTTACCCTGGTTCTGTATTCAGCAAGGAATTCTTCTAATACCGGAGAAGTTTTTAATGGTCTTCGGAAGTCCATAGCCTGAGCAGCATTATATAATTCAATTGCAAGAATCCGTTTCAGATTTTCGAGCACCATAAATGTTTTTGTAGCTGCAT
Organism: uncultured Bacteroidales bacterium; assembly: GCA_964550455.1. Classification (GTDB taxonomy): domain Bacteria; phylum Bacteroidota; class Bacteroidia; order Bacteroidales; family JAAYJT01; genus JAAYJT01. The sequence goes on along the minus strand of CAZJZG010000008.1, from coordinate 76,002 downwards.
TGGCACCCATACTTACATGATCTTCCTGACCTTGCGATGATTCAATCGTATCAACTGAAGCCGGTGTACAAAGCTGTTTGTTCCTGCTGACAAGGGAGGCTGCAGTATACTGTGGAATCATAAATCCGGAATTAAGACCTGGGTTTACTACCAGAAAATGAGGAAGCCCACGTTTACCTGCCAGCAACTGATAGGTACGGCGCTCGGCAATACTTCCCAGCTCGGCAGCGGCAATACTTAAATTATCCAAAGCCAGTGCTAATGGCTGTCCATGAAAATTACCGGCTGAGATAATTAAGTCTTCATCAGGGAAAACAGTAGGATTATCAGTTACCGAATTAATTTCTTTTCTGAACACATAAGAAACATAATTTATTGAATCCTTGCTTGCACCATGTACCTGAGGGATACAGCGAAATGAATAAGGATCCTGAATATGAACTTTATGACGTGATATCATTTCACTACCTTCAAGGAGCGAACGAATGCGGCGGGCTGTTTTTATCTGACCCTTGTGAGGGCGTATTTGCTGTATCAGTTCATGAAAAGGTTCAATTCTACCATCAAAAGCATCAAGTGAAATGGAGGCTATAATATCTGCCAGACGGGAAAGACGGAAGATCATCAAACAGCAATGTACACCGTAGGCACTCATGAATTGGGTACCATTCAATAAAGCTAAACCTTCTTTTGATTTTAGATTTATAGGCTCCCATCCAAATTCTTTCATGATGTTCCCTGCAGGTTGCTTCCTGCCTTCATACCATACTTCTCCCAATCCCAGCAATGGAAGTGAAAGATGTGCCAGTGGGGCAAGATCGCCGGAAGCTCCCAAAGAGCCGTATTCATAAACTACAGGAATTACATCATTGTTGAAAAAATCAATCAAACGTTTCACTGTTGCCAATTGTACAGCACTATGACCGTATGAGAGTGACTGAACTTTAAGCAGAAGCATTAATCTGGCAATTTCACGGGGTATTTCATTCCCTGTTCCGCAAGCATGAGATTTTACAAGATTTTCCTGAAGCTTTGAAAGATCTTCATTGGATATCTTAACATTATATAATGCACCAAATCCGGTATTTACACCATAAATAGGATCATCAGAGTTTTCTATCTTGTTATCAAGATATTCCCGGCATTTTACAATACTGTTTTTAGCTGAGGGAGCAAGCGCAAGATGGAAGTTGTTTTTTAAAATTTCTTCAATCCTTTCAAAATCCAGCAGGTCATTATTGATGTAATGTATATTATTCATTTTCAATTCTTTACTATTTAAGATTCAATATTGGGATTTTCTAAACCGGATTTTGCAAAAACAAATCAATATTTTTAAAAGTTGCCTGTTCTCCGGTTTTCATATTTTTAATATTAATTACTTTGTTTTCTATTTCTTCATCTCCTATAATTGCAACATAAGGAATGTTCAGTGAATCGGCATAAGCAAATTGTTTTTTAAGCCTTGCCTCGTCAGGATAGAGTATTGATGCCACTCCTTTTTTTCTGAGTTCATCTGAATATTTAATACTTTCTTCAATACTTTTCCCTCCAAAATTCACAAACATGATTTTTGCCGAGCCGGCAAGGTTGTCTGGAAATAAATTCAGTTCATCAAGCACATCATAAATACGTTCAGCTCCAAAAGATATTCCAACTCCCGAAATTCCTGGCAAACCAAAAATACCGGTCAGGTCGTCGTAACGCCCTCCACCGCATACGCTACCAATTTTTATATCAGCAGCTTTAACTTCAATAATAGCTCCGGTGTAGTAATTCAAACCACGTGCAAGTGAAGGACCAACTATAACTTCAGAATTTAAATCAAGGCTTTTAAGGTGCGTGAATATCATTTCCAGTTCTTCAATACCTTTTAATCCCTGGTCTGAAGTGCTTACGATTTGCTTTAGCGAACCTAACAAAGCTGTGGTTTCACCTTTCATTTTCAGTACTGATAAGATCATTTTCAGTGCATCAGAATCTATTCCCAGACTTTTTAATTCTTCAAGCACACCCTCAGTACCGATTTTATCAAGTTTATCAATTGCTACCGTAAACGGAATAAGCTTATCGCCAATACCTAATACCTGTGCAATGCCTGCCAGTATTTTACGATTGTTCACCTGTATTTCTACTTTCAACCCCAATTTTGTAAAAACCAGATCAATTATTTGTATCAACTCAACTTCGTTCAATAAGGAATTGCTGCCAATAACGTCGGCATCACATTGAAAGAATTCACGATAACGCCCTTTCTGAGGGCGGTCGGCACGCCATACAGGTTGTATCTGATATCGTTTGAACGGAAATGTTATATCGTTGCGGTGCTGAACAACAAAACGTGCAAATGGTACAGTAAGGTCATAACGCAGTCCTTTTTCACATATTCTGGAACTTAGTGTGGCAATATTGCGTTCAGCCAGCAGCTCATCGCTGACGCCAGACAGGTAATCACCTGAATTTAAAATTCGAAATAATAATTTATCGCCCTCTTCACCGTATTTTCCCAGTAAAGTAGTAAGGTTTTCCATTGCCGGTGTTTCAATAGGTTGATAACCAAACAAACTGAAGACATCACGTATGGTTTCAAAAATATAATTGCGCCTGATTGTTTCGAGAGGCAAAAAATCACGGGTGCCTTTTGGAATTGAGGGTTTTAGCGACATTTATAATATAATTTGTTAAGAGTGTGCAAAGTTAGTTTTTTAATAGAATTCTGAGCCTGATGTCTGCTTCTCTATATAAAAAGAGATAGAATAATATTTGGGGGATGCTTTTATCGGGTCAGAATTATAATTTTGTATGTCGTTTTTTTAAAAAAAATATTGAAAGTGAACTTTAAAATAAACAACTGTTATGAAAAAGAGATCTTTACTTTTTGCTTGTTTCGTAATAGTCTTTTGGGGTAGTGTGTTTGCTCAAAAGCAGGAATACATTGTATTTACAGCTTCACAGGATTTTCTTTCACGGATTTATGTGCTTAATATGGATGGTTCAGTACATACTTATCATGAATATATGAATTATCGCTGGATGGATATGACTGTAATTGATAACGAAGTTTATGTTGCTGAAGCATTTATGCCCGGAATTTATAAGGTGGATATTTTCACCGGCGACCTGACTCTAATAATGCATGATTTCTCGTTGTATTATTTTTATGGGCTTGCCTGGGACGGCACGTATTTCTATGTGAAAGAGTGGTCAATGAATCGTTATGATATCAGTGGCAATAGTTATGGTTCTGCGTCTTTTGCTCATTCAGTTTATGGGGCTACTTTTAAGGATGGTTATTACTGGATGATAGGTAATGAGAATCTTGTGAGATGCTATGATTTCTCGGGATGGCCTAATCTGGTTGAGATTCCCGGGAATCAGTTTTTTCCTCCCAGTGCTGATTGTCGGGGGCTTTGGTATGATGGTGAAAATTTCTGGACAGCAGAATCTGTTGAAAATCAATTGGGGAAAATATACAAATTCGATCAGCAGGGGCAGGTAGTTCAGCAATGGTGGGCTCCGGCTTTCCGCGGATGGGGAGCAGTAAAAGTAAGTTTTCCTTCTCCGGTATTACCAGGTGATGCTAATTGCGATGGTTTGATCAATATTTTCGATGTAATAACAATTGTGAACAAAATACTTGGATTCGAGCCGGAACTATTCTGTTTTGAAAATGCAGATTTAAATGGTGACGGCATCATTAATCTGCTTGATGTAATAGCTGTAACAAACCTGATTATTCAGTCTGATTCAGGTTTTTAAGATTTTAAAAAGATAAGCTGATTTACCAAGAGCAATGTGTTTATATTCACTGCTTTACCCATTCAAAGAGCCGGTAAAACTCATCGTCCATTCCCACCGATTTATAAACGGCCGGAGCTTTCTTGTTGGTGTGAAATACATATAACCTGAGTCCTTTCAAATTTTTATCAGCTTCAACCAACGATCTGATATGATTATACATTTGTTTGAAAACACTTTTGCCTCTGAACTCAGGCTTTACATAAATTGACTGAAACCATAAAAAAGTTCCATTTCGCCAATCGCTCCATTCAGTAGTTATTAACATGCAGGCTATCACTTCGTTATTGATTTCAGCAACATAATACTGCCCTTTTCCTGGATTCTTAAAAACAGCCTTAACTCCCTCTGAAACAACTGGTTCAGAAAGAGCCACATCTTCGGTTTCCTTTGCCATTGCAATCTGAAATCCAGCAATCAGATCAGATTCATGAGGATTTGCTTTACGTACTACACAATCAATCATAATAACATGATTTATAATGAAATAGACACGGGTTCAAAGATAATGAAATAATTATTCGCTGTTAAAATTCAGTTTCATTTTAATTATCTCAGGTCTGGTCCCTATTCTAACCGGAGGTCCCCATGTTCCTATACCGGAAGAAACATAAACATGAGTACCGGATTTATTTTTATAACCCCAACCCACTTCGTAAATAGCATCAATAATATAATTCAGAGGCCATATTTGCCCGTTATGGGTATGACCAGCCAGATGGACATCAATCCCGTTTTCCACAGATTCTTCAAGTTTAAATGGTTGATGATCCATAAGAATTAGGGGCAGATCCTTATTTAACCCCTTCATTATATCAGGCAGAGCTTTACGCTGTTTGCCAAAAAATCCCCGATGACTGCGATCTTCGCGTCCGATAAGGTAAAAGCTGTTTTCAATCAATACTGCAGTGTCTCGTAACAATTGTATGTCATGACTTTCAAGATATGAAACCGCCGGATTTACTCCACCAATATATTCATGGTTTCCGGTTACTGCAAAAACTCCTGATTTAGCTTTCAGCATTTTTAATTCCGAACCTAAATCTTTACGAATAACAGGTTTCAGGTCTTCATCAATGATATCTCCTGCCAGTAATATAATATCGGGTTCTAAACTATTGATCTGATTTACAATTTGCTGAAGACGCTTTTTAGTAAACATTGTACCCAGATGAATATCGGAACCCATTACAATATTAAGCTCTTTTCTGTTGCCGGCTTGTTTACGGATACTGATCTCAAGCTCTCTTATCAATGGTCTGCGGGCATTAAAATAACCATAAGTCATCAATGTTCCGGTGGCTGCAATTAAACCCCAAAACAAATATTTTTTCCCATCGTGCAAATGGTTTGAAATACCGGACGATAAAAACGGGATAAAATACCCTGCAAGGCGGATCAAATCAATCAGTAAAACGGTAATTAGTAAATATAACATGGCAGCCAGCCAGTACGAACCTATAATTGTAATGCCCATTGAGATTTTTGAAAGCCATATCTTTTCCAGAAACCGCCCGGCAAAATAAGAAACAACCAAAAACCAGAAAATTATTTTTACATACAGGGCGATTCCGGAAGTGCCCGGGAAAACCATGTTTAATCTGGAAAACAGATAATAATTAATGGAAGAATAAACAGCGAAAACTATTGCAAAAAATACCAGAAAGGTCATTGGCCTCATTTATAGTGTGTTTGATAAAAAGTTTAAATTAGTTTGTATAGTTTGAGTTTTATTCATTTCTGATCCCGGGATAGTACGATAAATGATTTTTATAAATTCCAGGTATTTGTAAAAATGTTAAACTTATCGGGTCTGATTACATAAAAACAGAACTTTATCGTGATTTTGTATAATAATTATTACAGTTGTCAGAAACCAAATGAATTTTCTGACAGACAACTCTGCAATTTCATCAATTAACAACTACCTTGTCAGAGTATTGTTTTGCAGGAATTTATAAAAGTATGAATCCAGATCTGAGGTGAAAGTTAATCCAGGCGCAGGATTATATTTGCAGTACGAATAATATCCAGCAGATCAATAATACCATCTTCGTTTATATCAGCATTTTCAAAACAGAATGGCTCAGGGTCATGTCCAAGGATATAATTTGAAATGCAAATAATATCAAGCACGTCAACTTCTCCGTCACAATTGGCATCGCCGGTTAATACCGGATTTAAGACCATTATTGGCAGATAATCCACAAATCCAAGTGCAGGATCGTCGGGCTGATGTACAATTACCATTTCCACTGAGTCAACATCATTATAGCCCCAATAGTTGTTCTGAGCTATCTGGTTTTGGGCTGTATTGTTGTACATTGCGAAGATCTGACCGTTATTGCCGTTATCGTAGAATTTGTTTCCACCGGGATAAACTTCTGGATTGCTCATATCTCCAAGATTCGGAGTAGCCGATCCCTGTAATGTGATCCCCCAGAGATTTCCGCTTACTTCATTGAAGCTGACAATACCAGTATTTGTTGTGCCACCGTTGAAATTCAGTCCGCTACCACCAAGATTGGGGTCATTTTGTATGTCATTACCAAAGATCTGATTATTACGAACAATTGAATAAATATTGTTTCCAATGGCAGTATAACCATAGCGGTTGTTTTCAATATAATTATCTTCGACAATTGAAATACATCCGCCACCAATAAGAGTAGAAACTGCAATACCTCCTGACATAAGATATTGTCCGATGATGGTATTTCCTATTATTCTTATGGTATCGCCTGAAGCACTGCCAAGGTTGATTTGCGGAGCATTGGTATTACCTGTGTTATTGCTCCAGATATTATTGTTAAAAATTTGTGGTGCTGCTGCACCGTTTGATGCTGAAGCAATTGCGGGACCATGATTTTGATGTATTTCATTGTTTTTAATCCAGGTCCTTCCGTTTGAAACCTGTATTGCACCTGTTGTGTTCGAACGGTTAAAAAATCTGATAGTATTGCCTTCAAGCAACATTTGTGAACCGATTATCTGAATTCCCCCGGCATATTCAATTACGCAATTGCGTATTACAGAGGCATGCGAGCTTTCAAATCTGAATCCTTTGAAAAACTGGTCCTCAGTACTTACAGTAAACAATGACTGATCAGGTGCATCAGCAATAAATACGCCCTTTACTGTTAAAAGGATTGTTGGATCGAATTTAATTGTTTCATTTTCAACAACACGTAAAGTGTCGGTAAGCGAAACAGTAAGATTTTGATGTACAGTAAAAATTCCATTGTCAACGGTAACAACACCACCCGATTCCTGTACAAGATCATTAAATGTCCAGCTAACACCGGTTCCAGGAGTAATATACTGACCGTAAACCAATGAACTGAAACAAAATACCATAAAAAGTAATAATGTTCGTTTCATAAAAGTTAATTTTGCATTTATAAAAATTGATTTAATTCTGCAAAAATAAGGTTTTTGGTATAAGAAAATAAATTTTAACTTAATAATTGTGAGCGAACAAATTAAGCACGAATGTGGCATTGCCCTGATAAGGCTGTTGAAACCACTTGAATATTACTTATTTAAATATGGTACAGCTTTTTATGGCTTAAACAAGTTACATCTGCTGATGGAAAAACAACATAACCGCGGACATGATGGTGCCGGAATTGCCGGTATTAAGCTTGATACAGAGCCGGGTCAGAGATATATAAGTCATATGCGTTCAGTGGCTGATACGCCTGTAAATGATATTTTTTATCAGATGTTTGAAAATATTAACAAGATAAAAGAAAGCTATCCTGACAGATTAAGGGATGTGGAATGGCTGAAAAGTAATATTGATTTTACCGGAGAATTATTTCTTGGTCATCTTCGATATGGAACATACGGTGAGAATGATTTACGGAATGTGCACCCATTTATCAGGCAAAACAACTGGAAGACCCGAAATCTTATTCTTGCAGGAAATTTTAATCTGACCAACGTAGGCGAACTTTTTGATTTGCTGGTTGAGATAGGACAATATCCACTTGAAACATCTGATACTGTAACAATTCTTGAAAAGATCGGGCATTTTCTGGATTATGAAAATGAAGAACTATACCGAAAATTCAAGCAAAAAGGTTATTTAAAAAAAGAGATAAGCGCTCATATTGCTGAAAATCTTGATCTTCAGAAAATACTTACAAATGCTACTTCAAATTGGGATGGAGGTTATGTAATCGTAGGTATGCTTGGTCATGGTGATGCCTTTGTAATGCGCGACCCTGCTGGCATTCGTCCGGCATTTTATTACGCTGATGATGAAGTTATTGTAATCACATCTGAACGACCTGCAATTCAAACAGCTTTTAGTGTTCCGTTTGGCGAAATCAGGGAAATTAAGCCCGGGCATGCGCTTATCATCAAGCAAAATGGATATTGGGTTGAAAGCAAATGTATTGAACCTGTTGAAAAATCACCATGTTCGTTTGAGCGAATATATTTTTCAAGGGGTACTGATGCTGAGATTTACCTTGAACGCAAAAAGCTTGGCAAAATGTTGACCCATACCATTCTTAAAACTGTTGATTATAATTTGACTGACACTGTGTTTTCCTATATCCCCAACACTGCTGCAGTTGCCTATTATGGTATGGTGGAAGCTCTTAACGAATTTTGCAATAAAGTAAAATGCGAAAAATTATTACAACATAAAAACGAACTGAACGAGCAACTGATAAATGAGATTTTATCTTTCAGTCCACGCGTTGAAAAGGTAGCAGTAAAAGACCATAAACTGCGGACTTTCATTAGCCAGGATATAGGGCGCGACGACCTGGTGGCGCATGTTTACGATGTTACCTACGGAATTGTAAGAACCGGAATTGATACCCTTGTAGTACTTGATGATTCAATAGTTCGGGGAACTACATTGCGAAAAAGTATAATTCACATTCTTGATCGTCTCGGTCCGAAACATATTGTAATAGCTTCGTCTGCGCCACAAATACGTTATCCTGATTGTTACGGGATTGATATGGCTAAATTAGGCGATTTCATTGCTTTTCGTGCTGCCATAGCATTATTGAGAGAAAGTCATCAGTCGCATATTATTAACGAGGTTTACAGAAAATGTAAACAGCAGGAAAATTTACCTGCGAAAGAAATAATTAATCATGTAAAAGAAATCTATCGTCCTTTCAGTGCTGACCAGATTTCAGAAAAGATATCTGAACTTGTGCGTCCTACTTCTGTAAACGCAAAGGTAAGTGTTGTTTTCAATACTATTGAGAACCTTCATGAAGCCTGCCCAAACCATAAAGGCGATTGGTATTTTACAGGTAATTACCCAACTCCGGGAGGAAATAAAGTTGTGAACCGGTCTTTTATTAATTACATTGAAGGAAGAAACGTCAGAGCCTATTGATTTCGAACCCAAATTGAGATTCAATGCTCTTAAAAAAAGACTTTCAAAGTTCATTTTCAATGAAAAAGCTTGCTGTGTCTTTTCTGATATCCTCAAAAAATATCAGAAATTCATTTTTATAATCCTGATAATCCTGTATTAGTGCTTCAGTTGCATGTTCCATGCGTGAGGTATATTTTGTACGCTCCGACATTAACGACAGAGCCTTGTGTAAACCCTGTAATTGTGCATAACTTGCAAGCCAGTCAGCTTCGATCATATATGGCATCATTTCACGTGTTCTGGGCGGAAGAATTGTAAGACTGTTCAAAATAATCCGGTAAATATTCAATGTGAATTCTTTTAACGGAATAGCCGAATAATCTTTCCAGTTGTTTGCAAGCAAATGATCGTAAAACATATCAACAATAACTCCCGAGTACCTGCCAAATCTATCTTTAAGCCTGTTAATGCTTTTTCGGACTACGGGATGTGAATCAGTAAAAGAATCAATGCGGCGATGCAAATCTATGCCAACCCTTATACCATCATTATATTTTTCAATTGCCTTTCCTTTTACATGGTCAGCAATAAAATTGCCAAGAATAATATTTTCATTGTTACCTGAAAGAAAGGCGTGAGAAAGGAAGTTCATTTAATTTATTTTAGTTTTGCAAAAGTATCGTCCTTTTTCAAAACAAATGAAATTGTAACATTACTGTTGTAAATTTGTCAAATAATTATTAAAGCCTTTGTTTTATTTTTGTTATAATTAGTTTTGGAGAAGTAAGACTCAGAATATCAATGACATGATATAAGAAGCAACTCAAAGAATATATATCTCAATCTATAACTGTCGTTTATGAAAAAGCTTTTTCTAACATTAACCCTATCAGTTTCTTTCTTTTTCTTGTCTTTTGCTCAAAAAGTCTGGACTCTGGAAGACTGTATTCAACATGCATTTGAAAATAATATTCAGATCAAGCAATATATGCTTGGTGTTGAAAATGCCGAAGCCAGTTTATTACAAAGCAAGTTAAATTTGCTGCCAAACCTGAACGGATATGTCTCGCACGGTTGGAACTGGGGGCAGGCAATTGACCGGTTTACAAACCAGTTTGCTACCGAAAGGGTAAGATCAAACAATTTTTATGCTTCATCCACATTCAATGTTTTCAATGGGTTTCAAAAAATAAACACAGTAAGGCAGGAGCAGTTAAATGCAATGGCAAGCCGGCTTGATGCCGATAGTTTCATGGACGACCTCGCCTTGAACATAGCCACTGCATATCTTCAGATATTATTTGCCGAAGAAATGCTTGAAAATACAACAAATCAGTTGAATATTACCCGCCAGCAGGTTGTACGTATGGAGAAACTTGTTGCTGCCGGAACTCTGGCAAAAGGTGATTTATTAACAATTGAAGCTCAGGCTGCTGCCGAAGAACTTCAAATGGTTGAAGCCCGTAACAATCTGGATTTAACCTATCTGACACTGGCACAAATGCTCGATCTGCCATCAGTTCAGGATTTCAGAATTTTAAAACCTGATATTGAATTGTATGAATCTCAGACCATGACAATGACACCTGAGCAGATTTTTGCAAATGCAGTTGTGAAAAGACCTAATATTAAAAGCGCCGAACTTAAGGTAGAAAGTGCGGTAAAAAACCTTGCCATTGCCCGTGGTGCTCAAAGTCCCTCAATTAGCATGAATGCATCATGGGGAACAGGTTTCAGCGGTGCTCAAAAAATCGGCGAGGATGCAATTACTATTCCTACCGAATTTGGCTATGTATGGTTTAATAATGTGAAAGTACCTGTTTTTACTGATTATACGCAATATTCCAAATACGAAATAAAGCCTTTTAAACAACAATTTAACGATAATAATAATCGTACTATTGATTTCAGGATGAGTATACCTATTTTCAACGGGTGGTATGTGCGAAGCAGTATTGAAAAAGCAAAACTGGCTATTCAGAATGCAAGCTACGAACACGAAACAGCTAAATTGCAGTTGAATAAAACTATACAACAGGCTTGGGCTGATGCTTCGGCATCACTTAAAAAATATGCAGCTTCAGGAAAAAAGGTTGAAGCTACTGAAGAATCATTCAAATATGCCGAACAACGCTTCAATCTTGGCATGCTAACTTCGCTTGATTATAATAATGCTAAAAATGAATTACAACGGGCACAGTCGGAAATGTTGCAAGCCAAATACAATTATATTTTCAAAACCAAGGTACTTGACTTTTATATGGGCATTCCGATTACACTTTGATGAAGAGTGGGAGTGAATGAATAAATCAGATGCTTATATATTCGGATTGAACGCTAATCATAGCATTAAAACTCCGCCGTTATTTAACATTATATATTCGTTTTTAATACTTTTGACAAAAATTTCAGTCAGATGAAAAATAAGAAAAATTTGCTGAGAATCATTATAGGACTAATAGCTGTTGTGGTGATTGTTCTGGCAGTAGCCAAAAAGAAAGGATTCATTGGAGATAAGCCCGGGATCAGAGTTACTGTTGAAAAGGCTGAAAAGCGGACTATTATTGAAATTGTGGCTGCCAGTGGTAAAATTCAGCCTGAAGTGGAGGTGAAGCTGTCGCCCGATCTTTCTGGCGAAGTGGTGGAATTAAATGTTAAAGAAGGTGATTTTGTTTTGCAGGGTCAGCTTCTTGCCAAGATAAACCCCGAGATTTATATTTCAAACTACGATCGTATTGTAGCTTCACTCAATATGCAAAGGGCTAACCTCGCAAATGCTAAAGCACGCCTGGCACAAACCAGAGCGCAGTTTATCAATGCTGAGGTAACCTATAACAGAACAAGATCATTACTCGATCAAAATGCCGTTTCTCAGGCTGATTATGATCAGGCTAATGCATCGTATCAGGTTGCAAAATCGGAAGTTGAAGCTGCCGAACAGAATGTTGTTGCGGCTGAATACAGTGTTAAGAGCTCTGAAGCATCTGTTAAGGAAGCTCGTGAAAATCTCACTAAAACATCAATCTTTTCACCTATTGAAGGAACCATTTCTAAACTCTCGGTTGAGAAAGGAGAAAGAGTAGTTGGCACATCACAGTTTGCCGGCACTGAAATTATGCGTATTGCAAGACTTTCGAGTATGGAAGTAATTGTAAGCGTGGCAGAGAATGATATAGTCAGAGTAAGGCATAACGACACGGCAATGATAGAAGTAGATGCCTATCTGAACCGCAAATTCAAAGGTGTTGTTACTTCCATTGCTACTTCGGCAAACCTTACCGGAGTTAGTGCTGACCAGGTTACAAATTTCGATGTAAAGATCAGAATACTTCCTGAAAGCTATTCCGACCTTTTAAGTGATAAAATGAGCGATTATTCTCCGTTTCGTCCGGGAATGTCGGCAACTGTGGATATTCAGACTAAAACTGAATATGGTGTGCTCTCTGTTCCTATTCAGGCAGTGACAACCCGTTCTGACACTTTGCAGAACAGCAAGTCAAGATCAGAAGACAATGAATCGGTTCGAACAGACAAAACAGATGATAATTTTAAAGAATACATATTTGTTTTTGAAAATAATAAGGCAAAACTAACTGAAGTCAAAACCGGAATTCAGGACAATATGTTTATTCAGATCACAGAAGGAATTGAAGAAGGACAGGAAATCATTACCGGACCATATCGCGCCATTTCCACAACCCTTAGAAATGGTGATATAGTTAAAAAAGTGGAACGTACTGAACTTTTCACAGCTAAATAGCTTATGGCTTTTATACTTTGTATTGAAACTGCAACAAAGGCCTGTTCTGTTGCTTTGGTCAGCAATGGCGAAATTGTGGATAGCCGTCTGTCGCTCATCAGAAATGCACATTCCACAGTTTTGAACCTATTTATTGATGAGCTGATTAAAGAATCAGGATATAATTATTCACACCTGGATGCCGTAGCTGTGAGCAAAGGTCCCGGTTCTTATACAGGACTGAGGATTGGAGTTTCAACGGCAAAGGGTTTATGTTACGCTCTTGGCATACCTTTGATTGCACCTGATACTTTGGCATGCATGGCTTCTGGTTTTATTTCGAACCAAAAAGATCTTCCTGACAATGCCTTGTTTTGCCCAATGATTGATGCGCGGCGTATGGAAGTTTATACTGCTGTGTACGATAAGAACCTCACACCCCTTGTTCAGGTTGATGCACTTATTGTTGATAAAGATTTTTTAAATCAGCTTGATGTTGATAAACCGGTTTATTATTTTGGTGAGGGTGCTGATAAATGCCTGGATGTTTTATCGGTTCGGCAAAACTGGAATCTGATCCCTGATTTTCATAATTCGGCAGCACATATGGGTAAAATTGCTTCAGAAAACTTTAAGTTGTCTCGTTTTGAAGATGTAGCTTATTTCGAACCTTTTTATTTGAAAGATTTTGTTGCCGGAAAACCAAATGTAAAAGGGTTATAAATATGTAATTTTAGTATTTATCATCATCTTGATATTTTATTGTTTAAATGAGGAAGGCTTTTGGTCATGGCAGTCATTCAGGCTTTTTTACTGATATTTTGGGTTCCGGGCAAGGCAGGGTTTAGTAAAATAAAACTCAATTTTCAAAAAATCAGTCTCATTAGCATTTAAAAACAAATTAGTTGTTATTTAAGTCATATTATTTTTGCATAGCTTTATTCATTGATAATCAGGATGTATGGTGTAAGTTGATAAAAATATATCAATCCCCGGACCTTTTAAATTTCATTTTTAGGTTAATTGCATCATGCATCAAATTGCTAATCAAAATATTATTTCTAATTTTGCACCCCTTAATTAAAATCCCCTAAATGTGTATTACAGACGTCAACTTCATATATCGTTTAGCGGCTTAAAGCTTGGAAATCACAGATTTGAGTTTGAAATTGACAAAAAGTTCTTTGATGAGTTTGAATATTCGGAATATAAGGATGGATTGATACATGTAGTGGTAGAAATGGAAAAACAGCAGCGCATGCTTATTTTTATTTTTACCATTTCAGGAACAATTGATGTAGTTTGCGATCGTTGTCTTGATGTTTTTCCTCTCGAGATCAGTGGAAATTACAGGCTTTTTGTGAAGTTTGGCAACGATAGCCATGAAGAAAGTGATGAAGTAATTGTGATCCCTGATAGCGAAACACATTTCGATATCGGACATTATATTTACGAATATATTGTACTTTCGGTTCCTATGCGCCATATACACCCTGAAAATGAAGATGGTACAAGTAATTGTGATCCGGAAGTATTGCAGAAATTAGCAGAACATAAATCAAAGGAACAGATTGATCCACGTTGGGGAGTTTTAGAAAAACTAAAGGAGTAACTATTAATATTTAATTAAAATGCCACATCCAAAACGAAGATCTTCTTCAGCAAGAAGAGACAAAAGACGTACACATTACAAAGCAGTAAAACCCACTCTTATTATTTGTTCAAATTGTGGTGCACCTGTACTTTATCATAGAGTTTGCTCTGAATGCGGTTATTATAAGGGCAAGCTTACTATTGAAAAAGAAGTAGCCTCTTAACCCATCCTAAGCCTTTTTTGAGAAAATCAACAACAGCCCTGGCAACAGCCCTGGCTTCATTGTATTTTGTTTAAGTGTGAGTAAAAATAACAATTATGAAAATTGGGCTTGATGTTATGGGAGGCGATTTTGCTCCCAAAGCAAATCTTTCTGGTGCCATACTGGCAAGACAAGTTTTAGGTAAGGACGATGATATTGTTCTGATTGGCAACAAGGAGCTTATTTGTGATGAGCTGGAAGCCATGAACAGTAATCCTGAGGACTTTATTATTGTTCATGCCGGTGAAGTAATCGAAATGGGTGAATCGCCAACCAGAGCATTGGTCCAGAAGCCGGATTCAAGCATTGCCGTTGGTTTTAAATTAATGAAAACCGGTGAAATAAATGCTTTTGCCAGTGCCGGCAGTAGCGGAGCTATGCTTGTAGGCTCAATTTATTCAGTGAATACTATTCAGGGAATTATCAGACCTACAACTACTGCAATTGTTCCTAAAGTTGAAGGAGGGTTTAATTTAATACTGGATGTAGGCACAAACCCTGACGCAAAACCAGATGTACTATATCAATTTGCTATTTTGGGTTCTCTTTATGCTGAGTTTGTCCATAATATTCAGAATCCCAAAATTGGTTTGCTCAATATAGGTGAAGAAGAAAATAAAGGAAATCTATTATCTCAGTCAGTCTATAATTTGATGAAGGGATCCAAAAAAATCAATTTTGTGGGAAATATTGAGGGGCGGCATCTGTTCAGAGATAAGGCTGATGTTATTGTATGCGATGGTTTTACGGGCAATATTGTTTTAAAACAGGCAGAAGCTCTTTACCGGATTATGATTAAACGTGGAGTAAGGGATGAATACCTTGATAGGTTTAATTATGAAAATTATGGCGGCACCCCGATCCTGGGAGTTAACGGTACTGTGATAGTGGGTCATGGAATTTCAAATGACAAGGCAATTAAAAATATGATCCTGCTTGCCAAGGAAGTTCATGAAGCCGGATTGACGCAAAAAATCAAAGAAGCATTAGTTCAACATTCATTAACTAATAAATTAGCTGACGAAATTTAAATCTGTTTAATTATGAACAAGATCAGAGCTGCAATTACCGGAGTTGGTGCCAATTTACCCGATTACATTCTGACAAACGATGAACTCAGTCGTATGGTTGATACTACTGATGAGTGGATAATGACCCGTATCGGAATTAAAGAGCGGCGCATTATCAAAGGACAAAAAGGAGCCTCTGAAGTCGGATACAAGGCTGTAAACCAGTTGCTTGAAAAAACCAATACTTCTCCTGATGAAGTTGACATGCTGGTGTGTGCTACAGTTACACCCGACAGGCAATTTCCGGCTACAGGCAATATAATCAGTGATAAATGCGGGCTAAAAAATGCATTCAGTTTTGATCTTAACGCCGGTTGTTCCGGTTTTCTTTACGCTTTGGTCACAGCTTCAAAATTTGTTGAATCAGGTTCACACAAAAAAGTAGTTGTTGTGGGAGCCGAAAAAATGTCATCAATTGTTGATTATACTGATCGTGCCACATGCCCGATTTTTGGCGATGGTGCAGGTGCTGTTTTGCTGGAGCCCACCACCGAAGATGTTGGTATAATTGATTCAATCCTTCAAAGCGACGGTGTTGGAAAAATACACCTGCATCAGAAAGCAGGTGGTTCTGAAAAACCGGCTTCACATGAAACTGTTGATGCACGTGAACATTTCATTTACCAGGAAGGACAGGCTGTTTTTAAATGGGCAGTATCGAAAATGGCTGACGTTTCAGTGGAAATAATGAAAAGAAACGGACTTACTTCCGAAACCCTTCAATGGCTCGTACCTCATCAGGCAAATATGCGTATAATTGAAGCAACAGCCCAGCGTATGAAGCTTGAAAAGAGCAAGGTGATGATCAATATCCAGAAATACGGAAATACTACTGCGGCTACTCTTCCGCTTTGTCTGTGGGAATGGGAAGATCAGCTTAAAAAAGGCGATAATATTATTCTTGCAAGTTTCGGTGCCGGTTTCACCTGGGGTTCCATTTACTTAAAATGGGCTTATTGATCTGAGCCGGAATAAAGTAATATTTCTAAATAATGGATTTTTAAATACCCATTGCTTTCCATTTTCCAAAACTAAAAACCATTAATTCTTTGATACCTGCAGCCCTGATCACTTCAAGGGCTAAAGGATATTCCTTGTCCAGATCTTCAGGAGCATGAGCATCAGAGCTGAGAGTAACAGGGATATTCAACTCTTTTATTATTTTCAGGGCTTTAAGGTTTGGGAACAATTCATTGCAACGAGCTTTATAAATTCCTCGTGTATTAACTTCAACAACACAGCCTTTTTTTGCTATAACTTCAAGAGATTCCCTAAGCAATGACAAGTACCAGTCATCTTCCACACTGAAGAATCGTTCCTGGTTATGCATTTTTATTTTATCGAAATGAGCAATGATATCAGGTGTCTGAGTTTCAGCCATTATATTTATCTGTTCAAAATAGGTTCGAACCGCAAGCCTGGCATCACCATCAAACAGGTTAAAGAAACCTTCATCAAAAGTATCGCGTATAGGTCCGTCAATAAACCATAATCCATTACCTGACGGTGCAGGCAGAAGATGAACTCCGCCAATAACGAAATCTAATCCTGCACGTTTTTTCCAGAATTCAAAATCATCTGATAACTCAGAAATAAAGTCAATTTCCATTGAAAGGTAAATCTCAATACGTCCGGCATATTCATAACTTAACGAACGAATAGTGCTGCAGTATTCATCAACTTTGTCTTTCTGAAGTGCAAAACTGTTTTTAAATGGCAGGGGTGCATGACTTGAAAAGGCAAGGGTAGAAAAATTTTTATCAATGGCAGTTTTTACATATTCAACAGGAGCCTGGCTGCCATCGCAAAATGTACTATGAGTGTGGTGATTTATCCATTTCATCATCGTTCAGTAATAATATAGAGTTTATCAGAGCGACGAACCGTTTCATTTACAGGTATTGAACAAATTTCTCCTTTAACTGACTTGTTTACAGGTAATTCATCAACTCTTATTTCACTTACAATACCTTCAGCTACACCGGTAGTAGGTCCAAGTATCAGAAATTTATCACCTACACTAAGAGCTCCGCTTTCTATAGTTATTTCAGCCACTCCTGCTTTTGAGAAATAATTGGTTACCTTCCCGACGTATGCCTTTCGTTGAGTAGCTTTCGACCCGTATGCATCAGTCCATTCAGGCAAGGTTTTTCCCAGATAGTAGCCTTCCCAGTATCCACGATTATAAACCTGAGCAAGTCTTTCGTTCCATATTTTCAATTTTTCAGGTCCAAAAGTTCCTTCTTCAATTGCATCAACAGCCTGACGATAACAATTGGTAACGGTTTTTACATATTCAGGCGCACGTCCGCGACCTTCAATTTTTAGAATACTTACTCCTGCGCTTACCAACTGATCAAGAAAATCAATGGTTTTCATATCTTTTGGTGAAAGAATGAAATGATTGTCAATATTCATATCCACCTCATCGTCATAATCGCGTATTCTATACTCGCGGCGGCATGGCTGATAACATGCGCCACGGTTTGCCGATTTATTGAACATATCCTGGCTCAGATAGCATTTCCCCGAAACAGCCATACACATTGCACCATGAATAAAAAGCTCAATATCAATCATTTTCCCTGACGGTCCTGTAGTGTTTTCTTGTTTTATTTTTTGGATGATATTTCTGACCTGATCTAGGCTTAATTCACGGGCAAGCACCATTGCATCAGCATAGCGGGAATAAAAGCGTACAGCTTCAAAATTGCTGATATTGCATTGTGTTGAAATGTGTATCTCCATTCCCCGGCTACGAGCGTATTCCATAACTGCAATATCGGAAGCTATGATGGCGCTGATCCCGTTTTCGGAAGCAGCATCTATCATTTTTTGCATGTACTCCATTTCCTCATCATAGATCACTGTATTTAAAGTCAGGTAACTTCGTATGTTGTTTTCCCGGCAAATATCAGTGATCTGAACCAGATCTTCAAAACTGAAATTCATTGATGAGCGTGCCCGCATATTCAGGGTTCCAATGCCAAAATAAACAGCATCTGCTCCACCAGCAATAGCTGCCATCAGGCTTTCGTAAGAACCTGCCGGCGACATTATCTCTGTTTTTTTTCGGGTCATAAAATCTTACTTATTGTTGTATGAACTCATAGTCCTGTCAACACCAATGGTTACAAAACTTTTTATCATATCCGCTGCCACAAGTACTTTGGGCTTAAGTAATTCAACTTCTGAACTTGTCCAGCGTCCGAGTACATATTCTACCTGATATCCTTTTGCAAAATCACTTCCAATGCCAAAACGTAAACGCGGAAAACTGGTAGTTCCCAGAATTTCGATAACATGATTCAATCCGTTATGAGAACCACCACTTCCTCCTGGTTTCATTCGCAACTGTCCGGGCTCAAGATCAATATCGTCACTTATGACCAATGATTTTTCAATGGGAATATTTTCGGTCTCAAGCCAGTATCTGACTGCCTTCCCACTTAAATTCATATAAGTGGATGGTTTTATCATTATAAGTGTTCTTCCTTTGTATTTAGCTCTGGCAACTGCAGCATACCTGCCGGATGTAAAAGTAGCACCGAGACTTGAAGCCAGCGCATCGAGTACTACAAATCCAATATTATGGCGTGTTTCAGCGTATTCATCGCCAATATTTCCTAATCCGGTAATTAGAAATTTCACTTAAATAATTTTTTATAAGAACATGTTTTGATATAAATATCAAAACATGTTCTTAATCAGATAAATACAGGGTTAAATCCTTCAGGATTTTTCAGGAATTTATTTATTCATTTGTTTCACCTTCCTTTGAACCTTCTTCAGCGGCTTCTCCTTCAGTTTCTTCGTCAGTTGAAGCAGTCAGTACTCTTGAAGTCTGGACAGTAATAATCAACGATCTCTTGGGTTCAAGGAATTCAATATCAGGAACTTTAAGATTTTCAATTTTTATTGACTTTCCTATATCGAGTGAAGTAATATCAATTTCGATAAATTCCGGAATATTCTCAATCAATCCCTTTACCAGAAGCTTGTTAAACTTTTTCACAATCTTACCACCACGTAGAACTCCGATAGAAGTTCCAACAAACCTGAGTGGAATAGAAGTTTTTACAGGTTTTCCGGGAGTGATCTCATAAAAATCGGCATGAAGCAAAGAATCAGTAACAGGGTGATACTGAACATCCTGCAATATTGCCTGATATGTTTTTTCGTTAATGTTGAGATTAATAACAAATGCATCAGGAGTGAAAAGAATTGGTTTGAAAGCTTTTTCTTCAAGAAAAAAAGGTATTTGTTCTTTTCCGCCATAAAGTACGCAAGGTACTAACCCCTTTTTTCTGGCATTTTTAGCATCTTTTTTCCCTACGTTCCCTCTCAGGGAACCGCTCAATGATACTGTTTTCATTTGATAAAAAATTTTAAATTAAAAAAATTAGAATCTAAATAACGAACTGATTGATTCAAAATTATGTACTCTTGAAATCACTTCAGCTAATAAATCGGCAGTAGTAAGAACCTTAATTTTGGCACTTTGTTTACGAAGAGGTATAGTATCTGTAACAACTACTTCGGTAAATGCTGAATTTTCAATTTTTTCGTATGCTTGACGTGTAAAAAGCGGATGTGTACAAAAGCCTCTTACACTATTGGCTCCCTCTCTCATTATTAAGGCTGAGGCTCTGGTTATGGTGTTTCCGGTATCAAGAATATCGTCAACCAGAACTACATCCTTACCTTTTACATCTCCAATAAGTCCCATATAATCTATTTCGTTGGGTTTAATCCGTTGCTTATAACAAATTACAAACCCGCAATTAAGCATTTTTGCATAGGCTGCTGCTCTGCGGGTACCTCCTGTGTCAGGCGATGCCATTACCAGATTGGGCAAGTTTAATTTTTTGATATAAGGAACAAAAATTGATGATGCATAAAGATGATCAACCGGCACATCAAAAAAACCCTGAATCTGATCAGCATGAAGGTCAATGGTTATGATTCTGTGCACTCCGGCTGCTGTTAAAAGATTTGCAACCAATTTGCTTGCAATTGACACCCTGGGCTGATCTTTACGATCCTGCCTGGCAAATCCGAAATATGGGATCACAGCAACGATATTCTTTGCCGAAGCACGTTTGGCAGCGTCAATCAGCATGAGTAACTCAAAAAGATTATCAGTTGGTGCAAAAGTTGATTGTACTATAAAGATTTCATGACCCCGAATGTTTTCCTCAAAAGAAGGCTGAAATTCTTTGTCGCTGAATTCGGTAACAATTATTTCCCCTAGTTTTTGTCCATAACTGTCAGCTATTTTTTTTGCGAGGTACAGCGAAGCCCTTCCGGAAAATATATTAACTATTGGTAACATAATGATTGGTTTTGGGGAAGATAATGCCGTCAGATTAATGCGGCAAAGCTACAAATTTTTATTTTGTTTACGAATACAATTTGTTAAATGAAAAACAAGGAAACTCCAACAGCCTGATAATCAGGTTTATAATATTTCATTGGAAGTTAATATTCTTTTTCTGATTCTTTTTATTTTTAATTGTGAATTCAGGAATTTTATATCTTTGCACCACTTTAAAACAATTGTTCTTAAAAAGCCCGGATGGCGGAATAGGTAGACGCGTTGGTCTCAAAAACCAATGGGGTAATTCCCGTGCCGGTTCGATTCCGGCTCCGGGTACTAAATAAAAAGCTTTCAACTATCGAAAGCTTTTTTTGTTTTATTAAATAAACCTTACAATATCTCGTTTTATATCTGTGTTTTAGCTTAAATCAGATTTTTAAATATGAAAGTACCCTCATCACGATATTTTATTTATTTGCCCATTATTATTGCTTTGGCTGTTATTGCAGGTATTTATCTTGGATTTAAAATGGTTGGTATTTCTCAGGATCGTAAAACTCCTATATCGTTGATCCAGCTTACCAGATATGATAGGATAAACGATGTGATGCGTTTTATTTTTCAGGATTATGTTGATCAGGTTGATCGCGAATTGTTACAAAACGATGCTATCGAAGGGATGCTTAAAAATCTTGATCCACATTCTCAATTCATAAATGCTGAGGATTTTGCCGAAGTCAATGATCCTTTATTAGGAGCTTTTGAAGGTATAGGTATTCAATTCAGGTTAGAGAAAGACACCTGTACTGTAATTCATACCATTGTTGGTGGTCCTTCTGAAAAAGCCGGATTAATGGCAGGCGACCGCATAGTAAGGGTTGATGATAGTCTTGTGGCAGGCGTAGGTATTAAAGACCGCGATCTGGTTCGTATGCTGAAGGGTGAAAAAGGTTCGAAAGTGAAAATTGGTGTTTTTCGCAGAAAAGCTGACGGAGTTCTTGATTTTATCATAACACGGGATGTAATACCTACCTATAGTGTTGATGTGGCTTTTATGGCTGATAATTCAATTGGATATATAAAGCTGAGCAAGTTTTCAGCCACAACTCACAGAGAAATGCTTAATGCAATAAACCAGCTGAAATTTAAAGGAATGCAAAAGCTATTGTTGGATTTGAGGGGTAATTCAGGAGGTTTCCTTCAGTCGGCAATTAAGCTTTCCGATGAATTTCTTGAGAAAGATCAGGTTATTGTTTATACCGAAGGTCATAACCGTCCCCGTCAGGTTGCAAAAGCTGGCGGACAAGGATTATTTAAAGAACTGCCAATTGTAATTATTATTGATGAAGGTTCGGCATCTGCAAGCGAAATAATAGCCGGAGCCATTCAGGACAATGATCGCGGATTAATTGTTGGCAGACGCTCTTTTGGTAAGGGGCTGGTTCAGGAGCAGTTGAACCTTACTGATGGTTCGGCAATAAGACTTACCGTGGCAAGATATTACACTCCTACAGGGAGAAGTATTCAAAAACCCTATGATAAAGATGCTGAAGATTATTTCCATGATTTTTATGAACGCTATGCCAATGGAGAACTGGATGATCCGGCAAATATAAAATTTGAAGATTCATTAAAATTTGATACTCCCGGAGGCAGAACGGTTTATGGTGGAGGCGGGATAATGCCCGACGTATATGTAACAATTGAAAATGATGAGAAACTGCGTTTTTTTAATATGGTTTCGAACCAGGGATTGATTTATCAGTTTGCTTTTGATTATACTGATGCACAGCGTGATAAATTAAATCAATTTAAAAATATTGATGATTATGTTCAGAATTTTAAGATCACTGATAAGATTTTCAACGATTTTGTAATGTTTGCCTCAACTCAGGATGTTAAAAGCTCAAATGCTTCTGTACAGGGTTCGAAACAGAGGATCCAACATATGCTTAAGGCTTTTATAGCCCGAAACATCTTTGATGATGCCGGTTTTTATCCCATTTATCTTGAAAACGATAAAGCATATTTAAAAGCTAAGGAAACACTGAAAGAACTTGATTCAATTCTTTTGCCAACAGAGTCTCAGCCTCTTATCTTCACACAACAGCAAACCGGTTTACAGAATTAAAGAAACAATTCGGGTTTTAATTTCTGTAAGAAATTATTATAACATGTCCATTTTCCATGGTGTTTTGATATTTACCATGGGTTCAATATTTGTAACAGTTCGATAAAAGAGGCAGCTCTTAATGATAATTGCTTTATCAAAGCTTCGTATAAGTAATTACAAGCCTGATTTTTCCGGCATCGGTATTAGTGCCATTTAATACAACTCTGTGAGGAACTGCTGAAGCCGCAGGAACTAACAAGGCCAGGCCAAAATCTTCCGTATCCTTATTTAAAATACGATTTTGAACATAGCGACTCAGGCGGAAAGTGTATTCCGTATCTTTATAATAACCACCAAAATAAGTATCACCTTCAAACTGATCATCTAATATGGTGGTTTTTCCCTCATCATCTGTCAGCTTACCAATTGATAGCCCAGATGGTTGAGTGAACCCGGAAGCAGGGTCACTGTTTGTGAGAATCAATTTAGCTTCGTTTATTGAAATATCTGTTCCCAATGAAGTAATTGTAGGAAAGCGCAGATAGGTTTTTACTCCACCAAGAGGTTGCAGATAAATTTTATTGCTGCCCAAAGTAGTATCGCCCGAAATGATTTGCTGGCGCAACGATTCTTCTGCATCAGCATATCCGTAATGGTTATAATGTCCGTAACGTCCGCTGGCATTGCTGATAATGAAATTATACTTTAATGAGTCCCTCTCAAAATTGTGATAATAAACTGTAATTGTTGTAGCATCGCTAATCAGATTATAAGTAAGCAGGGCACCTTTTCCTGCTTCATCCACCGGATCGGCTGTAATATAAATACCTTTGAAAAATTCCCGGAATTTTTCATTTGTCGAATAATCATCGCTGGTACCCGATAATAATTTTTCTGCCAGAATTCCACCGTCATTAAGTGGGATTCTAAGATAAGGGGCTACTTTAATGGTATCAACAGGGATGCTGTCAACAGGAGGTATTATCTGTTCAATTCCGATTTGTGAACCATAGGCAGTAACCCTGTTTGAGTAATATGAGCTATCAACATTAATGTTCTCAGTCATTTCGTAAACCCGGAAAGTCTGCATAGCTGATGAATCACCATATACGCTTACGTAAGCCATTTTCAGAATTATGGAGTCAATAACAGCGCCTTCTCCAAAATTCAGTTGTAAAGAAGTTAATCTTAATTCGGTATAAATGCTGGCAGTAGTTTTTCCGAAAACCGGATCAAACAAGCTTCCCAATAAACTCGTGCCCAGTTCATCAGTTCTAACCGAATCCTCTAAGATAGAATATGCAAATACCGAAAAAGTATCGGTAACAAAATACTTCAACTCTTCACCCGGAGGTTGAATGTTTAAACCTATTAAATCGTTATTATCAGTACATGATGCACTGAATATTGCAATAGCAATTAGCATTACAAATGCTTGTATGCTTTGTTTTATCATGTTTTTCAAAGAAAAAGATTTTTAGATTTTTTTATTGTTGCGACCAGAGGCTTCCTCCGCTTCTTCCTCAACAAGGAGCTCGTTGTAAAATTCATTGTAAACATCAATATAGTCATCTCCAGTTTGAAAAGGAAGAATAGGTTTATCTGATTTAAGCATGTATTGATAAACTTCAGGATGTACTTGTTCGCTTCCCATAATCAACGCATCTGAAAAATCAATAGCAGCTTTCATCAAATTAACGTATGAAGGTTTCTTATAGTGTTTGAGATGCCTGAGAGTTATTCCCGGAAGTTTGATTTTTGTTGCAAAGTCTTTATTTAGCATTTCTTCAAAGTCATCATCATAAAAAGAAAAAATAACCTTTGCGTCAGAATATACCGGGTTGTCACGAAAAGCCGTTTTTACATACAACGGCACCAAACTGCCCATCCATCCGTGACAATGTATTATATCAGGAGGCCAGCCAAGTTTTTTAACTGTTTCCAAAACACCACGGGCAAAGAAAATTGCCCTTTCGTCATTATCCTTGAAAAATTTGCCTGATTTGTCTCTGAAAACAAATTTCCGGTCAAAATAATCTTCGTTGTCAATAAAATAAACCTGCATACGGGCTAATTGTATTGAAGCAACTTTAATGATAAGCGGGTGGTCATTATCATTGATGATTAAATTCATACCTGACAAACGAATAACCTCATGCAACTGATTCCTGCGCTCATTAATATTACCAAAACGCGGCATGAAGGTTCTGATCTCACGCCCTCGCTCCTGTACACCCTGCGGCAGATGTCTTGAGATTAGACCAATTTGGCTTTCCTGCATAAAAGGAGTGATGTCGTGCGAAACATAAAGAACTTTGACTTTTTCCATTTTTTTAAATATCTTATATATGTGTTTTTGCAAAGATATTAAAAAATTTTTCTTTATAGACCAAATTTTGTCATAAATGTTGATATTCAAAATATTAAATCAAATTTTAAAATAAAATGATTTGAAATAATAAATTCAGCTAATTTAGCGCCATCATTTGACAGGCATATCTTATCCTAACTTTTGTCTGACTTAAATTTCTTAAAAACAACTATTATAAAAATATGCGTAAGATTGAAAAACACCCAATTCTTGAAATTCCTGCTAACGAAAAACAAAGTTTCAGGTATAATGATCAGATCATTCAAAGCGAAAAAGGTTTTACCATTGCTGCAGCATTACATCAGGCAGGCTTTCCGGTTCATAGTCATAGTTTGAAGAATCGTGAACGAAGCCTTGAATGTGGTATTGGAAAATGCGGAGCTTGCGAAATGCTGGTTGACGGACAAATTAAAAGAATTTGTATCACTAAGGTTGATGGAGTTAAAGAAGTTAAGGAAATTCCCAGGGATTATTCACCTTCTGTAACTGTTTACAGACAGGATATTCCGTTTTGGGTATATAAAACCCAGGTGGCAATCATTGGAGCAGGACCTGCCGGACTTGCCGTTCGTGAGGAACTTAACAAACATGGCATTGAAAATATCGTTATTGACAACAATGATAAGATAGGAGGCCAGTTTTTAATGCAAACCCACCAGTTTTTCTTTTTTGAGAAAGAGAAAAAGTTTGGAGGCATGCGTGGATTTGATATTGCGAAAACTCTTGCAGGTGATAGTCTTGAGGGAATTTTTCTAAATTCTACAGTCTGGGATATTCTTGAAGGTAAGCGACTGGCTGTGAAAAATATCAAAACCGATGAAATTTATTATATTGATGCTGATTATCTGGTAGTTGCATCAGGAGCAGTACCTTTTATGCCTACTTTTGAGAACGATGACCTCCCGGGTGTATATACTGCTGCCGTTGTTCAAAAAATGATGAATAACGAGTTTACACTACTTGGAAAAAATATTTTGACTGTTGGAGCTGGAAATATTGGATATCTTACTTCATACCAGTTGATGCAGGCAGGAGCAAAAGTAAAAGCAATTATTGAAGCACAGCCGTTTGAAGGCGGTTTCCCGGTTCAGGCAAACAGAGTAAGGCGGCTTGGTATTCCCATCCTGCTTTCCCATATTCTACTCAAAGCCATTCCCAATAAAAATCGTGATGGAATAACCGGTGCTGTTGTTGCAGAATGTAAAAACTTTAGGCCCGTTCCCGATACTGAAAAAATAATAGAGGGGATTGATGCTATTAATATATGTACCGGTCTTGTACCTGATGATCAGCTTTTGATTAAAGGCAATGATATTTTTGGACGAAAATGCTTTGGAGCCGGAGATGCCATCCGCATTGGCGAAGGCACATCGGCGGTATTACGTGGCAAGCAGGTAGCTTACGAGATACTTCAGGAAATGAATGAACGTTTCGATTATGATGCATATCTTGCAGTGTCAAAGGAATATATTGATTCACAGCAACATCCGTTAAGGATAATAAAAGAACCTTATCGTCCAGAACCGGATAGAATGAATGGAAAGCCTTATGTGTTAATTGATTGTCTTTATGGCTTTGCCTGCAATCCGTGTGAGTTTGCCTGCCCTCAGGGTGCCATAACTAAGACAAGTACCAGCACGGTTCCCTATATTGATTTTGATAAATGTATTGGTTGCATGGATTGTGTTTATCAATGTCCGGGTCTTGCCATTTTTGGTTATAACCCAAAGAAAAACTGGCTTTTCCTGCCTATCGAATATTTTGTTGATGAAAAAACTGAGGTGTATCTCGCAGATAATAATGGGAAGATCCTTGGTAATGGTATTGTTGAGAAAATTCTGAAAAAACCAAATAAGACTCATATTGCCCGTGTTTTATCTCTTGATGTTCATGGTGAATCATTAAATAATGTAAGGGGTTTTATTGCTAAGAAAGATTACCCCGAACCTTTAAAAATGAAGAAAACCACCTATCGCAAGGAAGAGGACACCTATGTTTGTCATTGCGATGATGTTGCAATAGATGAAATACTTGATGTAATTGGTGATCGTAAATTTATTTCGGTGGATGAAGTCAAGCATACAACCAGACTTGGAATGGGTGCATGCCGCGGTAAGCGTTGTATAAAACGTTTAAAACAAACTCTTGCAGGTACTGGTATTTCTATAGTTGGCGAACCAACTCCGCGCGGACCCTTATCAAATCAGGTTTCATTGGGTGAGCTTTATCCCCGTACGGTTCAGGACAAAATTATTACCAATATAACCGGAAAAAGCCCCAGGAAAGTAAAAGTTCAAACTTTGATCGCCGGAGGTGGAATCGCTGGTAGCGCCTTATTCAGATATATGGCTGAAGCAGGGCTAAAGCCTACTCTTATCAATTTCGGGCGTGGTGCATCATGGCGTAATATTGCAGGTGGCAGGCCAAATTTCAGCCTTCCTGAACTTTCTGATATAGCAAGGCATAACCTTGAAATATTCAGAGAACTACAAAAAATCAGTAACATTGATTTCCTGCCTATCCGTTATGTTACTTTTGCTCACGACGAAGAAATGTATAATTCTCTTGAAGCTTCAATGGCATGGTCAAATGCTAAAATGATAAAGCCGGGACAGTTTAAAAAAGAGATCACTCCTTATATAAATACTTCACTTAATACATATATTGCAGCATTGGTGACCGAGGATTGTTGGCAGGCTACACCGGGACGTGTTATTGATCTTGTGCGGCGTATAGGAATTGATAACGGTGGTGAGATCCTTGAAGACTGCCGTCTTATAGATATTACAAAGAATGGTCAAACCTATATAGCTCTGGTTCAGAATCATGAAAAAGAATATATCGAATTCCATACCTCTCACTTTGTAAATGCACTTGGACCTGAAGGCGATGTTTTTGCTAGAAAGCTTGGACATGAAACCGGTTTGTATCCCGTAAAACATCAGGCTTTTATAACTCGCCGTCTTCCTTTTATGGGTGTGAACAATACCCCTCTGCCAATGCTTATTGATCGCCGGAACTATAAAGGTTTTACTGCAGTATACGGACAGCAGCTTGCTGAAACCGGACAGGTAATAGGCTGCGCCTCACCAGAAATTGAACCAATGGAAACTGATAAAAACCTGAAAATCAATTCCAAAGAATTTATTGAGATAGTTGCCGAGGTGTTTACCAATTGGATACCAAGCCTTTCGTCTGTTGGTTTTCAGGCAGTGTGGGCAGGTTATTATGTGGAACCCAGAATGGTGCTCGACGTAGATGCCGGTCTGTTAATTGGCTTACGCGGACAAGGATTTATGCTGGGGCAGTATCTTGCAAAGCTTTATGTTGATAAGCTTACCGGAAAAGAAGTTCCTTCTTATTTTGATAGAATGAACTTAAAAGGTGATGGATTACTCGAAAAAGCTTTCAAATAAATAATTTTTTTGCTGCCAGCCTTCAAACTTAAAAATTTTACACTCCGTTATTGAGCTGTATATCAGGGATGTGTAGGCTTAATAATAAAAAAATACATGATTGTGATGCTTGTTTTGAACAAACCACAGTCAGGCCTGTTATTTAGAATGAGTATAAATTAGCTCACTCATGTTGAACTTTATTAATTAGTTTTTGTTTATGTTGTTAAAATCAAAATCAAAAGAATTGAATTTTCCTGCTTTGCCATATAGTTATGATGCTTTGGAGCCATACATTGATAAAATGACTATGGACATACATTATAATAAGCATCACAAAGCTTATTACGATAAGTTTATGGCAGCAATTAAAGGTACAGAGTTAGAAGAAAAATCACTTGAAGAAATTTTTGCCAATGTTTCAAAAGTTCCTGCAGCCGTAAGAAATAACGGAGGAGGTTTTTATAATCATGATCTTTTCTGGAATATAATGTCGGCAAATGCAGGCGGAGCACCTGATGGTGAACTTGCTGAAGCAATTAATAAGGCTTTTGGTTCGTTTGATAAATTCAAGGAATTATTCAGTGATGCTGCTGCAAACCGTTTTGGAAGCGGTTGGGCATGGCTGACTGTGAAAAAAGATAAATCGTTGTTCGTGCTTTCTACTCCCAATCAGGATAATCCGCTCATGGATGTTGCAGAACATTCAGGTATTCCAATTATGGGATTAGATGTATGGGAACATGCTTACTATCTGAAATATCAGAACCGCCGTCCGGAATATATAGCTAATTTCTGGAATGTGGTTAACTGGAAGGCAGTAAGCGAAAAATATACAAAGGCATTGGGCAGAATTTAACCTCCTGCCTAATTTGTTTGTTTTCTCGTGGTTAATGATGGGGAAAGCCGGATACTGCCAACAGGTCCGGCTTTTTTTTGGAAAAAACCGAGATCAGAGAAAAATAAAATAAACAGGAATATATTATCTCAAATTAGTAATATTGAAGACAACTAATTGTAAATTAATTAATTGAATAATTATGAAAACTATCAGCAAACTTTTGTTATTAGCATTTTTCGCTTATGGCTTTGTGATTTCAGAAAGTAATGCGCAGAAAGCAGACGAATTCCCTCCGTTGCCTTATTCTTTTAATGCTTTGGAGCCTTATATTGACCAGATGACAATGGAAATTCACTACGAGCGTCATCACAAAGCTTATTTTAATAATTATCGCAAAGCAATTGAAGGCACAGAGGTGGAGAAACTATCCCTTGAACAACTTTTTGTCTCTATGAGCAAATACCCTGTTGCACTTCGTAACAACGGCGGAGGACATTATAACCATGTTCTTTTCTGGGCAGTTATGTCGCCTTATGGCGGAGGTGAGCCTAAAGGAAAACTGGCTGAAGCCATTAAATCATCTTTTGGGTCATTCCAGGAGTTTAAAAACCTTTTTGAAGAAGCTGCACGTACACGGTTTGGTAGCGGATGGGCATGGCTGAGCGTTGAAAAGGGCGATAAATTATTTGTTTCTTCAACTGCTAATCAGGATAACCCTCTGATGGACGTTGTTGATAAACAAGGTGTGCCAATACTGGGATTAGATGTATGGGAACACGCCTATTACCTGAAATACCAGAACCTTCGTGGCGATTATATAAGTAATTTCTGGAATATCGTCAATTGGGATGAAGTAAGCCGTCGTTACGAGAAAGCCATAAAATAATATTGGGTTAATTTTTTATGACCCGGTATTATGTAATAATGAATGAATTATAAATAGCCTGATAAATATTTTACTCTTTATCAGGCTATTTTCACATAAAAAAGCCCTGAATTTAGGTTAAATTAAAGTTAAAAAATGGGAAATCGGCTCAATTAAGGGCTTTTTCTGATGCGTATTTATACTAAAAACGTATAAATTAATCTAAAAATCCCTCGTAATCTATTGATAAACAGGTATATTGATAAAATATTTGTATTTCACACAATAGTTGTATCTTTGCAGCCGTTTTTTTTAACCCCTATTTTAATAGATTAATAGAAATATATATAGAAATAAAGGGGAAAGTTCATGTTTGCCGTTGTATTGTTTTTTTAAGAATTTTTAACAAATAATTAAATGCGGTGAATTTTGTTGAACTAAACATTAAATTATGGTAAATAAAAAGAGATTAAACAAGACCACGTTTTTGAGCTTTTTAATAACTTTTGTCATCCTTTTTTCCTGTAACAACACATCTACTGATATTCAAAGCCCAATAGTTCCCGAAAAACAAAGTCTGGAAACCATTCTTGAAAGAGGGAAACTTATTGCTGTTACTGATTTGAACTCAACAAGTTATTTTGTGTATCGTGGCGAACCCAGAGGCTATCAGTTTGATCTGCTTCATTCGTTTGCCGAATATCTTGGTGTTGACCTTGAAATTCAAGTGAATACTAATCCTGAAGAAACTATAAAGGAACTCAATGCAGGTACTTATGATCTGATAGCCAAAAGACTGGTAATTACAAATCAGCGCAGGGATATGGTTGCATTTTCCGAACCTATGTTACAGACACGACTTATGCTTGTGCAACGTAAACCGGAAAACTGGCGCAAAATGAGAACCTGGGATGAAGTCGAAAAGAAACTCATACGCAATCCGCTGGACCTTGAAGGCAAAACCGTTTATATACAGAACAATTCGGCTTATGCTGAACGGCTGGCAAATCTGCAGGAAGAAACAGGAGTTAAAATTAATGTGGTATCAGTTAATGATTTAAGTACCGAAGATCTGATAACAATGGTTGCCCGCGGTGAAATAGAATATACTATTAGTGATGAGCAAACATCTTCGGTAAATGCAAAATATTATAATGATATTGACACACAAACTCCTCTTGGGTTTTTTCAGAATATTGGCTGGGCATTAAAAAGAGGTGATACTGATTTATTGGAAGCTTTAAATAAATGGTGGTTTGAATTTTCAAAAACAAGTTATGCTGTCCTGCTTTACGATCGTTATTTTAATAATCCGCTTGGGTTGCGTGCTGATCAGCGCGAATTTCATTCCCGCAAAGGAGGACGTATTTCAAGTTATGACGAAGTAATCAAAAAATATAGTAAATCAATTAACTGGGATTGGCGTTTACTTGCTTCCCTGATTTATCAGGAATCGAAATTTCAGCACGAAATAGTTTCACATAAAGGAGCTTTTGGCATAATGCAGATGATGCCCTCAACCGCTGAAGAACTTGGTATTGATTCCACCTCAACAGCTTACGAACAAATTGCAGCAGGTGTACATTATATTAAATGGCTTGATAAACAAATGCCATCAGAAATAAGTGATCCTGCCGAAAGACAAAAATTTGTGCTTGCAGCCTATAATGCAGGACTTGCTCATGTGTTCGATGCAAGGCGTCTGGCAGCCAAAAACAATAAAGATCCTAATATCTGGGATGGAAATGTGGATTTTTATTTGAGAAATAAATCAAAACCTGAATACTACAGCGACGAAGTAGTACAATATGGTTATTGCTATGGCGAAGAATCATACAGGTTTGTTAACGACATTCTTAGCCGGTTCAACCATTATAAAGCCGCAATTCAAAATTGATTTCGGATAAAAAATTATAGGGTTTGCATCTGAAAGTATATGCAAACCCTATTCATTATTTTTACAAGCGTTTTGTTACGGAACAGACAACAACTGTCAGCCATTCATCTTAGCCTTTATTTCTCTGAGCATTACTTTAGTCATTGAATCGAGGTCGTATTCATAAGTCAGATCCCAGTCGTTACGTGCTACTTCGTCGCCAATGCTGGTAGGCCACGAATTTGCAATTGCCTGTCGAAAATCGGGTTTATAAGTAACTTCAAAATCGGGAATATGCTTAATAATAGACTGAGCCACATCATGAGGTGTAAAGCTCATGCCTCCGATATTGTAGCTTGAGCGAACCGTGATTTTATGTGCTTCGGCTTCCATAAGGCTGATGGTTGCTTTTATGGCGTCAGGCATGAACATCATAGGAAGTCCTGTATCTTCTTTCAGAAAACATTCATATTTACCTTCTTCAATTGCTTTATAATAAATTTCCACGGCGTAATCAGTAGTTCCTCCTCCGGGTTCGGTTTTATACGAAATAAGTCCTGGGTATCTGACACTGCGGAAATCAATGCAATAACGTTTATGATAATACTCACCCCAGCGCTCGCCTGCGAGCTTGCTTATACCGTAAACAGTATTGGGTTCAGTGATTGTAAGCTGAGGAGTGTTGATCTTGGGAGTAGTAGGTCCAAACACTGCAATTGAGCTTGGCCAGAAAACCTTATTGAGCCGGATTGAACGACCTAATTCCAAAATATTCAGCAATGCGATCATATTAATATTCCAGGCTTGCATTGGAATTTTTTCGGCATTTCCTGAAAGCACAGCAGCAAGATTGTAAACCTGAGTGATTTTATGACGGATTGCAAAATGATTAAGTCGTTTTTCGTCAAGAACATCAAGGATCTCAAAAGGTCCTGAATCGCGGACTTCAGGAGGAGCTTCCTTTATGTCAGTAGCAAAAACATTGGCATCGCCATAAATCTTTCTCAATTCAAGAGTTAACTCTGTTCCAATCTGCCCGGAACAACCAATTATTAATATTTTTTCCATATATGTTTGGGATTAAGGATGGATTTTCATTTGAGGAACATAGTTTTTATCGTATTTACCCGACTGAAGATTATTTTTCACTTCAATGAATGCATTTACAGTTTCATCAACATCGGCAAGGGTATGGGCTGCCGTAGGGATCAATCTGAGCATTATCACATCTTTTGGAACCACCGGATATACCACTATAGAACAGAAAATATTGTATTTTTCACGTAACTCATAAGTCAGTTGAGTTGCTTCGGGGATGCCTCCCTGCAAAAATACAGGAGTTACCGGCGATTCAGTACGACCCAGATTAAAATCATTTTCACGAAGTTTGTTCTGAAGAGAATTAGCAATATTCCACAGTTTTTCTCTGAGTTGTGGCTGGGTTTTAAGTAGTTCGAGCCTTTTTAAAGAACCGATAACAATAGGCATGGGAAGTGATTTTGCAAAAATCTGTGAACGCATATTATAACGCAGATAATTGATAATATCACTATCGCCTCCTACAAAAGCCCCTATTCCTGCCATTGATTTGGCGAATGTGGCAAAATACACATCAATCTGATCCTGAACACCTTTGGCTTCACCGGTTCCCATTCCTTTGGCACCCATTGTCCCAAACCCATGAGCATCATCCACAAGTAGTCTGAAACGAAATTTCAATTTGAGTTCAGCTATTTTGTCAATCTTACCCATATCGCCGGCCATACCAAACACACCTTCAGTAATTACCAGAATACCGCCTCCGGTTTGTTCACTTACTTTTTTAGCATGATTCAATTGTTTTTCAAAGTTCTCAATATCGTTATGCTGAAATACAAATCTTTTTCCAAGGTGCATTCTTAAACCGTCAATAATACAGGCATGTGATTCAGAATCGTAAACCACAACATCCTTACGGTCAATAAGTGAGTCAATAATAGAAACCATGCCCTGATAGCCATAATTCAGCAGATATGCATCTTCTTTTTCAACAAATTCAGCAAGTTGCTTTTCAAGTTCTTCATGATATTCTGTTTGACCCGACATCATTCTCGCACCCATAGGATATGCCAGACCAAATTTAGCAGCAGCTTCAGCATCAACTTTTCTTACTTCCGGATGATTTGCCAGTCCCAGATAATTGTTCAGACTCCAAACCAGTCGTTCTTTTCCCTGAAAAACCATGCGGTTTGAAATATCCCCTTCAAGTTTTGGGAACATATAATATCCATGAGCTTTTTCAGCCCACATTCCAAGAGGTCCGTAATTGTTTAAACGTCGTTCGAAAATATCCATAACTCAATAATTTGAAATTTTTAGTGCTGCAAAGATATGGATTTCTGAGATGTTTCGAAGCAGTGATGAAATTGTATTGTTTTGAGCTTATGGAATAAGCTGATTTGCCTTGTCAGAAATTGAATAAGGATTTTCTGAACTCAATTTTCGGAATTTTGCAGAGCTTATTATGTAGAGTAAAGCTTTGAACTAGCATATTTGCCAGATCTCCACATAATGAGATTTTATCCCGGGTCAAGATGGTTTTTTATTACTGTTTTGAGTTCAATAATAAGAAGATGGTTAATGATGGTTTTGATGCTTACGAATAATTTTTATTGAAGTTATTTAATAACATAGGAATTTTAAATGAGTAATTTTGCCGCTTATGAGCGAAACCTATGTCATACAGCCTCTTAGTTCATGGCTTGGAGATTATGAACGTCCCACGGTAATAAGTGGTCCGTGCAGTGCCGAATCCAGGGAACAGGTATTGGATATAGCGCGGCAACTGGCTCTTATTCCTCAGGTAAAAGCTATGCGTGCTGGTATCTGGAAACCGCGTACCCGTCCATCTGCATTTGAAGGGGTGGGAGAGGAAGGTTTAAAGTGGATGCAGGTGGTTCAGCAGGAAACAGGTTTAAAAATTGCAGTTGAAGTAGCTAAACCTGCTCATATTGAGCTGGCTTTAAAATATGGAATGGATATTCTTTGGATTGGAGCACGTACAACCGGAAATCCGTTTTCGATACAGGAACTTGCTGAGGTTCTTACCGGTACTGATATACCTGTGTTAGTAAAAAATCCGCTTAACCCCGATCTTAAACTCTGGCTTGGAGCTCTGGAACGCTTTTATCAGGCAGGCATCACTAAGCTTGCTGCTGTGCATAGAGGATTTCATTGCTTCGATGAAGGACCATACCGTAATAATCCGAGGTGGGAAATTCCCATTGAACTGATGCGTCTGATGCCTGGTTTGCCAATATTTTGCGATCCAAGTCATATTTGTGGAAATCGTTATCTGATTGCTGAAGTTTCGCAAAAAGCCCTTGATCTTGAAATGGACGGGCTAATGATTGAAACTCATAATAACCCTGACAAGGCACTTACTGACAGCAATCAGCAGATACTTCCGGAAACTCTGGCAAAGATTCTTATTGATCTCACGATCCGTATTGAGAAGGGCAGCCCAGAATTCAGTAATATTCTTGAAGAGCTCAGATTGAAAATTGATATTATTGACACTCAGTTGATTGAAATATTGGCCAAACGAATGAAAATAGTTCATGAAATGGGTGAATATAAACGTGATCATAATATTACGATCCTGCAGATAGAGCGATGGCGTGAGCTTATTAACAGCAGGCTTGAAACTGCAGGAAAACATGGAATGAACAGGGATTTTTTACTTCACATTTTGCAACTGGTTCATAAAGAATCAATCAGGATACAAACTGAAATCCTTAACAAAAAAGAAGAATAATTTACAGGATTATAATCTTCACTAACTTTTTTAAAGTAAATCACAAATTCTTCTTCGGTTCTGATCTGAAAAAGCATTACATCATCAGGTTTGTTTATTTTTGCAGCTTTAAAACCGTCAATTACTATGAAGACACTTATTGAGTTCATACATCAAAAACAATGTGAAATTCCTTATGCCACCGGTGAATTTACCCGGCTTATCAACGACCTGACTATTGCAGCAAAAATTGTAAACCGTGAATTAACTAAAGCCGGACTTACTGATATTCTGGGAGAATCGGGTGAAAGCAATGTTCAGGGTGAGGTTCAGAAAAAATTGGATGTTTTTGCCGATCAGCATTTTATCAAAGCATTGAAAAATGGCGGGCAGTGCTGTGCAATTGTTTCGGAAGAACTTGAAGAACCTGTTATTTTCGATGATGAATTTTCAATGAAGGGTAAATACGTGGTTGCAATTGACCCCCTTGATGGTTCAAGTAATATTGAAGTCAATGTGCCTGTTGGAAGTATTTTTTCAGTTTATCAACGTATTTCGCCTGTTGGTACCAGGGCAACAATTGAAGATTTGCTGCAACCCGGAGTAGAGCAACATGCAGCTGGTTATATTACCTATGGTTCTTCTACTATGTTGGTTTATACTACCGGAAAAGGTGTTAATGGTTTTACCTATGACCCTTCAGTAGGGCTTTTCCTGTTGTCGCATCCCGATATGAAAATTCCGGAATATGGTGCTATGTATTCAATAAATGAGGCTAACTATATTTATTTTCCTGAAGGAGTAAAGAAGTATATTAATTACTGTCAGGAACATGATAAAAGTACAAACCGTCCTTATTCAACACGTTATATAGGTTCGTTAGTAGCCGATTTTCATCGCAATATGATCCGTGGAGGAATATACATATATCCGGGTACCGAGAAAAATCCTGATGGCAAACTGCGTTTGTTATACGAATGTAACCCGGTGGGCTTTATAGCCGAGCAAGCCGGAGGCAAGGCTACCGATGGTTTCAAACGTATTCTTGAGATCAAGCCCCAAAGTTTGCATCAGCGTGTTCCGTTCTTTACAGGCTCGGTGTTAATGGTTGACAAGGCAATGGAATTTATGAGCCTGTTCCTTGAAAACTCTGGTCGTCCCAAAGGAATATACTGCGATTACTGCCGCAAACCACAGGAGCAGTAATAGTTGTGATACAGGAATTGTTTTATTCCTTATTTTTTATTTCTTTCTTAAGGCGCTGAATATGACCGCGTCCAAGTGCCTTTACTTCACAGCCCAATTCTAAATATCGTCTGATCCTATCATCACTTAATATTCCAAAACAGTCAATTACGGCGATAGCTTGTCCTGCCCACTTTACTATATCATCGGGATTGAGGTTAATATATTCTTCGTGGGGTACTGCAAGGATCATAGCTTCAACGCCTTTAAGTGCTTCAGGCAGGTTTTTCAAAACAGTTGTTTCTTTCAGGTGTTCCTGATTTCTGAAAAACCTTCCCCATGATTGTCCCGGCGCTGGATATTCATCCTGGTTTTCAAGTTCGTACCAATGTTCAACATAAGGATCATGCACTTTCATATCGGCACCCATTTCAGTAAGTCTTCTTACAATAAGCTCACTCCCGCTGTATCTTGTATCCCCAACATCCTGCCTGTAACTGGCTCCGCACAATAGTACTTCTGAGCCGGCAATATAGCGCGACATATTACGTAATGCATCACGGACAAGCTGTGTTACATGCAATGAACGTGTATCGTTAATATCAATGGCTGTAGGTGTAATTCTGAAAACATCATCACCATCTTCAAATCCAAGGATATGGCGGTAAGCCCAATAACCCAGCCCACCATCTTTGGGAAGGCAATAGCCACCAATACCGGGACCCGGGAAGATCATATTACTGTGGGTAGGTCTCATCTTTATTGCATTTATCACCTTTATAAGGTCAACGCCGTTGCGTTCGGCAAAGAGACTCCACTCGTTCAGATAAGCAAGAATAGTAGCACGATATGAATTTTCAACAATTTTGGTGGTTTCTGATTCAATTGGGCGATCCATTACGGTTAAAGGATAATCTTTGGTGTTCAGAACCTCATGAAGGAATTTTTCGACCCTATTACGTGCTTCGGTATTACAGCCGGAACAAACCCTCCAGAAATCACGAATACTCGATACATATTCACGACCGGGCATAACCCGTTCAAAACTGTGGGCAAGTATTGGAACAGAATTTATTTTTCTTTTTGCGAAAGCCTTTTTCAGAATTGGCCAGGCTACAAACTCTGTAGTGCCCGGAGCAACAGTGGTTTCAATTAATACCAGACAGTGTGGGGGAATTTTTTCTCCAATTGTTTTCATTGTAGCTTCCAAAGCTGCCATATCAGCTTCGCCGGAACGCATATTCCCGAGTTCCTGTTTTGCATAATCGCATTGAACGTCAACAACCACGCAATCAGCAAGTTTCAGGCAATCGCTGTTATATGTTGCTACTAAGGTTTGTTTTTCAACTACAGTGCGATGAATTATTTTTTCTACTTCGGGATCTTCGGCTTTTACAGGAGAGATGCCTTTGTTGAGCATAGGAATTTTCCAGTAGCTGCGTGTACTTGGCCTCTGGCATCCTATTACAAATTTGGTGTTATTT
Organism: uncultured Bacteroidales bacterium; assembly: GCA_964550455.1. GTDB lineage: Bacteria > Bacteroidota > Bacteroidia > Bacteroidales > JAAYJT01 > JAAYJT01. The sequence continues at coordinate 36,961 of CAZJZG010000008.1, read as the reverse complement.
CCATTTTCATCAGTGGTGTCAGCAACAATTGCAGCCATAACTGCACCAACGAAGCCAAGACCCATAACCACGACTATTTCTTTACCTTCGTTGCGAGCTTTTTCTACTAATTTCTGCACACGTTTAAACTCCTGATCGTATTCGTTTTTCAGTGGCAGCGGAAATTTCTCTCCAGCCGGGTTTATTGAATAAGAAATTTTATTTTCCATTAAAAAAATTTTTTAGTAAATAAATATGATACTTTTAAAGAGTGAATTTAATTTTTAACTTATTATATTTAAGCTTTTTATATAATATTACCGATCTGACTTACATTACTTTCTTATCCCACTTCTTTCTTCTTATCTTAATCTGGCTCCCAACTCCTTTTCGAATATCCGTTTTAGTTTTTCCACAAATTTGTCAGTTTCTTCATCTTTCAATGTTTTGCTATCGTCGCGCAGGAAAAAGCTTATGGCATACGACTTTTTACCGGCTTCGATATTTTCACCTTCATAAACATCAAACAGATTGATGTTTTGTAAAAGCCGCCCACCATTTGCTATGGCAAGTTTTTCTATATCGCTGTATTTCACTTCTTCATCGAGGAGTAAGGCCATGTCGCGGCGAACTGTGGGGAAACGCGGTATCTCAGTAAAACGCAGTGGCGGAATTCCGGCAATTGTTTTCAAACAAAACCCCCAGTCAATTTCTGCATAAAATACTTCCTGGCTTATATCAAAATGATCTAAAATACTGTTCTTAAGCCTTCCATATCTGGCAAATTCATGTTTTTGTGAAATAAGGCTTAAACCATAATCAAACAAAGAATTATCAGTTTCAGAAATTTCATAATTATCCGAGCTAATTCCAATACGTTGTAACAGCGCATGCACTATTGCCTTGAGCTGAAAGAAGTCAGATTTTTCTTCTTTCACGTACCATGATTCAGGACTTTTATTTCCACTGATGAAAACTGCCAGCTTTTGATGCTCATTATATTTTGCAAGATTATTGCGGGTATTTGTTTCAATGCTTTGAAGCTTGTATTCCGAACCAAATTCGAACAGCTTCATGTCAAGTGTTTTATGATGTATGTTGAATACAATGGTTTCCAATCCTCCAAAAAGAAGGGTTTGTCGCATTACATCAAGATCGCGGCTGATAGGATTTAAAATTCTGACATGTTTTGAATCGTCAATAAACGGAAATATCTGACTGTAAGCTGATTTGGTAAGCGAGTTACACATGATCTCCGAAAAACCATTTGATGCCAGATAATCAGCTACGGTGTTTTTCACCCTGTGACGGTCAGGTTTTTCAGAAACAGAAATAGAAGAACGTAGCGAACTATCGTACTCAATATTATTATAGCCATATATGCGAAGTATTTCTTCAATAACGTCTGCTTCTCTCTGAACATCAGTTTTATATGTAGGAATAGCAACCCACATTGACTCATCGTCATGAGCAGTGATCTTAATGCCGAGCCAGTGCAGGATTTTATGTATGATCTCACGCTCAATAGTTTTACCGATCAGGCGCTCAATATTTTGATATTTTACCAGGATTTGGACAGGAATTATCACTTCAGGATAAATGTCCTCAATTTCCGAAGAGATATTTGCGCCTGTAATTTCTTTTATCAGCATTGCAGCCCGTTTCAGTGCGTAAACTGTGATATTGGGATCGGTACCGCGTTCGAAACGAAAAGAAGCATCAGTCTTTAATCCGTGATGTTTTGAGGTTTTACGAACACTTACTGGATTAAAATATGCACTCTCAAGGAAAATATCCCTGGAATTTTCAGTTATCCCTGATTTTATCCCGCCAAACACGCCTGCAATACACATTCCTTCGCTATCGTTACATATCATCAGGTCAGTAGCTTTAAGCCTGCGTTCTATCTCATCAAGGGTAATAAAAAGGCTTCCTTCAGACAAATGCTTTACTATTACCTGATTTCCGCTGATATATTTTGTGTCAAAAGCATGAAGTGGTTGTCCTAACTCAAATAGTACAAAATTGGTAATATCCACAATATTATTTATTGGGCGAACACCAACTGATCTTAGAAAATCCTGTAACCATTGCGGTGATTCCTTAACACTTACCCCACTAATTGTAATTCCTGAATATCGAGGACAAGCTTTAGCATCTTCAATACTTACCCTGATTGGAAGATCATGATTATCAACTTTAAATTCAGAAATATCAGGTAATTTGAGTTCAATATGTTTTTCAGGTTCTGAAAAATGCATTGTGTTCCATGCGGCTACAAGATCTCGGGCAACACCAATATGTGAAGTTGCGTCAGAGCGGTTCGGAGTAAGTCCAATTTCAAGAATGGTATCCCGGTTCACATTGAAATATGATGAGGCAGGCATTCCAACGCTTACGTCATCGGGCAGAACCATAATTCCTTCATGCGAATCGCCTAATCCTACCTCATCTTCAGCACATATCATGCCTTCAGAGGATTCTCCACGGATTTTGGTTTTCTTAATGGTAAATGATGTTTCACCCATAGTAAGGGTAGTTCCTTCAACTGCTACCAAAACTTTCTGCCCGGCAGCAACATTGGGAGCACCACAAACAATATCGAGCAAACGTTCACCGCCTACATCAACTTTTGTAAGGCTTAATTTATCAGCATTAGGATGTTTTACGCATTCCCTTACTTCACCTATGACAATTCCGGCCAAGCCGCCTTTTACACTTTCAAAAATTTCAGTGCCTTCAACTTCAAGTCCGCAATTTGTTAGTATTTGGGCAATAATTTCAGGAGATGCATCAATGCCTGTGTACTCTTTAAGCTTATTTACAGATACTTTCATATTCTGGTTCTGATACAAGATTAGTTTTTGAAGCCGACAAAAGTACGCAAAAAGTGTAACCTGACATAAATTACACTATAACGTCAGACATTGCAGAAACAAAAAAGCTGCCTTGAAATAAAACAGAGACAGCTTCATCCCACTCTCTTCAGATTTTGGATTATATGATAGCTCGAGGTTTTAGAGCTGATTTTCAATTATTAACTACCAATTATATTTCCCAATCTGAAAAATTTCACATTAAACATTTAAACAATGCTGATTAATCGAATAACATAGTCATATTCATTTATTTAACAGGTTCTGATAATCAATTTAATTTGGCTCATTGGTTAAACCCGATTATTAAGAACCGGATACTCTATTCAGTTTTTATCTTTCGGGCTGCTTCTATCATTTTAGGAAGAACCTGATTAACATCTCCAACAATGCCATAATCAGCAACATTGAAAATTGGCGCTTCATGATCTTTATTCACTGCTATAATAACTTTAGAACCGCTGATTCCTGCAACATGCTGTATGGCACCTGAAATACCAAAAGCAAAATAAATATTGGGGTTTATGACCTTTCCGGTTTGCCCTACATGTTCGCCATGCGGACGCCACCCTTCATCAGAAACCGGACGGGAACATGCTGTTGCAGCGCCAAGAATCTGAGCCAGTTCTTCGATGCTACCCCAATTATCGGGGCTTTTCATGCCTCTGCCTGCTGAAACCACAATTTCTGCTTCGCTTAACAGTGTTTTTTCGGTTTGTTTTTCAGTGCTAATGATTTTATTAGGCGACTCAAAATATTCTGCTTCTACATTATGTCTTTCGATCACGGGAACAACAGGGTCGTTATTGATCCCAAAAGTATTGGCAGCAAGAAGTAATATTTTATAATGACTTTTTACCTGAATCTTAGCCAAAGCCTTTCCTGAGTATATTTTTCTGGTAACAGTAAACGGATCAGTTTTTTCCGGTAAACCTGTAATTCCGGTTGCTATGCCTGCTTTCAATCCGGCGGCAACAAACGGTGCAATTGCTTTGCCTGTATTATTGTCGGCAAATAATATCACTTTTGCATTAGCTTGCTTAATCCACTGTATTAATAGTTTCGAAAGATTCCTGTTGTCCGGTAATTGATCAGCTTCGAGAGCAATTATTCGTGAAGCGCCGTAATCAGCAGCTTTCTTTAATTCTTCATCAGCTATTTTACCAATGGTGAGTGATATGACTTTTCCTCCTGTCATGCCGCTTAACGCTTTTGCATACGAGATCAGTTCAAAGCCTTGTTTTTTAAAACTTCCTTCACGGGTTTCTGTATATATTAAAATGTTCATTTTGAATTTTGGTATTTAAAAAATGTGTGTAATCAACTTTTGGTTATTTGAACACTAAAAAAGGGATTTTTATTCTAACGTTTTTTATCTTCAGACTTTATTTACAGTACTTTAGCTTCTTCTCTGAGCAACCTGATAACTTCACCGGCATTTTCAGCATCAATCATTTTACATTTTCCCTTTTCAGGAGGTAATGTAACCTGGATTGTTTCCGTCATGCTTTCAGAACTTGTGGCTTCAACAATTTGCAATGGTTTGGTCCTTGCCTGCATAATACCACGCATTGAAGGAATACGGGGTACTATGGCAATTCCCTTTTGAATCACCAGTAATACAGGTCCCTGAGTTTCGAGTATTTCTTTCCCTCCGTCAATTTCACGTTGTACTGTCAGTTTCTCATTTTCAATATCAAGACCTGAGACTGAAGAAATTAAATTAAGATCAAGCATTCCTGCAAGTAAGCCTCCTACTGAAGAACCATTATGATCGCTTGATTCAATACCACAAAGTATAATATCAAAAGGCTCGTTTTTAACAACTTCAGCAAGATTTGATGCTACTGTCCAGGCATCGGCGGGTTCTGTATTTACCCTGATAGCTCTGTCGGCACCGGTAGCCAGTGATTTGCGCAGAGTGGCTTCAGTAATGGCAGTACCAACATTAGCAACAACGACTTCACTGATTTTACCGGCATCTTTTAATTCCAGAGCACGGGTCAGGGCAAGTTCGTCCCATGGATTGATAATCCATTGTATTCCGGCCGTATTAATGTTTTTGCCATCTGTACCGATCACAATTTTTGTGGTTGTATCAGGAACATTGCTTATACAAACTAAAATTTTCATGATTATTGGTAAATATTTATTGATTCTGGATTAAAAAATTGGTTCTGGAAACAGAAATATTAATGTTTAAACGAAATACTCAACTTCCGCTTATTTCAAAACATCCCTTGAAATAACAATTTTCTGGATTTCTGATGTTCCTTCATAAATCTGGGTTAACTTAGCTTCACGCATCAGGCGTTCAACATGATATTCTTTTACATAACCGTATCCGCCATGTATCTGAACAGCCTCAGTAGTAACTTCCATAGCTATATCAGCAGCATATAGTTTTGCCATTGCGCTGACTACACCAAAAGGCTTATGATTATCTTTAAGCCATGCAGCTTTAAGGCAAAGGTTACGGGCATTTTCAATTTTAACAGCCATATCGGCAAGTTTGAAAGCTATAGCCTGGTGGTTTGCAATCTCAGTACCAAAGGCTTTACGTTCTTTTGCATATTGAACTGCTCTTTCGTAAGCTCCGGCTGCAATACCCAAAGCCTGGGCTGCAATGCCAATACGTCCGCCTTCAAGGGTTTTCATAGCAAATTTAAACCCAAAACCATCTTCACCTATACGGTTTTCTTTTGGAACCTTCACATCATTGAACATCACTGAGTGAGTATCACTGCTGCGCATTCCCATTTTATCTTCATGAGGACCTACGCTGATGCCGGAAGAATGACGATCAACAATGAAAACATTGATACCACGATGCCTTAGCTCAGGATGGGTTTGAGCAACAACAAGATAAGTTCCTGCTGTATTTCCGTTAGTAATCCAGTTTTTTGTTCCGTTCAGCAAATAATAGTCGCCTTTGTCTTCGGCAGTTGTTTTTTGGCTTGTCGCATCAGAACCGGCTTCAGGTTCTGACAACAGAAAAGCTCCTATTTTTTCGCCACGAGCCAGGGGTTTAAGATATTTTTCTTTTTGCTCTTCAGTTCCATATTCCTGGATACCATAACATACCAGCGAATTATTAACTGACATGATAACACTTACGCTGGCATCAACCTTTGATATTTCTTCCATAGCTAATACATAACTAATGGTGTCCATACCTCCTCCATCATATCTGGGGTCAACAAGCATTCCGAGAAAGCCAAGCTCAGCAAGGTTTTTGATGTGTCTGGCAGGATAAATCATTTTTTCGTCGCGTTCAAGTACGTCAACGATCAGTTCGCGCTGAGCATAATCACGGGCTGCCTGGCGAATCATTAGTTGTTCTTCGGTGAATTCAAAGTTCATTTTTCTTTCGTTTTGGATTAACAGGTTGGTTATGAATTATTAACAGTATTAGCTTTTTTTATAGAACGGATAATCAATATAACCCTTTTCCCCACCAGTATAAAACGTATCATTATCGGGTTGGTTCAAAACCAGATTATGTTCAAATCGTTCAGGAAGATCGGGATTGGCAATAAAAAGTCTCCCAAAGGCAATCAAATCAGACCATTGTTCACGAATATACTCATTTCCTTTTTCCTGCGTGAATTTCCCACAGGCTATCAGTGTTCCGTTATAGATTCTCCGGTAATGTTTGGTTACCTCCCTGAGATAATGAGGGTGTTCATCAAGAGGCAACAAAGGCTCAATGAGATGCAGGTATGCAAGATCGTAGTCATTGAGTTTATTGATAACAAAATCAAATAACCCTACAGGATCAGTATCGTTCATGTCATATCGTGTACCAGAGGGCGCAAGACGGATGCCAACCCTCTTATTTCCCCAGACGCTGATAACAGCTTCGAGGACTTCAAAAAGAAAACTGGCACGATTTGTAAAAGAACCCCCATATTGATCGGTTCTTATATTTGAACTGTCGTGAAGAAACTGATCAATAAGATAAGAGTTCGCAGCGTGTATCTCTACTCCGTCGAAGCCGGATTCTTTAGCATTTAGAGCTGCTTTCCGGTAGTCTTCAATTATATCCGATATTTCTTTTATGCTGAGAGCATGAGGGATTTCGGTAGATATTTTCCCTTGCGGGGTTCCTATTTCTCCACCCGGACTTATAGCCGACGGGGCTACCGGAAGTTTATTATCAGGTTGTAATGAAAAGTGTGAAACCCGCCCTACATGCCATAACTGAAGGAATATCAATCCGTTCTTCTCATGTACTGCATTAGTGATCTTTTTCCACCCTTCAATCTGTTCATCAGAGTGTATACCAGGTGTGTTCAAATAACCAACCCCTTGCGGAGATATCTGAGCTCCTTCTGTGATGATTAAGCCGGCTGACGAACGCTGTGCATAATATTCTGCCATCATATCAACAGGAATACTCCCTGCACCAGCCCTTCGACGGGTAAGAGGTGCCATTATAAGGCGATTTTTCAAATGGTAAGTGCCAATTTGAAAGCCGGTAAGTAATGGTTGAAGGTTCTCAGATCCGTGTTGATTCATTATTCTGCTTTTCGGTAAACAAGTGCTACCAGTGATTTATCGTCGCCTCCCATATTTACACTTAACCCATACGGGCGTTCATGTGAAATTTTAATTTGTGCTTTTCCTGCTTTACCGGTCAGTTGTTCCCAGATTGTAACAGCCATATGAACTCCTGTAGCTCCGGTAGGATGACCCCAGCCAATTAGCCCGCCGGTAGTGTTTACCGGAATTTTACCGTTACGGGATGTATGTCCTTCAGCTACAAAGCGGGCACCTTCTCCCTGTTTTGCAAAGCCTATAGCTTCCATGGCAAGGATACCGGCTATAGTAAAGCAGTCATGAAGCTCAATGGTGGCAAGGTCGTTAATTGTAATACCGGCTGATTGCAATGCTTGCTTTACCGATTCAGCCATAGTGCTCAATCGGGTTAAATCATCAGGTTCTTTGGTAATATCTTCTTCAGCCTGACCCCAACCGGTTATTTCTACGGCTTCAGAAAGCAGAATTCCGGCTTTTTTTAGCCCTTCTTCTGATGCTACTACTATTGATGAGGCTCCGTCAGATACCTTGCTGCAATCAAAAACATTCAGAAAATCAGTAAAAGCAGATGGATTTGGTTCGGTAAGAGCCAGTTTCTCAAGGTCTTCAGTTTTGTTTTCAAATTCCTGTGCTGTAGGACAAAGGCGGGCATTTTCAATAGCATTCCGGTACCAGCGTGCAAAACCTTTACGGGCATAATCACGGCCATACTTATCAAAATAAGCTCCTGCGCGGTTACTGAACTGACCCGGGAAAAAATAGGCATGCCCTTCCTTTCTTTTCTGAAACCAACCTGCGCCGGCCAATACATCAGCTCCGTAAATTGCTTTCATTGAATTTTGAACTTCAACACCTATTACCAAAACCATATCAGCAGTTTCGGCCAGTACTGAGCGAACTCCTGCAAGTAAGGCCAATCCGCCGGAAGCACAGGCACCTTCAACGCTCATGGCTGGTTTGTAACGTAATCCTTCATCAATCATAGGCATAAAAGCACCAAGATGAGCCTGCTTGTTAAATCGTGCCGACATAAAATTGCCTACCACACATTCGTCAATATATTGAGCACCGCCAACAGCCGCAATACTTGCCTGCCCTGCTTCTTTCATATAATGCTCAAGTCCGGGCATTTGTTTCTTAGGATTAAATTCTTTGCGGCCTGTTCCTATCGAAACTGTATTATATCCCGCTGTCAGAAATATTCTTTTTCTTAATTTTTTCATGATAATCAGTCTTTTAAAGATAATTATTCACTGGTCCGTAGGCATGAAAGAAACCGGTGGTCATAACAGTGTTTACATCTTCAGTGCTGTGTGCAACACCGTCATTTACCAGCTTTTTACCAATTTCGCCGGCTTTTTGTGCATATGATACTGCTAATTTGGCTCCTTTTGTATCCATATTTTTTAATCCGTTAAAATACTGCTTTAGAGTTTCTTCACGTGAACGGATCTTAATTATGTTTTTCCATGGTTGCCAGCCTGGAGGTATATCACCGATAAATTTATCACCGGATCCTGCAACAGGTTTAATATCAATGTATTGCTTAGCTTCCAGATCAAAAATTTCTGTGATCTGACCTTTGGTATATTTAAAAATCCCATCTTTCTGACTCCCATCAGCGAACTGACCGCCTTTTAGGCCAAGTTTCATAAATCCGGACAGAGCCTGACTTTGAAGTGTTTCGCCGGGAAACCGCTCATCCATTACTTTCATGATAAAAAGGCAGACATCAATTCCTACATAATCTGATAATTGGAAAATACCCATAGGCCTGACAAGAAAATCCCTGCTTACCTTATCTACCACATATAGTGCTTCAGTGAACGACATTTGGTTACTAAGCTTCTGAACTTCGCTGACTGCATGAATAATATCACGCATAAAAAAGCCATTGCCAATAAATCCTGCCACATCGTTTGAAAAAACAATGGTTTTTTTAAGGTTTTTAGCAAGTTTTTCTGCAAAATCAAATAATTCCTGATTTGTGTTTTTTGATGGAATTATTTCCATGAGTTTCTGAACTGCCGGAGGATTGTAAAAATGGAATCCTATGATATTACCATTAAGACCGGCTTTTTCATCCAGTTCGTTAATTGGAATAGAAGATGTATTACTTAGAAACCATGGATTATAGGGGTTGTTTTGATTGATATTGCTGAAAAGTTTCACTTTTACTTCAGGATTCTCGCTCACTGCTTCAAAGACAAGCTGTGCATCATAAGCAGCTTCTATTCTGGTTGTAGGTTTTACCACACTCAGAACATCATTTACATATTGATTTATAACATCTTCGTTTTCAATAAGTTTTGGGTTTGTGGCATACCACTTTCTCAGTTGTACAGTCATTTTTTCAGCGTTTTTCAAAATCTGGCTTCTTAGATATTTCATCAGTCCGCCAAGAGCCGGCGCTGAAACATCAATTGCATGAAGGCTGACCTCATCGGTGCTTTTACCCTCAGCAAAACAATTATTGGCCATTTCAACAGCTGTAAGAAGTACTATACCACTGCCCATTTTGCCTGCTGCCCCCAGGACGACAACATTGCTTAGTTTCTCATTGTATTTCATTGAATTTTACTTGTTTTGGATTATGGTATTATGTTTATCAGTTGTGTTTTTGATCCGGATAGTTTTGTTGTTTTGTCTGAATTTTCATCCATTTCTTTAAAAAACCTGAAAATGAAAAGTTTAAAAGCAGAAATTAAATCAGAATTCCGGTTTTCGTTTTTCAAGAAAGGCTCTCATCCCTTCTTCTCCCTCATTCCCGAACAGAGTGCCAAATTCCTGCGCTTCCAGTTGACTTCCCGAATCAAAATCGGTTTCCATACCTTTACGAACTACTTTTTTAATTTTTTTAACGGCTTTTGGTCCTTTGCTCAGAATAAGCTGTGCCATTTTGTTTGCAGATTCAATTAGTTCCTCTGGCACAAATACTTTCTGAACCAGCCCTATACGCAGAGCTTCGGCGGCATCAATCATTTCAGCAGTCATTAATAGCCATAAAGCATTTGCAGTTCCTATCAAACGAGGAAGCCGCTGTGTTGCTGCAAATCCCGGGATAAGACCAAGATTTACTTCTGGCTGTCCGAATCTGGCTTTATCTGAAGCTAACCTGATGTCGCATGCCAGTGCAAGTTCTAACCCGCCTCCCAAAGCAAATCCGTTTATAGCGGCAATTATGGGTTTATCAAGGTGTTCCATTTTACGGAAAACCTTTTGACCTCGTACAGAGAATTCTGTTCCTTCAATGCTGTTTTTGTTTACCATTTCGGCAATATCGGCACCGGCAACAAATGCCTTGCCCACTCCGGTAATAATGATGATTTTTACTGAATCGTCGTTAGAAATATCATCAAGCAAATGGTCCATTTCATCAAAGAAAGCTGTGTTCAAGGCATTCAAGGCTTCAGGACGGCTGATGGTAATAGTAAAGATCCCATCCTGATTTTGGGTTTTTAGAATTTTGAAAGTCATATGGATGATTTATATATCCCGATTAACAATTATAAAGAGTGTAATGTTTATTCACAGATATATATTTACAAAGGTTTTAACAGGTAAAATATTTGACTTTCGAAGAAGATATTTAAGGCATGAACTTTTTGTAAATCAAACAGCAACTTTCAGAAATATTAAAACAAAATCAGGCGGTAAATCTAAGTTTACCGCCTGATTTTTAAAAATTCAAAATAAGGATTATTTGCCTAAAGTACCGGCATTATTATTTGACGAACCTTTTGTAATTTCAATGAAGATAAAGAAATTAGCAGTACCGTCAGGCTGGCGACCATAACTTTGGGTTTCTTCCATTGCCTGAAAAATATAATTATCAATTACAACGCCATTAGGATCTTCAAGCCAGATTTCCTCACCATTTTTGCCTAAACCAAAACCGCTGGGATCATCATCATCAACTATAATTACATAGAACCCATTAGCCGGAATTATTGTTCCTTCGGGGAATTCTTTCTTAGGTTTAGTTCCTGAATATCCTCCTACGTCATAAATTTTATAACCGGTAAGATCAATATCTCCTGATGAGCTGTTATAAATTTCAATCCAATCCGGATCTTCGACAGTACCACGTGAAAAGACTTCATTCATAAATAAAACCGAAGGTGTAACATTGCTGTTTGGAGTACCTTTAGTAACAGTATTCAGAATTTGCCAGTCTTCAGTTCCATCAGGAAAGCGACCGTAACTCTGATCTTCTGTCAATGCAGGAAAAGTTACATTATCAATAACTTCTCCGGCAGCATCTTCAAGCCATACTTCTTCACCATTTTTTGAAAGTCCGAAATCTGAAGGATCGCCTGTTTTATCAGTAACAATAACAAAAAATCCATTTGCAGGTATTATCGTTCCTTCGGGGAATTCTTTTTTGGGTTTGGTTCCGTTAAATCCACCATCATCATAAATTTTAAATCCACTTATATCGAAGTCAAATGGCGAAGCGTTGTATATTTCAATCCAATCCGGATCTTCGTTAGTACCCATTGAGTATATTTCATTCATTACAATGGTTGCAGTAAGTGTATTCTGATTGGATCCACCCTTGGTAATGATATTTAGCAACTGCCAGTTAGCCGATCCATCCGGCAGGCGGCCATAACTCTGGGTTACATCCATATAAGCAAATGTGACATTATCAATAATAGTTCCGCTTGCATCTTCGAACCATACTTCTTCACCATTGGCTGAAAGACCAAAATCTGAGGAATCATCGGTTCTATCAGTTATAATGACATAAAAACCATGAGCAGGAACAACTGAGCCGGCAGGAAATTCCTTTTTAGGTTTAGATCCGCTAAATCCACCAATGTCATAAATTTTATAACCGCTTATATCTACAGGCGCATCTGACTTATTGTATATTTCAATCCAGTCAGGATCATCGGCAGTGCCTCTTGAATATATTTCGTTCATAAGAATATCACTGGCAGCAGGAATCTCGTCTGAAAATGTGATGCTGTCAATACTGTTTAAAGGAACGTTGATAATAGTACCATCGCTTTTAAAAATATTCAGTTTTTGGGCTGAAAGGCTGGCAGCAGCCAGGAAAAAACATAAAAGAGTAAAAGTAAATTTTTTCATTTTTCTAATTTTTATTTCTTAACAATAATTTTTTCACTAACGATTTGGTTATGTTGTTTAATACGGCATATATAAAGGCCGGTAGGAACCCCATGCAATAACCATTGATACTGGTGATTTCCGGGTGACTGCAATCCAATTGTTTTGCTTACGATAGTGTTTCCGACGGAGTTAAAAATTTCCAGCCATACATCTCCCTGTTCAATTAATGAATATTCAATAATTACATGATCTTTAGCCGGATTGGGATAGGCTTTGAGCTTTAATAATTGCTTAACAAGTTCAGTTTGCTCAGTAATACCCGTTTGTACATCAAATGTGAGTTTCTGAATGTCCGATAAAGCAAATGACATCACTGTGCCATTTTTCAGGTTAATACGCATGTATTCCTGAGCACAGATTTTGGGCTGATATAGCAGTAAGAATGCTGTTAACAACCAGAGTAGTTTTAGCTGAGTTTTCTTCATAATTAAAATTTAAATTAGTTTGTGGGTTTTGGACTATATATATTTATGATGGAAATATTGCGATTAAATAGATGTGTTGTTTGTTCCTTGCAAAGCTACATAAATATTTTTTGACTTTAACAAAAGTCCTTTATTTTTTTAATGAAGACAAGAAATAGTATAATCAGCACTTATTTAGCTGTGTTATCCAGTTTCGTTCTGTTTATTTAATCTGGGCAAGTTATAAGTGGCGCATTCAGTAAATCGTTTTTTTTCATAGCTTTGCGCCCAAATTAAATTTATCTGAATGATTATTAACTTAAAACTTTGACAACTATGATGAAAGGACACCCAAAAGGGTTATTGGTTGCGTTTTTCTCCAATATGGGAGAGCGCTTTGGATTTTACACCATGATGGCAATCCTGGTTTTGTTTTTGCAGGCCAGATACGGGCTTAGTGAATCTCAGGCTGGTGACTATTATTCCTGGTTTTATTTCGGTATTTATGCTCTGGCTCTTATAGGAGGTATTCTTGCTGATGCTACCAGGAAATATAAATTTGTGATCCTGATGGGTATCATTATCATGTTTGCCGGATATATATTAATGGCAATACCGGGTAATCCTCTGGCAATTACGGCTATCGGACTTTTTACCATTGCGCTGGGTAATGGTCTTTTTAAAGGTAATCTTCAGGCTGTAGTAGGGCAGATGTATGATAATCCTCTTTATTCAAAAGTTCGTGATACTGCTTTTATGATTTTTTATATGGGGATCAATATTGGTGCGTTTTTCGCTCCTTATGCTGCAACAGGAGTCCGAAACTGGTTTCTGAGAACTCAGGGGTTTGAGCATGATGCAAGCCTTCCGGCTATGTGTCATGCTTTTGAGGCAGGAACACTAGAGGATATGACTAAATTTCAGGAGCTTGCCAATAAGGTTTCCGGTACTATCGTAACAGACCTGCATGCTTTTGCTGATAACTATATTACAGCTTTCTCAAAAGGATACAATTATGCATTTGGGATAGCTGCCGGAGCAATGGTTATTTCGATGCTGGTTTATATTATTTTCAATAAACTTTTACCAAGCGTTGAAAGAGTTGCTAAAACTGAAGATACCCAGAATAAAGCTAAAGCTAATGTTGTTAGCTTTTTACTTGCAGCAGGATTGATGGTAGCTACATCGGTTATTTTCTTCGTTTTGATGAAAGATTTGGCTTTGGGTGCTGCAGTTGGGCTGTTTATTGGTTTTGTTGCAATGATGTACCAAATATCCACCAAAGATGAACGCCCGCGTGTAACATCACTTATACTGGTATTTGTTGTTGTAATATTTTTCTGGATGTCTTTTCATCAAAATGGACTTACACTTACTTTCTTTGCACGCGACTATACTGTTAAAAATGTAGGACCTTTTACAAACATCTTTTTCAAACTTGAATCAATGCTTGCATTTATAGGAGCAGTTGCCGGATTAGTATTGCTTATTTTCAACAAAAAGGGTTCAAATAGACTTATAGGTGGAGCCATGGCTATTGTTTTTGGTGCTTTAACAGGTTATTTTATTGCAAGAAATCCTGCCATTAATCCTATTGAACCTGAGAAATTCCAGTCGTTCAACCCGTTGTTTATAGTTTCACTTACTTTCCCGGTAATGGCTGTATTTACATGGCTGAGAAATAAAAATATGGAACCATCAACACCTAAAAAGATTGGAATAGGTATGATTATCGCTGCTATTGGGTTCGTAGTTATCCTTATTGCATCAATTGGTTTAGTGTCGCCACATGAATTACAGTATGTTGAAAATGGTGTTACCAAGTATAATCCCGTACCCGATTCTTCAAGGGTTGTGCCTTACTGGCTGATAAGCACTTATCTGATTCTTACCATTGCTGAACTTTTCCTGAGCCCTATGGGATTATCATTTGTTTCAAAAGTTGCACCGGCTCGTTTTCAGGGTCTCATGCAAGGTGGCTGGCTACTTGCCACCGCCGTAGGAAACAAATTCTTGTTCATAGGAAGTGATTTCTGGGGCAAACTTGAATTATGGCAGCTTTGGTCAATATTTATTGTTTCTTGTATCCTTTCAGCAGTATTTATCTTTTCAATTCTGAAACGACTTGAAAGAGCTACAGGCCACAGAAAAGAATAAAACTTTGTAATATGAGTTATAACCCGAAACAGGTCATTGCTAATCAGTAATGACCTGTTTTTAATATAAGCCTGTAAGATTTTGTTTTTATATTTAACTCCGAATGTTTTTTTGAATCATGGAAACATCCTTAAATGGTACAACATGAAAAAATAAGAATGAGATTATTCGATACCAATCCATTGTAAAACTGTAACATTATTTAACTGTATTTTCGTATCAGTGTATCCCGGTATTGCAACATAATTACTGGTCATTGCGTTAGTTAAAAGTATTTTTCAAAAAATATATTATGAATGATTTCGACCTTAATCATATACTTCTGGCCTTTGGTCTCACACTTTTTGCCGGATTAAGTACCGGAATAGGCGGGGCTATAGCTTACTTTGCCCGGTCAACCAATACACGCTTCCTTTCGCTATCGCTTGGTTTTTCAGCCGGTATCATGATCTATGTTTCATTTGTGGAAATATTTTTTACAGCAAAAGATATGCTTACTGCCGAAATGGGAAATCAGGCAGGATATTTAACTACTCTCGTAGCTTTTTTTGGCGGTATGCTTATCATCGGATTGATTGACAAATTTGTACCTGAAGTAGAAAACCCACATGAGATACATAAAATTGAAGAGATGGATTTGGAAAAGCTTGCTGAACAAAAGAAAGACCGCCTTATAAGACTCGGAAAGTTTTCAGCAATAGCCATTGCAATTCATAACTTCCCTGAAGGGCTGGCAACATTTACATCAGCCCTTGTCGATATTAATCTTGGTATTCCTATCGCTATAGCTATCGCAATTCATAATATTCCTGAAGGTATTGCCGTGGCTATTCCTGTTTTTTACGGAACTGGTGATCGAGGTAAGGCGTTCAGACTTTCATTTTATTCCGGTCTTGCCGAACCATTAGGAGCTTTGATAGGGTTTCTTATACTTCTGCCATTCATCAATCAAATTGTTTTTGGAGTGCTTTTTGCCGCCGTAGCAGGTATCATGGTGTTTATTTCAATTGATAACCTGCTGCCAACAGCACGCGAATACGGCGAACATCATTTAACAGTTTACGGAGTAATAGCAGGAATGGTAGTTATGTCAGTAAGTTTGCTGCTTTTTGCATGATATTTATACCAAAAGTATTTTGTGAAAAAGTTTCAATAGTGTAAAAATAATATTGATAATGAATTATAGCCCTGAAAGGGCAAAATATATCAGCTCAGGACATAGTCCTGTGATTATAAACGTATATCAAAACAAAGCCCTGAAAGGGCGTAATATTAAAGTCATGGGTCAATCGCTTGTAAAGAATTATATTCATATCGTATTCAGCACAAAATATTGTGCATCAATTATAGATGAAAACATTGAAGGTGAATTGTATGCTTATTTAGGTGGTATTTGCAAAAAAATGGAATGTCATCCCATAAAAATAGGCGGGTATACCAATCATGTTCATATACTTTGCATGCTTTCAAAGAAAGTGGCACTAATGAAACTACTTGAGGAACTAAAATCACATAGTTCAAAGTGGATAAAGACAAAAGATGATAAATTTAAAAAATTCTACTGGCAGAATGGTTACGGGGCATTTTCGGTTAACCCAAAAGATATTGATAAAGTTAATGATTATATTGCGAATCAAAGAAATCATCATCAAAAAAAGTCTTTTCAGGATGAATATCTGGCTTTTTTAAAAAATTATAAAATGGAATATGATGAGCGATATCTGTGGGATTAGGCATTACGCCCCTTCAGGGCTTAGTTAGTAGTAATATTGAAAATCCACAGGGTAAATTCCCTGTGGTGATGTATTCAGCCCTTTCAGGGCTAGATATACCAGCCAAGGCCAAAATCCTGTGATAATTTCCGGATATCAAAACATTGCCCTGAAAGGGCAAAATAACTTAGCCCAAGACATAGTTCTGTGATTATAAACAGGATATTAAAACAAAGCCCTGAAAGGGCGTAATATATTAGCTCAGGACGAAGTCCTGTGATTATAAACGTATGTCAAAACAAAGCCCTGAAAGGGCGTAATATTAAAGTTATGGATCAATTGCTTGTAAAGAATTGTATTCATATCGTATTCAGTACAAAACATTGTACATCAATTATAGATGAAAACATTGAAAGCGAATTTTGCATTTCAGGTCTAAAACTTTACGAAAATCTTCAAATGAAATAATCATAATTACTTTTGTGTTTTAATATTTCACAATCTGTATTCCCTTGATAATAGTTTGATTATCAGGTATCAATCATTGATAAATAAAGTAAGCAGTCCAACAGCACGCGAATACGGCGAACATCATTTAACAGTTTACGGAGTAATAGCAGGAATGGTAGTTATGTCAGTAAGTTTGCTGCTTTTTGCATGATACTGGCAATTCTGCTATTTTTGCACCCATGTTTTACGTTGATACCCATACTCATTTATATCTTAATGCCTTTGACAACGACCGTCATGAGGTGGTAATGCGCGCTGTAAATAAAGGCGTACAATATTTATTACTGCCAAATATTGATAGCAGTTCCATAACACCTATGCACCGGCTTTGCGATGATTTCCCTTTAAACTGCTTCCCTATGATGGGTTTGCATCCTACATCGGTAAAAGAAAATTATAAGAAAGAGTTACAGATCATTGAATCCCGATTAGCCAAAGGAGGGTATTGTGCCGTTGGAGAAATAGGTCTTGATTTTTATTGGGATATTACTTTTCGTAAAGAGCAGGAAGAAGTGTTCAGAAGACAAATTGAACTGGCTTTGGAATACAAGCTTCCATTGGTAATTCATTCTCGTAAATCAATGGATGAGATAATTTTAATCTTAAGAGAAATTAATAATCCAGGCCTTACAGGAGTTTTTCACTGCTTTTCAGGTTCACCCGAGCAGGCAAAGCGAATAGTTGATATGGGTTTCAAACTTGGAATAGGAGGGGTTGTTACATTTAAGAATTCAAAGCTTAAGGAAACTATTTCCAAAATAGGACTGGAACATCTGGTCCTTGAAACCGATGCTCCGTTTATCAGTCCTGTTCCTTACAGAGGTCAGCGTAACGAAAGCTCATACATCCCGCTTATTGCGGCTCATATTGCTGAAACCTTTGGTATTGACGTATCAACAGTTGCCCAAATAACTACTAAAACTGCCTTACAGGTTTTTAACACCCTTCCGGCTAAAAACACTTAATGACTATGGTTGAAAAAACACAAATCCTTCTTATTTATACCGGTGGTACTATCGGCATGGTGCTCGATACTGAGAGTAATGCTCTGAAACCATTTGATTTTGACAACCTCTACAATAGCATTCCGGTGCTTGCCAATATGAACTGCTGTATTAATATATACTCGTTCGATCAGTTAATTGATTCATCAAATGTAAATCCTGATTTCTGGATTAAACTGGCCGGTGTTATTAAAGAAAATTATGAAAAATATGATGGTTTTGTGGTCTTGCACGGTACTGATACCATGGCCTATTCAGCTTCGGCACTGAGCTTTATGCTTGAAAACCTGAATAAACCTGTTGTTTTCACAGGTTCTCAATTGCCTTTGGGCATGGTAAGAACCGATGGGCGTGAAAATTTTATTAATGCTATTGAGATAGCTTCAGCTCAAACCGATAATGCGCCTATAGTACCTGAAGTGGTTATTTATTTTGAGAACCGTTTGTTTCGTGGAAATCGTACCAATAAGTTCAATGCAGAAAACTTCGACGCTTTTTTATCGGGCAATTACCCACCTCTGGCGGAAGTAGGGGTTCATATCCGCTATAATGAGGCATATATTCAAAAACCCAATTTTAAAAAACTTAAGGTTCATAAAAAGCTTGATTCCAATGTTGCCATCTTAAAACTGTTTCCTGGCATTACTGAAAAAGTTGTAAGATCAATGATTGAGGTTGAAGGATTAAGGGCTTTGATATTAGAGACTTATGGCGCGGGTAACGCTCCGACTGATGTATGGTTTATAAAAGCTCTGAAATATGCCATTGAACAAAAGGACCTTATAATTTTTAATGTTACACAATGCAAAGGTGGTTCAGTGGAGATAGGAAAATACGAAACCAGTATTGAGCTTGGAAAAATTGGTGTTGTTGGCGGATATGATATAACTACTGAATCGGCAATTGCCAAACTTATGTATTTGCTGGGCAGCGGTTATACCAAAAAAGAAATTGAGAGACTTCTGCAAATTCCTTTGAGGGGAGAAATGAGTATTATTTAAAACATTAAACACTATTTCAATATGTTGCCACAAATTAGCCTCTCTGAACTGAATGCCATGAATAAAGGCACAATGATGGAACAAATGAATATTGAATATACTGAGCTGGGCGCTGATTATATCTGCGGAAGCATGCCTGTTGACCATCGTACCAGGCAACCGGCAGGGCTGCTTCATGGTGGTGCCAGTGCTGCACTTGCCGAAACTCTTGGTAGCATGGGCTCAATGCTGCTGATAAACAATGAAACCCATGCTGCGGTGGGAATTGAGATCAACGCCAACCACCTGCGAAAAGCCACTGAGGGTTTTGTGCTTGGCAAAGCAACAATTATAGCAAGGAGTCGTAAGCTTCATGTATGGGAAATACGTATTACTGACGATGAGCAGCATTTGATTTGTGTTTCAAGGCTGACAGTGATGATAATAGAAAAAAGGAAATGATATTTAAGGTTAATGTGCTGAATATTAATATTTAATGAATTGTTGAAATGAAAATAACAGATTGGAGAACTCAGGAAATAAAGGATACTCCTCACAAGGTAGATGTCAGACAATTGTATGATACTGCTGATGCTCAGGTAATGCACATTACCCTTCAACCGGGTGAGAAGCTTAAACCACATATTACGCCGGTTGATGTATTCTTTTTTGTACTTGAAGGAACTCCCGATATCATGGTAGGAAAAGAAAGACAGACTATTAATGCCGGACTTCTGGTCGAAAGTCCGAAAGACATCGTCCACTGTCTGTACAACGAGTCGGACACTATTGCAAGAATTATGGTGGTTAAGGTTCCAAAACCAACAACTACAACCAGATTATTATAGGATTGGCAGTTCTTACAGGTTCGAAAAATTTGAATTTGTTAAGCATTTTCTGAATCAGAACTGGTAGGAAATCCGATTCCTTTTTATAAAAAATAATATTGTTGTGAACAGCAGGGCTAAAATTCAGGTTCAGAACAAAACATTTGAAAATCTGCCTGCATGGGTATTTTTTCGGCTTCCCGATAGAGACTCTTCTGTTTTTATGGGTGGGAATCTGGAAATTATAGATAATGAACAGTGGGTGGAAAAGAATGGTTTTATTTTTTCTCCTTTTAAACCATCTGAAAAATACCCTTTATTATTTTTACAAGAAACTACGCTCATTGAAAATGTTGAGAATCATGGCTTTAGCTTCTTAGACGCCAAGCCTGTATTAAATTTTCAAAGTAGCAATGAAATATCTTACCAGATCTCCAAAAATGAATATTTGCACAATCTTGAAGAACTCATTTTGCAGCACAAAGCCGGCATTGCTGATAAAGTCGTGCTTTCCCGAACTATTATTACCGAAAGTATTTCTTTAACGAGGTTGCCCGCCCTATACAGGGACCTATGCCTGAAATATCCCTCTGCTTTTGTTTATCTGGTACATTTTCCGCCTTATGGAACCTGGATAGGAGCCACTCCCGAAACTTTGATATCCTGTACAGGCAATAATTGCACAACTATGTCACTTGCCGGCACACGCCCTGTAGGTTCTAAAGGAACATGGGGTGATAAAGAAATTGAAGAGCAGGCTATTGTTACCAGGTTCATTAATGAAAAAATCCAATCACTGAATCCTGGAAACATTGACATTTCAGCGCCTTTTACCATGGCTGCTGGTCAGGTTGAGCATTTATGTACTACTTTTCATTTTGATATCTCTCATCTTTCAAAACTGGGGCTATTGGCAGAATCATTACATCCAACACCGGCAGTTTGTGGTATGCCTCGCGAAAAAGCCTTGCAACTGATAGAGCAATTTGAAAAGCACGACAGGGAATACTATACCGGATTTCTGGGTCCTGTTGGTTTCGAAAAAAGAACAGAATTGTTTGTAAATCTACGTTGCATGAAAATTTCACAGGAGCAAATGGTTTTATATGTCGGAGGAGGCATAACATCTGATTCGGTTCCTGAAAAAGAATGGCAGGAAACCGAATTGAAAGCCCTAACTTTGATGGCTATTATAGAAAAAATACAGAAATTAGCACTTTAAATATTTTTTCATGCAGTACAAGGGCAAAGAATCACTTATACAACTTGCCGGTTTGCTTTCTGCCAAAGGCATTAATATTGCTGTCGTATCTCCCGGATCGCGTAATGCACCGCTTATTGCTGCCCTGAACCGTCAGGGAATTCAGTGTTTAAGTGTAGTTGATGAACGTTCGGCAGCTTATTTTGCACTTGGGATTGCACAGCAGAAAAGGGTTCCGGTTGCAATTGCATGCACTTCGGGAACTGCCGCACTGAACTATGCTCCTGCCATTGCAGAAGCATATTATCAGATGGTTCCGCTTCTTATTCTTACAGCCGATCGTCCACCTGAGTGGATTGACCAGGGCGATGGACAGGCTATAAATCAAAATAGCTTGTATTCTAATTATATCCGCAAAAGTGTACAATTGCCTTCAGAACCATGGAACGAGAGCACTCTTCGTTACAACGCAAGGCTGATAAATGATGCCATTGATGCCTGTACGTTTCCGGTGGATGGTCCGGTTCATATAAATATCCCGCTCAGTGAGCCGCTTTATAAGGAAGAAACCGTTGCTCAGCCTGAGGTATCTCTGATGCAGTTGGTAAGAACCATACCAAAAGTCAGTTACAGTGATCTTGAAATATTTGCAGATATATGGAACAATACAGGTTCAAAGCTTGTAATAGCCGGAATGCTTGCGCCAAATCCGGATTTGAACCAGGCTTTAAACCAGTTGGCAGAAGATCCCGGAACAGTTGTTCTTACTGAGTCAACTTCAAACTTGCATGGCAGATACTTCTTGCAAAATATTGACCGTCTGATAGACGGTTTTGAAAAAAACTCAGATCACGAATTTATTCCGGATTTATTACTTACAATTGGCGGGCATATAGTTTCACGAAAAGTAAAAGCATGGCTGAGGCGGTACAAGCCTAAAACACACTGGCACATTGCTCCCGTGAATATTCATGTTGATACATTTAAAAGCCTTAGCCATACCATCCCTGTAAAAGCAGAAACATTTTTTGGGGATTTTCTTCCTCTTATCCGGAAATCAAAAGGTAGTTATCGTGAGCTATGGCTTGAACAACATGGTAAGAGAGCTTCAAGACACAAAGAATTTTTGAAAAACTACTCATGGTCAGATCTAAAAGCTTTTGAAATCATACTTGATCATATACCTCACGGGACACTGATCCAGGCAGGTAACAGTACTCCTGTACGCTATCTGCAGCTTTTTGATGCACCCGGGCAGACAATATGTTTCGGAAATCGTGGAGTTAGCGGAATTGACGGATGTACTTCCACTGCAGCAGGAGCGGCATGGGCAAATAGTGCCCTTACTGTGCTTTTTAGCGGAGATATTGCGTTTTTGTATGATTCAAATGCGTTGTGGAATAATAACCTTACTCCGAACCTTAGGATTATTGTTATGAATAATGGAGGTGGAAATATTTTCCGGATCATTGAAGGACCTGATACTATGCCAGAAATGGAAACCTATATTGAAACTCCGTATGTTCCTGAAATTAAATATCTTGCAGAAATGTTCGGACTGAAATATTTTCAGGCTTTTGACTCAGAAACCCTTAAAAACTGTCTTCCTGAGTTTTTGAATAGCAATATTTCAATGCCTGCGTTACTTGAAATTAAAACTGTGAACAAGATAAGTGCTTCAATATTAAGAGAATACTTTAATTTTTTGAGATCATGACTGAAAAACGAGATTGGACAACCATAAAAGAATATGAAGAGATCATGTTTGATTTTTTCGAAGGAATTGCCCGTATTACCATAAACCGTCCGCGTTATCGTAATGCCTTTACTCCTGATACAATTAAGGAAATGATTGATGCCATGCATCATTGCCGTGAAAATAATGATATTGGAGTTGTGGTAATAACCGGTGCAGGCGATAAGGCGTTTTGCAGCGGAGGCGACCAGAATGTAAAAGGTCACGGTGGTTATATTGGCAAAGATGGGGTGCCAAGATTGAATGTGCTTGATCTTCAGAAACTTATCCGGTCTATTCCCAAACCGGTCATTGCAATGGTAAACGGATATGCTATTGGCGGAGGACATGTTTTGCATGTGGTTTGCGATCTTAGTATTGCATCTGAAAACGCAATTTTTGGTCAGGTTGGACCTAAAGTTGGCAGTTTCGATGGAGGTTTTGGTTCATCATATCTTGCCCGAGTTGTGGGTCAGAAAAAAGCAAGGGAAATATGGTTTTTGTGCCGACAGTACTCAGCTAAGGAAGCTCTTGAAATGGGTTTGGTAAACAAAGTAGTTGCACTTGAATGTCTTGAAGATGAGGTGGTTGAATGGTGCAGGGACATTATGCAGAATAGCCCTCTGGCAATACGTATGATCAAATATTGTTTGAATGCTGAATTGGACGGACAGGCTGGTTTACAGGAATTAGCAGGTAATGCTACATTATTGTATTATCTGACCGAAGAAGCTCAGGAAGGGAAAAATGCTTTTCTTGAAAAACGAAAACCGGATTTTCAAAAATACCCGAAGTTCCCATAGCAGAGTTGATAGTAAACCGTTGATAATATTGCTGATTTGCTTTTATCAGGTCATTTGATTTTGTAAATGGCTGCCCTAAAATTAATTAATCATTCTCTGAATCCGGAAACCAGAATAGCGCTTGGTGTTTTGCACATTAAATCTTCGCTTTTCTACTATCTGCATACATGATTAATTTTCCGAAGTCCTGAATTCAAATTTTTATTCAATCTGAATCTATTAATATACCTTAAATTCATGTTATACATGTATTTTTGCAACCCGAATATTCACAAGCTCAATAAGGATTGAGGTTCAAATAATTGTAACTTAGGTGTCGTTAAAACTCAAATACTGGATTTCTGCTTTCAGGCTACGTACACTGCCTTTAGCGCTTTCAACCGTTTTGCTTGGAGGTTTTATCGCTTATTTTGATGGAGTAACAAACTGGACGGTTTTTATTCTTGCGCTGCTAACAACACTTTTCCTTCAAATTCTTTCAAATCTCGCAAATGATTATGGTGATTCATCTCATGGAGTTGATAATATACACCGGGTAGGACCACAAAGAACCGTTCAGAGCGGGAAAATCAGTGTCCGACAGATGAAAGTGGCTATTATTGTTTTATCAGTATTATGCCTTGCTACCGGTATTCCATTGGTTTTCATGGCTTTGCATGTTGGTAATCATTTTGTCAGGGTTTTGTTTCTGATAATGGGCTTGCTTGCAATTATAGCTGCCATAAAATATACCGTTGGAAATAATCCTTATGGATATTATGGTCTGGGAGATTTGTTTGTATTCATTTTCTTTGGTCTTGCCGGTGTTTTGGGAACCCATTATCTTATCACAAAGCAATTTCATGCTGATGTTATATTACCGGCTTCGGCAGTTGGTTTTCTGAGTATGGCTGTTTTGAATCTGAACAATATGCGCGACAGGGAAAACGATGCCAATTCAGGTAAGAAAACCCTTGTAGTCAGGTTTGGCATACGAACTGCAAGGATCTATCATCTTATTCTGATACTTGGTTCGGTAATATGCGGACTGATATATATGATAATAAATTACCGTTCGCCGGTACAAATGTTTTTCCTTGTCACAGTACCCTTTTTCTGGATGAATGTTTACGGGGTTTTTAAGTATACTATTCCTGCTGAACTTGATCCTTACCTCAAACGACTGGCACTCACCACACTGCTTTTTTCAATTATTTTTGGGTTCAGCCTTGTGCTGTAAGATTTATTCAATTTCTAATGATATAATGCTGAAAGCCACTGCATCTAAACATGTTCTGAACTTTTACACTCCGGCCGGAACCTCAAGAGGTTATCTTACCACCAAGACTTCTTACATAATTTCAATTTCTGACACCAATGAACCTGATATTAAAGGAACGGGTGAGTGTAGTCTTATAAAAGGTTTAAGCCCAGATCCTGAAAATGATTTTGAGGTCATGCTTGCTAAGGTTTGTGAAGATCCTGCAAAATATATTTCAACTGCCAATCCTGATCTAAATTGCTATCCTTCAATTCGTTTTGGACTTGAAACAGCATGGAAAGACCTGCAAGGAGGTGGTAAAAAGATTCTTTATCCTTCTGATTTTACTGAGAACAGATCAGGTATTCCCATCAACGGGCTTATCTGGATGGGAAGCAGAGCAAATATTCTTCAGCAGGTTCGAATGCGTATTGAAGAGGGATATCGCTGTATTAAGATGAAGGTAGGAGCTTTGGATTTCAAAGAGGAAATTGGGATTTTAAAAACCATCAGACAGGAATACAAAAATGATGATATTGTTTTAAGAGTTGATGCAAACGGAGCTTTCCAATTTGAAAAGGCACTGGAAAAATTAAAAATATTATCAGAACTGGAACTTCACTCAATTGAGCAGCCAATCAAACCGGGTAATTGGGAGCTGATGGCGGAATTATGTGAAAAATCACCTGTTCCTGTAGCTCTGGATGAGGAATTGTTTTTTAAGGACGCGGTTGACAATAAATCAAATTTACTTTCAGTGATCTGCCCACGTTATATTATTCTGAAACCTTCAATGCTGGGTGGTTTTGCAAAAAGTATGGAGTGGATACACGAAGCTGAAAAAACAAATTCCGGATGGTGGATAACTTCAGCACTTGAATCAAATATAGGGCTTAATGCATTGGCACAATGGGCTTTTACTCTGAATAATCCAACATATCACGGGCTGGGAACCGGCAAACTATTTTCCAATAACTTCCCTTCAGCTCTTGAAATCAGAAACGGAGAACTGAGGATGATTTCAAAATCTGCTTTCTGAAAAAACTGTGATAAAAATAAAAAAATCATTGAATTATGATGGTTTTTCCAAATGCTAAAGTTAATCTAGGACTCAAGGTACTGAGGAAAAGAAATGATGGTTTTCATGATATTGAAACGGTAATGATACCAATTGGCTTGTACGAAGTGCTGGAAATAATTGTTGCCGAAACTGAAAATACAAAAATGTATGTTAGCGGGATTGATATAAGAACCCATGGCAATTATTATGAGCCACCGGCAATACAGAAAAAAGAAAATTCATTGATTTCAGGGCTGGTAATGGGTTCAGAGAGTAAGTCATTGTCTTTAAGGATGTTAAGTGGTGAGGATCTGAAGCAGAATCTTGTGATGAAGGTATATGAATTGCTTAAAAAAGATTTCGGGCTTCCCTCAGTTTATATTCATCTTCATAAAGCCATACCTGTAGGAGCAGGTCTTGGCGGTGGCTCTTCGGATGCTGCATTTGCTATAAAATTATTTAATGAACTTTTTGAGCTTGGTTTGACCGATGAAAAACAGATGAACTATGCTTCGATGACAGGCAGCGATTGTGCATTTTTCATTAGAAACACCCCGGCAATTGCTACAGGGCGGGGCGAAATACTTAGCCCGCTGAATCTAAACCTTAAGGATTTATTCATTTATGTGGTTAAGCCTGATTTCAGTGTGAACACAGGGTATGCATATTCATTGACAAAGCCATCAGAAACCGGAATATCATTAAATGACATAGTCAAAATGCCTTTGGAAGACTGGAAGAACAATCTGAAAAACGATTTTGAGAAACCTGTGTTTGGCATATACCCCGAATTAAGTGCAATAAAGAACAAACTGTATGCTTCGGGCGCTGTATATGCAGCTATGAGCGGCAGTGGTCCCGCTGTATTTGGAATATTTAAAAACCTTCCTGAAGCTATTGATTTTCCTTCTGAATATTTTCAATGGACAGGGAAATTATAGTTTTAATGCGCATTCATTACCATGCTGATGATCAGGAAGTTTAGCTAGTAAGCTTTGTTTTGTGTTTTATTAAAATGTTAGAACAGGGTGAAATATTGTGCTTTAATAACTTGATTTTAGTAGTTTGATCCTGAACTGCATACCACCGGTTTATTACTTAGGTGCATATCTGATCAGAAAGAAAGCCATAATACCGAAAATAATATTGGGTATCCATGTTGCTATTATAGGAGGCAAGCCTCCATAAACACCGTAAACTGTTGATATTTGCATAAAAAGCACATAAGTAAAAGTCAACGTCAGTCCTATTCCGAGGTGTAATCCTGTTCCGCCCCTAATTTTTCGGCTCGAAACAGCTACTCCTATCATTGCAAGTATTATGTTGGCAAACGGAAATGCAATCCGGCTGTGTTTTTCTACCTGTAATGCAATAATAGCACCTGAACCCTTCATCTTTTCCACAGCAATAACTTCATTTAACTCGGGCGAAGTCAGAGTTTTAAGGCGGGCAGCATCAATCATGAAATCATCGGGATGAATGTTAAGAACGGTATCTATCCGTTTACCTTCTTTAAGACGCTCTCCGATACTGTCAATGAAACGCTCTTTGTAATCCAAAATACTCCAGGTATGATTTACGCTGTCGTAACTGAATTGCTCGGCATTTAGCCGGTAATATAGACCTGAATTGTCAATCTTCTCAATTGAGAAGTTTTGCCCTGTATTATTATAACTTGAGTAGCGCCCTAAATAAACGTAAACTCCCGGACTAATCTGCAAATGAATATTATTAGGCTGGCTATGCTTGGGCTTTTTGATATAGGTTCGTTCAAAACTGAACAGTGAACGATTTGTAATGGGAATCACATAACTGGAAAGCATAAACGATAACAACCCTATGATAGCAGCCGAAATTAGATAAGGACGCATCATTCTCCAGAAGCTGATACCGCTGCTAAGAATAGCCACAATTTCAGTATTGGTAGCCATTCGGGAAGTGAAAAAGATGACCGTAATAAATGTGAACAAGGCACTGAACATGTTCACCAGATATGGAATGAAGTTCAGATAGTAATCAAAAATGATAGCTTTAAGCGGTGCATCTTTTTCAATAAAATCATCTATTTTTTCAGAAAGATCAAAGATTATAATTATAACTGCCAGTAAACCAATGGCATAAAAGAAGATTCCCAGAAATTTACGGATAATATACCAGTCAATAATTTTCATAGAGGCAAACAGGCTAAAAATGATTCACAGCCATCGGCAAAAATACAAGCTTTTGATAATATTTCTGTGCTTAATTCATTTCATGGTTTATTCATTACTTTTGTTCTTTGTTTAAATGATACAATTGCAATGAAGAAACATAAGAACTTGATCTTTCCACTGTTTATTTTTCTGCTGCCTTTTTATTTACAGGGGCAGATACCATCAGGATATTATGATGATGCGTCAGGTAAAACCGGTTCGGAGCTAAAAACTGCTCTTTATAACATCATTAAGGATCATACGGTAATTACATATAATTCTATCTGGACTCATTTTCAAAACACTGATAAAAAGCCTAATGGTAAGGTCTGGGATATGTATAGCGATATTCCCGGAAACCCGCCGTACGAGTATGAATTCATTCTTAATCAATGCACTGAGGGATCAGTTCCGTTTGAAAATTCCTGCTACAACCGTGAACATACATTTCCACGTAGCTGGTACGGCAGTCAGGAAGATGTACCTATGTATACCGATCTTTTTCATATTTACCCCGCTGATGCCTGGGTTAATGAACTGCGTTCAAATTATCCGTATGGTGTGGTAAATTCCTCTGTTACTACTACATTGAATGGCAGTAAGCTTGGAAATAATTCAACGGCAGGTTATTCAGGGCTGGTGTTTGAACCCATTGATGAATACAAGGGCGATTTTGCACGTACATACTTTTATATGGCAACTCGATATGAAGATCTGGTTGCCGGATGGCACAGCAATTCACCCCAGTGTGCTGCCGTATTGCAATCCAATACTTTCCCGGTGTTTAAAGACTGGTATCTTGATCTGCTTCTGCAATGGCATACTGATGATCCGGTTTCGCAAAAGGAAATTGGCCGCAACAATGCTGTTTATGCAATTCAGGGTAACCGCAACCCTTATATTGATCATCCTGAATATGTTAATTGTGTTTGGGCTGACTGTCTGGAAGATGAACCGGCTTATCATGTTACTGATTTTTCAGCTCATACCATTACCCTGAACTGGGAGGATGCGGTAGGAACCCTTTTGCCCGATGGTTATCTGATACGTATGAGCGATACAGGCTTTGAAAGTATTTCTGATCCTGTGGATGGAACCCCGGTAAATTATGATTTCTGGAACAGAAATATAGCCTATGGTGTGCAGCATGCTGTTTTCGGTGGTTTAACACCCAATACGACCTATTATTTTAAGATTTACAGCTATCGTGGCTCCGGCAGTTCAATTGATTATAAGACTGATGGCAGTGTACAGCAGTTAAGTATCATGGCAAAATAAACTTCAATTGGGAATCAGTGCGTTCTGAGAAGGTAATCAGTCAGTCATACTGGTTCGGAAGGGGGAAAACAGTTCTTCGTATCAGGATGATCGTATAAATCATATCACCATTACTTCACTGTACTCATTGCGGTTTAGTGAGATTATATGGTTCGGAAAAAACAGTTCATGATTCTGTAATTACCCCACTGCCAATACAAATTTTCATTTCGGTATCGTACACTACACCAAACTGACCCTGAGCAATACCTGCAATCGGTTTTGATGATTTAATAATATGCTGGTTACCACTGGTATATAACTTCCCTTCAATAAATTCAGGAGTATGACGTATTTTAAAAGTGATGTTAACACCATCAATGTTGTTGCCCCATGGATTTTCAGTAATGAATAGAAAATCTTTAAGATTTACAGTATCGCCGTATTGAGCTTCAGGATCATAACCATTTGATACATAAATAATATTTTCGTCTGTATCTTTTTTCACTACGAACCAGGGTCCTTGTCCTAATCCAAGCCCTTTTCGCTGCCCTATTGTATGAAACCAATAGCCTTTATGTTTGCCAAGTATCTTTCCGGTCTCAAATTCAATGATATTTCCTTCACGTTCGCCGGCATATCGTCTGATGAAATCGTTGTAATTTATCTTTCCCAGGAAGCAAATTCCCTGGCTATCACGACGTTCCGCACTCGGCAATTTTATTTCGGATGCTATTTTGCGTACATCCTTTTTTAACATATCTCCAAGCGGGAACATTAGTTTCTGCATTTGTGCCGAAGTGATACGACTAAGAAAATATGTCTGATCTTTGATGCTATCATGAGCTGTTCCAAGAAATATTTTATTGTCAAGTTCTATCCTCTTTGCGTAATGTCCTGTTGTAATGCGGTCGAAATCAGCGCCGTAGCGCTCATTGAAAACTCCAAACTTGATAAGCAGATTGCACATAACGTCAGGATTTGGTGTAAGCCCTTTCTTAACTGAATCAAGGGTATATGAAACCACACTTTCCCAGTAATCTTTTTGTAAATCAACGATTTCCATGTGGCAGCTATATTTTTTTGCAATCCAGTTTACTATTTCAATATCCTCTTCTGAAGGGCAATCCATGAATCCGGCTTTATCTTCCATACCAATCTGTATGTAAAAAATAACCGGTTCCAGTCCCTGCTCCTTTAATAAAGGTATAGTAACCGAACTGTCAACTCCTCCTGATACTAAAGCGGCAATTTTCATGAATGGCTGGTTTGTAAAGGAATTCAAATATTTGTCACCAGTTTAAAGCCTGTTCCATGAACATTTACCAATTGTACAGTAGGGTCATTTTTCAGGAATTTCCGGAGTTTGGCAATATAAACATCCATGCTGCGGGCGTTGAAATAGCTGTCGTCGCCCCATATTTTAAGTAATGCTATTTTTCGGTCCAGTATCTGATTCATATTTTCACAAAACAATTTCAGCAGTTCTGTTTCTTTTGAAGTCAATTTTTGAACATCATTCTCAAAAGTTAATGTCTGTCGGGTTACATCGAAAGTATAGTTCCCAAGTTCAAAAACACTGATTTCTTCTGCCTGTGATGTTTCTTTTATTGAACGACGAAGTACGGCTTTCATACGTGCCAGCAGTTCTTCCATCGCAAAAGGCTTGGTTATGTAATCATCGGCACCCAATTCAAAACCTTTGATTTTGTCTTCCTGCAATGATTTGGCAGTAAGGAACAGTATAGGTATCTGTTTGTTGTCGGTACGGATTTCCTTAGCAAGGCTGAAACCATCCATTACAGGCATCATAACATCAATGAGGCAAATATCATAGTTGTTTTTGGCATAAGCCTGCAAAGCCTCATGCCCGTTGACACATAAAGTAGTTTCATAATTTTTTGCCTCAAGATAGGATTTCAGAATATTACCCAGATTCCGGTCGTCCTCGGCTAATAAAACACGCAGTTTTTCATTTTCCATAACAAAGTATTTATGCTGATTTTCAATTAATTAGTGTAAATAATATTTATGAACAGTTTTTCAAATATACATTTGTTTACTTGGGTTCAGGATGAAAAGGCAAAAATATTCTGAATTTAGTTCCCTGTCCAACTTCACTTTCAACCGAAATACTCCCATGATGCTTATCAACAATGAATTTTACATAACTGAGACCCAGCCCATATCCTTTTACATTGTGTATGTTTCCGGTAGGTATCCGGTATAATTTTTCAAATATTTTTTTCTGGTCGTCTTTGCTGATACCCAGACCATTATCAGAAATCATAATGATAACCCCATTTTCAGTGTTGTCGGTTTTAACATCAATACGGGGTTTCACAGGAGTATATTTATTTGCATTATCCAGCAGGTTAGTAATGATATTGGTAATATGAACCTTGTCGGCAAGTATCCGGCTTTGTTCAGCATCAAGCTTTGTATTGATCTGTCCGTCACGTATTTCAATCTGAATGCTCATGGTTTTTATGACATCATGGATTATTTCGTGAAGGTCAAAGTTTTCAAGTTTCAGTTTTAGTTCCTTTTTTTCAAGAATAGCTGTTTGAAGGATTTTTTCAGCCATAATCCCCAGCCTTTTGTTTTCTTCGCTGATTATACTGATATAATTTTTATAAAGCTCTTCTGATTTTTGTATATCACTGTCGTTCAATGCCTCACATGCAAGAGCAACCGTTGAAATTGGCGTTTTGAATTCGTGGGTCATATTGTTGATAAAATCATTTTTCATTGCCGATAATTTCTTCTGATGCAAGATGGTTTGAAAAGCATAGAAAAATGCTCCTATCAGTATTAAAACAATCAAAAGTGAAATGCCAAGCATACCTGCAAGCCTTACTAGTACAAAACGGATATGATTTGGAAAGAAGAGGATTAGATAATCCGAACTCATAAAGAAACTACCCGGCGACAGTTGATACGAAAATCCATTTTCAATCAATGAATGAGTATGGTTTCCGGTTTTTTCCATAAGAAACCGGTTTTGCATGGTGCTGAATATTCCGAATTCATATTCAAGTTTCAGTCCTTTATTGGCAAGCTCTGCACCAATTAAGGAGTCAATCAGTATTTTACCGTATCTCACAGGGTTATCATAAGGATTTCTGCCACTAAGCATTTCGTCAATTAGCTCACCAAGTAGATCAGCCTGATGATAAAAGCTTTCTTCAATATATCTGTAAGCGGAATCGGAAGGATTATTTGAAATAATGGTACTCGTGTCAAATTTTTGAACGGTTTCCCACTGATTGCCATCGTACATCTCAATCTGTTTGTATTGTCTGGAGTAATTAAATTCCGGAGAATTCACGGAATCAGAAATCATTTGTAACTGGTAAGCAGTTCTTAATGAGTCAATTGAATGTAAGATTTTATTTTTGCGTTGTTGAAGGCTGAAATTGTAAACCAGATCCATTTTCTGAAGCTTATTTACAATATTTGTAGCTGCTTCGGTTACCCTGTGCTGAAAATTACTTTCTTCTACCCTGATAGCGCTATTGATATAATATAGCTGAATAGCCACAAGAGTCAGCAGTGAAAGGCTGACCAGGATTATGGCAAGTGTTATTTTCAGTCGGTTCATGAATGCAAAAGTACTGCAAAGCAGAGGATTAGGCATGAACTTAACATTTTTTAACTTTTTTTACTCAGGATACACTTTTAATTAAAAAATGTTTTATATCTTTGCAGAGTAATTTTTTTCATAAACGTTTTAAGGTTTACTTAATTGGCAATTTGTTATTGCCCAAAGTAACTTGGTTTTTGTTGTTTGTTTTGGGGAAGCTGTCTCAGAAAAGAGACAGCTTCTTTTTTTATGCCTGGCATGGTATTAAGCTGGCAGGATGCAAGTTCCTTCATGTGCCGAGTTGACAGGAAACATTAGCGATTGATAAGGGTGTCGTGGGTGACCCCGAATCTGAAAGAAGTCATTAGCAAATCTAAAATTCTTACTCACAGAAATCTGATATAAGGCTCAATTGAGGGGCAACCGAGCAATGGATTGGGAACGCCCGAAATTCAACCGTAACTCAAGTTGAGTAAATAAGGCAGAACGCAGAGAAAGTTTAATATCTTATCACGAGAGATCTTAATGAAGCACAAAACAGGAAATTGCACTAAGATCACGAAAAAATACAGGTTTTTGAGATGCCGGATCATTTTAGTATTCGATAATCGCAACACTTCAATACAAGTATTGATATAAAACCGTTTTTTCAGCAATAAATAAATAGTAAAAATTGATTTGGCTTTGAACCATTGCTCTTCTAAAACCGTAATGAACACATAATAATAAGGAATCTGAGCAGTTTACATGTACGTAAACCACTTTTTTAATAATTTTACCGGCAGGAATTTAATAATTTTGAAAATATGAAAAAGCTTAATGTTGATATTCAGTCAGTATTTGGTTTCATTGATCGTGACGATCTGAAAAAGCAGGAAAGTTCGTTAAAGGTTCATCATCATAATCTGATTTCCGGAACTGGTGCGGGGAATGATTTTACCGGATGGGTCAGGTTGCCTTCTTCAACAACACCTGATCTATTAAGGAAAATTAAAGAGGCAGCAATGGAACTTAAAGAAAAATCAGAAATAGTGGTTGTGGTAGGCATAGGCGGGTCTTACCTGGGTGCAAGAGCTGTAATTGAAGCACTTCAGCATCAGTTTGCAGGACTGATGCCGGCATTTAAGCGACCGGGATCACTGGTTCTGTTTGCAGGTAATAATATTAGCGAAGATTATCATGCTGATCTGATTGATGTATTGCAAAAGGTAGATTGGTCGCTTATCGTAATATCAAAATCAGGCACTACTACCGAGCCGGCTATTGCTTTCAGAGTGCTGAAGCAACATCTGATAAGAAAGTACAGTATAAGCGAAGCGCGCAGACGTATTATTGCCATTACCGATAAAGCAAAGGGAGCGTTAAAGAATCTGGCTGACAAAGAAGGTTACAGAACATTTATTATACCTGATGATGTAGGAGGCCGTTATTCAGTTCTGACCCCTGTTGGATTACTTCCTGTTGCCGTAGCCGGATTTGACATTGAAGAAATGATAAACGGTGCTGCTGAAATGGAAGCAACAGCTTTGGGTTCGCACTTACCGGAAAACAACCCTGCTGCATTGTATGCACTCACTCGCAATGCTCTTTATCAGAAAGGAAGGACGGTAGAGATCATGGTTAATTATCAACCTAACCTTGTGTTTCTAACTGAATGGTGGAAACAGCTTTATGGTGAGAGTGAAGGAAAGCAATTGCGAGGTATATTCCCTGCCGGAGTTACTTTTACCGCTGATCTGCACAGCATGGGGCAGTATATTCAGGAAGGTCTGCGTATAATTTTTGAAAGTGTGCTTTCAGTTGAACAAAGTGCCAGAAAACTGGCAGTTCCTGAACTTGATGACGATTCTGACGGATTGAACTATATTGCTGGCAAGCGGCTGAGCGAAGTAAATCGCATGGCTGAATTAGGCACATTGCTTGCCCATGTTGACGGAGAAGTTCCTAATTTAAGAATAAGCATCCCTGAAATAAATGAGTTTTATCTTGGCGGAATTATGTATTTCTACGAATTTGCCTGTGCATTAAGTGGTTATCTGTTGGAAGTAAACCCGTTTGACCAGCCCGGAGTTGAAGCATACAAGAAGAATATGTTTGCATTACTTGGAAAACGTGGTTTTGATGAGGATAGCGCGAAACTGAGAAAAAGACTCGAAGGGATGGTCTGATAAGTTAGCATTGTAGCATAATCTATTGCACTACAATGGATAATTGCCTTGATTTACCGGAGATACCCGGGATTATGCTGAATTTGTGTTCAATATTTTAAAATGATTTTCAGAATAATCATATTATTAATTCTGTTATTTGAACCTTTTGTCAATCAGGTAATTGCGCAAAGTCAGGTTCAGAATTTTCAAAAGTATCTGATTTATCGCGAGCGTTTACTTTCTGATTTTATGGTTTCGAGCCGGGGAAATGAGCCGGGAACCAATATTCCCGCAAGTTTTAGGAATATAAATACCGGACTGATGCGCTGGGGTGATGCCACTATCAACCTTAGTAATTATATGGCTGTGCTTGCAACTGAATATAAACTGTTGAAACTCAGTAATATGCCTGTGGGCGAGACTTTGATTGAGATTGACAATGTACTTATGGCAATGGAGCGTCTTGATATAAGTGCAGAAGCTTTTTATGGTAATCCTCATGCACCACCTTTTCCCAATGGCTTTTTTATTCGTGATGATATTCCTGCAACATTCACACAGGACTGGGCGTGGAAAAACCCTTCGTTTGTTGATTATCCATACGTCCGGTCAGATTATACCGAAGCGGATAAACGCTTAAATGAAATGAGCCAGGATCAGGTATGGCATCTGGTTATAGGTTTGGCTCTGATCAGTAAACTTGTTGACGATACAGTGAGCAGTCCGTTTTTTAATGGTGCTTTGCGTTTAACACTTTCACAACGGGCAATGTTAATCAGTTATCAGATAATCAAAGCCTTACAATACAAAAAATGTTTTAATATTATCAATAACAAGCCTTGTTTCAGGATTTGGAATTTGCGTAATCCGGTTACAAAAATGCCTGTAAAGCGAGGTGCCGATCCACGATTTCTGAAGTTTGGCTTTGCTGAAGCCGGCGATTTCATTACTGACGAGAATTTTGGCTGCCTGCACTGGGGGTATTCTCTACAGGGATTTATATGGATACGGTTAGTGGGATTTTTACAGATTGCCCAGCAATTCTCACCAAAAGGAAATATTGATCATTTGTTTCATGCCGGCTCACTAGCAACAATTGGTAATATCTGGAGTACGCGCGATCTGATACGCCTGTATAACCGGCATCATAAATTCTTTTTTGTTCCTGACCCTCATTACGAACACTTTGCATTGATTTCATGTATTCTTCATAACGATTGTCCTAAAAAACTTAATCGTGAAAAGGAAAAATATGAAAGACTTCTCAATCTGGCTCCTGTCAATGGTCCGTCAAATTTTGGCAATTATTCTGCTAATGATTTTGTGTTTGAATGGTCATCAATAAACCGGCTTGTATGGCCTGAAAGGCTTGGTAGCGGTACAAACCAGTGGCTTCAGGGTGAATACAGCGGTTTGGATTATATGCTGTTATTCAATTTATACCGCCTTGTATATGAAAATGGATATTAATAGGAAGGTAGTATAAGGGGCACAGAACTAATGTTTTATGAGATGCGGTTCATCAAGATGTGCCGGCAATGTCAGAACCCGGAAAAAGGCACTTTCAGAAAATAGAATAATTTCTACTTTTTGGGATTAAAAACAGC
>CAZJZG010000007.1:0-86966 GCA_964550455.1 uncultured Bacteroidales bacterium | reverse complement strand
TTTTTAATCCCAAAAAGTAGAAATTATTCTATTTTCTGAAAGTGCCTTTTTAAAAGGCTTTATCCGGCTGAGCTTTATTTTGATAATTAGCCAATAAAGGCTTCTGAATTATTTATCATCTTCCTTTATAACTTCGGCTTTATAACCAAGCTTTTCAATTGCTTTAACAAGCTTATCCTCAGTGGTACGATTGTTACGGTACTCAATGGTTACAATTTTAGTACTTACATCAGCACTAATCTCTGTTACTCCCTTTTCGAAAGTCATATAATCAACGATCTTCTTTTTACAGCTTTCGCAATCCATATTGGTTTGTATGTTTACTTTCGTTTTGGTTGAAGGTTTCTGAGCCAAAACATAACCGGCTGTAAACAAAATCACAATAACAGCCAGAAGGATCCTGTAAATTAATTGCATGTTTTTCATTTTTATAAGGTTTTAAAATTGCCAATAAATCTGTCAGTTTAAAAAATTAAAGTGCCGGAGAGTCTTGTTTAAACCCTCCAACACCTAAACTTACTGTATTATAACGTTACTCTAAGCCCGGCATATATTTTTCTGCCTAAAATCGGACCCCATACCATTGATGAATCAAAATACTCGCCAAAGGGATCGTCAGCCGCAACAACCGGGTCTTTTTGAACAAAGTTTGTAAGGTTTTCAACACCGGCATAAATACTCCATTTTCTGAAGAATTTGCTTACCTGAGCATTTATAATGGTGTAGGCAGGTGAATTCTCAGGACGCTGGTATTTTTCAGGATTGACTTTTGTATCCGGTAATCTGGCATCACCATTGAACTGAGATGTAAAATCAAACTGCCATTTGCGCAGATTGGTTGCATACGATAGATTTACCAAACCCTTATAGCGATTTACCAAAGGCTGGCGTACCAGTTGTTCCTGCTGGGTTACCTTAACATCGTTCCAACGGTATGCAAGAACAACATCAAAGTTTTTAAGAACCTCCCACATCATTTCAACCTGAAAACTATTTGAATATGCTTCTCCATTAAGATTATAAATGTGGATTTCGGTGGTCTTTTGGTCCATATCAACGATCAACTGGTCTTTAAAGCTTGTTCTGTAAAACTCTCCGTTTATGCTCATAACACGACCGTCAATAGTGAAATTTCGTGTTATATTCAATCCATAATTTACTGCCCTTTCCATTTTTGGTTCTTCCAGGGAAATAATCCTGCGCGAAGTGGCAAGTAAGTGATTATTCTCAGCAATGATACGTGCGCTGCGATAACCCATTCCAGCCGAAGCTCTTACTATGGTATTGGTATCAATTTCGTATCTGAAATGAAGACGTGGTGTCCAGAAAAATCCAAATTTATTGTGATGGTCAAGTCTTAAACCTGCAATTGCCGAAAACTTCTCAAAATTATTATATGTGTATTGAAAAAACATACCCGGCACTATTTCGCGAGGACCAAAGATGCTGTCGTTGAGCTTCTCACTGAAATTATCGTACATTATACTTGCTCCCGTAGTATAGGTATGAGCCGTATTTCCAATGTAGGACTGAAATAATACGTTTGAATAAATACTCTGTTGGGTTCCCCTATATATATTCTTTCCAAACATAGCATCGCGGTCATGGTAGCTAAAATCGGTAATCCAGCCAATACTGGTGGCAGCCCTGTTATGCGACATCCAGCCAATTTTTGAAAAGGCTTCTGCATGCCTGGTCTTAACTTTGATTAAATACGGATTACCCGGATTTAAAGCATTTTCAGAAACACCAATCATTTGCCCACCCTGACGGTTTTCGTACAAACCATTGACACCAAACCGCATTTCCCACTGATGGTTTTCATAATTCCAGCGGTTCATGATATTAATCATTTCAGTAAGTGGCTGATCCAAAAATGAATCTCCGTTAAAGTCAATTTTTCTGTTAGTTTTACTTGCATGAACCAGAAGTCCGGTACTTAAATTCTCATTGAATTGTACTGCTGAATTTGAATTGAATTCAATCTGCCCAACATCTCCTGCAAAGAGTTCAAAATGAAGCCTTTCACTTTTCTCAGGCTTTTTATATTCCACATTTATCTGACCCGAAACCGACTCAAAACCATTAGTAACCGAAGAGGTTCCTTTGCTTACCTGTATTGATTCCATCCAAGGTCCCGGAATATACATCAATCCATACGTGGATGATAAACCTCTTAAATTGGGGATATTTTCAAAAAGCATCTGACTGTATTTACCCGGAATTCCAAGAAGCATGATTTGCTTTGCCCCAGAAATAGCATCAGCATATGAAACATCAATAGATGCATTGGTTTCAAAACTTTCTGCAAGGTTGCAACATGCTGCTTTTTGTAATTCACCACGTGTAATTACCTGAGTTTTAATGGGGTTTAAAGTTGAAAAATGACTACCGGCCAGACGAGCTGTAACTTCAGCACCACTAAGTTCAATGACAGCTTCGAGTGAAACTTCAACACGTCTTTGCTGTGAAGTAATAGCGACAGTATCAGTTCTATATCCTATATAGCTGATTATTAACTGATTATTGTCTTTGATCCTGTTGATGGCGAAATTACCTTTATCATCTGTAGCTGTACCTGTTTGTGTACCAGACCAAAAAACACTAGCTCCTGGAAGCGGATGTTTATGCCCGTGATCGGTTTTCTCATAAACTACACCTTTAATATCCTGAGCCTGTAAAACAAAACCAGATAATATTAAAAAAACGATTGATGATATTTTAATTATTGATTTCATAAATTCCTGTTTTATAATTGAATAGCTAAAATTATAATATGGCTAAAAAGCCATGGAAACCGGAATGTTTCCGGTTATAGATTTAGCAAACAGGAATATCTAATTTAAGCTGATGTACGGAAGTAAGGAATTCTCTGCCAATACGCGGGGGTGAAATATCAGTGTAAAAAGAATGAGAAATAAATACCGGCTTCTCATAAGTACTGATATTATCAAAAGCAATTAAAACTTCTGTAATAAAATCTGCTTTTTGCAACTTTTCCTGAGAAATCTGATATTCTGATTCTATCTGGAATATACTTGTTTCAGTTTTGCAGGCTCCTGCTAAATCACAACTATTGTGTGATTCAGTTGTACCTGGAATATCAGAAGAACAACACTTATGCTCTTGTCCTGATGACGAAGCACAGCAGGATAAACCATGATCGTTATCGCATACTGACTCGATAAAAACAGAAACAATGGCTTTACTGGTACATGCACAATAATGCCTGTACACTGAAACTCCGATAGTAAAAAACAGTATCAGCGTAACGAGAAAAACAGAGAGTATCTTGTAAATCCGTTGTAATCTCATTGTTTGATTAAAGCTGCAAATTTAAAGCTTTTGAGGCTTTTTCATTAATAAACAAGAAAAACATCAATAAGTTCAGCAAACCAGTGTTTTGTTTCTTATTAAATCTTGTTGAGTTATCAAGCTACTAAAAGTTATTTTCATTAACCACCTAAAAACGATCTTACACCCTACTATATTATTTGCACTTGCTTATACCGGCATGCCCTTGCAAGCATTTCCCTGTGGTCTCCCGGGAATATAAGGTGGTGATTACCAAGAGGCTGTTTTAGTAATTTTTCAAAATCTGTTTCTGAAACAGTTATTTCAGCCTGAGTCCGACAGGCAAAACTATGACGGGGCTGAGAAATAATTTTTCCGGTACTTATAAAAGCCCGGTCTAAATGCTGGTTCATACGAAATATGGTTACATCCTCCATCTTTAGCTTTCCAGTCACTGCAAAAGATTTGTTTGTTTCAAAATGCGTTGGTAGTTCAATTTCATCAATCAAGTTAACCGGTGCAGTGCAATGAGCAAATAGTAAATTTGACCCATTAAATCCTGCAACATTTGCCATCCATGGAATATGTCCTGTTAAAGCCTGTACCAGCATCATGCCTGCCAAACTCACCAGATCACCCTCGCATCCGGCTGCAATATTCATATTGTTAAGCATTGCCAAAGCAAGACAGGCAGTAATATTACGTGTGTTCACAAGTTGAAAACATTCAACAGTCAAGCCGCTGATATTAAATTCATTAAGAATATGTTTAAGAAATGAATAGAAACGGGCTTCATTTGTTAAAGAGTCTTTATTTACCTGTTTAAACACTTCAAAAAATTCCGGATCAGGATCAAAGCTCATAAAATCAGGCAAATTACTCCACTGCAGATGAAGTATATTTATTCCGAAACGTTCTTTGGCAAGAATAAACGGAAACTCAGATGCAACCAGCCACTTCGAAACATTTCCGATAAGAGCGGCATGCTTTTTATTAAGCAAACGTAACGAGCTGCATATCAGAGCATGATCATTTAATATTTTCTTTTCTTCTGCTTCATGTAATGAAACAAGGGAAGAAGATATTTTCTTTTCATCTGCCCAGGCTTTTACTTCCATGCCTGCTGCATAAGCATTGTTTTCAAATCCGGCAAGCAATAAAAAATGCTTGCCAGTCTGCATTGCGGCTACTGCCTCCTGCTCAGAGCCACCGGTTAAAAAATAAATCAGGTCAGGTTTTTCGCTTACGAACCTGAAGGTGATCTCAGGAAATAGTTCACGTAATTCTGTTTGTCCGTTAATATGTATTTCTGCCGGTGCTCCCTGAAAAGCAACCGTTTTTACAAATAATTCCATTGTTAAAAGTTTTTTCAAAAATAATGATTGCTTTCTAAATGACAGTTAATATGCAATCAGATAAGCATGTAATTATTAGCAAAATGTCTTTTATTCGCAGAAACAAAAAGACTGACAGCGTTTGGTTTTCTCAAAAATCTATGAAGTAAGTCCGGTTAAATTAAAAAAGTCAGTAAAATTGCAGAAGAATTAAATCAATATTGATATTTTCAGTTTAAACTTATCATTATGAAAATCAAAACAATTGCTCTGCAGATACTTATAATTCTGTATTTCTGTAGTTATGTTAAAAGTCAGGATATTCGTTTAATGACTTATAATATCCGTTATGCCAACGAATCAGATTTCCCTCATGTGTGGGAAGCACGCAACCCATTGATACTGGCTCAAATCCATGATTTTAAACCCGATATAGCCGGTTTTCAGGAAGTTTTGCACCGGCAGCTAATTGATCTGGAAAATGGCATGAAAAATTATCAGCGTATTGGTGTGGGTCGTGATGATGGAGCCACCGCCGGAGAATATGCGCCATTATTTATTAATACTGAACGCTTCAAAATTCTGGATAATGGTGTTTTCTGGCTTTCTGAAAATCCTGAAAAGGTTTCTGTGGGATGGGATGCCGCTTTACCACGAATTGCTACCTGGGCAACATTATACGACCATGAATCAAATGAAAATTATCTGGTAATAAATACTCATTTCGATCATATTGGGAAACTGGCAAGATTTAACAGTATTCAACTGATTGTTGACTTTCTGAAAAAACC
The DNA here is from genome assembly GCA_964550455.1 of uncultured Bacteroidales bacterium. Lineage (GTDB taxonomy): Bacteria > Bacteroidota > Bacteroidia > Bacteroidales > JAAYJT01 > JAAYJT01. The sequence goes on along the minus strand of CAZJZG010000007.1, from coordinate 81,547 downwards.
TGAATATAGCGATTACCATGCTGTACTTATGGGCGATCTTAATACAGGGCCTGAAGAAGAACCCTATGAATACCTGAAAAAGCATCAATTATTAATTGACCCTTATTTTGATGCTTTGCATAGAAAAGGACCTGCTGACACTTTCAATGATTTTAAATATGAAAGTAAAGAAGATCGTATTGATTATATTTTCCTCGACCGAAAACTGAAAGCACTTAAATATGAGGTGCTGATGGAAATGCATAATGGTATCCTTCCTTCTGATCACTGGCCTGTAATGGTAATCGCCAGAAAAAGATAATATTACAGATGCATTGATGAAATTTCATCTGCTATTTCAACACAAAAACCAATCTGATAAGTAGGATATTCGGCAAAAAATTAAAAGTGTGCTTTAACAAGCTGAGATTAAGGCAAATAATTAATGTTGTCTTATAATCGTTTCAGCATTCTTATTTCTGAATCATTTAAATGCCTCCATTTTCCACGCGGTAGATCTTTCTTCGTAAGGCTGCCTATCATCACCCTGTCGAGTTTGGTTACCTCATAACCGAATTTTTCAAAAACTCTTCTTACAACCCTATTTTGTCCGGAATGAAGTATAATTCCAATATGTTTACGGCTTTCATCATAATCAACATATGCAATATCATCAATTGAAATAATATCCTCCTCCAGCTCTACTCCTCCGGCAATTGTTTCCATATCTTTTTTTGTAAGCGGCTTGTCGAGTTCTACATCGTAAACTTTCCGAACCCCAAAACTCGGATGTGTCAAACGTTTGGTAAGTTCTCCATCATTTGTGAATAGCAAAAGCCCTGAGGTGTTACGGTCAAGTCTGCCAACCGGATAAATCCTCTCCCTGCAGGCATCTTCCACAAGTATCATTACCGTATCCCGTTTAAAAGGATCATCAGAAGTAGTAATATAGCCTTTGGGTTTATTAAGCAAAACATATCGAAACTTTTCAGATGAAAGAGTCTGGTCTCCAAGCTGCACTTTATCCGTTGGGCTCACTTTGGTACCGAGTTCTGTAACAATTACACCATTTACTTTTACAGCACCGCTTTCAATGTATTTATCAGCCTCACGCCTTGAGCATACTCCGGCATTTGCAATAAACTTATTCAAACGTATAGGAGTAGTCGGATCAGCTTTTACAGGACGGTAAGTTTTTTCAGCAGGTTTTTCTTCACCATACCTTGTCCGTCTGCTTTTATTTCTATCATATCCTAAATCTTCGTCCATATGAAATGAACGCTTCCTTTCCGAACCATGATAATGTTTCTGATTTGAATCATGATCCCTGTATTTTCCAGAATCCGATGATCCTGATCTTTTATACGGGGGCTTTTCTTCTGTCCGTTTATACGGTCTTTTTCTTTCTTCACTGTATCTCTTTTCCTTATAAAACTCTGAACCCGAGTGCTTTCCTGATTCAGAATCTCTACCCTCACTATATTTTTTGCCACTTCTTATATTACGATCATTATCTGCTTCATCATCCCGCGAAAATGAGCGCCTCCTTTCGGAACCGTGATAATATTTCTGATTTGAATCCTGATCCCTGTATTTTCCAGAATCCGATGCTCCTGATCTTTTATACGGAAGCGTTTCTTCTGTCCGTTTATACGGTCTTTTTCTTTCTTCACTGTATCTCTTTTCCTTATAAAACTCTGAACCCGAGTGCTTTCCTGATTCAGAATCTCTACCCTCACTATATTTTTTGCCACTTCTTATATTACGATCATTATCTGCTTCATCATCCCGCGAAAATGAGCGCCTCCTTTCGGAACCGTGATAATATTTCTGATTTGAATCCTGATCCCTGTATTTTCCAGAATCCGATGCTCCTGATCTTTTATACGGAAGCGTTTCTTCTGTCCGTTTATACGTTCTTTTTCTTTCCTCGCTTTGTTTCTTTTCTTTAAAAGAATCTGGTTTTGAGCGCCTTACTGAACCGGAAGATTTTTCCTTTCCTGATTTGAATGATTCTTCTCTTCGATAGTCTGATGATTCTGCTTTTTTATAAGGTTTTTTCTCTTTTTCGTTTTTTTTGCTGGAAAACTTTTTGTTTTCTTTTGAGGTTTTTGAAGAATAGCTCTTTTTACCTGCCTCCGGTTGCTTTTCCCTTTCAGGTTCTTTTTCCTTGTTTTTCATTGATTGTGTGAAATTTAGCCGGCAAAAGTACGAAAGTTATTGCACCACATCTTTTCCAATGCAAATTAATTTTATTTATTTTATTGCTATGTCATGAATTGATTGTATATTTATACGGTTTTTTAAAATACAAGATCATGGAAGATAAATTTACAACCATCGCTTATCATACCTACTCACGGGCGCTGTTAATACAAAATCAACTGGAAGCAGCCGGTATTGAGTGTTTGCTTACCGGTATTAATGTAATCCAGCCCATGGTAGGTAGTGGAGTCCGTCTCAAAGTAAAAACCAAGGATGTAGAAGCAGCTCTGCGAATTATACAGGAATCCGGTAAAATACAAGAAAAGGCAAAAACAGCGAAAAAGATACAACAAATCAAAAAAATACTTGTTCCTGTTGACTTTTCTGATTATTCAAAAAATGCCTGTTATTATGCCGTTGCTCTGGCCGATACATTTAAGGCAGAAATAAAACTGTTTCATGCGTTTTTCAAGCCTGCCATAAATCTGCCAACTTACGAAGGAGCTCATCTGTTCCAGATGAATTATGACAATTATTTTCAGGAAATTGAGATCAAGGCTAAAAAACAATTACAGGAACTTACCGAACACCTCGAAAATTATGTAAAAAGCAAAAAACTTGAAAAAATAAAGATCACTGCTACAGCCAGCAATGGCTTTGCTGAAGATGCAATACTTGAAATAACTGAAACCTACAAACCCGGAATTGTGGTTATTGGAAGCCATGGCATAGGTGAAAAAACCAAAGGAATATTTGGAAGTGTAGCAATCAAGCTGATTGATAAGATCGATGTTCCTTTAATGGCAATTCCTGCATCAGCAACATTTACAGGATTATCGAAGATCAATAATATTCTGTATGCCACTGATTTTGATGAAACTGACTATGCAGCTATACACAGACTTGTTAATCTGCTAAGACCTTTTAACATGAAACTGCACTGTGTACATATTTGTATTGGAAGTAAGAGACCATGGGATTCGGTGAAAATGGATAACCTGCGGGATTATATAAAGGCTGAATACCCTGACCAGAAAGCTAAATTCTCAAATATGCTGAGCGATAATATTTTCACCGGACTTGAAACTTATATGCGTAACAACAATATAGGTATTGTAAGTTTTAATTCGCATAAACGCAATGTTTTCACAAAGTTGTTTAGCCCCAGTATAACCCGCAAGGCACTCAGCCGCTTCAATAAACCGGTGTTTGTCTTTCGTTCCGAATAATACTGTACTTGTTGTTACATAGTAGTATAAAAAGCATCTTCGATATGATTGATGCGGAATTCATCCCTTACTATCACAACTGATATAATATCAAATCTAACCTCTTTATCAATTTCATTACGCTGCACATAAATATCGGCTGCCTTTGCCAGCATTCTTTGTTTTTCCTTATTTACAGCTGCTTCCGGCTCCATTAAAAAAGTTGAAGTCCGGGTTTTCACTTCAACTATAATTATTTGATTTGTTATTGAGGCTATTATATCAATTTCAAATTTTCCGGCATGCCAGTTGGTTTCAAGAATTTTATAGCCTTTCTTTTGCAAATATTCAACTGCAATTTGCTCGCCTGATTTACCAAGTTTGTTATGCTCTGCCATATTAATAATATTCCAGGGATAAGATTTTTAGCTACAGCAACAGTTTAAAGACCAGATAATAAATAAAATAAATGGCGATAAACAAAATAAATATCAGGCCTGTGGTAATAAAAAACCTGCGTGGTACAACATTTTTTAATCCGCGGGATAAATTATGCAAAAAAGAAAGTTTTGCCTTGTTTTCACCAGATTCCAAAATAACCGTTCGTCCTAATATCAAAGCTTTGTTAAGTGCTTCATGACCCGAAGAAAAATCGAACAAAACCGGATAATCGTATTCTGCCACAGCATTGGCTATTATTTCCCTGACATTCATTCCAAACGGAATTACGTTATCATGCATGTCACTCATATTGCCAACAATCAATCCGGCAAGATTCCTGAGTTTTCCGCTGCGCTTCAACTGCTGCATCATACGATCAATGTGATACAGATACTCATCAACATCTTCCAGAAAAAGAATTTTTCCATCAGTATCGCAATCTGAAACCGATCCAATAATATTGCAAAGCAATGAAAGATTACCACCAGTAATCTTAGCCTGTGCAAACCCTTTCCTTGAATATTGTCCGGGTGTTAACTCATACTCAATACTTTCACCAAACAAAGCCATGCGCAAGGTTTCGAGCGAAGCATTTGTGCTATCTCCATCAACATATCCAAAAGGCATGGAAGCATGTATGGTTTCTATTCCGAAATTCTGCTGTATATGACTATGCAATACTGTAATATCGCTAAAACCCACAAGCCATTTTGGATTCAAGCAAAAACCGCCGAAATTCAGCATATCAACTATCCGGACTATACCATATCCGCCTCGGGCACAAATAATAGCTCTTATTGATTCACTGTCAAGCATTCCCTGTAAATCAGCAGCCCTTTGTTCGTCAGTACCGGCAAACTGATGATATTGCTTGTACAGGTTTTCACCTTTCACGATTTCAAGTCCCCAGCTCTCAATTATTTTCAAAGCCTCTTCAATTTCTTTGGCTTTAACCCAACGGGCAGGCGCTACAACACCCACTTTATCACCTTTTTTCAGATAAGGAGGAGTGATCATTAACAATGAATTATTTATAAAACTGCTAATTTACTGAGAAATATGATTGCAGGTGTTCAAAGCAACATGAAATTATTCTCAGTTATTTTATAGTACGAAAACCAACAGCAGATTATACTACTGATCTGAATTGCTTTAAAAATCTCAGATCGTTTTCAAAGAAAAGCCTCAGGTCGTTGATCTGATAAAGCAATAAAGCCATACGTTCTACTCCTATCCCGAAGGCAAAGCCTGTGTATTCTTTGCTGTCAATATTGCAGTTTTCCAATACTGCCGGATCAACCATTCCACAACCAAGTATTTCGACCCAACCGGTATATTTGCAGATATTACATCCTTTGCCTCCACAGATATTACATGAAATATCCATTTCGGCCGATGGTTCGGTAAATGGGAAAAATGAAGGACGCAAACGAATCTTGGTATTTGCATCAAACATTTCCTGAGCAAAATATAAAAGGGTTTGTTTTAAATCGGCAAACGAAACATTTTTATCAACATACAAACCTTCAACCTGATGAAAAAGGCAATGCGCCCTTGCTGATATTGCCTCATTACGATATACACGTCCGGGAAAGATAGCCCTTAAAGGCGGTTTATGTTTTTCCATATAACGTATCTGAACCGAAGAAGTGTGGGTTCGTAATGCAATATCAGGGTTTGTTTCAATAAAAAAAGTGTCCTGCATGTCGCGCGCCGGATGATCGAGTGGAAAATTCAATGCTGTGAAATTATGCCAGTCATCTTCAATTTCACGATCCTCAGCAATAGGAAAACCAAGCTTGTTAAAGACTTCAATCATCTTGTTAAGCACTATTGAAACCGGATGGCGTGAGCCTGTTTCCTGAAAATCAACCGGAAGGGACAAGTCAGAAAAAGATGCCGATGAAGCCTCCTGACTTTTAAAACCTGCTTTGAACTGATCAACCCTTTTATGTAATAAATTTTTTAAGTCATTCAACAGTTGTCCGGTTTCTTTCCGATCTTCTGCTAAAACCGATTTAAAATCAGCAAACAAATCGTTGAGTAATCCTTTCTTACCCAGATATTTAATTCTGAATGCTTCAGCATCATATTCAGAACCTGCACGATACTCTTTAACTTCCTCTAATATCTGACGAATACGATCTTTCATCTGTTGCCGAGATTATTTCATGAGGTTCATTCTCATTTTTACTTCCTTTACAGGGCGATCGCCGGTAGCAGTTTCAACAGCAGCAATTTTATCAACAACATCAAGCCCCGAGATCACTTCGCCAAACACAGTGTAATCACCATCCAAATGTGGTGCACCACCTATTTTGGCATAAGTTTCAATCTGTTCTTTGGTAAAAGTTTTACCCATACGCTGTCCGAACATTGATAGCTCATTTTCAGCAAATTTACGTCCGTGGACTATATAAAACTGTGAACCCGAAGATTCTTTTTTTGGATTAACCTGATCGGGCTTACGGGCTGCTGCCAGTGCTCCTTTTTTATGATAATATTTGCTGATAAATTCAGCAGGTACAGTATATCCCGGATCTTCCATACCGGTAGTTCCACCACCACCCTGGATCATAAACTCCTTAATCACACGGTGAAATATTGATCCGTTATAATATCCGTCTTTCACCAGTTTTATAAAATTGTCGCGATGCAGTGGAGTTTCATTGTATAGCTTTACAGTAATATCGCCCAAATCGGTATGAATCACCACAACAGTTTCTTTCTGAGACTTTTCAATAGTTTGACTCATAATCATTAAGTTTGTTGTAAGTAATAAAGTAATTACAAAAAATACTCGTTTCATAATGTTTTAATTATTAATTCGACCGGCAATATTACAAATTTTTATAGCATTGGGATTATAATATTTGTTAAATCCTATTAAAACATTACCTATTCATCACATCTGACATTTCATTATCAAAATTCTGTTTTTATTTGGAGATTAAGAATTATTTGTACTTTTATAGCGGTTTTTAATAAATGTTCATCTAACTAAAATATTTTTTTATGACTGATCTAGAGATTGCACGTAAAACTAAACTACGCCCTATTGAAGAAATAGCAGAACAACTGGGCATTAAACCTGAAGACCTTGAGCTTTATGGAAAATATAAAGCAAAACTGCCTTTATCATTTATTGACCGTTCAAAATTTGGTAAATTAATTTTAGTTTCGGCTGTAACGCCAACACCTGCCGGAGAAGGGAAAACCACTGTTTCAATTGGTTTGACACAAGCTCTTAACAGAATAGGAAAACGTTCGGCGGTAGTTCTCAGAGAACCATCTTTAGGACCGGTTTTCGGAATTAAAGGTGGAGCTGCCGGTGGCGGATATTCTCAAGTTGTTCCTATGGAAGATATAAATCTTCATTTTACAGGCGATTTTGCAGCAGTTGAAAAAGCACATAACCTTCTGGCTGCTTTAATTGACAACAACATTCAGAGTAAAAACCGTTCGCTAAAACTTGATCCACGTACCATTTCATGGAAACGCGTAATGGATATGAATGATCGCTCTTTAAGGTCAATTGTCGTTGGGCTGGGTGGAACAGCACATGGAGTTCCCAGAGAAACTGGTTTTGACATCACTGCCGCTTCAGAAGTGATGGCAATCTTATGCCTTTCAAACGATATAAAAGACCTTAAAAAAAGGCTTGGTAATATTTTTGTTGGTTTTACATTTGACAAAAAACCAATTTATGCAAAAGATCTTAATGCCAATGGTGCTATGACTGCTTTACTTAAAGATGCCATAAAACCTAATCTGGTACAAACAATTGAAGGAACTCCGGCAATCATACACGGTGGCCCTTTTGCAAATATTGCTCAGGGAACCAACACTGTGGTTGCAACACAAACTGCCTTATCATTAACTGATTATACAATTACAGAAGCTGGCTTTGGTTTTGATCTGGGTGCTGAAAAATTTATGGATATTAAATGCCGAAGCGCTGAATTATCACCAAAAGCATCAGTACTGGTTGCTACTATAAGAGCATTGAGATATCATGGCGGACAGTCGCTTAAAGATATAAAAACTCCAAATGTAGAAGCACTTGCCAAAGGAATTCCAAACCTTGAAAAACATGTGGAAAACATAAAACAATTTAAACTTGCACCCATTGTTGCCATTAATAAATTCCAAACCGACACACAGGAAGAAATTGATTTGCTTGTTGATTTTTGCAATCAAAATAATATTCCTGTCGCAGTGGCAGATGTATGGGGAAAAGGTGGAGCAGGTGCTGAAGAATTAGCTCATCTGGTAGTAAAAACTTTGGATGAATATGATTCTGAATTCGTGCCCCTTTATCCATTAACTGACAGTGTTAAAACAAAAATTGAAACTATTTCAAAGAAAATTTATGGCGCTGAAGCAGTGGATTATACCGCTAAAGCAAAATCAGATTTAACAAAAATCTCAACACTTGGACTGGATAACCTCGCAATATGTATTGCAAAAACTCAGAAATCACTTTCTGATAATCCTGATCTTCTCGGCAGACCTAAAGATTTTGTTATAACTGTCAGACAAATTGAAATTGCTTCAGGAGCAGGTTTCCTTGTTCCGATAACAGGAGAGATCATGCGAATGCCCGGATTACCCGAAGTGCCTGCTGCAGAAAATATTGATATTGATGAGGATGGAAATATAACAGGTGTGTTCTGAAACAATAGAAAATTAAGAATACTAAAAGAATACTATACATATTCTGAATCGAGAAAAGGTTGCTCCAATTTGAGGGCAACCTTTTTTTACTAATTGATTTTAAGACAATCAAAAGGTGGTACAAAATATTAGTCATTCGTAATTATTTGAAAAATACGGATAGGCTATTTATTGAATCAATTACTCATCCTTTATTTTTAAAATGACTATTTAGCATTTAAGAGAATATTTTTAGTCTGATTTTAGAGCAAAAATTCATAACCTGGCTGCAATACGCTGTATATCAATGTCTTACAAATCATTACATTTTTAAATTTTAACGTCTAAAAATAGAATGAAATAATTATTTCATTTTCACGTAAAATAAATAATTTGATGCCTCTTTATGCGTTTTCTTCCGAATTAAAAATTAACAGATATTTACAACCTAATATCTTATTGGAATTCGTAATTATCTTATTGTCAATTTATTAAATAATTAAAATATAAAAAGTCAGTATTTCTAAATAATGGAAACCGAACAAATTCCGGAGCTTATTTTCCAGGAAGATAAGCCCCAGCCAAATGATGAACCTCCGGAGTTATCAAACAAACTAAATGGATTAAAAAATACTCCAGTAAAGCAAAATAACCATTCTCGTGTTAGTTCCGGCAGCTTAAATATAAAACCTTCAAACAGATCTGTTGAATTTCTGAAAATGCATTTTCCTATGTCCAGCCTGCACGATTGGAACGATTGGCATTGGCAGATCCGTAACAGCATTAAGAGTATTTCCGATTTAGTGCACTTTCTTGATCTTTCAGAAAAAGAAATTGAATGCATGGGTAGCGATAAGGTTAATCTGCCTATTCGCATTACCCCCTATTATTTGTCTTTACTTTCAATAAATGATGCAACTCAGGTTATTCGCCGGACTATGGTACCTGTAAATGATGAATTACTAATTAGTTCAGATGAAAATGCTGATCCGCTTTGTGAAGCGGATTCGAGTCCGGTGCCCAATCTTGTACACCGGTATCCCGACAGGGTTCTGTTTTTCATTACAGGCTTTTGTTCAGCTTATTGCCGTTATTGTACACGATCACATATGGTTGCTCAGAAAGACAAACTCCATTTTGGAAAAGAATCGCTTGAACCGGCATTTGCATATATTAAAAATAACATATCCATCAGGGATGTATTGCTTTCAGGTGGCGATCCGCTTACTTTAAGTGATAATTATCTTGAATATATACTTGAGCGTTTACGTAAAATTCCACATGTTGAAATTATTCGCATTGGCACAAAAGTACCGGTTGTTTTACCTCAAAGAATCACAAAAAGCTTTGTAAAAATGATAAGCAGATATCATCCGGTATGGATGAGCATACATTTTACACACCCTGATGAAATAACAACTGAAGTAACACAGGCAGCAGAATTACTGGCAAATGCCGGAATTCCACTTGGAAGCCAAACCGTATTACTTAAAGATATCAACGATAATATCAGTATTATGAAAGAATTGATGCATGGTTTGTTAAAAATTCGCGTAAGACCTTATTACCTGTATCAGTGTGATCCTATTCCCGGCTCAACTCATTTCAGAACTCCGATTAAAAAAGGACTAGAGATCATAGAAGGGCTGAGGGGGCATACAAGCGGTTATGCAGTGCCACATTTTGTAATAGACGCTCCGGGTGGAGGCGGAAAAATTCCTTTACTTCCTAAATATTATTTGGGCAAGGATGAAAAAGGAAATATCAGATTAAGAAATTATGAAGGCAAAATTTTTACCTATCCCGATCGCCAATGAAAGTTGGAATAACCTTTGATCTTAAATTGACCTGGCTTCAACAAGGCTTATCACATGAACAGGTAGCCGAATTCGACTCTGAAGAAACCATCGCCGGTATTGAATCTGCTTTAAATGAATTGGGTTTTACAACCGAACGAATAGGTAATATAATAGAGTTAACTACGGCATTAGCCAATAACAGACGATGGGATCTGGTTTTCAATATCTCTGAAGGATATTTTGGCACAGGACGGGAAGCACAGGTGCCGACAATCCTTGATGCATTTCAGATTCCTTATGTTTTTTCTGACCCTTTGGTTTTATCTGTTACATTACATAAAGCTATGGCAAAGCATATTATTAAAAATCATGGTATCCCCACAGCTCCTTTCGCAGTGATAAAAGATAAAACCGATATTGAAAAAATCAATCTTGAATATCCCATATTTATTAAACCTGTTTCAGAAGGAAGCGGAAAAGGCATATCACATAAATCGCTTATATATTCATATCTGGAACTGGTTCAATATATAAATGAAATGCCTGATGATTTCAATAATCAGATACTTGTAGAAGAATTTCTTCCAGGAAGAGAATTTACAGTGGGTATTGTTGGAACCGGAAAAGATGCTGCTACATGTGGAATTATGGAAATAGTATCAAAAAAACAGGGAATGGAATTGATTTATTCGTTACATACCAAAGATAATTATTTATCGGAAGTGTCGTATTTGATTCCTGAACAAAGTATTACTCAAAAATGTAATGAACTGGCTTTGGCTGCATGGAATGCTCTTGAATGCAGAGATGGAGGACGGGTTGACATCAGAATTGACCGACATGGTGTTCCTAATTTTATAGAGATAAATCCTCTGGCAGGATTAAACCCTATCCACTCTGACCTTCCTATCCTTTGCCGAATGAACGGAATATCCTATTCATGCCTGATTGATATGATTATGCAATCAGCTTTAAAACGTATAAATAAAACCAAATAACATGTCTGTTAAAAAAGCACTTGTTTTTCACAGTAAACTCGGGGCAAATCCTCCTGCTGATGAACTTGATGTACTTGACGAAGCAAAGTTTTTCAAAGAAGGACTTATTAAGCTTGGATATGATGTTCATCAGCAGGATTTTGAAAATGACCTTGATAAAAATATTGAAACTATTAAAGTAACAAAACCTGAACTGATAGTTAATCTGGTTGAAACTATTCGTGGTGATGGGCGATTGATTCATTTTGCACCGACTTTGTTTGAGCATCTTTCAGTTCCGTTTACCGGATGCTCCTCAGAAGCTATTTATATAAGCAGTAATAAATTGCTTTCAAAAAAAATATTGCACCTTTCAAACATAGCAACCCCGTTATTTTCAACCAATCCTGACGAGTTAAAAACACTATTCAGGGGGAAACTGTTTCTTATTAAGTCAATATGGGAACATGCTTCATTTGGTATGGACGAACACAATCCTGTTTTTATTGATAAAGCCGAAATCATAGCAGAAAGACTTTACGAAAAAAATAGCTTAAATTTTACATACTTTGCCGAAGAATATATTGAAGGAAGAGAATTTAATGTATCAGTAATAGCAAATGACTCTATGCCAATGGTTCTTCCTGTTCCTGAAATAAAATTCGTGGATTATCCTGAAAACAAACCTAAAATTGTTGGTTATAGAGCAAAATGGGACGAAGAATCTTTTGAGTACAAGAATACAGTCCGTAGTTTTATTGACGAGAAAGCTGAATCAGGTCTTAGTAAATCCATTCATGAAATTTGTCTGCTTTGCTGGAAAGTTTTGAATTTACGTGGTTATGCCAGAATAGATTTTAGACTGGATAAGAACGGAAAACTTTTTGTACTTGAAATAAATGCAAATCCCTGTATATCAAAAGATAGTGGATTTGTAGCTGCTGCTACCAAAAAAGGATTATCATATGAAGAAATTGTGAAATTAATAATCAACGATACTCTAAAAAATAAACGACACCTTTATGATAACAAGAACTAATGTTAAGCCCGAGGATATTGAAAATGTAAGGGAAATTGTAACATCTACCCGATTTTTTCATGATTACGAGATTGATGTTGCCTTAGAACTTGTACGGGAAAACCTGGGCAAAGGTAGTGATAGCGGATATAGTTTCATTTTTGTTGAAATAGATAATAAAATTGTTGCTTACAGTTGTTTTGGGTTGATACCTTGCACACAATCAAGTTATGATCTTTATTGGATTGCAGTTCATAATGAATATCGTAATAAAGGAATAGGAAAAAAACTACTATCAAAAACCGAAAAAATTATTTTTGATGCCGGTGGTACAGCAGTATATGCCGAAACTTCTTCACAAGATTTATATGAACCTACCCGCAGATTTTACACTTTAAATAATTATAATGAAGAAGCAAGATTAAAAAATTACTATAAACAAGGAGATGATAAAATTGTGTATACCAAAAGATTACGTAATTAAGACCTGTTGCTAAATCCGGATTTTCACTTTTTTTGTAAATCTCAACAGTGGCACATATCACAATTTAATGTAATTTTGCAAAAATTTTTTTGTGAGGTAATTTCAAGGATTCTTAAAGTGTAGATATGAAGGTAAAAAAGATACTGATTTCCCAACCCCAGCCTGAGAATGAAAAATCACCTTATTTTGATCTTGTTTCTCAATTTAACGTTGAGATTGATTTTAAACCATTTATCAGGGTACAAGGATTAACAGCATCTGAATTTCGAAAACAGAAAATCTATTTTAAAGATTATACAGCAGTAATTTTTACAAGCAAAAATTCAGTAGATCACTTTTTCAGATTGTGTTCTGAAATGCGGTACACACCTCCTGAATCATTAAAGTATTTTTGTGTTACTGAAGTCATTGCTTTATATACACAAAAATATATTGTTTACCGAAAACGAAAAATCTTTTTCGGCACCCGTGATCTTACGGAATTAATTGATTTGCTGAAAAAACATTCTGGCGAGAAATTTTTAATACCTGTTTCTGATGTTTGTAAAAACGAGCAACATCAATTACTTGAAGACAGCAAAATCAATTATACAAAAGCAGTCATCTACAAAACAGTTCATAACAATCTGAGCAAAATGGGAGAACTGGATTATGATATGATGATATTTTTTAGTCCGGAAGGAATAAAATCGTTGTTTAAGAATTTCCCAGCATTTCAACAAAATAATATGAGAATAGGAGCTTTTGGTAACTCTACTTCACAAGCAGTTTTAGATGCAGGATTACGGCTCGATTTACAGGCACCGCTTCCTGAAGCTCCTTCTATGGCAAAAGCCCTGGAAATTTACCTGAGTAAAAACAATAGCGGAAAATAATACTACCAGGTTTCAAATAATAAAAAACCACTTACAATATTTGCTGTAAGTGGTTTTTCTGTGCGCCCACCTGGACTTGAACCAGGGACCTACTGATTATGAGTCAGTTGCTCTAACCAACTGAGCTATAGGCGCTTTTTTATCTAATCAGATCCTGATATCAGATAAAACGGGTTGCAAAAATACAAAATTGCTTAATAAATACAATTTGATAGAATGAAAAAGTTTTAATTTCTGCTATTCAGGACTGTTTTATTATTTTTGCAGCCTGAAGAGCTTTAAAAATGGCCCTGTAGTTCAATGGATAGAACGAAAGTTTCCTAAACTTTAAATCTAGGTTCGATTCCTAGCGGGGCTACTAAAAAACTTATAGAGTACTTGATTTTCAAATTTTTATAATTAGCAGGAAGGCAAAATAATTATAAACTTTATCAGGCTCTGAATATTCCGGCACTCCCTTTAAGTTACTTCTGGTTTATGATATTTCTCAGCAAATATCACTATTACAACATACATCATTAATAATACTAAACTCGAGAATCTGATGATCAACTGGTTCTCAAATTTAAATAACGTGCTCAGATAATAAAGAAATGCAGCTAAAATAATATAGAAGCTGATTTTTAATACATTATAGGGAACCGGATAATAACGGCGACCGAGCATATACGAAATTATCATCATGCTGGCATAACATACAAAGGTTGCCCATGCTGCTCCGATATAGCCAAATCTGGGAATAAGCAAAAAGTTCAGCACAAGCGTTATTATCATACCTGCTACTGCAACCATAGCCCCATGAAAAGTTTTTCCGGTGAGTTTAAACCAGACTGAAAGATTATAAAAAATTCCCAAAAATAAATTTGCCATTAATAAAATTGGTATTACCGCTGCCCCTTCACGAAACTCTCTACCAATCAACAGGATAACAATATCAATGTTAAGCATGATAGCTGCAAAAATAAAGCCGCAAATAGCAACAAAATAATTCATCACACGGGCATAAAGCAATTTTGCATCCTGATTTTTCATCTGCTCAAAGAAAAATGGTTCAGCCGCATATTTATAGGTTTGAATAAATAATGTCATCAAAATTGAAATCTTATAACAAGCTCCATAAATACCTAATTGATAAATAGGGTCTGAATCTTCAGGTAAAAGATGTTTTAACAATATTCTGTCAAAAGTTTCATTCACTACACCGGCAAGGCCAAAAATCAATAATGGCCAGGCATAGATCATCATTTGTTTCCACAAAACAGTATTAAAAACAAGTTTCACACCTTTAGCCGATGATATTAGCAATATAAAAGTAATTGCGCTGGCTATCAGGTTTGAAATAAAAATATACCCTACCCCAAAATCAGGATCATAAATGAATTCCAGTATAGCTGAAGAACCCCAGGTTTTTAGAGCATACGGACAGAAAAGTAAGAAAAACAGGTTTAATCCTATATTTGTGAAAATATTCACGCTTCTGACAAAAGCAAATCGTGCGGCTCTGCCTTGCAGGCGCAATTGTGCAAAAGGGATGGCACATATGGAGTCAAATCCGAGAATAAGGGCAAACCAGATAATATATTCCCTGTGTGAAGCATACCCCATATAGGAAGCAATATTTCCGGAAAATCCAATAGCAAGGATTAGAAATAATAGCGTGGTAGCTATTATGGAAAGAAGAGCCGTGCTGAATACTATCTTTCCCGATTCTTCTGTTTTGGAATAACGGAAAAAAGCCGTTTCCATTCCATAGCCCAAAAGAACATAAAGAAATGCAACATAAGCATAAAACTCAGTAACAACACCATATTCGGCAGGGTCAAGCACCCTTGTATAAAGAGGAACCAGCAGGTAATTAAGTACTCTGCCTATTATGGTTGGCAGTCCGTAAATGGCAGTTTGCCCGGCAAGTCGCTTTAATACATTCAATGCTTACACTTATAAAGAATAGCGCAAAAATAAATAAATTAGACTGCTTACATCAGCTATTAGCAAATCATTGATAAAATATTTGATATCATCACAGGTTATCAGTTACAGGAAACCGAAGTGTAAAGATTGTTCCACGATTTTCCTCAGAAACAAATTCTATGCTCCCTCCCATTCCTGAAACAATGTTTTTTACAATTGCCAGACCTAAGCCCATTCCACTGCTTTTAGTAGTAAAATAAGGTGAAAACACTTTTGCCCGTTGTTCATCATTCATTCCTGAACCATTATCCTGAATTTCTGCAATTAAATAATTGTTTTCCTTTTTCAATCTTATTTGAACCATACCATCTGGTTTGTTTCCTATAGCCTGAACTGAATTATGTATCAAATTATTAAAAACCCTTAGTAGTTGTCGTTTATCTGCAATTATAAATCTGTCTGATTCATTATCAGGAGATGAAATAATAAAGCGGATATTCTGAATATCCTTGTACAAAGAAGCAGCATCATTCATTACTTCAGCAAGATTGATTTTTGTTTTTGTAGCAGCTGGCATAGAAGCAAAATCAGAAAAAGCGGACGCAATTTCAGAAAGAGAATCTATCTGTTGAATCAATGTCTGAGAAAATCTTTCAATGCGCTCATTCCAATCAGGAGCATTGTCATTCCATGCTTTTTGCAGGTATTGAACACTCAGCTTCATAGGCGTCAGAGGGTTTTTAATTTCATGTGCGACCTGTTTTGCCATTTCGCGCCATGCACTTTCTCTCTCTGATCGGGCAAGTAACTCAGCACTTTTAACCAGCTCTTCTGTCATCCGGTTATACTCACCAATCAATTCGCTGATTTCATCATTTCCTTTCCATTCAATCTTTTGAGTTGATTCACTAAGTTTAAGCTTCTGCAAATTGGCTTTTAGCAGCATAAGAGGTCTTAATAAATATCCTGAAAGAAGTAATGCAAAAAACAATCCCAGTGCCATCAGCACAACATAAATATTGGTAAAGGTTACCAGAAAAGTTGAAATTTCCTGGCGCAATTCACTTTGTTTTGCAAAATAAGGCAGGTTCAGATAGCCTGTTATTTGGTAATTATCGTTGTGAAAAGGCATGTATGCCGATAAATATTTATAACTGCCGATTGATTCCCTGTGAATAAATGACGATTTATGATAAATAGCTAATTGTCGGAATGCTTCAGGGTTCATACGATCCGAAACAAGCCCCTCTTCAAACACCTGAGGTCTGCTCGATGAGATCAATATACCTTTAGGATTATAAAGATTGATGTCAGAAAAGAATATCATTGATGAATTTGTCAATAAATCATTCAGATATTCACTATCGTTTTTATCAAATTCATCATATGAAGAAAGTTTGTTTTCAAGCTCAACCAGTACTGAATGATTTTTTTCTCTTAAAGCATTGAAATTCTTGTTATCATTCAGGCGAACAATATAAACCAGAACCGAAATCCCAATTACAAGGTAGGAAACGAGAATAATACCAAACATCAGGAATTGTATCCGATAGCGGAAGCTAACAAAGCGCAGTGCAGCTCTGTTACGTATTTTAATGATCAGACTTAATATAAAACTTAACAGTCCAAGAAAGATTAAAAAGTACGAATAAGGCGCAACTATATTCAAAAAAGAGGGCTTTGGAAGGCTTACAATAATATTGGTATTACTATCAGAATAATAAACCAGATGATTATGATCCTGATAATCAAAGAAAGTAAAGTTCTCTTTATTTACAGGCATTTCAGTTTCTTTGATGGCATATGAATATTTTCCCACACTACGTACAAGTTCACCGTCCATATATGTTGCATAAGAATAATTGAACAAATCGTATGGCTTTTTATATGCCTTATCAATAAGTAGTTCAGGATATCCAAGACCTTTTTCTATTGCCTTTGCACTGATTTCAATGAAAACGGAAGCAGTACCCATGTCAGATACAGCCTTCTCGGGAAATTTCAGATGAGCAAAATAGTTTATGCCAGGGAAAATGTAATACAATATTTCGCTATCAGTTTCTTCTCCGTAAGTTTCAATATAATTATCAAAAAACGTGTTACAATCAATTATGTAATCCTGGGATTTAACGTATAATTGTTTTTCAGGAAAGCAAATTGTGATTTGAATATCGAATTTTGAAAACGAAACATTGAAATATCTGTCCAGCATATAGGAAATTACTTTCTTTTCGTTTTCAGGTTTTAAATAAGCTTCCCGGATAAGAGCCTGTAAAATAGTATCATTGTATATTTCTCTTTCAATTTGTTTGAATTTAAATTCAACTATTTCATCGCGGTTTGAAGCCAACTCCATTGCAATAAGTTTCCTTTCCTGCTTTTCTTTATATTGATTTAACAATTGCAGATCAAGGGTTGTAATAAAGGTAAAAGCGAATAAATAAAACACTATTCTTGCGGTATCAAATAGTTTATCTTCCTTTTTACTCCATAAAGCAAAAGAAATAATAAAAAGAAAAACGAATACAGGTGGAATAATCTGGAAATCGTTACGTATTAACATAAGCAAAGAAAATACCACCGCTGTAATAACTGAAAGAAGAATATAAAGTCGTTTATTCCCTGATAATTCCAGTGCTGTCTGACTCAGTTTTACACCCAGCAGGAAATAAGAAATAACAATTAACCCCAGCGCAATAAAGTCCAGCAGGCTAATAAGATCAAGACTGAAAATATTGCCAAGATTAAAAGATATGGTTGAATCAATTACAATTCTATAAAATAATCCCTGAAATAATCTGAAAAATATATATACGATTAATAATAAAATAAAAGCTGTTAATTTCTTATAAACTGCATTTAAATTAGCCTTAAATCCGAACCTATAATAAGTGAAAAAATAGTATGTTAACAGAAAAACAATAACTACATTTACAAATAGATCCCCAAAAGAAGGAAGTATTTTAGAAATTGCCAGATGTGATGGACTGAATAATTTGCTTTCATACAGTATCCTGGGAATTCTGAAATAAAAAGTCAAAGCACGGATTATAATTACATCAACTACGAAAAACAGAAAAAACCAGTCAGAGTTTCTGTATATTTTTCTAAAGCCCTGATACAGATGAAATAAGGAAGAAATCAGAAATAACAATGAAGTCAGATAAATGAAGAGTACAAGAATCTGGCAGTTTTCATTAATAGCTCTTTTATCCGGAAAATTCAACGAAAACAAGTATTCTCCATCATCATTTTTTATATCATTTCCGTTTTCAGTTAAACTTATTGATGTGTTTTGAGGAAGAGAAAAACAAGTATTAAAATCATTCGTAATATACTCATTTTCATATTTATAGTTCTTTCGGACCAACAATAAGCCCAGATATATTTTTTCATCTCTGATCAATTCCCTTTTGTAATAATACCCATTTCCAAGTTTAACCAGATTACTGGAAAATAAAGCTGAATCATAAATATAAGAGGCAGCATTTAGATTATCGGACCAAAATACAAGAGTATCATTTTTGTATAAAAGATATTCAATACCCTGAAACCGGTCATATTTACACGGACTACCTGTAAAAAGGTCATCATCCGGGATCTGAACCAGATTTTGAAGTTCATTATCAATAATTTTCGATTTTTCTTTCAGAATCCTATTTACATGATCAACATATTTGGATTCATTAATTGTTCTTGTTACAAAACAACCAATAATAACTGCAACACTTATCATAACAAGTGCAATTATCAGTCTTGTGCGTGCAGTTTTATTAAATATTGCCCTGAACATTGAGATTTGATATTATTTTCCTGATTATCAACGTTTAAAAAACGACTTAATTTCAGGCTCTCTGTTAAACTTTTTTGATCAGTTTGATATAAAATATTATACAGCGGTCAGACTACTTTTAAAAGCCTTAAATCGGCTTAATTCTTCCTCAACACATAAATCAAGCCCGAATATCCCGAACGTCTCCTGTATGCAGCCCAATTTGATCTGAAACCATTAATTCCCGCTTTTAAATAATTCGTTTTCCCTGTTTTATATTTTTCGCTTAATAAGCTTATATAATAGGCATCAAATTTAAGAGGTTTTTTGTCATGAACACAAAATCCCGTTAATTTCGCAATGTTGTTAACTGCATTTTCAGAAAAATGAAATAAATGACGCGGAACATCATAGGCTGCCCAATACTGTTTATAGTGATGTGCATCCCACGAGCCATAATTTGGCAAAGCAAGTACCAGCAAACCATCGGTTTTTAATAATTTAAAATTCAGTTTCATTTGTTTTACCGGATCAAACGTATGTTCCAGTACATGCCACATAGTGATTACATCTAGCGAACCTTCTGCTATCCCGTTCAAATCATCAATGTTCCCGACATTCAATTTGTATTTATTCCTTGCCTGTTCTCGTGCTTTTTCATTTGGTTCAATCCCCGATATCTCCCAGCCGTGTTTATGAAAATAATTAATAAATTCTCCTGTTCCTGCTCCTATATCGAGCAACTTACCGGTATTTTTATAGGAAGAAATCAGCTTTAATTTTGATGCAAGCGATATTTTTCTTGCAATTTTATATAAATAATTCTTTAACGAATTATCTCGTGTATCATGCGATGTATAATCCTTTGAATTGTAATAATCCTGAATATCATTAATTTCAGGCTGAGGTGTTGTGTACATTAATCCGCACGATTTGCACTGTAATAAACTAAATGATTGTTTGCTGAGAAAATGATCTTTTAATTCAAGGAAAAACCCTAAGTCAGTTCCTTTACATAAAATACATTCGTCTGGCTTAGTTAAAATAGTTTGCATTCTGCTTTGTTTCACGTGAAAATGATTATCGTCCCATATAAACCAGCAAAACAGAAATATCAGCAGGTGAAACCCCGCTTATCCTTGAAGCCTGCCCGATAGTTCTGGGTTTTATCCTGTTTAATTTTTCTCGTGCTTCATAGGAAATTGAACTTAACTGATGATAATCAAAATCTTCCTGCAAGCTTATATTTTCATGTTTTGACAGTTTCTGGGCTAAGTCTTTTTCCTTTTCCAGATAACCTTCGTATTTAATCAAAATTTCAGCAGTATCAGCTTCCTCAGAATTTTGTACATTTATTGAATCAACAAAAGAATTCAGATCAGGAAGATGCATAATAAGATCATTCAATGATATTTGCGGGCGTAAAAGAATAGAAGATAATTTGGTTTTTTGAGAGATTGGCTGGGAATCTTTCATTTGCAATAATCCGTTTATTGCATCAGGAGTAATGCTGATTTTTTTTATGTAATTTATAATTTTAGAGATTTTATCCTCTCTCTCAATCAGAGTATCCATGCGTTCTTTATCTGCAAGCCCAATATCGTAACTCAGCTTTGTTAATCTTAAATCGGCATTATCTTGTCTTAAAAGCAACCGGTATTCAGCCCTTGATGTAAACATTCGGTAAGGTTCATCAACACCTTTGGTTATTAAGTCATCAATTAAAACACCAATATAGGCATCAGAACGTTTTAATATAAATTCCCTCTGATCATTAATTTTTAAATGAGCATTTATTCCTGCAATTATTCCCTGCGCACCGGCTTCCTCATAACCTGTAGTACCATTTATTTGCCCCGCAAAATACAGATTCTCAATTAATTTGGTTTCAAGTGTATATTTAAGCTGTACCGGAGGAAAATAATCGTATTCAATTGCATATCCGGGATGAAATATCCTGGCATTTTCAAGCCCAGGAATCTTTTTTAAGGCTTTATACTGGATATCTTCAGGTAATGATGAAGAAAAACCATTCAAATAATATTCTACCGTATTCCATCCTTCGGGTTCAGCAAAAATCTGGTGACTGTTTCTATGCGAAAATCTGTCAATTTTATCCTCAACTGAGGGGCAATAACGAGGGCCAATTCCTTCAATTCTGCCGGTAAACATTGGAGAAAATTGAAAGCCGGTTCTCAAAATATCATGTACTTCCTCATTGGTATAAGTAATATAACAGCTTAATTGCTTTTTGAGTTTTGGTGTGTCTAAGTACGAAAATTTTCCAGGATTATCATCGCCTTTCTGTTCCTTCATCTTTGAAAAATCCATTGATCTACCGTCAACACGAACAGGAGTTCCGGTTTTTAACCTGTCAGATTCAAAGCCAAGTTTTCTAAGATTCTCAGTAATTCCTTTTGTTGCGGGCTCCCCTATCCTGCCACCTTCGAAGCTCTTTTTACCGATATAAATGATGCCATTAAGAAAAGTACCGTTTGTTAGGATAACGGCTTTAGATTTAATTTTTAAACCCATTTTGGTTTTAACACCTAAAACCTTATTGTTTTTTACAATTAATCCTGTTACTGTATCCTGCCAGAAATGGACATTTTCCAGTTTTTCAAGAACTACTCGCCATTCCTGAGAAAAAAGTCCCCTGTCACTTTGGGCTCTTGGGCTCCACAATGCAGGACCCTTTGACTTATTCAGCATTCTGAATTGTATCATTGTTTTGTCAGTGACAATTGCAGAATATCCGCCAAGTGCATCTATCTCACGAATGATTTGTCCTTTTGCTATGCCGCCCATAGCCGGGTTACATGACATTTGAGCTATGTTTTGTCTGCTCAGACTTATAAGCAGGACCCTTGAGCTCATATTAGCAGCAGCGGCAGCAGCCTCGCTACCGGCATGTCCGGCACCAACCACTATTACGTCGTACTCATTAAACATCTCAAATGTTCCACGTGAAACCATATAACTCATATCAGGCTTCTATATTCCTATACCTTTACTTATCAATCTTCCTAAACTCTGACAGATAAAAATCTTCCTTATCTGTCATTTTTTGTTTATCAGATTTCTCCTTATCATCATACCCAATTAAATGTAAAACTCCATGAACAATAACCCTCCTAAGCTCTTCATCAAATGTTGTATTATAAGCTTGTGCATTCTCTTCAACCCTTTCAATACTAATAAACAAATCCCCAGAAATTTTTTTAGGATCTTCGTTAAAACCAAAAGTAATAATATCAGTTAAATAATTGTGGTTCAGATATTTAGTATTCATTTCAAGTAAATACTCATCTGAACAGAATATAATATCAACCTGACCTACCTTTTGGTTTTCAGTTTCAATCACTCTTTTTATCCAGCTCTTTATTTCTCTTTTCCTTTTAAGCTGGAAACCCGGTATCAATGAATGAAAACTGATCATACTTTATTGAACCTGAATGAAGTAGTTATTTACTTTTGTTCTGTAAAATGAATTCATCTGTGGTGGAATTGTTCGGAATAATTCCCTTTCCGCCATTTTCTTCCTGTATATCTCTATTATTGAATCCTGACTGGTTACGGGGTAGTCTTCTGCTTCTCTGGATTCTCTCCTCTCCTCCTGTTCTCTCTCCATTTCAGCTTTTTCTGATTCAAGCAATCTTGTTAATATCCTTTCCTGCCTAAGCAAAGTTTCATTAGTTATTCTCTTGTGAACAAGATCCTTTTCCGTTTCTTCCATCTCCTCAATTGCTTTCATTGCATTTCCGTCACCTTTTCCGGTTTCTTTTTTTAATTCTTCAATATAGTCCTGCATTTGCCTTCTAAGAGCTTCCTGCTGAGCAGCCATTCTCGCAAATTGTTCGCTCATGGTCTGTCCGCCCGGCATAGGTTTCCCCTCCTCCCCTTGTTTACCCATTTGATTTTTTAACTGCTCCATTTGCTGATTCATCTGCTGCTGCAGATCCTTCATTGATTTCATGTTCTTTTTTGATTTCCCCTGCCCAGAACCAGGATTTGGGCAACTGCTTCCGTCGTCTGAATTGCTCATCATATCTTCATTCATCTGTTCCAGAGCCTCGCTAAGCATTAAAGCCAGATTATTGATTGATGTCATAACAAACTGCTGCCTTGTTCCTGCAACGCTAATATTTCTGTCCTCGAGCGATTTTAGGGTTTCCTCAACATTATGATTGATTTGTGATATCTCTCGCAGAATGAACTGCTGAATAGCAAGCTGACGGCGTGCAATAGCATTTAAAGAGTCTTCAACAAGGCGTAAATCATCATTTATTTTTTTCTGATCGCTCAAAATCTGATTGAAGCGGGGATCCATCTTATTTATATTTATCGTTTTATCAATCATATCTTCCTGATCGAAAGAAATATCAACAAGATCCTCCAATAACTTTCTAACCATTTTAATATCTTCTCCCAACTGTTCATTCTGCATTTGCATCATCATATCCATAAAATTTTCAGCCATTTCTTTCATCTTATCAGATGCATCTTTCTGATGAGGAGCAGCATTTTTCTTTTGATTTTTCTGAAGATTTTCACGGCTTTTCTGCATCGAGTTTTCAATATCCTTTTGTGTATCACCGGTTTCAATCATATCATATTTTTCTTCAAGCTCCTCATTTTTTTCTTCAAGCTTATTAATATCTTCCTTTATTTTTTCAAATTGTTCAGCGATTTCTTCCTGCTTTTTATCCAATTCTTCTGAGTCTGAACCGGCATCAGATGTTTCTTTGAGCAGTTCGTCCTGTTCCTCAGCAAGTTTATTAAGCTTTTCAACAGTTTCAGTTATCATTTTTTCCATTTCAAGCTGTTTGAATAACTCAAGAGTTCTGTCAAGATCATCCATCAGGTCTTTATTGCTTAATTTCATTTGATTAAGTGCGTCCTGCATTTTTTCTCTGTCCAGTTTATCAAGCAAATTCTGAATATCTTCAAAAAGCTTCTTCATTTCATCCGTCATTATATCATCAAATAGTTTCTGCAACTCCTGTTGCTTTTTCATTATATCTTCATTGTACGGATTTATTTCATTCTGAAGCCTGTTCAAAGCTGTATTTTCATCTTTCAGTTTCTCTACCTTTGACTGCAATTCCTGCTGTTGTTCAAGCATTTGCTGTAATTTTTGTGTATCTTCCCAGCTAATGCTTTCTTTTTGCAGAATAGTTTTCTGAAGCTGTTCTATCTCTTTCGATAACCTTAAAAGCTCTTTTTGTACAGATGTCATTTCTGTAGTCATTTCATTCTGCCTATCAGCTATTTGCTGCTCTCTTTCGGCAATTCCGGGTACTTCAACAGTTCCTAAACTTGATCGTGTTGATTTACTTCCATTTATCCTGTCGTTATCCCACACTTCGAACCAATATTCTATTCTGTCGCCCGGTTCGATATTAATATCAGAAAAATCAGCATTATAAAAGAATGTCTGACTATTAACAGATCTATCAATATTTATGCTCTTTCTAGTGTCTTCCAGAATTTTATCAGGATGTTTTACATTTCTTTTCTTAACAATAAAATCAAGCTTGTCAAAACCGTAATCATCCTTTATCTGACCAGTATAGAAGGCAAGATTATAATTACTTGAATCAATTAAAGTTTCCACCATTATTTCAGGATACATATCTGGAATAACTGTTATTTGATGCAAAAGCGAATCCCTGGATATGGTGAAGCTATTTTGCGGTATTATAACATAATCAAAGGATTCCATGACCTTAACAGTTGTAGAGAAACTATTATCAGACAACTTTTTGATAGTAGGTTTCTCTGAAATATTTGTTTTAAGAAAAACAGAATCTACTGCTTCGGTATTGAATTTCCATGTAATATTCGTACCTATCGGAACCGAAAAATCGCCCGTATTTGCTATTTCTTCATTCTGCCGTCTTATATATGCCGGATATTCAAGACTTACAGTATAATTAATAATGACTGGTCTGGGAACAACCTTTATCTTATAATCATCACTGTAAAACCCTCCTCCCTGAAGTTTAAAACTCTGATTCTTACTAATATTCTTAAACCTATAAATGAATTCAGTATTTGAAACTCTTATACAACGTGAAACCTTTTTATCGAATTCAATAAATATTTCAGCGGGCAATTCTTCGCCGGTAAGTTTTATATAAATATCAAGGTCTTCACCTTTCAATACGCTCAGGTCTTCATTTTGAATTACAAAGCTGAATGGCATAGGTCGCTCATAATGAGTTCTATAGGTCGAAATCCTATGGGCAGGCTCCCTTATCATTGAAGGCGCAGCAATAAAAATAAGTATCACTATTAAAAGCGGAATCAGTGCATAAGGCATTTTCCGTACATTCTCCTTTTTATCAATTGCTTCAGTAAAAGGTATATGGCGTATCTTTTCGGTTTTCTGACGAATTGCTGCTTCCAGAACTTCAAGATTTCCTTCATCATGATTGGTCATTGAACCCAATTGCAGGGTATTTATCAGTCTGTCGCTGATCTCAGGAAAATGTCGGCTTATTATATTTGCAGCCTGTTCGTGAGTTATTGTTTTACGGATTTTTAATAATCTCAGCAATGGCTCTATTATATAGGCATATAACAATATAATAGCAAAAATCAAATAACCGAAAAACAATATTGCTCTTGTGGTTTTACCAAAATAGCTGAAATACTCAAGAAAGTTCAACAATAAAAAGAAAACCACCAGTAAACCAACAGAATATATTATTCCGCGTATTATCCGGTTCTTGTAGTACATACGGATAAAAGCGTCAATTTTTTGAATTAATTCTCCGAGTGATCTTGTATTATTCATTCTTCTACTATCTTTCTTATACTGTTAAACGTATAAAGTATCAGCTTAGTTTACTGCCCGTTTCACATTATTGAAGGTTTCACATGTTCATAAGGTGTTTTCTGTGCTTTTCATTTATCTGAACCAATAGTTTATTGTCATACTTTGTCTGCTGAGCTGCAACGATCATGATAGAACTTAGCAGCCTTATCTTCAGGATTGATTGTCAGGATTTTCTGAAATATATCCAATGACTCCTCAAGCTTATCATTGTGATACAATTCAACAGCTTTACCAAATAAATCCCGTGTTTCTTCCTTATGCTTTCTCAGCTTTTCTTCTTCTCCATTAAGTATCTCAAATATATAAATTAATTCAGACTTTTCTTTTGTACTTACCATATCAAGTATACGATATCTGAAGCGAACCGTATTCCCAAGCTTTATCAATGCATCTTCACTGATAAGGATAGTACTCCCATATGTTTTGGTAAGTTTTCCAAGGTTCAGGGCAAAATCTACTGCCTTACTTATAATAGTGACTTCCATTCTGTTTTCATTGCCAATAACTCCCAGAATCAAACTTCCGGTATGAATGCCCAAACTAATATTTATTTCTTTTTTTTCCGAATCTTTTCTTTTTTCATTGAATTGCCGTACTGTCTGCTGAATTGCCACAGCAGCCTCAATGGCATCATCAACGCTTCTACTGAAAAGTGCAATGACGGAACCTCCTGAATGCCTGTCAATAATCCCGTTATTGTCCTGTATCAAAGGTTCTGCCATATTCAGATATTGATTTAGTAATTCAATACCTTCACTGGAGTTTATTTCTTCTGAATCATCGAAAAATGAACTTATTTCAGAGACAAGTATAATCATGTCTCTTTGGATCTGATCTCCGGGCTTTATTTGAGTAAATATTTCCTTTCCCAGTAATTTAAAAAATTGTTCAGGTACAAAACTTGCCAGCCCCCTATTCATTTCTTTAATCTTTTCAGTATGGGTTTTAAGCCTAATGGTCATTTCATTACATTGCTCACACAATTGCCCTATCTCATCATCAGCCCTGACTATAGTAAAATTATCGGTATTCTCTACTTCAATCCACTGCATATTGTAAGAAAGCTCTTTCACAGGAGTAATAATACTCAAAACTGCCCATTTTATCTGGATAAACATAAAGACCACCATTACTATTATAGTAATAACTATCCCACTGATCATCAATATGTTATCAACCGCATTTATATAGTAAAGGCTGCTAATGTTTTCTTTGGTAAAATAATTATTATCAGAAATATTTTCAAAGTAATATCCTGTCAGTATTTTTAATTGTTCTGCGCTTAAATTGCCGAAACTCTTAATTGATGACAAACCGAGAACGACATAAACGATGATTAAAGCAAGAGAAATTAAAACGGTCAAACCAATTGAAAACCATAAACGCCTATGAATTCTGCTTTGGGGGAAATATTTATTCCTTTTGTATAGATCTCCGGCATCAAAAACATATTCGAGATAAATATTCCGAACCCTGTGTTTTTGCCAGAGAAAAACAAATAAAACCGCCAATAAAGATGCAACAACTGAAACATAAAAAAACTGAATGAACAGGTTGTAACATATTATATCCTCAAAGCCTTTTCCGCTTCTCAAAACAAAATATATATACCCATGCAGGATTGTAAAGCTCAAAAACAGTATTCCTGCATTGATAAAGGGCGAACGTAGCAACAGAGGTTTGCAGTACTTACAATGCTGTGGTGAAATATTTTTGTTTTTCCGAAGTTTTCTGAAAAATCTTTTCAATGGCAGATTTATGATCAAAGCAAGAAAACTGGTAAATAAGAAAACAACCAGAACAATAATTGAAATAGCAGTAAAATAAGGTGTTTTATAATTCTGCTTCAATTTCTTTCCTATTTCCGATAATCCTTCTCTCCTACCCTTACTTTGACTTTTAATAAGTTCGTTATCAGTAGTTTTATCTTTTTCGGCAATTGACTCATTCTTTATGGTTTGGTTTTCAAACCCGGCAATAGTATCATTATGTATTTCACTATCTTTAAAAACCAACAAAATCGCTTTAAAAACACTATCGCGGGTTTCAATTAATTTTGGACCCATCTGGTACGACAATGCAATCAGAACCGGCAGTAACAGCGCGATATAAAACAGAATTGAAATCACATAAATTCTGACTACATGATATCCCGGCTTACCTTTTTTATACATATAAAATGGTTTGAAATCATTTGTCAAAGTTATAAAACATTAGTTTAGTCTGTTTATTTTGTCTTTAATTATTTGTTTTTCAATTTTTTAACAATATATTTCAATTTACTTAAAACACTAATTCCCTGTACTTTTATATATTTGCACTTTAATTTTCATTATCATGAATTCAACAGAAATTCGGGTTCGTTTTGCTCCCAGTCCCACCGGACCATTACATATTGGCGGTGTCAGAACTGCTTTGTACAATTATCTTTTTGCCCGCAAACACAATGGCAAGATTATCCTAAGAATCGAAGATACTGATCAGACACGTTTTGTACCAGGAGCTGAAAAATATATAATTGAATCATTGAATTGGTGTGGGATCGAATTTGACGAAGGTGTCCATCTGGGAGGCCCTTTCGGGTCTTACCGCCAGAGTGAACGAACAGCAATTTATCGTCAGTATGTTGATATTTTGCTTGAAAATAACTACGCATATTATGCTTTCGATACTCCTGAAGAGCTTGAAGCTAAAAGAAAAGAAGCTGAAGAACTTAAAGCCCCTCCTTTTCAATACGACAACAAAACACGCGGAATGCTTCGTAATTCGTTATCACTACCCGAAAACGAAGTAAAAAGACTCCTTGAAGCCGGAACTCCATATGTAGTGAGAATAAAAATACCGGAAAATGAAACAGTTGTTTTACATGATCTGATTCGTGGTGTTGTTGAGGTTGACAGTAATTTGCTTGACGACAAGGTACTTTTCAAATCAGACGGACTGCCTACCTATCATTTAGCCAATGTAGTTGACGACTATCTTATGAAAATCTCCCATGTTATACGCGGCGAAGAGTGGCTTCCGTCAGCTCCACTGCATGTTTTGTTATACAGATATCTGGGTTGGGAAGATTTTATGCCAGAATTTTCACATCTGCCTTTATTGCTCAAACCCGATGGCAAAGGCAAACTAAGTAAAAGAGACGGCGATCGCTTAGGATTTCCGGTTTTTCCATTACAATGGAAAGATCCGGTAAGTAATGAAATATCAAGTGGTTACCGCGAATCAGGATATTTACCAGAAGCTTTTATTAATATGCTTGCAATGCTGGGTTGGAATCCCGGTACTGAACAGGAAATATTTTCGATAAACGAACTTATTGATGAATTCTCAATTGAAAGGGTCAGTAAATCGGGTGCAAAATACGATTCGGATAAAGCCAAATGGTATAATCATAAGTACATTCAAACAAAGCCGGATGAAGAACTGTTTACATTATTACAACCCTACATTAGCGAAAAAGAAGATCTCAAAGTAGATGAAAAGATTTTCCTGAAGACATTACCCCATATTAAAGAACGTGCTAATCTTATTCCTGATCTTTTGGTTCAATCAGAATATTTCTTTGTAAGACCTAAACAATACGATGAACAGGTTATTAAAAAACGATGGAAACCTGAAACCACACCTGCGCTTCTTGAAATAATACCTTTGATTGAAAACTGTACCAATCCGGAAGCAAACGAATTATCGGTTTTAATAAAGTCGTATATCGAGAACAAACAACTTAATATGGGAAGTGTAATGCTTCCGCTTCGAATTGCACTTGTTGGTTCAGCAACCGGTCCCGATCTGTTCTTTATTATGGAGATTCTTGGAATAAAAGAATCAGTTGAAAGAATTAGAAACGTTATTGCTTTTATAGGTCAATAATATTTTTATATTCTATTTTATTATAAATCAATTATATAGCTTATAAACATAAGCATTGTTCTGATTGTGCATTATTCAAGATTCAAACAAAAGCACAATTTTAATCCAATTTCAAAAAAATGAATAAGAAAAAGAAAAACTCATATAAAAAAGACACTACTCCTAAAAGTTCTTTTGTAGCCGCAGTATTAGAAGTTTTTGTAAACAATCCATACAGAGCGTTGAATTTCAGGCAAATATCCTCCCAACTAGGTTTGAGCGATAAAGCAAGCAAAGAACTAGTAAAGGTCATTCTTGAAGATCTCAGAAAAAACAAATCAATAGTTGAGCTGAACAGAGGTAAATATCAGCTTGCACCTGAAAAATTCAAGGAGGCTATTCCTAAAAACTATGTTACCGGTGTAGTAGATATGAAACAAAGCGGAAAAGCCTATATCATTACGCCTGAACTTGACGAAGACGTATTTATAGCATACAATAATACCGGTACTGCACTTCATGGTGATAAGGTCAAAGTACATCTTTTTCCGAAGCGTAAGGGATATAAAATTGAAGGTCAGATTGTCGAAATACTATCCCGGGCAAGAATAAATTTTGTAGGAACCATAAGTCTTAGCGGAAAAATTGGTTTTCTAATACCCGACGATGCTACTATTCCCATTGATATTATGATTCCGCCTGAAAATATGAAAAAGGCAAAAAATGGGCAGAAAGCCGTTGTTAAAATAATTGAATGGACTAAACATGCTAAAAACCCGATAGGAGAGGTTGTTGAAATACTTGGTACACCAGGGGATCATGATGTGGAAATGAAATCTATTCTGGTGAATCATAATTTTCCATTATCTTTTTCGAGAGCAGCAGAAAAAGAAGCTGCCAAAATCAAGGAAACTATTTCGGAAGATGAGATCAGGAACTACCGTGACTTCCGTGGCGTATTTACCATCACAATTGACCCTGAGGATGCAAAAGATTTTGATGATGCTATTTCATTGAAAAAAGTCAGGGAAAATGTATGGGAAGTTGGTATTCATATTGCCAATGTATCGCATTATGTAAAAGAAGGTTCAGCTATTGACAAAGAAGGTTATGAAAGAGGCACGTCAGTGTATCTTGTTGATCGTGTGATCCCTATGCTTCCTGAAAAATTATCGAACCTTGTTTGCTCTTTGCGCCCGAACGAAGACAAACTTTGTTTTTCGGCTGTGTTCATAATGAATGAGAAAGCTGAAGTACTTGAAGAATGGTTCGGAGAAACTATTATCCGTTCAAATCGCCGGTATAATTACGAAGAAGTACAGGCTATTATTGAGGGTGGTGATGGAGATAATAAAGATGAACTACTGATCTTGAATGACTTAGCTCAGAATTTGCGATCAGCACGTTTTAAAAGTGGTGCTATCAATTTTAATACGGTTGAAGTAAAATTTAAACTTGACGAAAACGGTAAACCCCTCAATACATACATAGTTGAGAGTAAAGAAGCAAACTGGCTGATTGAAGAATTCATGCTTTTAGCTAACCGCAAGGTAGCCGAATTAATAGGTATGAAAAGAGGCAATAGCAAGCCAAAAACCTTTGTTTATCGTATACACGATGAACCCAATCAGGAAAAACTAACCCGTTTTACTGAATTCATCGGAAAAATGGGCTATAACCTGAAAACAACTTCGCGTAAAGTTGTGGCTAATTCGTTCAATAAACTGTTCGAACAAATATCAGGAAAAGCAGAATCATCAATAATTGAAAATATTGCAATCCGTACCATGGCAAAAGCGGAATATTCAACAAAAAATATTGGTCATTACGGTCTTGATTTTAAGTACTACACACATTTTACCGCTCCTATCAGGCGCTATCCTGATCTCATGGTTCATCGCCTGCTGAAAGATTACCTTGCCGGAAAACCATCAGTAAGTGAAGAAGATTTTGAACCCCTGTGTCAGCATTCATCAGAAATGGAAAGAAAAGCTGAGCTTGCCGAACGTGAATCAGTTAAATACAAACAGGTAGAATATATGATGGATAAAATAGGTCAGGAATTTTATGGGCTGATTTCAGGTGTAAGTAAGTGGGGAATATATGTGGAAATTGAAGAAAATAAATGTGAAGGAATGATATCGCTGAAATATCTGAGCGATGATTTTTACTACCTCGATGAGGATAATTACAGGGTTGTGGGGCAACGCTATGGGCAGGAATATAAATTAGGTGACAGATTAAAAATACGTGTTCGGAAAGTAGACATGCAGAAAAAGCAAATGGATTTTGTACTTGTAGAGTAATGTATCAGTAAAGCCAATATATTGGTAATAAATCTATTACATCTATTTTATAAAGCCCGATAAATAGGACTCTGAACGGTACGCAGCATCCAGCAAAGAGGAGTAACTACCAAATCTCCAATGTATCGTCCTGAAAAAGAATATTTGTTAATTCCTCCCGAAATTGCTTTTTAAGTAGTAATCCTATCGTACTTCCTGTTATAATTGCAGCCGTATTGATCAAAGTGCCCGTCATTAATATTTTGACCCCAATTAGCGGTTTATAATAATTTTCACCTGTTTACTTATAATCTCATTATTGTCATTTAACGAAATAGCATATAATTTTAAAATATAAACACCCGGTTTAGGAATAGAGTTTTTATCAATTTTAATAATACGGTTACCCTGATCCATATTATCGTTGAAAACACCAAGCACTTTACGTCCGATCAAGTCAAATAAATCAATTTTTGTATCTGCAGACCAGGGAACAGATATATCTATAAATATATCATTGTTTGAAGGGTTCGGATAAACGCTGACATAAGGAACAGAATTATTGTCTGAGCCCGATATTTTCTTGTCAAGAATGACTTTTACCTCTTTGGCATAAATATTTCCTGCCATAGCATTACCCCAATGCAACTCGTCAGAATTATTTTTGAATGTAATCACTCTCAACAATCCGGCGGGTATTGGTTTATTATCAAAACTGAAAATTGCAGCCCTAAATATTTTATTCTCAACATTATAATTATAGGCAAACTCAAACCCATCAAACAAGAAACTTATCTGATCCGGATCAATACCAAGGATCTCAAACTGTAATCCAGCAATAGTGCCATCAGATTGAATATCAACTCCTTCGTTATTTAGAAACAAAGAAACAGGTTGAGATTTTAAATCCGGAACAGGGGCATTATTCATTCCAAGAAGTATATTTACAATTTCGATGGCATCCAGGATGTTAATAATACCATCATTATTTACGTCAGCATTTTCAAAGCAGAAAGGCTGTGGATTTATACCAATTATAAAATTTATGACTACAACAACATCCAAAATATTTACAATGTCATCGCAATTAGCATCACCCGGAATTATAGGATCTTCTTCACCATGAACAAATATATCATCCAGACCCCAGCCATTTATGCTGTAACTACTACCTCCATGAGCCCTGAATTGTATTTGAAATTCTTTTCCATCAACTCCTGCCAAAGCCTGATTTGTCCGAAAATATTCCATATTCCCATTTCCTAAGCCCTGGTTTGTAAAATTCTCCAGTAAGGTCCAGCTTAAAGCATCAGAAGTTTTATACTCCACTGACATTTGTTCAAGATTATTATTGTCGTAGTTATTCAGGAACAACAGATAATCCATTTTGATATTTATCATACCCACAGCGCTTAGCATAGGGCTCGTCAGTGAAAATGAGTAATTTGTAACTGTAGGATCCCATGAAAAATATGCATTGGGGCTCCCGCTTACCGAAGAAGGAGGACTATACGAACCACCTATATGCCAATTTCCCATTCCTTGCGGATATGTCCAGCAATCAACCGAAGCACTATTGAAAATCTCAGTAAAAGGCAGATCATAGGTTCCACATAAGGTTGAAAAACTTTTTACTGAGCTCCACACACTGTATTCATCACTACCACAATAAGCACGAACATGAAAACTATAATAAGTTGAAACTGTCAGGTTTTGAATCAATAAATTTGTTTCATTGATATTTTCAATAAGAGTCCCTTGTGTGTTCGGATCAAAACCTACAGGTCCGTATATCAGATCCCAAAGTAGTTCAGTACCTCCAGGATTCCATTGCAGTAGGGCAGAATTTGAAGTAATATTTGATGCTGTCAGGCCGTGCGGAGGCTGACAAGAATTCATCACAGGGAAAATAATATAATCCACCCAGGCACAATCACTTCCATTTGATACAGAAACATCTTTAACATATTCCCATTTAAAAGTATTTATTCCGGGAGAAACTTCATAAGTCAAACGTTCCCAGGGGATTGTACCTGACCACTGCCCTTTAAGAGAGCCATTTATATAAAATTTCAGAAAATCATAGTTGGTTTCAGAAGATACCTTACGGTAAAATGATATTGAATCTGTGAACATCACATCACATTCCAGTATCATAGCCGAGGTCTGATTATGCGAAATATCACCGGACTTTGCACAATGCTGACCCTCCCAGGCTCCAGAACTGACGGTAACCCATGGTAAATTACCGGAAAACTGCCAGGGAAAAGAAACAAATGATCCGCTTTCGAAATCTTCAATCAATAAACTGGTGATAATTATTATCTCACTTGTACTTGAATAATCGTTATGACCGCTTATTTGTACACTCAAGGTCACAATATCACCAATATTCAGATTAGGCGATGCCGATATATTAAATGTAGCAAACTTCCCTATACCGGGCGCCAAAGATTGTATTGAAGCCTGCGCCTGATTTATTGTGATATTCTGATCGTTTGTGGTAAGATGAATATTTATGTTTTCAAGTAAAGCTCCACCCAGATTCTTAAATTCAACAGCAATATCAGTGGTTTCACCCGGATCCATCATGCCATTGTTTCCATCCTGAATAAGTACAGCCATAGGTTTAACTATAGGTGCATAAGCTTTGAGGATCAGCTCACGTGACCAGGTATCATCGTTGGAAACAGTAAGAATGTTAAAATTCAGAAAATGATTATCAGGAACCTGCTTTAAAACATAAAAAGAAAAAGCATTTTCAATGATAATGCTGTCATTTGGCTGTATTGCTCCAATCTGGTAAATACTGTCAATCAATGCGATATAGGGATCGTTTATGCTTAATTTTAATTGTGCATCCGTTATGGGATTAGGTTCCAGGCTCTTTATAATAATATCGAAAGAAGCTGTTTCACCAAATTCTATAATGCTGTCGTTACCTGAATGAACCACATAATCAATCATCAGACCTCTGGTGTTCAGATTAAGGGTTTTGGTAGTAAAAATATCGTTATTATCAACAGCCATAAATTTAAGCTGCTTGTTTTCATACAGTTTTGTAGGTTTACCACTTAAAACCCCATCGGTACTAAGGCTGAATTCAGGGGCAAAATCGGGAGCTGTAAAAGAAACCTTTGTATTGGTCTGAATTGTTGATGAACCAGTAAAGGAAAGATATTGATAAGCACGTAAATCTCCATTTGATAAGCCGCCTATCCATTCAGTCGTGGTTGGATATTCATTATTGCCGTAATAATATTCAATATTGCCGTTTGGAAATAATTTAACTGCAAAATTAAGTTCTGAAGAAGGGTTATCATTAATTGAAGCTCTCCACCGGAAAGTAGCTGAGTTTTCATCACCTTCGTACCAGAGTCCTTGCCCTGAATAAAGCCTTAGCCTGCAGTTATATGGTGCAATGACCCTGTATGCCTTGAATTGAATAATATCTTCAAGTGTGTAGGGATACGGATAGTTTTGCCTGTCGAACAAAATAACACCATTCACATGTATAAAAACCGTATCGTATAATTCGCCAAAATAAGGGAATGAGAAATCAAGCTTTTTGGTGGCATATCCGGAAATGCTGCTGGTAGGAGTGAGCTGTTCAGTAGAAATATATGGAAATGTCTGATTTGATAATGATTCTTCATAATCCATCTTTAAAAACCAGTTATACGGCTGAGAACCCCCATCTGCTTCAAGCTGAAACGAATATGGTTCATAATATTTGGCATCGGGCAATGAATCGGTGGTTATAGTTACCGGTTGATAATTTACAGTATGGTTGATCCACAGCGTTGTTATACCATTTTCAAAAATAGGAGTGGGGGCGTTAGGGCAAATAATTTCGTTAACACCATTTGTATAATCCATTAACGAATATGCCAAAATGTTTCCTGTTCCCTGATTTAATGGATCTTTTTCATACACACGGAAAAAATATCGTGCATTCTGACCGCTGGGTACGTATCCTAACAAAGACGTAATATCCAATCCAAATTCAATGGTTTTGGCAGCTTCGGTATATTCTCCCTGCATAGGCCGATGTGCACCCTGATAATTGATAATAGGGAAGTCCATTTCAATATCAGGTATCAATGCTGATGGATTTAAAGAAACTCCGGCAGTAACTCTTATCTTCTCACGCGAATCATGTTTAAGGGTAATTTTCATTGTCAGTTGCGGCTCAGAATTTACTTTTGGCTTAAGCACATGAACGGCATTATTCCATATTCCACCGGAACCATAAGGCTCAGCTAATGTTTTATACATAGCATAGGCATAACCTCCATCGCCCCAGTTTGGAACTCCTCCATAGCTGTTAACTATTAAAAGCCCTCCTATTTCCCAATCGCGCATATCAACCACACCATCACCATTTATATCAATATGATTCGTATATTGACCATCATTATTATAATCCCAGCAAATCAAATCATTATAGCCAACAACAGTAAGTGCATGACTGAAAGATGACCATTGTGTTATAACCTTTTTTCCTGCTTCAGGTGTACCCGGTGGCAATGTTTGTAATGAAGGATGATTTGCAAAAAAATTAGCCAGTCCACCATACTGACTGTCTTCAAGATGGTCATGTAAATAATGTTTAAGAATGTTCAAACCTTCAACAGTCCCGACATTTATGGCATAGGCATCATAAATACGGTTCTTCATGGCTTCATAATATTTGTCGTATCCTGTCATCCACCAAATTCCGCCATTGTCCGACATGCCTCCATAAGTAACTACATTAGGAGTTCCTACATGCTTCATTAAATCGGCAGTATGAAAATAAGAAGCGCCATACCAGCCATTTCCGCCATTAACCCAGTTCCATGCAAAATGAGTAGGATATTGATTTGCAGCCACATTAGCGGGTAAATTTCTTACTCTGTTTACTTCGTAAGTGTAGTTGTATCCAATAAATGCAGCCTGACCACAAGAAAATCCAGCCTGATTGAACGGACCACGGAAGAAAGGATGTACCGAATTATTAACAGCCGGTGGCAATACAGGTGCATTGGGACTCAGGTAAATTGGCGGCACCGGTATGGGAGGCAAAGCATTTAATGGAATTAGTTCTTCTTCAGAAATTAAGGGTAATTCCTGTTCATGATCATATAACCATGGTTCCTGAGAAAAAAGTTCTAAAGAATAAAATACTGAACATAAGAGAATTATGGCTGTAATATGTAATTTTTTAACCTTCATACTGTAAATTTTCCGGATTTTAGCTTAAATCAATAATTTCATCAGTCTAACCAAAAAAACTTTTTAATCTGATCTATGTCATCTGAATCAATTGTATTGTTTAATAAAGAATGATTTTTCGTACAATAACAGTTTCATTAAAAAGCAGGCGCAGATAGTAAAGTCCTCTGGCAAAAACGTCTGTATTAATCTTGTTGTAAAACAAGCTGTTAGAGATAGTTTGTTCGTTGGAATAAATAGTTTGCCCCTGTGGATTCATCAATTCGTAGTAAATCTTTCCTGAATAACCCTCAACACTGATATTCAGCACTGAACCGGCAGGATTGGGATAAACCGCAATTTTGAGATTATTATTTTCATTACCGGCAAAAGTACATGCATCAAAAGCTACCCTTATGGAAGCCTGACTGATACATCCGTTTATGTCAGTTATTGTAACAGTAAAAACTCTGGCTCCCAGTCCTATCCCGGTTGAATCAATTACAATTTGTGGAGTTGTAATATTCCCGGGCGTCCATAAATAATCAATTCCATCAGGAATAGTAGCATCAAGTGATAGAACGAAATTAGCACAAAGAGTAGTGTCAGCGTTAAAATGGGGTTGTATTTGTGAATTCACAAAAATATTTTGCTCACCTGTCGCAATATTTTCCCCATCATTTACAATTACCTTATAAGTTACAGATTCAAAAGGCATTGCGAGCGGGTTCTCAATTTCAGGATCATCCAGATCTGATGCAGGTGTCCATTGATATGAATATTCACCGGTTCCTCCTGTTGCATTTGCATAAAGCTGTACCGTATTTCCTTCACAAATTGTGTTCTGACCTGACGCCAGAAACACAGCCAAAGGACCTAAACAACGGATTTTTGCCTTCCATCCCGGCTTTCCACTTCCATGATCTGAAACAAACCTGAAAGTAACTGCACCACTTGAATCAGATGAAATGATAGTTCCCGGACTGTTTCCACCATGAAAAGGACTTCCCGGAAACATAGCAGCTTCAGTATCAGAGCCATTGTAAACATAAAGAAGACCCAAATCAGGCTCAGTTTCAAAATCAATGAAATCAAACCTTAACTGATAATCATTTACAAATGGATAAAACGTTGTTGTAATGTCTTCATAACTTCCGTAATCATTGTCAGGACCTCCGGAATCGTAAAAAAATCCGTCGTTCACCATAAAAACAGTATCTGTCATTATAAACTCCGGCTTACCTGTTGTAAATGACCAGGCAGGGCAATTTTGAGCAGTTTCTCCATTATTACGGGGTACAATTTTCCAGTAATAAGTTGTTAACGGGTCCAGAATCTGAGAAAACGAGGTTTTATTAATTGAGGTAACAAACGGTGGATTCATTGTTTTGCCAATAAAAACATCATAGCCGTCAACATCTTCCGATTCCCAGTAAAATGAAGTGTTTACAGATATTCCTGTAGCTTTGTCGGCAGGAAAAGGATCATATGCACATAAAGGTACAAGAGCCGGAAAATAACAACTTATCTCTGCTTCCCAACCTGAACCGGTATTTACATTATCCGAAACAAATCTGAACGTAATGGCACCTGCTGCATTTGTTGCAAGTAAAGTACCGGGCAGATTTGATCCGTGAAATGGACTGCCCTGAAATTGTGGTGATAATGTATCCGAACCGTTGTAAATGTATAGTTTATCGTAAAATTGTTCAGTTGAAAATTCAAGAAATTTCACCTTTAGAGCAGTACCTGATTCATCAGGTAAAAAAGTCATTACCAAATCCTCACTATTTCCGTAATTTCCATTTTCTCCTCCCGAATCATAGAATTTGGCATTACAGGTATTTATAACATCATTACTTAGATTGTAAACTGGTATCCGACCCAATATGAGTTCATAACTATTTGAAGCAATATAAGAACCTTCAGGACCTCCCGAGGCATAAATCTCAAGATTTACAGAATAATCCAATGGTGCTGAAGCATCAGCCAAAACAGTGAAAGCAAATTCAGATGATTCGCCAGGATTAAGTTTATCAATATAAATTTCTTCGCTGATTATTCTCAGATAACTATCACCGGAAACAGCACTTACAACAATATTATCATTACTACTGTGTCCTGAATTAGTGATACTGAAAATTATCTGTGCCGTTTCGCCTGGGTCAATAATACCATTATTATTTCCGGAATTTAAATCGTTTATTACATATTTATCTGAAACAACCAGTACCGGCGCCTGAACACAAACAGGCAATGCCGAAACCCAGAAATGGTTTCCATCTTTTATTTGTAACTCAAATTCAGCTTTATACTGATCCGGCACAAATCCGGCTATTGAAAAAATGAAAGCATCATTTATTTCCATATTTTCCAGACTGTTCAATGCCGTGGTATGTAAAACCGGTTCACTGATCAGTGATACATAATTGTCAGTTCCTGATAATGATATGGTTAAATCACTGCTTGGCAATCTTCCAACGTTTTTCAAAGTAAGATCAATTCCAATAATTTCATCATAATCGGCAAGTCCGTTCTGATTTCCATTGTGATCGGTGATTACTTTTTCGAAAATTATGACATAAGGTTCTTCTACCTGAGTAACAGGTATTTGAGCATAATAAGGAACGTATTGTGGTTTTGTAACCACAATTTCAACAATTCCATCTGAAAATACAGGTTCTACTTCTACAACAGTCTTTCCTGAAATATCAGCAAGTGCCACACCAAGCAAAACACCATCTTTTGAAATGGCAACGTATGAACCTGGTTCGGCATTAACCTCAAAAACACTTAAGCCAAAAGGGAAAAAAGATGAATGAGTAACATTATTTAAATTGCCCTGAGTATGATAAACAACCAGAGAAGGATCACCCAGAATATTGTATGCCTGCCAGTAGTACTGCGCACTCGACTGCATATTATAACCCTGAACATGAGCTTCGGTAACGGCTAGATTACCGGTAAAAACAATTCCTCCCAACGAAGTAAAATCACTTACAAACGGTGCATCATAAGCTCCATGAGTAGTTTCAGCGAATGTTGGCACGTATCCGTTATTAAATCCCTGAGCAGGAAATGCTCCCACCGACCAGTAAAAGTCTTCAAGCCAGTATGAATTCGGAGCGGAGCCAATATATGCCACTGCACCTTTTCCGGGTGTTCTTACCCACGATTCACCCAAACATTCCTGATATCCAAAGTCGGCTGACAGGCAACAATTACCAATAACCAGCGGATATTGCCCATAATTTGCAAAATTACTTACTGACTGATTAGTTAACAGTGGATTTTCCCATGTTGTCTCATTACAATGAGCAGTGTAATTAACAAAACCTACCCTGATTTTTTCAGGATCATAACATCCGTTATAAGGGCTGGTCAGATATGTAAATACATCAGAATATCCCTGGGATTTATTGTAATAATTACCGGTTGCATATTTAATTGTCGGTTGTCCTATCCAGGGATTCCAGCTTGCATCAGCACCAGCTATTAAAGTTGCTCTGTCAAGAAAAGCAGGATCGGTAAACTGATATTGTTCATAATAAAGTGTTTTCTCGATCTGGCTTATCAATTCCGCTGAATTATTGGCTGAAAATCTGCCGTAATACATTTCCGGAAAATAATCTCCGTCAACACTTGCATAATAAAGGTCGGTTGATTTTCCGGTTGACGAACCGGTAGATGAAGGAATCAGGGGTGTATCACCAACCAACAGTAAAAAACTTGGTGCAGGATCATCCGGGGTTGCCGAATTATACTGATCATGAATCCATTGCTGAATTGATTTGAAATCCATTCCTATTTCATCAGTATAAGCCACAATCATTTCAAAACCTTTTTTAGTTTTCCATTCAATGAAAGGCTGTAAATCCGCCTCAAACATACGGGGAGCAACAACAAGATATTTAACAGGATATTTCGTTAAATCATTGAATGTAAGATCTTTACTTCCGGGATTATTAAATAGCATATTCTGAACAGGTTCGAACCACAATGAACGCACCGAAGATTTTATATACCTGTTTAGTTCTTCATCAGCAGGCGAAAATGATATTTCAACCTCAATATTATTATAAATCTTTATTGTATTCCGAACCGGATTATAACTCACCGGTGCAATGGTCAGTTGAGCCATTCTGGTATTTCTTAGAACCCCAAGAATATCAACAGTAGCAATATCATATTCGAGGTATTTGTCTTTCCCGTAAATTTCATGGTTAAGCTCAAATGGAATCATTTCAGCATCCTGATCTTTTCTCACCGAAGGCTGAACCGGTATTATCTTATTTGTGATACCAAATTTTTCAAGATCATATTCCTTCAAAGTATAACTCAGGACTTTTATTGTAACTTCAGCTCCGAAAGGGATCTCAATAAGTTTACGGCTGGCAGGAAGTTTTGGAAAACCAAGCTCTCCAATGAAAAAAGTATTGGGAATATAAATCTCGCAATACGAACCATTACTGGTTTCAGTGTCTGAAGCTATTATCTCATTGTAAGTAAATAATGCTGTAAAATATTGCATATCGTCATGAACGACAGTAGCTGAAGTTTTTGAATTATCAAGATTTAGAATAGTGGTTTGAGAATATGATAATGAGCTGAATACCAATAAAATAAACATTAGTGTATATTTAATTATACCCTTTAATGTTCTCTGTATCTGATAATTAGTGTTCATTGGTATTATCTGTTCTGAATATAGTTATCCGTTAAAATAACCAACAAAAGTAATATTTACTGAGTAAATATTAGCAATCTGTCTAATTATTATCAGAACCGATACCTGAAATTCTTGATTTTGCCTACTTGAGGAAATTAAAAAACCGGACTTTTGATCCGGTTTCTGATATTTACCTGGTTTATTTTGTACTTATTACAAGGTATTTTGAAGTTATCCAGAACTCCTGCGGATTAGTAATAACAAGCTTTTCAACAGGTTTTTGACCTATTAGCTGATAACTGCCTGCAGGATGATTTGTAACTATTTCAACATGACCGGCATTCAAGAGAATTTCAGTAAGCTCGCGTTGGTCAGCTTCAATGAACTGCTTGTTCATCAAATCTTCTGATGGCAGTGTCACTCTTCCTATGCCTATAAATCCACCGGTACGGTTTATAATACCACCATCACGAAGGTCTTTTCTACTACCTACAATATACCATACTTTGTTTAT
Organism: uncultured Bacteroidales bacterium; assembly: GCA_964550455.1. GTDB lineage: Bacteria > Bacteroidota > Bacteroidia > Bacteroidales > JAAYJT01 > JAAYJT01. The sequence goes on along the minus strand of CAZJZG010000007.1, from coordinate 38,862 downwards.
CTCACTTATCCTTTCGGCAATTATCATGTCTTTTTCAGAACTTTCTTTTTCAAGATCACCAACTTTAATATTCAGGTCATCAATTTTAATATTAAGGCTTTTAATATTTTGTTTCAGTTCAGAAATTTCGATTTCCTTAGTAGCAAGAGTACCATTAATACGTTCAATTGTTTTATCGAGTTCTGATATTTTCAGGTTCGAACCACGAACCTGTGCATTCAGATTCTTAATAAGCTGTTTGTTTTTCTCCATCAGATCATTGATGTCAGAAATATTCTGCATAATACGGTTTTGCACATCGGGCTTGATTTCGCGGTTTTCGCCTGTCTGATCAGAAATAATAGATTCTTTCGACCTGATAAGTGCAAGATTTTCTTCTATTTCATTCAGAGTCTTTAAAAGTGAGTTTATTGCATCTTCTTTTTCCTGAACTAACCTTGTGGAGCGTACACTATCAATTTGCAGGGCTAAAATCCTTTCTGACTGTTTTTTGTTTTCACATCCAAAAAACAAAACCAGCATTGGTATTAATAAAATCAGATACTTTTTCATCTTCTTTCTTTTTAGTTTAATATGATTTTTTAAATATGTTTTAAATGGATTTTATACTAGGTTTTTTTAATATTACATAAAAATATGATAAGCAATATTTCTGTATTTTCATAAATACCTTTAAAAGCCCGTACGATTGGGTTTATATCCTGACATACTGAATATTTCCTGTGTGTTCCGGGATACGAGCAATTCCTGAAGGTTCACTGAAGGATTTTTTTTCATATATGATTCAATTATCTGCCAACCAACCCAGATAGCTGCTTTTGCAGGAGAATCATTATGAAAAACTGTAGTAAACGGTCCATCGTTAGTAAACTTATTGATAATCATTGGATCAGACGAAAACAATAACTCATTTTCAAGGAAATACGCCCACATTTTTGCCTCATTGTCCTTACACCAGCTTAACTGTTCTTTAGTAAAACCAATTTTAAACTGATCTTCAATCCAGGGAATAAACTGGTTCAATAAATAAAGCTGCCTGCCTTCAAACAGCATTTTGTCAATTAAATTTGAAGCAAAATAATCTTCTGTAAAATCATTCATTATAATCTCACGAATACAGTCGGCAAGCATGTATTCACGTGTCATCCGGCTGATCTTGAATTTCGGGAAACCCATCATAAGATAAGTCTCAAAATCCTGCCCAAGATACATATCAAGTGCAATGATAAGTTGGTCTCCATTATAACTTACCGGATTTTCATAATCCAGCCCCGAAATATAGGAATAGACTTGAGGAGGTGTCCAATCTGGAAAATGATATTTAATATGTTTAAATGCCAGAGTAAGGTTTTCTTCCAGAAATTGCAAAGATTTAAATTCAGTACGGGCTTTTAAAAATACTGATTTAACCAGAGTATCTGATATAAAAGCGCGGATTTGATCTATATTTCTTTTATCCTTTAGATCAACATCAAGGAATGGTAGATATTCATTTTGCAATTTCATAAGTTCCTGTTGAAGATAAGTTGTATCAACACTGAACATATCAGCTTCGTAACGCTTAATGCAAATATTATCCAGCTTGATATCTTTCACTTTCTGCAAAGCATCCTGTTTAGGGTTTTGACACGAAAACATAAACAAAGATATCCAGCTTAAAATCAAAATTTTATTAAGCACAAGCTTTTTCATATTATGTTTCTTTTGAAACTGCGGTGAATTTTGATTTAGTTTAAAAAAGTTTCCAGCCCAGACTTACCTCTATCATTCTGTTTTTCAAACTAACTCCGTTGCATCCTGAGATCAAAAGATTATTGATTCCCCATTCATATCTTAAATCCAGGGTTAACACAATCAAATCAAGGCCTATACCAGCCTGAAGCCCCCATAATACATTCTCAAACATGCTGCCATCCAGTTCGGAACTATTATCCAGCCTAATGTTCTTTTCAGTAGCAAAAGCTATAGTTTGCCCCACTATTATATGTAAATTATTGGCTCTATCGCCAGCTACACGAATACCTATAAGAATAGGTACTTCAAAGGTAGTCAGGCTTAATTCCTTGATTCCAAGTAATTTATCGCCACTGAACAAACCACCTTTTGTTTTGATATTAAATTCAGGCTGAATATAAAGACGGTGATCGCTTATACGCATAAAGGCACCTACCATAAAATTAGCCTGAAAAGTCTCCACCATTTCATCTTTATTACTGCTCAGCTTTGTGGCTGTAAAGCCCACTTTAGGCCCGAGCGTAAAGCCAAGCTGTGCATTCAGCAAAGTGAAAGGCATTAATAAAATAAATAACAGAACTATTTTTTTCATTTCCTTCCCTGATTTAGTTTTCCGAAACTGTCTGGGGATGATTTCGTCTGTTTTGTTGAAGCTATACAATTTATAACGTTAATTTAAAACTTATGTTACATCTGAATACTTAAATATACCTTAAAGAGGAAAAAAATATTTAATTTAGCGCCATGAAATTAACTTAATAATTTAAAGTATGAAAAAAATTAAACCCTTTGTAATAGCCTTTATTGCCATTACTTTAGTAATGTTTACTAACGATCTTGAAGCCCAGATTTTTAAGAACCCAAAATTTGGCTTTAGGATTGCACCTAATATTGGTTGGTTAAAACCTGATGCTAAATCATACGAAAATGATGGGGTAGTGTTTGGATTCTCATGGGGTTTTATATCAGAATTCCCTTTTGAAGAGAATTATTACCTGTCTTCCGGTTTTAATATTGTCTTTAATAACGGGAAACTCAAATATCCCCATAAACTGAACGATTCCACCGGAACCCTGTACAGACGATATAACCTGAAGTATCTTGAACTTCCGGTTGTTATGAGATTGCGTGCTCCTGATGTTTCCGGATTTACTTTTTATGCTCAGCTTGGATTTGGCGGAAGCATACGTCTTGATGCAAAAGCTGAAGATAAATTTATTCCTAAAGATGCTGGTATAGTCAAGCGTTTTGAAAAAGACAAAATAAGTGAAGAAATTAATTTCCTCAGAGCTTCACTAATCCTTGGCGGTGGAGTTGAATATGAGATCGGACAATCCAAGCTGATGTTGGGGTTATTGTTTAACAATGGAATTACCAATGTTCTTAAAGGTAATAATACCATGGATGCCAGTATCGAACATGCAGGTAAGTCCAATTTTATAGAACTTAACATAGGCTTCCTGTTTTGATATAATTCTGAAACACATGATTTTTTATGAAAATTGCCCTTGCTCAGCTTAATTATATTATTGGTGATTTTGAATATAATACCCGAAAAATCATTAATCATATAGAAAAAGCCAGGCTTGAGGGTGCTGATCTTGTTGTGTTTTCCGAGCTTTCAGTTTGTGGTTATACCCCTCAGGATATGCTTGAATATCCTGAATTCATTGATAAATGTACAACAGCAGTAAAAAATATTGCTGAACATTGTAATGAAATTGCCGCTATTGTTGGCTGTCCCACACGAAACCCTTTTAAAAAAGAAGGAAAGCTTCTAAATTCAGCAATTGTCCTGTTTAACAGAGATATTTATTCACAAGTTCATAAAACATTATTACAGGATTCTGATATTTCAGATGAATCCCGTTATTTCGAACCCAATAAGGTATTTGATATGGTTCGCCTGCCTTTTGGCAGCTTTGCCCTTACTATTGGAAATGATCTGCTCAATATGAGCGAGCAGCCAATGAAAAAACTTATTGAACAAGGTCCTGATGCGATTATTAATATTTCGGCATTGCCTTTTCAGCATGACACTACCAATATATTCACTGAGCTTGTCAGTAAGAATATTGCTGATCTCAAGCTGCCATTGTACTATGTCAATCAGGCTGGAGCGCAAACAGACCTTATTTTTGAAGGTGGTTCAATGTTTATAAATAAGCATGGGAAAATTGTAAACAGATTAGCATATTTTAATGAAGATTTTATAGTTGCAGATAATAGTAAATCCAGCACAGAACTATACATTGATAGTTTTAAAGCTCCTTCAAAAATTGAGCTTGTTCATAATGCTTTGGTTCTTGGAATAAAGGATTATTTTTCAAAGCTGGGGCTTAAAAAAGCAATTCTGGGACTTTCAGGCGGCCTTGATTCGGCTGTAGCACTTGTATTGGCTGTTAAAGCACTTGGAAAAGAAAATGTGATGTCATTGATGTTGCCCTCAGGTTTTTCATCCAGCCATTCAATCAGCGATGCAAAACAATTACTAAATAATCTTAACAGTCCGCATCTAATTATTCCTATTGAAAATCACTATCAGGAATTAATAAAGGATTTGAATTCCTATTTTGACAATAATTCTTTTGGTGTAACTGAAGAAAACCTTCAGGCACGGATAAGAGCAATTATCCTCATGGCATTCTCAAATAAATACGGTTATGTTCTTTTAAATGCTTCAAATAAGAGTGAAGCAGCAGTAGGCTATGGTACACTTTACGGTGATATGTGCGGTGGACTGGCAGTTTTGGGCGATCTGTACAAAACCGAAGTTTATGAACTGGCACATTATATTAATTCCAATGAAAATATGATCCCTGAGAATATCCTGACAAAACCACCCTCAGCAGAGCTGCGTCCGGATCAAAAGGATACTGACTCACTTCCTGAATATGAATTGCTTGATAAGATCCTTGAATTATTCATCACAAAACATCATTCTGAAAATGAAATTATAAGAATGGGTTTTGAACCTGAAATTGTCAATAAAGTTCTGAAACTTGTAAAAGCGAATGAATGGAAACGCCGGCAAACGCCTCCTATTCTAAAGGTTTCATCACAAGCATTTGGTCCCGGTCGCCGGATACCAATTACTGCTAAATATTAATAGTAATAAGGGATTTTTATGCCTCTTCAACGGCTACTATTTCGGGTAAAGCCCTTCTAACAGCTTCTTCAACACCATTTTTCAGGGTCATACGGCTATACGGACATGAACCACAAGCGCCCTGTAATCTTACTTTTACTATATTGTCAGAAGTAAGCTCAATAAATTGTATATCACCGCCATCAACCTGCAAGTAAGGTCTTACCTGCTCAATAATATTCTGTACTTTATTTACCAGTTCAATATTTGTATTCATAATCAATCATTTATTAATTCGCAAAACTTAAAATACCATTGTTTAATCCTATAAATAAAATTTAGTGTTAATTGTTCATTTTTACTATTATAGTAGGTGGTAAAGTTGCATTTCGGATTGAAACCTGTTGTGCCACAGCCATTGCCATTTCCATTAATGCCGAAGCTGCCGGCGACTGAGGATTCAACACTGCCGGAGTTCCGTTATCTCCTGCTTCACGAACGCTTTGAACCAATGGAACAGACCCAAGCAATGGTATTCCGGTTTCTTTGGCAAGCTTGCTTCCACCTTCTTTACCAAAAATATAATATTTGTTTTCAGGAAGTTCAGCAGGAGTAAACCACGACATGTTTTCTACCAGGCCTAGCACAGGCACATTAATGTTTTCCTGCTGAAACATTGCAATTGCCTTACGAGCATCAGCCAAAGCGATTTCTTGTGGGGTAGTGACTATTACAGCTCCGGTAACAGGCAATTGCTGAACAAGAGTAAGATGAATATCTCCGGTACCGGGAGGCATATCAATTACCATATAATCAAGTTCTCCCCAATCGGCTTCAGTAAAAAGCTGAGTAAGTGCATTTGAAGCCATAGGTCCACGCCAGATCAATGCTTTTTCAGGATCAACAAAAAAACCTATTGATAATAATCCTATTCCATGCTTCACAAGAGGTATTACTTTCGATTTTCCGTCAACTTCCATTGCCACAGGCTTAACATTTATCATGTCAAACATCAACGGAATTGAAGGGCCATAAATATCGGCATCTACCAGGCCTACTTTTGAACCATTTTTAGCAAGGGCAACAGCCAGATTTACGGCAATTGTTGATTTTCCAACACCGCCTTTACCCGAAGCAACAGCAATGATATTCTTTACACCCATAAGCATCTCATCAGCCTTATTACGCCGGCTTGTAACTCTTGATGTTAACTCTACTTCAACTTCAAGCCAGGGATCAACATATTTTTTAATTGCCAGTTCACAATCTTTCTGCATTTTGTGTTTCATCGGACATGCAGGAGTGGTAAGAACAAGCTTGAACGAGACTTTGTTTCCTTCAATTTTAATATCTTCAATCATGTTAAGTGTTACCAGATCTTTCTTCAGATCAGGGTCTTGTACATGACTCAGAGCTTTTAAAATGTCCTTTTCAGTATAACTCACGACTATTGGTTTTTATATTAATTTAGAATCGGTAAAAATAACAATATTTTATAAAGTAGTATTTTTCGGGCTTATCTTTACTATAAACCGTTTTTGATCCAAAAGGTTGAATTGCTCATAAACATTTAATATGCAGATTATTGCAAATAAGTACATTTAAATAATAAAAGCAATGATATTTGGAATTTCGTAGTTGAACTAAGCGAAGTACAGTACCTGAGAAAACTGAAAAAGATAGATGTTACAGTTTGGTATTACGTTTATAATGAGAGCAATAACTTTACTGGCTTATAATCCGACCAAGAATTTTATTAATTTTCATAAGGATCTCTTTAAGATCGCTGTGTTCTTTCAGATATTTCAACTGTTCTTCAACATCATTTGAATTCTTTATCTTCTTAAGTATCAGATTTAAATCCTTTGATATCTTTTTAGCTTTTAATGCCAGAACCGATGAAATAACAACTTCTTTAAGAATATCTTCCTCGCTGTTTACATAGATTTTGTTCTTAAGCCAGTTCTCACTCAATTCGTGCTGTTTACTTAATAATTCAATAGCCACTTTTGAAATTTGCGGATCGCTGTGAGATGTAAAATACTGAGAACCAATCTTTAAAACATCATCTTCATAGTTTTGTACTATTTCTTCATATATACGTCTGTAAACAGGGGTTTCAAAAACTATTTCGTCATGGTGTAAATCATTAATAATAAATCCTGCAACACTAATAAAAGAGGTTTCAATATGCCCGAATTCATTCTCATTTTCGAAAACCAATTTTTCATTTCCATAATTCAGTATCAGTCTTACTATTTCACTCTCATGATACTCGCTATCATCGGTTTTATATTCTATTTGCTGAACTGCGGTGTGCTCCTCCTGAACAGGATCATCATTCCGGACTATTTCGTCGGTACGTTTTTTAAAACGTTTCCTTAATTCCCGGTTTAGTTCGTAGATCAAAGCCTGTTCATCAACATCCATAAGCTGGGCACAAGCTTTTATATATTCACGTCGGTTAATATCGTCAGGGATAAGACTTATTGAGCTTACTACTTCACGGATCAGAGCAGTTTTTTTTACAGGATCGTTTTTTACTTCCTCAATTAATAATCCGGTTTTAAATCTGATAAAATCCCTGGAATTTTCATCAATAAAATCCTTAATCTCAGAAGTTCTGTATTTTCTGGCAAACGAATCAGGGTCTTCATCTGCAGGTAGCAACACAACATTTACGTTCATACCCTGTTCAAGAATAAGATCAATGCCACGGAACGAAGCTTTCAATCCTGCTTCATCTCCATCAAAAAGAATAGTTATGTGGTTTGTAAAGCGTTTGATAAGCCGTATCTGATCAACCGTAAGAGATGTTCCTGAGGATGCAACCACATTTTGTATCCCGTTCTGAAAAAGTGAGATAACATCGGTATAGCCTTCAACCAGATAACAATTGTTTTCCTTTACTATGGTGTTTTTTGCGAAAAACAATCCGTACAATACCTTGCTTTTATTGTAAATATCATTTTCAGGTGAATTGATGTATTTTGGTTTGTTCGGATCCTTTTTCAGAATACGCCCGGCAAAAGCAATAACCTTTCCGCTTAAATTATGAATAGGAAAAATCACTCTGCCACGAAATCGGTCGTAATGATCGCCACCCTGACGTTCAACAGTTAATCCGCTTTTTATAAGATAGTCAATGCTATAGCCATTCTTTAAAGCATTGGTAGTGAATTCATTCCATGAATCAAGGCAATATCCAAGCTGAAATTTCTCGATGCTTTCATCATTGAATTCGCGTTCGATAAAATAGGATAAACCTACTGCCTTGCCTTCATTATGATTATGAAGACAATCAGAAAAATACTTTTGTGCAAACTGGCTTATGTTGTAAAGACTTTCTTTCTCATTATGCTCAAGGATATATTCAGCAGTTTCTTCCTCTTCCCGAATTTCGATATTAAATTTTTTGGCAAGATAGCGGAGTGCTTCAACATAGTTATAATGTTCATGCTCCATTATAAAATTAACAACATCGCCTCCTTTTCCACATCCAAAACATTTATAAATTCCTTTACTTGCAGAAACTGAAAACGATGGTGTTTTTTCATTATGAAACGGACACAAACCCACATAGTTACTGCCTCTTTTCTTCAAATTAACAAAATCAGAAATCACTTCCTCGATCCTGGCAGTTTCAATAATTGATTGTATGATATCTTTTGGTATCAGGGTATTATGAATTTATAACTTTCACGGCTAAATTACAAAAATCATATTACTTTTGCTTTCCACATCTAAATTTTTCTTTTTATGACAGAGAAAGAGATTTTTGTTCTTCAAAAACAAATTGAAAAACTGAACGATCCGAAATTTAATCTCAATGTTTGGAAAAACACTACTATCCTGGTTTTAGAGCGTGTTTTCGGACGAGATTCGGGAAAAATAGATCTTATCAAAAACATTAATTATGAATACAGTAGCTGGACAATGAGAGATACATCGGTGATTCCGGCTTCAGAAACTGTAAAGAGGCTTGGCCGTGAAATTCTTGAAACGGCTATACAGGAAATTGAGGTTTTTGGATTACCCGAAATAAAAAGTGATGCAAATATTAATATTTCTGTTATAAAATCAGCTTTAGAAAATACTCTGAGAATTTCGCAATACAGAGAATTAATGGCAATTATCAGCGAAACTAAAGACAGAACGGATAGAAAGAAATTATTGGCAGAGAAATTGCAGGCATTTGGCGACGAATCGGTTCGGAGTATCCTTGCAGATATTTTATCGCATCCTGATATTGAAAATATAGACTAACTTCGTAAGGCTCAGATATTTAAGGATATTTTTAAAAAATTCATAAACTATTTGTTAACATTTAATCATTAATTAAAACTCAAAATTATGATCAGGAAAGTTCTTTTTATTGTCTCTATTCTGGTTTTCCAGGGATTTGCTGTATTCTCACAGGGATATGTATTAAAAGTAAAAGATGCTGAAGGTAAACCGGGTGAAAATATTACAATTACCCTTGAAATCATAAACGAATCGCCAATTGTTGCTTTTCAGTTGGACATTCCTTTGCCTCTGGGTTTTGAATATGTACAAAATTCATGTGCTTTGGTTAATACACGTAGCCAGGGACATATGATCCAGGCTAACACATTATCGGAAACCAGAATACTGAGAATGATAGCATTCAGTCTTTCAAATGCGAATTTCAAAGAAAATAAAGGTGCCATTGCTACTTTTGTGTTAAAAACACCTGTATTTGAAGGTACTTTTCCGCTGGAACTCAAAGAAGCCATTATTGCTGATATAAGAGCAAAAAATCTTATTACCGGTACAGTTAACGGTAAGGTAAAACTTTCAAAATAAAAAGCTTAAATATTCAATAGGGTAGGGTAGAGGAGTATTTTGTTTCTAAAATACAATGTATTAGCAGTAAATCATTACTACTTATTATTTCTTTGTTCTATCCAAAGCTGTTTAAAAGATTTTTGCTGAACCTGAGGTAATTTTCTACGCTTTCCCCAGGATTTTTTAAAGAAATAATTAAGCATTCTGTTTTTTAAACTGGCACTTGCACCATCAAGACGATGTCGTTTTAGCATATAATGCTTCATCATCCTTATACTTGAACGTTCGTAAAACGAAGGAATGTTCTGTTGAACTGCCTTATTACGGTTATGCAAAAGTAACTCGTGCAAATTAATATTAACAGGACACGCTTCAGTACATTTTCCGCAAAGTGTGGAAGCAAAACTTAAATGTATATAATTCTCAAAATCAATCATGTATGGTGCAATTACTGCTCCAATAGGTCCGCTGTAAGGAGTATTGTAAGTATGTCCTCCTATATTTTTATAAACAGGACAGGCATTTAAACAGGCTCCACAACGAATACATGATAAAGCACGACGCTGCTCAGTTTGTGATAATAAATTTGATCTTTTATTATCAATCAAAATCACATACATGAATTCAGGTCCATCATCTTCATTATCTTTTCTTGGTCCGTTAATAATTGAATTGTAAGAACTTAGACGCTGACCGGTTGCATAAGTAGAAAGCAATGGCAAAAAAAGATTCAAATCATTTATTGAAGGAATAATTTTTTCAATTCCTGTAATAACAATATGCACTCTGGGTAATGACATACTCAACATCCCATTACCTTCATTTTCAGTAAGAACCACTGATCCGGTATCGGCAATAAGAAAATTGGCACCTGTAATTCCTATATCTGCATTCTGAAATTTTTCTCTTAAAAGGTATCTTACAAAAAGTGTTATATCTTCGGGACTACTATTTTCTGATATATTGAACTTTTCATGAAACTGTTTTACAACATCTTCTTTTGAAAAATGCATTGCCGGAGTCACAATATGATATGGAGTCTGTCCTGCCTGCTGTACAATAAATTCTCCAAGATCGGTTTCAACAGATTCTATCTTATTTTTTTCAAGATGTTTATTAAGCTCAATCTCTTCCGTAACCATGCTTTTCGATTTCACAATTTTTTTAGCCCGGTGCTTTTTAGCAATATTAAGAACTTCTTTAACAGCATCACGTTCGTCCAAAGCCCATAATACTACTCCGCCTTTTTCTTCAAAGTTCTTTTCAAATTCAGCTAAATAACGCTCCAACTCACTTAAAACACGATATTTAAGGACAGCAGCTTTCTTCTTTGCAATAGCAAGATTTTTAAATTGCTTCTTTCCTTTTACAACCTCCTCATTATATTTCGAAATATTATAATTGATGATCTTCCGGTGTTGCCGGTTGAAAGCAATTTTCTCCGAATTCTTCAAAAATTCAGTCAGAATTAGATTCTTGCTCATAATATGATATTGGAAATTTTTTTAACCCTTATAGTATGTCTTCCACCTTCAAAATTGGTAGTAAGGAAAGTTTCAACGCATTTCAATGCTTCTTCAGTTTCAATAAAACGACCAGGTAAACAAAGAATATTTGCATCGTTATGTAAACGTGCAAGTCTTGTTAATTCAACATTCCAGCATAATGCAGCTCTTACATGAACATATTTGTTTGCTGTCATACAAACCCCGTTACCACTTCCACAAATTAAAATTCCTGCATCAAATTTATGATCATTTACATTTTTTGCAACCGTATGTGCAAAATCAGGGTAATCAGCACGATCATCAGAAAAGGTTCCAAAATCATTAAATTCAATATCTTTGGCAATCAACCATTTAATAACATCAAGTTTTAAATTGTATCCTGCATGATCAGAACCCAATGCCACTTTTTGCCAGTTTGACTTCATTGTTAATAATATTTTGAAACAAAAGTAAATAATTTATAATTTTAAAATCCTACATGCTTGCCTTATAAGCAATTAATTTAAAATCCAAAATATGAATATGATACCTATTTTACAGTAAATCAATTATTTATAAGATACTAACAAAAACAAAACATAAATTGTTAGTAACGTGTTTCATTTATTTAATAAATAAAACTTATCAACATAAATTATGATGATTAATCGAAAAAGACAGGTAAGACCCATTTTTATTAAATTTTATTAAGAGCATACTCAACAAAAAAACATTGCCAATTTGAATTTATTTATAAACACAAAGCAGAATACGGAAATTGTTAATTACTCATATAATACATAATATCAGTAACTTACTAAAATACTATTGTTAATATAATGTTAGTCATTCTTTAAGAACTGAAATTCCAAACAATCATCATAATTTTTGCTAACATTACTAACAACCTATAATATTTATACTAATTTTATATTTTAAAAATAATATTATTAATACAATTAAAGCCGCTATTGCCATTAAGCTTTCATGTCGTAACATTGCATAAGAAAAAATCGTCATGAATAAATTTCTTAAAATATTAGTAATCATCATATTAATATTTAGCTGCTGGGTTTCCATGGCTCAGAAAAGCATAAATCCTGATGGTTTTAATGTTTTTTATCATCCAAACGGAAAAATATCGAGCGAGGGTTATATGAGAGATGGTAAACCTGATGGTTACTGGAAAACATATTATGAAGACGGAATTCTTAAATCAGAAGGAAACCGGGTTGATTATGAACTGGACAGCCTTTGGATATTTTATAACGAAACAGGGGATCTGATTCTGGAGATAAATTATAAACATGGAAAAAAGCACGGTATCAGAAAAACATACAGAGAAGAAGAAATTATAGTTGAGCCTTTTGTGAACGATCAAAAAGAGGGCTTAACCGAATTTTTGTATCCTGATGGTTCAATAAAACGTACTATTCCATTTGAAAACGGATTGGAAGAGGGTAATGGTTTTAATTACGATAATGACGGAAATATTGTGGTTCATACCGAATACCGTAAGGGTTTTGTAATTTTTAGAGAAAATATTAACAGGAGAGACAGGAATGGTTTAAAACAGGGACACTGGAAATATTTTTATGAAGAGGGAATGTTGAAAGAAGAAGGAACTTATAGAAATGACAAAAGAGATGGTTTTTTTAAAACATATGATAAAACCGGAAATCTGCTGGAACTTAAAAAATTTGTTGACGATGTTGAAGTACTTGATGTTCCTGAAATAACCAAACTTGAAACCGTCACTGAGTATTACGACAATGGTGTTATAAGCAGTGTAACAACATATCGTAATGGTCTTCCTGAAGGTGTTAGCCGTGAATATAACGAAGATGGAAGTATTGAAAAGGCTGTTATTTATGCAAAAGGTAATATTATTGGCAAGGGAATAATGGATGAAAACGGAATTAAGGAAGGTGCATGGGAAGAATTTTATTTTGACGGGAAACTTCGCGCAAAAGGCAATTACATATCGGGTTTAAAAACAGGAGAATGGATATTTTATTATGAAAATGGCGTACTGGAACAAAAAGGAGAATATAACAGCGAGGGTAAACCTGTTGGATTATGGGTCTGGTATTACGATAACGGAAATTTGTGGAGAGAAGAATTTTTTATCAAAGGATTAAAGGATGGTCTTGTAACTGAATTTGATCCTAATGGAAATATAATTTCAGAGGGTGAGTATTTTGAAGATATGGAAGAAGGAAAATGGATTTATAATATTGAAAATCACCGTATTGAAGGATATTACAGTAATGGGCTTAGGAATGGTATTTGGAAACATTTTTATCCGAACGGACAACTTGCTTTTGAAGGGCAGTTTATAAATGATAACCCCAATGGATTGCATGTTTATTACTGGGAAGATGGCAAGAAAAAAGATGAAGAAAATTATATCATGGGTCGGAAAGAAGGCGACTGGATACGATATGATGAGGATGGAGTTCCCTTTATTATAATTACTTACAGCGATAACAGGGAAATTAAATATGACGGGATAAAAATAAAACCACCTTATGATGAGTAAAATCGTTATTTAAAACCCTCATTTTATGAATTTTAGCAGCAGTTTATTTATCCTTTATTTTCTGCCTTCATTTTTGCTGCTTTATTTTATTTCCGGACAAAAAGCCAGGAAAATAATTATCCTTCTGGCAAGTATTTTCTTCTTTTTATGGACAAAACCATCTTTTCTTGTATTGCTTATAATTACTCTGATTATTGAGCATTATCTGGTTTATGTAATGTATGAGTCAAATGGAAAAGCGAAGAGAATAATACTGATCTTTTTGCTTTTGATGAATATTTCAATCCTTGTTTATTATAAATATACACACTTTTTTTATAATCAGTTTGCAGCCTGGCTCAATTTACCGGATATTGGAAAAATTATACTTCCGGCAGGAATTTCTTTTATAGCTTTTCAAAAGATCAGCTATCTGGTTGATGTGTACAGAAAAACTACTACACCTGCCAGAAGCCTGACTGATTATATGATCTTCATTTTATTTTTTCCGAAAATTTTAGCAGGGCCTATAGTAAGATTTAATGCTTTTTCAAGTGATTTATCAGCACAGAATAAAAATCCAAAGATTGAAGAACGACTGAACGGCTTTTTCAGGTTTTCTCTCGGTCTTGTTAAAAAAGTCATGATAGCCAATGTGTTAGGTGAATTTGCTGATGAAATTTTTTCTACAAATACATCAATGTTGAATACTTCAACTGCCTGGATTGGTGCTTTGACCTATAGTTTCCAGATTTACTTTGATTTTTCTGCTTATAGTGATATGGCAATTGGTCTGGGACGTATAATTGGTTTCAGAATACCGGAAAATTTTAATAATCCTTATGTTTCTGTTGGAATTACCGGATTTTGGAAACGCTGGCATATAACTCTTGGAACATGGCTAAGAGATTATTTATTCTTACCATCCGCATATGCTTTTTCACGTAAAATGCCGGAAGAAAAATATTTGAAATTAAAAACCGAAAAATGGATTTACATTTTTGCAACAATGCTTACAATGGTTATTTGTGGTTTTTGGCATGGTGCAGGTTGGAGTTTTATAATCTGGGGCTTATATCATGGTTTTATCATGGCTCTTGAGAAATTGTTTTTAATGCGTTTATTAAAAAGATCAGGTAAAATCATATCTGTTGCTTTTACATTTTTTGTGGTAGTTATTGGCTGGGTCATGTTCCGAGCCGATTCTGTGAGCTATGCTTTTGATTACTATTCGGTTATGTTTTCATTAAGTAATGCGGGAAGTGATTTTATGATTACACCTCAATTAGTTATCTTGCTGATTGTATCCGGAATTTTTTCATTTTCAGTAATAATTAACAGGATTGAAAAATGGCAGATCACTGTTTTTGAACACAATGCAAGCCTGAAAGGATTATTTTTACGCATGGTTGCGACTATAATACTGTTCGTTGTTGGTTTGAGCTATGTAACAGCCTCAGGTTTTAATCCATTCATTTATTTCAGATTTTAGTATGAAACGCCCGGTAACATTATATATAATGTTTGTTTTAATGCTGACAGTTTTATTTCTGCCGGGACTACAGAATTTGTTTAACATATTTAGTATCACTCCGTTAGAAGGGGCTTTTATATCAAGCGAAAAACCGGCATTTTACTTTTCTGATTTTGAAAAAGGTGAATATCAACAGAAAACAGAGAAATATATAGAAGAAAGAATTGGTTTCAGACCATTATTGGTCAGATTACGTAATCAGATTGATTTTTTACTTTATAAAAAAGCAAATGGCGAAGGGATTATAATAGGTAAAAATAATGTAATCATTGAAGAAGATTATATTCTGGAGTATCTTGGAAGGTTGTTCATAGGTGAAAATACTATTGATAAAAAACTTGAACGGGTAAAATTTATTCAGGATACACTGGCTGCAAAGGGAATCCGGTTTGCAATAGTTTTTGAGCCTGGCAAGGCAAGTTTTTATTCTGAATTGATACCAAAACGATACAAACCGGAAAACAAAACAATTTCAAATTATGATTATTTTATTAGAAAGTGTAATGAGCTTAATATCAATTATTTAGATTTGAATCATTATTTCTGTGAAATCAAATCGTCATCGCCTTATCCATTATATCCACAATACGGAACACACTGGAGTAATTATGGGATGACCATAGCAGCAGACACACTCTTAAAATATATTGAAACACTGTTTGATAAAAACCTGAACCATTTTAATATAAATCAGATAGATATCAGCACCGATTTACGGGACACAGATTTCGACGGTGGAAAATCAATGAATTTACTTTGGAAGCCCAAAACATGGAAAATGGCTTACCCTGTTATGGAATTTGAAAAACACGAGCATAATTACTATCCTAAGGTTTTGGTTGTAGCCGATAGTTATTACTGGAATATTTATAATTCAGGAATTCCTCAGAATATTTTTGCTAATGAGGCATTCTGGTATTATAATTCTTTGGTTTACCCCGATCATTATGGTAATGAACTCAAAGTAGAAGAAATTGATGTAAAATCTGCTGTTGAACAACAGGAAATAATTCTTGTAATGATCACTGAACGATTTCTGTACACTGCTTTCTGGAGTTTTACCGATAACTTGTATAGCCTGTTCAAACCTGATTATACTACTGATATTTTGTATGACATAGGTAATAAGATCCGACATGATCGTAACTGGTTTGAACTTATTTTGAAAGATGCAAAACTCAAAAAAAGGACAATTGAAAAAATAGTCAATGAACATGCTGAATATATTTTGTGGGAAGAACTACAAAATAAAACTGATCGCACTTATCAGGAACATATTGAATATTATAAACTTACAATTAAAAGAGATCCTGAATGGTATTCAGCAGTTAAGCTTAAAGCAAAAGAAAACAATGTGAGTATTGAAGAAATGCTTGAATGCGATGCAATATGGACATACGAGTATAATATTTTAGGTATGCATCGTTAATAAGTCAATTAATTGATAATCAATGTTATAAACTAAAATTAAAATAATTAGTAACAAATTCATACTTTTGCAGGATTAAAAATTATTAACAATTTAACTATGAAAAACCAGTATTTGTACTTACCGGCATTATTGCTGGCACTGTTATTTACCAATGTTGCAAGGGCACAATATCCTGAATGGAATGATCCTAACAGCCTTCCTATCTGGATGACACCTGAGGAAAAATTGCGCAGACATGAAATAGGATTGGACTTTGTTCCTACTTCCATTCCTCCCGGAGAGATCCATAATATTGCTGAACACGAAAGAATGCAGGCAGCCCTGATCAGATATCCGCTTGGAATACCTTTAAATTTAGTAGCTGCTATGTCGCAACATGTTAAGGTAATTACACTGGTTTCCAGTACAACAGTACAAAATCAGGCTATTAATTCCTATCAGTCAGCCGGTGTTAATATGGCGAACTGTCAGTTTCTGATAGCTCCTACTGATTCATACTGGACAAGGGATTATGGTCCATGGTTTATTACTACCGGTGAAAATCAGGTTGCTATTGTTGATTTTCCGTATGATCGCCCCAGACCGAATGATAATCAGGTTCCTTCAAAAGTTGCTGCATTTCTGAACGTTCCATTGTATGCAATGAATGTTGTACATACCGGCGGAAATTATATGACTGACGGATGGGGAATTTCGGCATCAACTGATCTGGTTTATGAAGAAAACAACAACAATGTTTCTTGGGTAAATCAACAAATGCATGATTATCTGGGTATTGATACTTATCATGTTACTCTGGATCCACTTGGCGATTACATTAAGCATATTGACTGTTGGGGAAAATTTCTTGATGTTGATAAGATCATTATTACAGAAGTACCTGTTTCTAATCCACGTTATCAGTATTTCGAACAGGTAGCCAATTATTTTGCAAACCAGATAAGTGCTTATGGAACACCTTTTCAGGTTTACAGGGTATATTCACCCAACGGACAACCCTATACCAATTCCCTGATTCTGAACCACAGGGTTTATGTTCCTATTACCGGTTCATCAAATGATGCTGCTGCAATTGCTAAATACCAGGAAGCTATGCCCGGTTATGAAGTGCTTGGATTTACTGGAAGCTGGCTTACAACTGATGCCCTGCATTGCCGCGTAAAAGATATTGCCGATATTGGAATGTTATATATTAAACATATGCCCATAGTTGGGGAACAGGAATATCAGCCGTTTTTTGAGATCAGTGCTGAAATGATCCCATATAGTGGCTCGCCCCTGTACACTGATTCTCTTTTTGTGATCTATAAGAAAAACATGGGTTCATTTGATACTATTCCTCTCGTTCATCATCAAAATAATACTTATAAGGCCTTGATACCGGCTTCGCCTGACGATAACACCATATCTTATTACTTATCGGCTGCTGACCAGTCAGGACGCAGGGAAACATTTCCGTTTATCGGAGCTGCCGGTGCCAGAAGTTTTACAGTGGTTCAAACAATAATACCGGGCGATTCCAATTGTGATGGAGTTATCAATCTGTTTGATGTTATCGCTATTTCCAATTATCTTATCGGTTTTAACCCCGAACCATTCTGTTTTGAAAATGCTGATATTAACGGAGATGGTATTATTAATATCCAGGATTTAATTGACGCTGTGAATCTTATTTTATCGAAAACAGATTAAAATATAGTTTATGAAACGATATTTTTTATTTTCTGTAAATCTGTTATTGATTATAATTGTTGCTTTTTCACTTCAGGCTCAGAAAATTCAAAATTTACCTAAAAGGCAGCTTTCATATTCGCGGCTGACAAGTGGTTTGAACGTACCTAATTTTGAAAAGGGCAGAAGCGATTTTGTCATGGATGATATAAATAATGATGGCCATGTTGATATTCTTTCAATTGGCGATCATGGCAGTCCCTTATTCAATACCGATCAGCATGGAATAATGATATGGTTTAATGATGGCCAGGGTAATTTCAATCTGCATATGAACGGCCATTTTGGCTATGGCGGACTTGCTGTTGGCGATGTTAACAACGATGGCTTTAAAGATTTTGGCATGGGGATGCATCATAATTATTCTTCTACAAATTTTGGTAATCAGCTTATTGAAGTTGCACTTGGCGACGGAACTGGTCTTCAGTGGACTCCATGGGATCAGGGACTTGCCACCAATGGTGAAACCTATGGAATGTTTGGAACCGATCTGGGCGATGTAAACAATGATGGTTTATTAGATTTGGTAAGCATATCGTTCGGGGCTGGCGCCGGGTTTCATGTGTATCTGAATCAGGGAGACGGATCCTGGATACCTGGTTTTGGTATATTGGGTAATAATTCGGATATGATAATCCAATTTGCTGATCTGAATAATGATGGAAATCTGGATTTTATTGCTGCACATGCAACAGGAACAGCTTATTTTGGAGATGGTAATGGTAATTTTGTTAAAAACGATACAGGCTTGCCATATTATGGAGCATCTGTTTCGCGTAAAGGTATTTCAGTTGGTGATATTAATAATGATGGCAGTTTTGGACTTGCATTTATAAATAATAATGGCGGGGTTGAGGTATATGAATTTAATAATGTTACCAACTCATGGGTTAGTTATTCGGGTAATCTGCCTGTCAGTGGTTCTTTTCAGCTCACACAGCTTTATGATATGAATGCTGACGGATACACAGATGTTATGGCTTTTGGCGATCGTACATTTATGCTTTGGTTTGGCGATGGTAATGGTAACTGGACTGTTGGTGCAACATTTCAAACTCCTGAAACTCCTGGATATGCACAAGCTTTCAGAGCCGGTGGCGACTTGAATAAAAATGGTTTTGGCGATCTGGTTTTTCTTGTCAGAGAAGGATCGTGGATGGGTTATACCAATAGATTGTATGTATATGCTGAAAATTCAGTTCCTGATGAGTTATGGATCAGACCACTATATCCAAAGGGGAATGAAAAATTCTTTCCCGGTTCCACCAGGTTTATTCAGTGGGCATCAGCAGTTCCGGGTGGATTGCCATCAACTGTAAAAATTGAACTGTCGGCAACAGGTTCCAATGGTCCCTGGGTTACAATCGCCGAAGATATTCCGAATAATGGAAAATATCAGTGGATAACACCGGAAAGTGGTTCGGAAAACTATTATCTGAAACTCACTATAGCTTCTGATAATCAGTCGGCGAGCATGATTACACCGGCTCCATTTACTGTTTTCGGAGCAGAAATAATTTTAGGCGATGCAAATTGCGATGGAATCGTAAATATGCTGGATGCTGTTACAATAGTGAATTATATTACCGGCAATGATCCACAACCATTTTGTTTTGAAAATGCTGATATTGACGGAAATGGTACTGTGAATCTTTTTGATTTGATTTCAGCTATTGGGCTAATTATCAATAAGATATAGTAAAACTTTTTCTGAAATTTACCGAAAACCGAATTTTTTCTGGAACTAATGGATTAAAGACTTATTAATCCCGCCTTCCCATGAATATCATAATGTAATAAATCAGCGTTGCAAGCGACGAAAGAGCTGCAATTACATAGGTATAAGCTGCCCAGCGAAGAGCTTCCTTAGCTTTTGGATAAGTTTCTTTATCAGTAATTCCGGCACCGCCAAGCCATACAAGAGCACGTTGTGAGGCATCAATTTCAACCGGCAATGTGATGAAACTAAATAGAGTTGTCATTGCAAAAAGCACGATACCGGCCAAAAGAATAGCAGGTACGGTTTGAACCATTAAAATTCCTGCAAGAAGTACCCATTGCATCCATTTTGATGCAAAACTTACAACAGGAACAAGTTTCGACCTCATTTGCAGAAAAGCATAGGCATGATTGTGTTGAACAGCATGCCCGCATTCATGAGCTGCTACTGCAGCAGCCGCAACACTTCTGCTGCCATATACCTCAGGACTTAAATTTACTGTTTTATTTACAGGATTATAATGGTCAGTTAATTGTCCCGGAACTGATAATACTTTTACATCATTTATTCCATTTTCGCGAAGCATACGTTCAGCGACTTCTTTTCCGCTGAGACCATAGTTAATGGGAATTTTTGAGAATTTACTGAATTTTGATTTAAGTTGTTGTCCAACGATCCAGCTTAAAATCGTAAAAACGATAAAAATAATCCAAATTGAAGCCATAATATAAATTTTCAGTTTTTATGAATTTCGGTGGCATCAAACTGTTTGCCACAATTAATTTTGAAATGATTAACGCCAATTTGTCATAAAAATTTTGAAAACAAGTATTTCTGCAGATTTTGTCAGCAGGACGGTATAAGAGATAGAATAAAACAAATTGTCAAACTATAAATATTCTCAGACGTTAATCATAAAAACATTAATTATCTCAGCTATGGAAATTTCTGAAAAGAGCCATGAATATATTGAGGAAGTAATGAATAAAGCCAGACAGGCTGCTGATATTTTTGCTTCGTTCGACAGGTATAAAACTGACAGGATTTTAAAAGCTGTTTACAAAGCAGCTTTTAATAACAGATTCCATCTTGCACAAATGGCTCATGAAGAAACAGGAATAGGAAAAGTCAGTGATAAAGTGGTGAAGAATATCATTGCAACCCGCTTTGTTTATCATGATATCAAAGATTTTTTAGCAGCAGGAGTGATATCTTCAGACCCTTTGAGCGGTATAACAGAAATTGCCCGTCCTCTGGGACCAATTTTTGCAATAACACCAGTTACAAATCCTACCAGTACTGTATTATTTAAGATACTTATCAGCATAAAAACGAGAAATCCGTTAGTGATAAGTCCTCATGGTGCAGCACGAAAATGTAGTATCGAGGCTGCCAGAATTTGTTATGAGGCTGCTATTGAGGCAGGTGCACCTGAAAATTGTATTCAATGGCTTAAAAGAGTTGGTAAAGATGAGATTCTTACTTTTATGAGCCATAAAAAAACCGCTCTTATTCTTGCTACCGGTTCGGTAGGGCTGGTACGGGCAGCATACAGATCTGGTAATCCGGCTATTGGTATTGGACCTGGAAATGTACCCGTATATGTTGGTAAAACTGCTGATGTTGCTTTTGCAACCGATCAGATACTGAAATCAAAAACTTTTGATAATGGAACCATTTGTGCAAGTGAACAATCAGTGGTAGTTTCAGTGAATAATTCAGAGGAGCTTAAAAAGGAATTCATCAGGCGCCGTGCTTATTTTTTGAACCGTGAAGAAATATCAAAACTTGAGCCCATTGCATACAATATCCCGCAAAAAGTTATGAATGCAGCGGTAATAGGGCAATCTGCATTTTATATTGCAAAGATGGCCGGTTTTGAAGTACCGGAAAACACCAGTGTTTTGATCGCACCACTTAATAAAGTGGGTACTGAAGCACCACTTTCATTTGAGATTCTGGCGCCCATTCTTGCTTTTTATGTTGTAGATAATTTTGAGCAGGGGATAGCCCGGTGTCGTGAAATTAACCGCTATGGAGGATTAGGGCATACAGCCAGTATATTTTCAAATGACGAAGCCAAAATACGATACTTTGCCGAAACAATGAATGCCGGACGAATACTCGTGAATCAGCCATCATCGCAGGGAGCTTTGGGTGGAACCTATAACGGATTACAACCATCAATGACTCTGGCATGTGGCACGGGAGGAAAGAATATCACAACCGATAATATTTCCGCACGTCATCTCATTAATATTCAGCGTATTGCAAACAGAAAAATCAATTTTTGCAGCGAACATACTGATGAGGATTCTTTTTGCTGTAATGCCCACATTAAAGCCGATGAAATTGAAAAGGTGTGTTTCAGGCATATTATGAATATCTAAGGTTCTTAAGATTTGTAATAACCTTGCAAACCATTAATGATACCGGTTTACGGAAATAAAAGGATTATTTATAAACTTTCTTTTATTTTTTCAAGCCAGAATAATGCCCCCGTAACGTCTTTAATTTCTTTAAAAGTAAGACTTAGGCGGTTTCCGCTTTCCTTGAGTTTGCATGATCGGGGATTTGTTTGAATAAAATTCAGAACACCAGTAAATTTTTCACTTTGAAAATATCCTGATTCCTGATCACTGATGAAATAACAAACAAACAAGTCGTTTTTAAGCACTATTTTTTCGAAACCAATATCCCGGGCTAAACGCCGCAAACGTATGGTATTGATCAGATCATCAGTTTGTGGCGGTACTGGTCCGAAACGATCGAGCAATCTTTCTCTGAAAGCTTCTAATGTTGCTTCATCTTCAATGGCATTTAATTCTTTATACAGGCTGAGACGTTCAGTAATATTAGTGATATAATCATTGGGGATAAGGATTTCCAGATCAGTTTCGATCTGACATTCTTTTACATAATTTTTTTCATTTTCTTTTCCAAAAACAGCACTAAATTCGTCTTCTTTTAATTCTAAAATTGCTTCATCAAGAATGCGCTGATACATTTCAAAGCCTATTTCCGAAATAAAACCGCTTTGTTCTGCACCCAAAATATTACCGGCACCTCTTATGTCCAGATCGCGCATTGCAATATTTAAACCTGAACCAATATTGGAAAACTCCTCAATAGCACGTAGGCGTTTACGGGCTTCATCACTCATTAAGGTGAAAGGAGGAGCCAGTAGATAACAGAAAGCTTTTTTATTGCTTCGCCCTACACGACCGCGCAACTGGTGCAGGTCGCTCAAGCCATAGTGATGAGCATCGTTGATAATAATGGTGTTAACATTTGGAATATCCAGCCCGGATTCAATAATAGTGGTTGCAATTAGTATATCGTAACGTCCTTCAATAAAATCGAGCATGATACGCTCAAGTTTAGCACCTTCCATTTGTCCGTGTGCAATTGCAATTCGTGCATCAGGAACAACCCGTTGAATTACACCGGCAATTTCCATGATATTCTGAACCCGGTTATTCACGAAAAACACCTGTCCGTTCCTTGACAGTTCAAAATGAACAGCATCGCGTATAAGTTCTTCATTCCAAGGTCTTACTTCGGTTTGAACCGGATATCTGTTTGGGGGAGGAGTGTTTATTATGCTGAGATCGCGCGCACCCATCATTGAAAACTGAAGAGTACGGGGAATTGGGGTTGCTGTCAGCGTTAAAGTATCAACATTAACTCTGAGTTCGCGCAGACGTTCTTTTGCAGAAACACCAAATTTTTGTTCTTCGTCAATAATCAGCAGACCAAGGTCTTTGAAATCAACATCTTTGCTCAGCAAGCGATGAGTTCCAATAAGAATATCAATGCGTCCTTCTTTTAGTTCCTGTAGAGTTTTCTTTTGCTTTGATGCTGATTTGAAACGGTTCAGATAATCAATTTTACATGGAAAGTCAGCAAGTCGGTCGCTAAAAGTATAATAATGCTGAAGCGCCAGAATAGTGGTAGGAACCAGTACTGCTACCTGTTTTGAATCAGCTACGGCTTTAAAAGCTGCACGTATGGCAATTTCGGTTTTGCCAAATCCCACATCTCCGCACACAAGTCTGTCCATTGGCGAAGACGATTCCATATCACTTTTTACATCGCTGGTGGTTTTTATCTGATCTGGGGTGTCTTCGTAAATAAATGAAGCTTCGAGTTCATATTGCATATAAGAATCAGGGGAGAAGGCAAACCCTTTGGTAGCTTTTCGCTGTGCATATAACTTTATAAGTTCACGGGCAATGTCCTTGACGCGCTTTTTAGTTTTGCTTTTTAGATTTTTCCATGCGTTCGAACCCAAACGGTCAAGACTGGGAACAGTACCATCCTTACCTATGTATTTTGAAATCCTGTGTAATGAATGAATACTAATATAAAGCAAATCGTTGTCTTTGTATATTAACCGGATAGCTTCCTGATACCTTCCGTTTACTTCGATCATTTCCAAACCATCAAAACGGCCAACTCCATGATCAATATGAGTTATGAAATCACCGGGCTTTAAATCATAAATCTCTTTAAGTGTAAAGACCTGACGACTTGCAAACCCGTCACGGAGCCGGAATTTATGGTAGCGGTCAAAAATCTGATGGTCTGTATAACAAACCAGTTTTAAATCCGAATCGGAAAACCCTTCATGTAATGCCATATTAATTGAGTCAAAATCAATCTGTTCAAGATTACGGTTTTGAATCATATCATCAAAAATCAACTGAATACGTTCAATTTGTTTGTTGCCGGCTGACAAAATAATATTGCGGTTTCCTTTTGCAGTGTTCTCAATGAAATGATTGAAGATCAGGTCGAAATTTTTATTGAATGATGGCTGAGCCTGTATATTGAATATTATGGGATCATCACTGGCAAACATTGCCAATCCTGTTTCGATTAGCGGAAAACTATTTATATCATTAATAAAATCATTCTTTGAACAGAATAGTTGTGTAGGTTCAATGTGCTTTATTTCTTTACTGAGGCTTTGAAAAATCCCTACAGCCTTGTCAAACTCTTTTTCAATTTTAATAAGTGCTATTTCAGTATCTTCAATCCAGATCAAAGGCTTTCCCGGTACAAATTTGAAAAAACTTTCACGTTTTTCCCTTATCATCCTATCCTGAACATTGGGAATCAATGTAATATGATTAAGCTGATCAATTGATAGCTGGGAAGAAGGATCAAAAGAACGGATACTCTCAATTACTTCAGGGCCAAACTCAATACGATAAGGATAATCGTTTGAATAGGAATATACATCGAGTAAGCCTCCGCGTATTGAAAACTGCCCGGGTTCAATCACAAATTCAACCTGATTAAAATTATATTCAATCAGTACATCACACACAAAATCCATGTCTACCTGATCATTAATAGTAAGCCTTAGGGTATTTTTTTTAAGATAAGCCTGAGTTATCACTTTTTCACTCAGAGCTTCGGGATAGGTAACAATAACTGTAGGCTTTTGTGAATTACCAAGGCGTTTCAGCACTTCAGTCCTTAACAGGATATTGGAATTATCAGTTTTTTCAAGCTCATAGGGACGACGATAAGTTGTAGGGAAAAACAGAATCTGTTTTTTATGAAATGGCAATTCTTTTTCTTCAAAAATATTTTCAAGGTCATTAAGAAAATAAGCAGCCATTTCCTTGTCAGGGATGATAGCAACAATATTGTTTTTTTGCTTTTTAAAAAGCGCAGCCAGTACCAGTGCCTTTGCCGATCCTGTAATACCTTTGATCTGAAGACGGTTTTTACCGGCAGCAAGATTTCCGGCAATTAGTTCAACATTGTTGTGATCAAGATAGTATTTTAAAATATCTCCTGGCTCCAAAGCGATTGATTTTTGAAGAGGCAAAATTAGAAAAAGAATTCCGGAAAGGAGATTTTGCTACTTATGTATGCTTGTGTAATTAATGAAGCTGCTGAATAATTCTTGATGAAAGAATGTCAATGGCAACCTTGTTTGTTCCACCCAGTGGCACTATAATATCTGCATACCTTTTTGAAGGTTCGATAAAAAGTAAATGCATGGGTTTGACAAATTTCTCATAATGATCCAGTACCTGCAGGAAAGAACGTCCGCGTTCTTCAATATCACGCCTGATAACGCGCATAAGTCTGTCGTCGGCATCGGCGTCAACAAATACTTTAATATCCATTCGTTCACGAAGGCGTGGATTGGTAAGAACAAGGATTCCTTCAACAATAATTACTGATCTCGGATGAATTTCAATAGTTTCTTTTGCTCTTGCACATGTAAGATATGAATAAATAGGCATCTGGATATTGTTGTTTCCTCGGAGCTGATCCAGATGCCGTATAAGCAGATTAAATTCAATGGATGAAGGATGGTCGAAATTTATTAATGCTCTTTCTTCAGGCGAAAGATGTCCATTATCTTTATAGTAAGCATCCTGTGGTATAACTACAACAGAATCTTTTGGCAGTAGATTTGTAATTTTTTTTACTACTGTTGATTTACCAGATCCAGATCCACCGGCAATCCCTATTACTAACATATTTTATACAAACAAAAAGCTCAGCAAAATACCGGCTGCTACAGCCGAACCAATTACGCCTGCAACGTTAGGTGCCATTGCATGCATAAGCAGGTGGTTTGTAGGATCGTAACGCAATCCTTCCATCTGTACCACACGTGCACTGTCAGGAACAGCCGAAACACCTGCTGCACCAACAAAAGGATTAATTTTATCTCCTTCCTTAAGGAACAAATTCATAATTTTTGCAAAAATTATTCCTCCGGCTGTTGCAAACATAAATGAAATGGCTCCCAGAATAAAAATAAAAACTGATTGTTTTGTCAGAAACACGTCAGCCTGTGTAGAAGCTCCTACAGTGATTCCAATTAAAATGGTTACAATATCAATCATGGCATTTCGGGCAGTATCGGCGAGCCGCTTGGTTACACCGCTTTCTTTAAGTAGATTTCCGAAGAAAAGCATACCAAGCAGAGGTAAGGCGCTAGGTGAAATGAAAGTTGTAAAAAGCAAACCAATTATTGGGAATAGAATTTTTTCAAGTTTTGATACAGTGCGCGGAGGTTTCATTTTTATAACTCGCTCTTTATCAGTTGTGAGCAACCGCATTATAGGCGGTTGTATTACCGGAACCAAAGCCATATAGGAATAGGCGGCTATGGCAATGGGGCCTATTAGTCGTGGCGATAGCATTGACGAAAGGAATATAGCAGTAGGACCGTCAGCACCACCGATAATTCCGATTGAAGCAGCATCTCTAAGGTCAAATCCAAAAGCTAGCGAAGAGATAAAAGTAATAAATATTCCAAGCTGTGCAGCAGCTCCCAATAATATTAGTCGCGGATTGGATATAAGTGAGGAAAAGTCAGTCATAGCACCAATTCCAAGGAAGATAAGCGGTGGATAAACCCCTTTTATCACACCAAAATAAAGGTAGTTTAATACACTTCCTTCCTGGTAAACGCCTATTTGTAAGTTAATACCTCCATCCTGGAAAAATGGAATATTCCCAAGCAGGATACCGGTACCTATTGGTACAAGTAATAAAGGTTCGTAATTATACTGAATGCCAAGATACAGAAAAAACAAACCAAACAATATCATTATAAAATGTCCATATGTAAGGTTTCTGAATCCGGTATATTCCCAGAATTTTCTAAGTCCTTTTTCGGCAGCTTTTGTTGTTTCCAGCAATACTTCTTCATTTACGCTTTGTTTTGATGCCTCGTATTTGGCACTGTCTTCGCTATAAATAACTGAATGTATGGTGCTGTCGTCTGAAGCAGAGTTAATTTGTGCGGCAATAAAATTTGCCAGCATAACAATAGCAAATATTGCAATGAGCGTCAGAGATCTTTTCATTTTTTATTAGTTTATTATCAGTCGTATAAAACCCTAGGTAATAGTTAAGTATATTAAGAAGTGGTGATTTCAAAAAGCACATCTCCCTGCAGAAAATTCTCACCATCTATAACTTTAACAGATTTAACAATGCCATCTTTTTCAGCCAGGATACTGTTTTCCATCTTCATTGCATCATAAACCAACAGTGTTGCACCTTTTTTTACTTCATCACCTTCTTTTACCATAATACTTAATACAGTTCCGGGCAAAGGAGCTGTAATTGAATATGTGGAAGCACTTATGGTTTTCTTGATCTTGGTTTCTGAACGTGTTGGTGGAGCAACTGCAGATCTGACCAATTTCGGAGTCTTGGATGTTTTAACTTCTCTGTGCACTTCAACTTTGTAAGGAGTGCCATTAACTTCAATATCAGCGATGTTTTCTTCAAATTGCTTGATTTCTACATCGTATTTATTTCCACTGATTGTAAACTGAAAATTTTTCATTATTTTTATTTTAAAATTCGTGGTTCTTTAATTAACGACGGGTATAAGTATTAAGTCCATAAATTTTTGAACTCCAGGGTGAATAGCGTTTACTCACTCTTTTGATAGTCATTACATTGCTTTCTTCATCATGAAGTTCACTAAAGTAAAGATGAAGTGCCATGCTAATGGCAGCATTTACTTCACCAGGCACATCTATTGATTCTCCTGCAGCTTCCTCATGTTTTCCCTGACGCCGTAATTTTTGGCGTATATTTAAATTAATGATCTTGGGTAACATGGTAAAAACATAATACATAAAAGCAAGTGCAAGAAATACAACAGAATAACCTACAATAGTTATTGTAAGAGCAAATCCGTCAATTGCAGATAGGTCAAATAATATGTCAGCGATGTGGATCATTGTTCTGTATGTTTAGAAATTTTGCTGTTATATGTTTGAAGATCTTTTTATTATTGTTTTTAGAAATTTTTGTAATATACTGATTAGTTGTCGTATTGATTAATATTCATTAAAAAATTTACCAGCAATGCTAAATTTCTATAATGGAATATTACAATGTTTTTTTGGCGGATTTGTATCTTTTTTGGTTGCCAGAGCCTGTAAAGCACGGATTACTCTGAAACGGGTATTTCTTGGTTCGATTACGTCATCAATAAAACCAAATTTTGCAGCCTGATAAGGGTTGGCAAATTTTTCAATGTATTCTTCTTCTTTTTGTGCCAGATATTCCAATTTTTTTTCCGGATCATCCATCTTTGCAATAGTTCTGCCTTCAAGAATTTCTATAGCACCTTTTGCACCCATAACTGCGATTTCTGCAGTAGGCCATGCATAATTGATATCGCCGCGCAGTTGTTTTGAACTCATCACATCGTGAGCTCCACCGTAAGATTTTCTAAGTGTAACGGTAACCTTGGGAACTGTGGCTTCTCCATATGCAAACAATAATTTTGCACCCTGAATGATAATACCTCCGTGTTCCTGCCGGCTACCGGGAAGGAAACCGGGTACATCAACAAAGGTGACCAGAGGAATATTGAAAGCATCGCAAAATCTCACAAAACGAGCAGCTTTACGCGAAGCATCTATATCCAGAACACCTGCCAGAAACATTGGCTGGTTAGCGACAATACCTACCGGCATACCATTGAATTTAGCAAACCCAACTACTATGTTTTTAGCAAAATGACGGTGCATTTCCAGGAATTCACTGTCGTCAACTACTGCATGAATAATATCTTTTACATCGTAAGGCTGACTGGCACTTAACGGAATAATCTCGTTAAGCATATCTTCTTTGCGGTGTATAGGGTCATAGCATTCAGTAGCCGGAGGATCTTCAAGATTATTTGAAGGCAGATATTCCAGCAGTTTTCTGATAAGCATTATTCCTTCTTCTTCACCTTCGGCTTTAAAATGAGCAACACCA
Source organism: uncultured Bacteroidales bacterium (assembly GCA_964550455.1). Lineage (GTDB taxonomy): Bacteria > Bacteroidota > Bacteroidia > Bacteroidales > JAAYJT01 > JAAYJT01. Next base: position 9,035 of record CAZJZG010000007.1, on the reverse strand, counting down.
GATTTTCCGGTATGAACATCAGCACCACCAAGATCTTCAACAGTAATATCTTCACCAGTAACAGCTTTTGTAACCTTGGGTCCGGTAACGAACATATAGCTGTTTTTTTCACTCATAATGATAACATCGGTAAGTGCAGGAGAGTATACAGCTCCGCCGGCACAAGGACCAAAAATTGCTGATATCTGAGGAATTACACCGGATGCCATAATGTTCCGCTGAAAAATTTCAGCATAGGCTGCCAGGCTTTGAACACCTTCCTGAATACGTGCGCCACCGCTATCGTTGATACCAATAACAGGTGCACCTACTTTCATTGCCTGATCCATTACTTTACAGATTTTATTTGCATGGGTTTCAGACAAAGATCCTCCCATAACTGTAAAGTCTTGTGAAAAAACATATACCACCCGGCCGTCAATTGTACCATGACCGGTAATTACTCCATCGCCAAGAAAAAGCTGATCGGCTAAACCAAAATCAGTGCAACGATGAGTTACAAACATGTCGAATTCTTCAAAACTACCCTCGTCGAGTAGCATTTCAATACGCTCACGTGCAGTATATTTGCCTTTGGCATGTTGAGATTCAATTCTTTTAATACCACCACCTAATTTGGCTTTTTCTCGTAGTTCAATAAGATGATTAATCTTTGCCTGACGCTCCATGTTGATCGCTGTTAAATAAGTTATTTTACTAATTGATTATAAATAGTTTATGAGTTAAAGTTTTAGAAATTACAATTTCATAAAAGCTTTTGCTATTCGTTTTTGTTTTCACAAAATTCAATAAGAACCCCACCGGTTGATTTAGGATGTAAAAAGGCTATATCCAGACCTTCGGCTCCAGCCCGTGGCGCTTTGTCAATAAGTCTTACTCCCTTTTCTTCCATTTTTGAAAGAGCATCTTCAATTCCCTTTACGGCAAAAGCAATATGATGAACACCTTCACCACGCTTTTCAATGAATTTACCAATAGGACCTTCAGAGTCAGTAGATTCAAGCAATTCAATTTTGGTTTGCCCTACCTTAAAAAAGGCTGTTTTGACTTTTTGATCTTTAACTTCTTCAATGGCATAGCATTGAAATCCAAGTACATCTTCATAAAATTTTATACTTTCTTCAAGATTGCTGACAGCAATACCAATGTGTTCAATATGAGTGAGTTTCATAGAAAATAAAATTTTTTGCAAAAATAGTAGCTTATTTTGGTTTTATTGCTTTAAATTCTGTTTATCAGCTAATTTAGAATGATTCTAAAGAACAATAAAAATATGTTAAGTGCTCTTACCTTGAAAATAAATGCTTAGAATATTTTTTTGTTTAAGTTTGACATTGTAATTTTATCGCTCAAAGAAAATTTTTAATTAATAGTATAGCGTGTAACCGAAGAATAAAGGTAATGAAATAATAGTTTAAAACACTAAAAAATAAATAATTATGAAGAATGTAAATCTGTTTTTAAAGATTTTTATGTTGTCGGCATTTATAATTGCCTCAACTGTGTTTACTTATGCGCAGGTTGATAATGAACAAAAGATCATTGAGCTGATAAATAAAAAGTTTGAAGATCTGGGTCACCGGCTTGATATGATTGATAAATCAATTGACGACCTTGCATGGTTTAATCGTATTGGCGATATAGCCTTTATTGACAAAGTTTATATTACCGGACCGCCTCCGGCTAATATTAAGGATCCCCTGGTTATGGGTGCTGCGAACCCTGTCAGATTTTATACTTATGTTTTCATACCACGTGATATTGACCCTCAAAAGAAATATCCGCTACTAGTACTGCCTCATGGCGGGGTACATGCTTTTTTTGATACTTATCACATTCATATTCTTCGTGAAATGATGTCTCAGCAATACATTGTTGTAGCACCCGATTATCGTGGAAGTACAGGTTATGGTAGAAAAATGTATGAGCTTATTGATTATGGCGGGCTTGAAAATCAGGATGTTAAAGCAAGCCGTGATTATATGATTGAGAATTATGAATTTGTTGATTCAAAGCGTGTCGGCATTATTGGATGGAGTCATGGCGGGATGATAACATTAATGAATATTTTTGAATACCCGAACGAATATCAGGTTGCTTTTGCCGGAGTGCCGGTAAGTGATGTTGTGGCTAGAATGGGATATGCTACTGATGATTACAGAGAACTTTTTTCGGCTGACTATCACATTGGAAAAACCGCACGTGAAAATATTGAAGAATATCGTCGCCGTTCGCCGGTAAACCATGCACATAAATTACAAACCCCCTTACTTATCCATACAAACACCAACGATAATGATGTTTATGTACTTGAGGTGGAACATTTGATACAGGCTTTAAAGGTAGAGGGTAAAAAGTTTGAATACGAAATATATAAAGACATCCCCGGAGGTCATGGATTTGATCGTATTGATACCAGATTTGCCAAAGAAACACGCCTGAAGATATATGCTTTTCTGGCAAAGCAACTTAATCCTCCAAGGCTTCTTAAAACCATAAAAGACATTGACAAAGCTGCATACAGGCCTTTAGAATTTGAAAAATAAAAAATAGCCCGGAACTTCTGCCCGGGCTTGTATATAATATCGGATAAGCTGAGAAATTTAAAGCAGCTTGCTAAAAGATTTTACTTACAGCCTCCATTATTATCTTTTGAATACCAAATCGGGATTTTAGCTCCTAAGTAAAAATTTGTACCAAAGGTATTATTTAGTAATCCGGAGAAAATGTTGTTTATTCCAAAATAAACATAAGAAGCTCTGACGCCAAGACCTAAGTTCAATTTTCCGTATTGATTAACAGTAAGTGGCAGCATAACAGAATACCATTGTTGTTCAATCCGCGGAGTAAGGCTATAAGTGGAAATATAATGCGAATTACTTGTGTTTCCGTATGTTTGATGCAAAGCGGTATAAGTGGTAAGATTAACATAAAAACATTTATACGGATTAACATCAACCTGAAGGCTGAACGCAGTTGGTAATTGAATATCAAATTTTTCCGATGATTTTTTATTGAATTCCACACCTTTGATTGATGATTCTCTCAAAGTAAGTGTATCGTAAAATATGTAATAAGGTGGAAAGTCAAAAGAGACATCTCTGATGTTCATCCAGTATGTATTATTGGGAATACTGTTATCACCATTATCATACCGTGATTTGTAATCAGGGGTTGAAGCTATTTTAAAATCATTGCTATAAAACCTGTCATAACGTAATTTGCCAATATCAATAACAGATACTCCAACCTTTAAAAAATATTTATTTGCACTTGATGCCCCATTGTAGGAGCTTTCAGAAGTTTTGTTGCCGGCTTCTCCTGAATTCTTTCTGAATTCGTAAACAGCTCCAAGATCAAGCCCTAATGAAGGTTTTGATATAAATTTATATTTCCAGTCAAATTCAAAATCTCCGGAGGTATTGTAATGTCCCCAGTTGTCAGAGAATCCCAAATATGCGTATGGAGTATTCCATGAAACATAATCAGCTTTTGAAGCTGAAGAATTTGGCTGATGGATCATATAATAAAAATCATCTATTTGCATATAAGAAGCGCCTAAACCCTGTAGAAGTTTTACTGTAATTCCTCCTTTTATCTGATGATTATTATCAGAATATAGTTTACGTGCGACGGTCAGACCATAATCGGCATATAAATGATGAATAAAGCGAATGTCTTTATCATGATGCCAGATATTCCATGCAGGTTTGTAGGCAAAATCCTCATAAATTGACCGTCCCAGGGCATCACCTATACCATCAATATTTATGATATTACGCAGTTTAGATGTAAAACCAATGGCAAAATCTTTTGGTAGCGAAACCATAAAGCCCGGCCCCATTACCGTAAGGTTGAAAAAAGCATTTCTGGCTTCATCTGAATGTTTGGTTAAAAAACTATAATCATCCCACCAGTTTTTATTTGTAATGATCCCCAAAGGGTTAATTATACCTTCGCGTTTAAATTGAATAAAATCGTTGTAAAGATCTCCATTTATACTCACAATATTTATATCAATTTTAAATTTACTGTCAGCAATTGATGCCGGCTGAAGCACCACCTGATTAATTCCCATGTAATTGTCGTTCAGCATAGGTAAAAAATCCTGAGCCTGAATGTTATACAATGCAACAAGCATGAATGATAATAGAATTATTGTTTTCCGGGCTTTCATAAAAAATTAGATTAAAAGTGACTAATTGAAACTATTTACTTTAAACGACAGAGCAAAAATATTATAAAAGCCTGGAAAATGAGTCTTAAATAAAAAATAAATCACAGATTTTAATGGTGGGCAGTAAAACATACAAAATGAGAGTAAACGATTGATTATTCGGTGGGAGGAGTTAATTTAGTGTGTTTTTTAGTAAATAGCTAACAGATTAATATTAGTTTTTCTAAAGTGGTTACTATCTCATTTTTTATTAATCTGCCATCTGATGAGAATTTATTTTAAAGCAATAAATCATAAGGATTATCTCTGGTGGCTTTATGAATTTTATAATTGTATAAAAAATACTATATGTCTCTTGGAGATAAGCATCATAGTTCTGATTCATTTAGATATATGTGTTTGCTAATTTAAAGTTTACCTAACAATTGAAAAGCACTATATAGCATAGGTTTTAGAGGACAACCCATTTAGGAATTTTATAGCAATACCATATATTGATGCTTCGATTTTAAATAAGATAAAGGGAAACAAAGCTGATGTTTTTAAAGAGATACTATCCATCATGTCAAAGCCTATGAAAGTAAAATGGAAAGAAATACAAGATAAATCTATAAAAGTTCTAATTTTGTCTGAAACCGGTGATTTGAAAATTATCAACCCCAATACTGTAAAGGTAATTAAATTTTTATCAGCAAAAGTAAATATGAATTCAAATAAGAAAACAGACCAAACAGACCTAACCTTTTTCACCAACGAAGAAGGACATACTTTATTGAGCAGATTTAAATCAACTTTGAAGGACACGCAATTATTTGATGTGTTAGTCGGCTATTTCAGAGCTAGTGGATTTTATCAGTTATATGATGTACTAGAACCTATTGATAAAATCAGAATTCTTGTTGGGCTTAGTGTGGATAGAGATTTATTTGAAATGATGAAACACAATGAAAAATATTCAACATTTGATTTCGAGTCTCATCAACAAACTAAAAAATACTATCAAAAAGCTTTGAAAGAAGAAATTGAAAATAGCAACGAAAACGATCTGCAACTTGAAACCGGTATACGAAAATTTATTGAGTTTTTAAATACTGATTGCATGGATCCTGAAAAAGACAAGGAATATAACGGTAATGGAAGAAAACTTGAGATAAGGGCATATCCAACAAAAAACATTCATGCGAAAGTTTATATTGGAAGGTTTAAGCCCGAAGACCGGGATTACGGTTTCGTAATTACTGGTTCAAGTAATTTTTCAGAATCAGGCTTAGTGGGAAACCGGGAGTTTAATGTGGAGTTAAGAAATAAAAGAGACGTACTTTTTGCAGAAGATCAGTTTAATCAGTTATGGAAAGATTCTGTGGATATATCAGAAGATTTTGTTGACACCATTCAATATAAAACCTGGCTCAATGATCAAATACTCCCCTTTGAATTATATTTGAAACTGATTTATGAATACCTTGAAGAAGACATTAATTTAAATGATGAATTTGAACCATTCCTTCCGGATGGTTTTATGAAACTGAAATATCAAAGCCAGGCAGCTACACAGGCAAAAAAAATTCTGGAAACATACAACGGTGTTTTCCTATCTGATGTGGTTGGTTTGGGAAAAACCTTTATTACTGCATTATTGCTACAACAATTGTATGGTAAAACGCTTGTGATCTGCCCTCCAGTTTTGAAAGAATATTGGAAAGACTCACTTTTTGATTTTGGAATCCGAAGTTTTAAAGTTGAATCTATTGGAAAATTAGACCACATCATAGAAAAAGGTATAGAACGCTACGATTACATTGTTGTTGATGAAGCACACCGTTTTCGTAATGAAAACACACAATCTTATGTTAATTTACATGACATTTGTCGTGGTAAAAAAATTATTTTGGTTACTGCAACACCTTTAAATAATACAGTTGACGATATTTTTGCTCAATTAAAACTTTTTCAAGCACCTAAAAACTCAACTATTCCCGGCACACCAAATCTGGAAAAATATTTTTCTAATTTCAGGACACGTTTGGCAAAACTCAAAAAGACAGATCCCCAATATAAGATACTTATAAAGCAAATTTCGGATGATATTAGAAACAGAGTTTTACGTTATATCATGGTTCGCAGAACACGTAAAGATGTTATGACCTATTTCAAGCAGGATGTTATGAACCAGGGCTTGACTTTTCCAAGTCTGGAAGAGCCACAAAAAATAATTTATAATTACAAGGGTGAATTAGAAAGTGTTTTCAATAAAACTATAAAAAAACTACAAAAGTTTACTTATTCCCGGTACACACCTTTATTGTATTACATTGGTAACAAAAAGCTTAACGAATTTGAACGACAGCAACAGCGTAACGTAGGTGGATTTATGAAAAGCATTCTGGTAAAGAGATTAGAAAGTAGTTTTTATGCATTTCGTCAAAGCATTGACCGTTTTATTATTTCTTACGAGAAATTCATTAATATGTATGAAAGCGGTACTGTATATATCAGTAAAAAGACAGATGTTTACTTATTGATTGAAAGCGATAACATCGAACGCCTTGAAGAAATGGTAGAAGGAGAAAAAGCACAAAAATATGATTCAAAGGATTTTAGAAAAGAGTTTGCAGAAAAACTGCAATTTGATTTGGAACTGTTGCATGAAATAAAAAGCCTTTGGGAAAATATATTTTCAGACCCTAAATTGGATGTATTAATAAAAGAACTAAAAAATACAGAAGTATTGAGAAAAAATAAGCTAGTAATATTCACTGAATCAAAGGAAACAGGAGATTATATTTATGAATCTTTATACAAAATATTTAATGATAAGGTGATGTTTTATTCCAGCTCAGGCGGACGTCATACAGATAATAATATTATTTCAAATCATAATGTTTCAAGAGATATCATCAGCGCTAACTTTGATCCAAATTATAAAGAAGAAAGAGATAGCTTGAAAATTTTAATTGCTACAGATGTACTGGCAGAAGGGCTTAATCTGCACCGCTCAAATGTGATTATAAATTACGATCTGCCGTGGAATCCAACCAGAGTTATGCAACGGGCTGGTCGTATCAATCGTTTGGGAAGTGTATTTTCAAAACTACATATTTATAACTTCTTCCCTGCTACACAATCAGATCAACATTTGGGTCTTGAAATTAACATAACTAACAAAATCCAATTGTTTCACAACATATTGGGTGAAGATGCCAAATACCTGAGCGATGGTGAGGAAATTGGAAGCCAGGAATTGTTCGATATTTTAAACAGTAAGGAAACTTACACTGGCGAAAATGATGAAGGAGATTCTGAATTATTATATTTGGAGGTAATTAGAAAAATAAGAGATGAATTTCCTGATTTATTTAATAAAATCAAAAACCTGCCTAAAAAAGCACGTTCCGGATTTAAAAAAGATCTTCCGGAAAACGATAAGCTAGTAACTTTTTTTCGAATTGGTAAGCTTAAAAAATTTTACATTAACCAAAACGGAAAATCAAGTGAGATTAATTTTTTTGATGCCGTAAGAGAACTGGAATGTAATGTAGATACCAGTCGGGCTAATATTCCCAATGAGTATTTTCATATGTTGGAAACTAATAAGAAACGCTTTGAACTTGATACTTTTACAGATAATGAACCAACAAAAGGTAGTGGAGGACGATCAAATGTTAATTACATTGAGAAACGGCTGAAAGACACAGCTTTTAAAAATTTTAAAGGCTTTACCGATTTGAATGATAAGTTTCTGTGCGGAGTAAAAGATATGCTGGCACAAGGAACTATTGCTAAAAAAACGGCTCAACTTATCAAAAAAGAAATGGAAAAAACCACCGATCCGTTACAGATCCTGCATATCCTTGAAAAGTATATTCGATATGTTGGAACCGAAGAAAAGCAGAATGCAAAAAAAATCCAAAAAAGAGAAGTTGTCCTTTCAGGATATATTATCAAAGAATAAAAGAACACTGATAACACAGATAAATCAGAAAATCGCTGATAAAAATTACAAACAAACAAAAGCTAACTATGTCAAACGAGAAATATAAACATGCAGATATAACTGAAAAAATAATTCAGGCATTTTATAAAGTGTATAACACACTGGGATTTGGCTTTTTGGAAAAGGTTTATGAGAATGCTATGTTTATCGAGCTAAGAGCTATGGGGTTGCTTGTTGAGAAACAGCGAAGAGTTAGAGTATTTTATGAAGGACATGAAGTTGGAGATTATTTTGCTGATTTGATAGTAAATGAAAAAGTAATTATTGAACTGAAAGCTTCCGAAGCATTAGGCGAGGAACACGAGTATCAGTTAATCAATTATTTAAAGGCAACAGAAATAGAAGTGGGATTATTGCTTAATTTTGGAAAGAAACCAGATTTTAAACGAAAAATATTTTCAAATGTCAGATAGATTGCAAGGTTGTTAACAGAATGGATAACAGCAGTTGAAATCTGTGTAAATAAGCCTGATCAGCGTCATCTGCGTGCTATAAAATAGAAAGTATGGACAGGAAAACAGCTCAAAATCTTATAGAAGCAACATTCAACAACGCTTTTAACGAAAAGCAGTTTATCACTTTTGTTAAAAATTTATTGAATAATTATGAAAATAAGTACAAACATTATATCGGTATCACAATATGGGACGATTATAAAGAACACATTAACTCCTATAAACGGATTGGTAAATATATTGATTCTAAAGGCGAAGCTCTTGATATACTTATAGTTGAAGTAAAAAGTGTTCAAAAGTTAGAACGCGCAAGAACAACACTTCGAAATTTTGTGATCAAACATATTGGCAAATTTAACCTGAAATATTCATAAAATAAAGAAAATGCGGGTTAAATATACTGATATAT
>CAZJZG010000006.1:0-87232 GCA_964550455.1 uncultured Bacteroidales bacterium | reverse complement strand
GCTGTTTTTAATCCCAAAAAGTAGAAATTATTCTATTTTCTGAAAGTGCCTAATTACAGATTAACGACCCCAAAACAAGAATACCGATTTTGCTATTTCTGTATTCTGTACAAAGGGACCACGAACTGGGTCGAACTCATCAGCCAGAAGTTTGAAAATCTCACTTCCTTTACCACGTACATATAGTGGTACCAATGAATTAGTATGATCTTTGCTGTACCAGTTCATTTCGGGTAAATTGCCTTTTCCGTTCGACTTGACCTGAGTAACAACCTGATCTCCTTCCACAGGTCCGCAAAGCATGCCGGTTTCATGATCAGCAGTTACAATTACCAGTGTTTCATCCCAACTGCTGTGTTTTTCAATCCAATCAACCACAGCAGCGATTGCTTTGTTAAAATCATGAGTTTCTTCAATTACCCTTCCTGATTGATTTGCATGTGCAGCCCAGTCAATTGCGCCTCCTTCAATCATAACGAAAAATCCTTTGGGATTTTGATTTAAAACATTCAGAGCTGCCAGTGACATTTGTGCCAGATCAGGCAAACCAGTAATCATAGGCTGTTTCCATGGAATTTCCTCAGCATCATTTTTTCTGCTTTGCTGAAGTGTTGAATGTACTTTGGGTATACCTAACAGCCGGCGGGGTAATTTCTCTCCTCTGGCAAGTGCTGCAAAATCAGTACTGTCAGTAATTAAAGTCCACGCATCTGGTTTTGAATCACCATTAATGTCGCTTACTGTATATTCAACGCTGTCAATTACAAATTTTGTTACTGGCTTGTCTGCGGTAAGCTGTTCCCATAATTGTGAACCTCCCACATATCTGTAATTAGCTTCATCAGGTTCACCGTCATTGTTGTATTCAGGATGTCCGCAACCCATCAGAACATCAAGTTTTTTATTAAGAATTTGCTGTTTTGCTATTTGCTCATATCTGTTACGGTGCACACTGTTAGCTGAAAATCCTGCAGGGGTGGCATGTGATAACATAACACTTGTAACCACTCCGGCTGATTTCCCAATTTCTTTTGCAAGCTCTGAAGCATGCTTTAGTGTATCGCCATGAATATCAAGCCCAATAGCTGAATTATAAGTTTTATAACCAGTTGATAAAGCAGTTCCTGCCGCTCCTGAATCAGTAAAATTTGATTTAAGATAGGCGGTGTCATTCCTGGCATAACGCGGACTATAACCTGTGGTATATCCATCATCTGAATCTTTATTAGTAATGGCAGAATAAGTAGCCTGAGCTAGTTTGCGCCATTCATTACCTTCAAAAACAAGTTTGCCTGCTTCGCCATACATAAACATGCTTGTTGCATCCACATGGTTAAAACCCATGCCATCACCAATGAAAACGATAATATTTTTAGGGACATCGTCCGTTTTTTTTGGCTTTGAACACATTAGGTTCAATGTAATTAATGCAGTTAATGGCAGGATAAGAAGAGACTTAAATTTCATAATGCTAAAATTTTTTATTAGAAAATACAAAAGTACTTAAACATAAGCTATAAACGAATTACAAGGTAAGGATTAAATTCCTTCATGCTCAGTTCTCTCAATAATTTCATTCTGGAGTGTTTCGCCGAGGTCATTGAAATAATCAGAATAACCGGCTACACGAACAATCAAATCCCGGTATTTCTCCGGATGTTTTTGAGCATCTCTCAAAGTGTCAGCATTTACAACATTAAATTGTATGTGGTGTCCGTCAAGTTTAAAATAGGTTCGAACCAAAGCTGCCAATTTAGTAATTGCTTCTTCAGAATTGAAAAACGAAGGCGAAAATTTTTGATTTAGCAGAGTACCTCCGGTTTTAATATGATCAATTTTTGCCGCTGATTGAAGTACTGCCACCGGACCATTATGGTCAGCTCCCTGAACCGGACTAATACCTTCACTCAAAGGTTCGCCTGCAAGCCTCCCATCAGGCATTGAGCCAATAACACTTCCGAAATAAACATGGCTGGTAGTAGGCAGCATGTTGATCCTGAATACTCCGCCTCTGTAAGTTTTCCGACCGGTCACATCTTTATGGAAACTATTGAAAACCCTTACAGCATGCTGGTCTGCCTCGTCATCATTATTGCCCCATTTTGGAGTTTCATAAACAAATTTATAACGCCACTGATCAGAATTATCAAAATTTGCCTCTAACATATCTGTTAACTCTTTCATTGACAGCATTTTGTTATCAAAAACCCATTTTTTGATAACACTAAGATTATCTGTTATACTGCCTAATCCTACTCCCTGAACATAACTTGTATTGTAGCGTGCGCCACCGGCATTGTAATCTGTGCCGTTTGATATGCAGTCATCAATTAAGAGAGAAAGGAAAGGAGCGGGCATATGATCAGCATAAAGTTTTTCAATACGATTATTGCCTTCTATTTTGATATCAATAAAATAATTCAGTTGCTTCTCAAATGCCTGAAAAAATTCCTCAAAACTTTGAAAACTGCTTGCTTCACCGGTTTTAATACCGATTTGTCTTTTTGTTCCTGGGTCAAACCCATTAAAAAGCGTAATTTCCAGTACTTTGTTCAGGTTAAAATATCCTGAGAGAGTATAGGCTTCAGTTCCAAAAGCACCGGTTTCAACACAACCGCTTGCGCCGCCGTTACGGGCATCAACCAATGATTTACCCTGACTGAGCAATTGCTGGATTATAGCATCAGTATTAAAAACTGAAGGCTGCCCGAAACCGGTTTTTATTATTTTAAAAGCACGTTTCAAAAATTTATCAGGGTTCTTTTTACTTATCTGAACCATACTGCTTGGTTGCAGTATGCGCATTTCTTCAATGACATCAAGAATAAGATATGAAAGTTCATTTACTGCATCCGAACCATCTTCCTTCACTCCGCCCACATTAATAAGTGAAAAGTCGGTGTAGGTATTGCTTTCAAGAGCTGTAACTCCCATTTTCGGAGGAGACGGATGATTGTTGAATTTCACCCAGAAAGCCATTAGCAATTCCTTTGCCTTTTCTGTAGTTAAGGAACCTTCCTTAAGTTCTCTTCTGTAGAATGGCAGCAAATGCTGATCAAGTCTGCCAGGATTGAATGAATCCCAGGGGTTAAGTTCTGTAATTACACCCAGATGAATAAACCAGTAATGTTGTAATGCTTCATGAAAAGTTTGGGGTGCATTCAAAGGTACCCTCCGGCATATCCTTATCATCTCCAGCAGTTCATTCTGACGGGTCTCACTCTTTTCAGCAAGTAGTATCTTTTCAAGCTCATCGGCGTGACGATTTGCAAACTCGACAATAGCGTCAGCAACTATTTCCATTGCCTCAAGTTCGTGTTTTTTGTCTTTTGCTCTGGGATCATTGGAAAAATCCAGTTTTTTCAATGCACTTCCTATCTCATTTTTGAGATCTGCCATTCCTTTCTGAAACAGGGATTTACCGGCTACAGTATGCCCGGGGGCTCGTTGTTCCTGAAATTCAGTAAAAACTCCTGCCTGATATGCATTTTTCCATTCCTCAGTCATTTTTTCAAACACCTTGTCGCGCTGGGTTTTACCTTTCCAGAAAGGAATTATCTCATCCTGATATGCTTTACGGGTATTATCATCCACTTTGAATGAAACTTTTGGGCGCTTATGTATAATTTCAAGATCTTCCAAAGAATGAAGACAAATTTCAGGATAGGTAGAGGCAGCTTTGGGTATATTTCCGCGTTCGCCAACAATTAATTCATCGGGAAGGATACATATTTTTTTATTCCTCATTATATGTCTGAAACATTTAGCCCTTAAAACCGGAACAGGCATTTCCTGTATTTCAGCAGACTTGTAAAACTCAGTGACTAAAAGTGCTCTTTCTGCTGAAAGTGTATTGATAGCATCAATACTGTTATTTCTTAATTTTTGTATTCTCTGGTTCATTTATTATTCTGTATTATCCTCCAATACTTATAAATGGAGCTGAATTATTAAAAAAATCTTTTATTTCTGCAGCTTTCTGCGAATCATAATTTTCCGAAACCGAATAAACCGGTAACCTGCCCATTCGTTCATATTTATTATATGCTGAAGAATGATAAGGCAAAAGATCAATACGGATTATTCCGGGTGTTGACTCAATAATTTTTCTGAGTGCTTCAAGATTGGCTATATTATCAGTAATATCAGGAATTAACGGGATTCTGATTATAATTGGTTTGTTATTTTTGCTGATGATCTTTAAGTTGCTTAAAATAAACTGATTACCCACTCCTGTATATTGTTTGTGTTTTTGTTCATCAGCTATTTTAAGGTCATACAAAAACAAATCAGTAAATGGCAGAATGCTTTCAAGAACCTGAAGTTCAGCATATCCGCAGGTATCAATAGCTGTATGAATATTTTCATTTTTACAGGCATTTAGCAAAGAGCCGGCAAATTCTCCCTGCATCATCGGCTCACCACCCGATAAAGTCACACCACCGCCTGATTCTTCATAAAAAGGAATATCCTTCTTAACAATCTTTATAACCTCATCAACGTCCATCCATTTTCCAACTTTTTCAACTGAAGGGAATACCTTATTACCGATTTTTTTATTCTTTCTGATAGTTTCAGTTTCATTTTCCTGACTCTCCGGATTATGACACCATGCACAACGCAACGGGCAACCTTTCAGAAAGACAGTCTGCCTGATACCTGGTCCGTCATGAACTGAAAAACTTCGTATGTCGAAAATAAGCCCCTGCATTAATGCATTTATAAAGCTTCCTGTAAGCAGTTGAATTAGAATTTATTAATTGAATATTGAAGAAGCTGAAAACAAAAAATGCTTAATCAGCAAATCCAGCAGGCAAACAAGCCTTTGCCGTTATTGTGGTATAGGGTATGAATAATAAATTGATTCATCTGAATCAGATTTTCTGCAAAAATAATAAAACACTTTTATTAAAAGCAGATTTGCTCAATTGTAAAAATCAAAATAAGGTTCTGAATTTTTGAGTCATTCTAATGAAAAAATCATTTTCAAAACACAGAATTTGGTTCTTTACAAAAATCCAATGTGTTATTTTTAAGATATCTTATAATTTCCTTACAAAAAGCTGAGCAGTTTCATAATTTACGACTACTATTTCTTCACCTTTCTCAATAAAATCACTATCGGATGAAGCATCATAAATTTCATTATCAATAATGATCTTTCCTGAAGGACGAAGCACAGTATAGGCGTGCCCTGTTTTACCAATTAAGCTGCTGTAACTGATATCAGCAGATGTGAATCCTTCTTTGGCATCCTGAACAGCATCAAGTGCCAGACGTCCGAAAATTGTAGTTGTAAACATTTTTCGGGTTAGGTAAAAAGAGCCGATCAATGAAAAAAATGCTGCTATTGATACTATGAAAAACGATTTTATAATCTCCTGAAAATATTGCGGACCGAAATTAAAATCCATATTGTCAGTCATAGCAAGCATAAGTCCGGCAAAAGCCAGTATAATCCCTGTTATGCCAACAACCCCGAATCCTGGTATGGCGAATATCTCAATGGCTATAAGTACCAATCCTATAACAAAAATAATTATCTCCCAATTGGCAGCTATGCCTTCAAGATATAATGGTGCAAAATATAGTAATGCAGCAGTAATGGCAGCAATAAGCGGAAATCCAACTCCGGGGGTCTGAAGCTCAAAATATATACCTCCAATTATTACCATGATGAGCAAACCACTTATAATAGGGCTGATTAGAAACCCAATTATTTTATCAAGTGTGGTTAATTGCTGTTCAGTAATTTCATGATTATCAATACCTGCTTCTTCCAGTAAATCCACAACACTCTCAGCTTTTCCTTCACAAAATCCGTGTAGAATGGCTTCTGAAGTTGTAAATGTAACAACCTGTCCTGTATCAGTAACATTTTCAATAGCAATACGCGGATCAACCATAGCCTGTGCTATATCAGGATTACGTCCTTTCAACTCAGCAGTCGAACGCATCATCGAACGCATATAAGACTGATATTTGTCGGGTAGGGGAGCACCCGTCTGATCCACAACAGTTGCTGCACCAATGTTAGCACCCGGGCGCATGTAAATACTGTCGCAGGCTATTGCTATCAGAGCACCTGCTGATGCTGCATTATTGTCAATGAAAACAAAAACAGGTATTTTCGATTGCAAAATAATGGTTCTGATACTATCAGCAGCTTCAAGAGTGCCTCCATAAGTGTTCATATGTATCATTATCAGATCCATCTCTTTTTCATTAGCTTCCTTCATTGCTTTCTGGGTCGAACGCCAGATAGGCGGAGCAATGGGTTCTTTGATATCAAATTTATAAACCCTTATCAGTTTCTTACTGTCAATTTTGGTTCTGAGGCTTTCGTCAGCGTTAACTCTGCCTGAAAATATAAGCAATATACTTGCAAATAGTAATAAAAACTTGTATTTCATGTCTTTATAATATTTCTTTAATTAAAAAATCTCTTCATAACCAACATAAATTCATCAAATAATGCCAGATTGGTAGCTACTATTTCCTTACCGTAGATATAATTATCCTGCCTTTTAAAATCACAAACCCTGCCACCAGCCTGTTGTACAATAAATGCCCCTGCAGCCACATCCCACGGATGTAAACCATATTCGTAAAAACTTTCAAAACGCCCACATGCAACATAAGCGAGATCAAGGGCTGCAGACCCCAACCTTCTTATACCCATTGCATTTTGCATGAGATACGAAAACAAGTCAATGTAGGGTTGTAAACGACTGAAATCGTAATAAGGAAATCCTGTTGCAATTAAAGCCTGATGCATTTCTGAAATCCTTGAAACCTGTATTTCTCCGGAATTCAGATAGGCTTTGCTTTCTTTCCATGCGTAAAAACACTCTCCGGAATTTATTTCATTAACCACTCCCATCAGAGTTTCATTGCCTCTTATCAAAGCTATACTGATACAAAAAATTGGAATTGAGTGGATGAAATTAGTAGTTCCGTCAAGTGGGTCAATTATCCACATGTATTCTTTCAAATCAGTGTTTGCAACATTTTCTTCAGCCAGTATTCCTGATCCGGGCAGAATCTTCATTAAGCCTTCTACAAGTTTTAATTCAGACTGTTTGTCAACAAAAGTTACAAAATTATTAGGCCCTTTCTCTATGATATCTGTCTCGCTAACGGCTGATGCCTGCTCTCTGATGAAAGCTCCTGTTTTCTTAGCTAATTCAATAGTTTGATGGCAAATATCTTCTAATTGTCTATAAGTCATTTTTTCTTTGTTTTTTTTCTGTGATCCAGTATCAGATAAACGGAACCGGCAATTCCTATAATTATCAGGACAAAAGAGATTATTTCAGCTTGTGTGATTTCCAGACTTCCAATATGATAAGGCGGATTTACCCTGATCTTTTCAATCAGAAAGCGCGATATACCATTGATAACCAAATATATAGAGAACAACAAGCCATTTATCATGATTTTCTTCCTGATGAGCCAGACAACTATAAAGAAAATCAGTGCCATTACACTCTCATACAAAGATGTTGGATATACAGGCTGTTCAAGAACCCTGCAGAACTGCCCCGAACAATTTTCTATTAATTCACCTTCACGAATGACATTGTGCGGAAAATCAAATGCCCAAGCCCAATCGGGTAAAAAGCTCAGCCATTCAGGTTTGGGATTCACATTCACAATACCCCAGCAACCATCGCCAGAAAACTGACAACCTAGTCGCCCTACGCAATAGGCAAGCAGTAGGGCAGGGGCAGCAGAATCTACAAAAATGAGCCAGTGTATTTTATTCTTACGGGCATACCAGATAAGGGTTATAGCCGCTACGATCAAGCCACCATAAAATGTAAGACCCTGAAAAGCAAATAATGTCTTTATGGGATTAGCCAGAAATGCTGAGAAATTTTCAAGAATATCAAAAATCTTTGCACCAATAATACCTGTAACAGCAGCCAGCAATATGAAATTAGCGGTAAGCTCGTAAGGATGCACTTCTACATTTTCAACCACAGGTTTCGCGAGCTTCTTTTTATTATAACTTCTCCAGGTAGAAAACACTGAAGCCGCAGCAAGCAGTAGCCCCCCAATAATACTTCCTTCGCCTGAAAGCAAGAACTCCTGAGGATTTTCGACAAAAAATGAATAGTTAGTGATCATTGCCAGCCCTTTAAAACCTATTAAAAAACCAAGCAATCCACTTCCGGCTAATTCTTTTATACCTGCAGGTTTACCTTTTGTTATACTTTTATTGACAGGGTTCAATATTCCTTGTTTTTCCTTGCGTTTTAATTCTAAATAAAGAATGAATGCACCGACAACAAAAGCCAGGGCTACAAAGAAACCATAGGTCTGTATGGGTAATCTGATGGAAGTTCCTAACAGATCATTTATCATATCACTAAGTCGGGGATACATACTGACTATTTTTTATATTGATTTTTTCTAAAATATTAAAGAGTAGAATAACAATAAACATTTTCCTTATCCAAAGTATCCAGTCTGATCTCAATAATTTTATTTACCAGGTCATTTCTGAAAGGAGTCCTGACACGAATGTAATTACTTGTAAATCCGCTCATAAAACCATTATTATCTTCTGATTCAAACAATACTTTTTCTATCCGCCCAAAATTCTCTTTTAAGAATGTTCTTTTTTTTATTTCACCCAGCTCAAGCAGTTTGTCAACTCTTGCACGGATTATTCCGGGATTGATTTTATCAGGAAAGCCGCTTGCAAGGGTTCCGGGCCTTTCGGAAAACGGAAATACATGCAGATAAGAGATCGGAAGCTGAGTGATAAGCGAAAAAGTTTCCTCATGTTCTTCTTCGTTTTCGCCGGGGAATCCCGTAATAACATCGGCTGCTATGCATGCATGAGGCAGTTTGTTTTTTATGAAATTTACACGGTTTATAAAAAGTTCAGAATCATAATGTCGTTTCATAAGTTTCAGAACCCCGTCAGAGCCCGATTGAAGAGGAATATGAAAATGTGGCATAAATGTTTTCGAACCGGCAACAAGATCAATTATTGGATCAGTTAGTAAATCAGGCTCAATTGATGATAATCTGAAACGTATATTAAAATCACTTTTTTCTATTTCCTGGAGTAAAGCAAAAAGGGTTTCATTATTGCCTTTGCCAAAATCACCAATATTCACTCCTGTCAGAACCACTTCTTTCGGATCATTTTCCATTGCTGCCCTTATTTGAGCCATAGTTTCCGAAATGGTATTACTGCGGCTTCTGCCACGCGCAAATGGAATTGTGCAATAAGAGCAGAAATAATCGCAACCATCCTGGATTTTAACAAATATACGGGTTCTGTCCGAACCAGAAAAAGAAGGATAAAACTCTCTGCTTTTCAGGATATTGGATACATTTATATAATCATTTTGTTTAACTGAATTATTTTGAAGATATTCCTTTAAACTGAATTTTTCAGAATTGCCCAAAACCAGCTTCACACCTTCAATTTTTGATAATTGTTCTGACCTAAGCTGAGCCATGCAACCAATGACTATTATATCTGCCTCGGTATTCCGCTGATGAGCCTGCCTGATATACGATCGACATTTTTTTTCTGCCATGGCTGTAACAGAGCAGCTGTGAACTACATAATAATCAGCACTATCTGTGAAATCAACTATCTGATAATCGGTTTCAAGATCGCGCGATAAGCCTGATGTTTCAGCAAAATTCAGCTTACAGCCAAGGGTATGGAATGCAATGCGTTTTTTATTCATTATTGTGCAAATTTAATGGTTTTGTCAATGTGTTGCATCGTCAGGAGAAACTAGCGGTTTTTATAATGCTGTTTTACCGCTTCATTATTTTATGAAATACAGAATGGGCACCAATTTAATGATTGCAAAAAACTATAAAACTGTTGATTAACGGTATATTCCTAAATTTAATGATATTTACAAAGCTTATTGAAGTAAATAAAAGAGAAAACCAGTTTAGGAAAACAGTACCGGAGGATTGGTAAGCTTTAAAACCGGTAATAATACCAGGTTCTTCAAATTAAAATGAGAATTATTCAGGGTTATCTCCTGTAAATGAATCATCTGCCGTGTTGGTATCAGAATCGTCAGTATCAGGCTCATCAGGAATTTTGTCAGCTTCGTTGCTAAAAAGATCTTCTTCGAGCTTTTCAATTTTATCGAGTTTCACTTTTACTTTTACCAGATAGCTGGTATCTACAGTATCTACTGTTATAGCATGAAAGAATTTGTTATTCGATAAATTTACCTTAACAACATGATTAGCATATCCTGACGGATATTTTTTCATAATCGCCTGAATAACTTCAGGTTCAAGGTCTTCATAATTGATGACAACTTTCTTTTTAGGATTCATTTTTCAATTGAAATTTCCGTGGCAATAATACATAAGAAATTGAAATATTTTAATGTTTCTTAACTTTTTTTGTGAAGTTTTTAAGGAAGCCATCTTTTTTATGAACTGTAAGAAATAGCCTTTTTAGAATCATCTAAAAATAAAGTCATATAATTAATATTATGTTAAGTATTATTTTTGAAATAAAAAAGAGAGGAAATATGTGTTTCCCCTCTTTCTTCTTAATACTGATTATATTAAAATCTCAAGAATCAGTGTTTTGATTGATGCTTCTCAATTTTCTCATTAATTTCTTTAAGCTTATCATACTCATTCATTCTGGTATAAATCTCTTTTAATGAAACCATTGTACTGAAATCATCAGGCTGAAGTTCAATAGCTTTTTCGAGTGTGGGCATTGCCTGCTCAAGATACTTATTGGCATTTTCTATTAACTCATCATACTTTTCCTGCTCTGATAAAGGTAGCTTGTTAGCCTCTTCAATATGCATAGCAGCCGAGTTAACATAAAGTGCACCAAGGTTATAAACCGCATCAAAGTATTCAGGATTAAGAGCAATTGCTTTTTTATATGATTCTTCAGCTTTAGCGAAATATTCAGTGCCAGTGCCGGGATATTTACCCCTTAACTGATCATAAGCCACACCAACAGCAAAAAAGATAGTTGGATTGGTGTCGTCTTTTGTTACAGCTATTTCCAGATTTTCAAGAGCCTTTTCAACATCACCTGTCAATAAATATACATTTATCTCATTGATTAACAGGTTGAAATCATCAGGATGGATTTTTCTCCCCTCTTTAATGTAGTTCAAACCACCAACGGTGTCCCCCTTGGCCATATAAATCTTACTTAACGAAACGAAAACTTCTGGTGTGTTAAATCCCATCTTCATGAGGTCTTTGTAGCTTTGTTCAGCAATTTCATTTTCACTTGCCAGTTCAGCGGTAAGAGCAACATTATATAAAGCCATAGTATCAGCGCTTCCCATCATTTTACTTACAACAACCGAATGTTGAAAAGCATGCATAGCATCTTTAAATGATTTTGAATTGTACGCATCAACGCCAAGAATATAGTATTGCTCACTTATCACAAATAGATTTGTGAGAATATCAGTATAAAACTCTTTTGATTTGTCATATTCCTGAGCTTTCTGATAGGCTTCCAAAGCAGTTTCAAGAGCATTGTCATCCAGTGCTTTGTATTCCGGTTTATCGCTCATATGAATCGAAAGATAGATATTACCCCTGTAGAACCAGGCTTTGGCGTCTTCTTTGGTTGTTGGATGTTCAATGGTTTTGTCAATATATTCCATTGCTTTGTCCAATTTACCATTACGCAGGTAATTAAAGGCAGATGTACGGTTGTTTTTCTGACCGATAGCCATACCGGTAATGAAAACAAAAACTAAAAATAATCCTAATCTTTTCATTGTTCCGTAATTTAGAGAGGTTAAAGTTTGCTGCAAAACTACACTGTTTGCTTTTAATTCCAAAATTCTGATTAATTAGTTAATAAATATTGTTTTTAAGTTTTAAATATTATCTGATTTCTCCTCTGTTATTTCATCATTCACGGTATTTTCTTCATTCACATTTACATCCTCATCCTCATCTTCTTCCTGATCTACTTTTGTAACAGCCGCTATACTATCTCCCTCCTTAATATTAATCACCTTAACGCCCTGTGTAGCCCTTCCAATAACCGGTAACGATGATACCGGAAGTCTGATTAACAGCCCGGCCCTGCTTATGATCATCAGATGATTTTCGTTAATTACATTCTTTATTGCAATTAGCTTGCCAGTTTTTTCAGTTATGTTAATTGTTTTTACTCCTTTGCCTCCCCTTCCTGTAATTCTGTAATCATCAACCCTTGATCTTTTGCCATACCCGTTTGAAGAAACCACAAGAATATCATATTTGTCATCTTCTAAACAAATCATTCCAATTACTTCATTATCAGGTTCTGACAAAGTAATTCCCTTTACTCCGCTGGCATTTCTGCCCATAGGCCTGACAGTATTTTCATTAAATCTTATAGCTCTTCCTTCTTTGGTTGCAAGAATTATTTCACTGCTTCCGTTTGTAAGCCGCGCTTCAATTAATTCATCATTTTCGCGTATTGTGATAGCATTTATTCCGTTAACCCTTGGGCGTGAATAGGCTTCAAGTGATGTTTTCTTGATTATTCCTTTTTTAGTACAGAGAATAATGTAGTTATTGTTGATGTATTCTTCATCGCTGAGGCTGTGAACATTTATAAATGCCTTAACCTTATCATCGGGTTCAATATTAATAAGGTTTTGCATTGCCCTTCCCTTTGAACTTTTAGTTCCTTCAGGGATTTCAAAAACCCTTAGCCAGAAACATCTGCCTTTTTCAGTAAAAAATAAAATATAATTATGTGCTGTGGCTACAAACAAATGTTCAACAAAATCTTCATCTCTTACTTCACTGCCTTTTGCGCCACGCCCTCCCCTGTGCTGTACCCTGTATTCCACCAGCGAAGTACGTTTGATATACCCAAGGTGTGAGATACTAACTACCATACTTTCATTAGCTATGGTATCTTCTATTCTGAAATCTTTTGCTGAATAAATTATGTCGGTTTTGGGTTCGTCACCGTATTTATCTCTTATCTCGATCAATTCATTCTTAATAAGCTCCATTCTTAAGCCTTCATCAGCAAGCAAGCTTTTCAGATATTCGATTTGCTTCATCAATTCTTCATACTCTTCTTTTATCTTTCCCCTCTCAAGTCCGGTTAATCTCTGCAATCTCATGTCCAGAATAGCTTTTGCCTGGACTTCAGTAAAACCGAATTCCTGCATCAGCCCATTTCTTGCTTCATCCGGAGTTTGAGACGCACGAATAAGCGCTATTACTTCATCAAGATGATCAAGTGCTATAAGCAAACCCTCAAGAATATGAGCACGCTTTTCAGCTTCCTTCAGTTCAAACTCTGCCCTTCTGACTACAACTTCGTGACGATGTTCAACAAATGCAGCTATTATCTCTTTAAGATTCAAGGTTTTAGGTCTGCCCTTCACCAAAGCCACATTATTGACACTAAATGAGGATTGCAGAGCAGTATATTGATATAATTTGTTCAAAACCACATTGGCAACAGCATCGCGTTTGAGTTCGTAAACAATGCGTAAACCCTGGCGATTTGATTCATCACGTATATCTGATATTCCCTCAATTCTTCTTTCTTCAACCAATTCGGCAGTTTTCCGAATCATTTCAGCTTTATTAACCTGATAAGGAATTGATGAAACTATTATACTTTCACGCCCGTTAGTATCCTCTTCTATTTTTGCCTCACCTCTTATTATAACTCTTCCTTTACCTGTTTCGTAAGCTTCAATAACCCCATCGTACCCATATATCACTCCGCCTGTTGGAAAATCAGGTCCTTTTATGATCTTCATCAAATCAGGAATACTTATCTCATTATCATCAATATATGCTATTGTTCCATTTATTACTTCAGTGAGATTATGAGGTGGCATATTGGTTGCCATTCCAACAGCAATGCCTGAAGCGCCGTTCACAAGCAGATTAGGGATACGGGTGGGCAGTACGACCGGTTCATAAAGGCTATCATCAAAATTAAGCTTAAAATCAACTGTCTCCTTATTAATATCGGCAAGCATTTCTTCAGCGATCTTTTTTAGTTTGGCTTCTGTATATCGCATTGCTGCAGGGCTGTCGCCGTCAATTGAGCCGAAATTTCCCTGCCCGTCAATCAAAGGATAACGCAACGACCATTCCTGAGCCATCCTCACCATTGCATCATAAACAGAGATATCACCATGAGGGTGGAATTTTCCAAGCACCTCCCCTACTATTCTGGCAGATTTTTTATAAGGTCTGTTCGATAAAGTTCCCAATTCAAGCATTCCAAACAGAACTCTGCGATGTACGGGCTTTAAACCATCCCTGACATCAGGCAGCGCACGTGACACAATTACTGACATTGAATAGTCAATGTAGGCTGCCTTCATCTGGTTCTCAATATTTACCCTTATAATTCTTTCAGTAGTTGGATTTAATTCTTCATTCATTTTTTGAAATCTTTCTTTTTCTCCTTTTTTTGTTAGAATTCTTGAAAATATTGCTAATAATAAATCCTAACAAGCTTATTATCAAATAATTATATAAACCAATATTAAAGTACGAATGTAAGGATTTTTTTTTAATCAGAGCCAAAATATAATTGATAGTTTATTAACAAGTTATTATATTATAAATCAGCATATTAATTTGCCAAACCAATAAAAGCAAAACTGAACTACGGCATTGCTGTTCAAAACAAATGAAAACTATTTTTCGTTTTATAGTTGTTTGAAACATTGATAGTATGTAATTGTTATAACTTTGTGTCGGATTGGTACAAATTGTCAGGTCAGTCTGGTTGATTTCAATATTTCGGCAAGGCTTTTGATAATAATAATATAAACTAATAATGACAGTTTAATACTAATTGATATTTTAAATCTAATTCATTGTAAATAAGCATATTATAATATATTAAAGATAAATGGAAGCGAAATTCTCACAACGTGTAAAGGACGTTTTGTCATATAGCAGAGAAGAAGCCATGCGACTCGGAAATGATACCGTGGGCGTGGAGCACCTACTTCTTGGCATAATTCGTGAAGGTAATGGTTTGGCAGTACAAGTAATCAAAGAAATGAGCTTTGATCTGGATTCTTTAAAAACAGAAATCGAAAATTCAATTTCTGTTTCAGGCAGAAAAGTACGTTCTCATGATAATCTTCCTCTTTCTAAGCAGGCTGAACGTGCATTGAAGCTAACTTACCTTGAGTCTAAACTATTGAATAGTGAACTTATTGGCACTGAACATTTGTTGCTGGCAATACTTAAAGACGAAGACAATATTGTATCTCAGATTTTTCTTAGAAATAACTATGAATACACAGATTTTAGATCAAAATTAGAGCGTATAGTTAAGCGTAGAAAAAGGATTAAAGAAGAGGATGATATCCAACCTGATATTTCAATGGAATATCCCGGAGATATGGCAGATGATGATCCTGAAGATAAACCTTCTGAAAGCAGAGGAAGAAGACCGGGAGATTCAAAATCAAAAACTCCTGTTCTTGATAATTTTGGAAGGGATTTAACACGGGCTGCTGAAGAAGGACGCCTTGATCCCATTGTTGGAAGAGAAAAAGAGTTAGAACGTATTGCTCAGATCCTTAGCCGTAGAAAGAAAAACAATCCGGTTTTAATTGGTGAACCCGGCGTAGGTAAATCAGCAATTGCCGAAGGTCTGGCACTTAGGATCATTAATCGTAAAGTAAGCAGGGCTTTATTTAATAAGCGGGTTTTTACCCTTGATCTGGCATCAATCGTAGCAGGAACCAAATATCGCGGTCAGTTTGAAGAGCGTATGAAAGCTTTATTAAACGAACTTGAAAAGAATCGTAATATTATTCTTTTCATTGATGAACTTCATACTATTGTAGGTGCCGGAAATGCTTCAGGATCTCTGGATGCTTCAAATATGTTCAAACCTGCCCTTGCCCGTGGTGAAATTCAGTGTATAGGTGCAACAACCCTTGACGAATACCGTCAGCATATTGAAAAAGATGGCGCTCTGGAACGCCGCTTTCAGAAGATCATGGTTGATCCGACCACTCCAGAAGAAACAGTTGAAATTCTTCAGAATATAAAAGAAAAATATGAGGATCATCATTTTGTAAAATATACTGATGATGCCATTAATGCCTGTGTTTCACTTACACAACGTTATATCAGCGACAGATATCTGCCCGATAAGGCAATTGATGCCCTTGATGAAGCCGGAGCAAGAGTACATATTACCAATATTCGTGTTCCAAACGACATTATTGCTATGGAAGAGCGTATTGAAGAAGTGAAAGATCTGAAAGTCAAGTCAATAAGTAGTCAAAAATTTGAAAAGGCAGCTGAATATCGTGATACTGAACGCAAATTGCAGCAGGAATTGGAGGTTATTAAAAAGAAATGGGAAGAAGAATCAAAAATTCATCGCGAAATAGTTAAAGAAGAAGATGTAGCAGAGATCGTAGCAATGATGACAGGGGTTCCAGTTCAGCGAATTGCACAAAATGAAAGTGAACGTTTGATAAAGATGGGATCAGAACTTGCCAGTTCGGTTATAGGACAGGATGATGCAATTAAGAAAGTTGTAAAAGCTATAAGAAGGAACCGTGCAGGACTTAAAGATCCTAATAAACCGATAGGAACATTTATTTTCCTTGGTCCTACCGGAGTTGGTAAAACTCATCTGGCCAAAATACTTGCAAAATATCTGTTTGACAGTGTTGATGCCCTGGTAAGGATTGATATGAGTGAGTATATGGAGAAATTTTCAGTTTCCAGGCTAGTTGGTGCCCCTCCGGGATATGTTGGCTATGAAGAAGGCGGACAACTAACTGAAAGAGTCAGACGTAAACCTTATTCAATTGTGCTTCTGGATGAAATTGAAAAAGCTCATCCGGATATTTTTCATATCCTGCTTCAGGTTCTTGACGACGGACAATTAACTGATAGTCTGGGAAGAAGAGTGGACTTCAAAAACACAATCCTTATAATGACTTCCAACATCGGCTCACGTCAATTGAAGGATTTCGGCCAGGGTGTTGGTTTCGCAACTACAGCACGTCGTGATGCTTCGGCTGATTATGCAAGAAGTATCATTGAAAACGCACTGAAAAAGACATTTGCTCCTGAATTTATTAATCGTATTGATGATATTATAATTTTTGATCCTCTTGAACGTGATTCAATTCATAAGATCATTGAAATTGAACTTAATAATCTCTTTGAAAGAACAAAACAGATGGATTATACTGTGGAAGTAACCGAGCAGGCAAAGGATTTCATTGTTGAAAAAGGCTGGGATTCGCAATATGGGGCAAGACCACTGAAAAGAGCGATCCAAAAATATATTGAAGATGAACTTGCTGAGGCTATCATTACATCAAAAGCCAAAGCTGGAGATCATATTCTTGTTGATCACCGTGAGGATGAAGAAAAGCTCGACTTTACAGTAATAAAGAAAGAAGCTGTTACCGAAAAGGAAAAAGAAAAATAGAAATTCTGATAAATTAATTCAGAAAAAACTGAAAATGGCATTTACCAGTGTTTTTGCCAGATAATTCTATTCAGTATAGCTCTGGTTCTTATAACCACTTAGATCATTAATTGAGAAGTTATTGATGAAGCTGATATTAGCTACATTTTCTGATCTGACTTTTCTAATAAAAATTTCGGCAGGGGAAGTATATTTTCTATCCCTATCGGCGTCAAGTAATAGCAAGTATCCTATTATAATATTACCAGCCATTTCAACAAGGCGGCGTGCGTGAAAATCAAATAACTCGTTATCATCACATTCGTTAACTCTGTTCACTGCTTTCTCGTACTGATCAGTCATTTTTAGCAGAATATTTTTAATATATTCTATTTCAGGATGTATAGGTCGGGATGCATATTCCTGCATCAGTTTTAGATAGGCACCATTGCCTACACCCTTAATAGCAGCAATCACCTGTAGTTGTGATGTGCCTTCATAAATGGTGGTAATACGGGCATCCCTGTAAAGACGCTCAACAGGGAAATCTTTCATATATCCTGTACCGCCATGTATCTGAATGGCATCGTAAGTAATCTGATTACAATATTCACTTGCAAACAGCTTAATCATTGGGGTAAGAATATCAGCATTGCGGCTGTAATATTTCTGTTCATTCCTTTCTTCATTTGTCAGCTTACGATTTTCAGCCAGATAGTTGTATGCCTTATAAATATCAACAAATCTTGATGTTTCATATAATAATGTTCTTGCAGCATGGATTTTTACCTGCATCATTGTAAGCATCTCATACACAGCGGGATATTTAATAATGGGTTTTCCAAATTGCTCGCGTTCGCCCGCATATTTCAATGCTTCGCGAAAAGCAGCTTCAGCTATTCCCACTGATTGTGCTCCTACTCCCAGGCGGGCTGAATTCATCAGCGACATAACATATTTTATCAAACCCATACGGGTATCACCAATCAGTGTGACAGGTGCATTGTTGAACACCATTTCACAGGTTGGTGAGCCTTTAATACCAAGTTTATTTTCTATTCTGCGAATATTTACAGCTTTAGATGTGCGATCGTATATAAAAAGTGAAAGTCCGCGGGCATCGGTAGTACCCTCTTCAGTACGAGCCAGTACCAGTGAAATATCAGCATCGCCATTTGTAATAAAACGTTTTACTCCGTTCAGATACCATTTGCCGGAAACCTGGTCGTATGTAGCTTTTAACTGCACCGACTGGAGGTCAGAGCCTGCATCAGGTTCAGTGAGTATCATGGCTGCGGTGGCTCCTTTGTTGAAACACGGCAAATATTGTTCTTTGATTTCATCAGATGCAAATTCATGAATGGTTTCAGCACAATCCTGCAATCCCCAAATATTTGCAAATCCGCCATCGGCACGGGAAACTATCTCAGCTGACATTACATAAGGAACTATGGGAAAGTTCAGCCCATCATATTTTCTTGGAAGTGATAACCCTACCAGACCTGCTTTTACAAGAACATCATGGTTTTCCCTTGTTCCCGGAGCATATTTAACTTCATTATTAATAAGTTCTGGTCCGGTTTTATCAACTTCTTCAGCATTAGGATGAATGACTTCGCCTGAGATTTCACCAATAATCTCCAGAACCTTCTCATAACTATCAATGGCATCTTCATAATCGAGAGGTGCATGATCATAAAGTTCCCTTTCTGAGAAATTATCTTCCTTCAGGCTGACAATTTTCTGCATAAAAGGATGGGTGAGATGGAATTTAAGATGTTCGTTATCATTAAAAAAATTTGCCATTGTTCAAATGTTTGAATTTTAATCTTTTACTTTGAGTTCTTACGATAAAAACTGATAATTTTAGAAATAACCTCGGCTGTATCACCAATGATTGTATAATCCGCAATTGCATTGATCGGTGCGTTTGGGTCCGTATTTATTGAAATAATCTGAGCTGACTGGTCCATTCCCGCTCTGTGCTGGACTGCACCGGAGATACCACAGGCAATATAGAGTTTGGGTCTAACAGTAATACCGGTCTGCCCTATTTGCCTTTCGGGTTCAACATAACCGGCATCAACGGCAGCACGTGATGCACCAACCTCAGCTCCAAGCACTTCTGCAAGCTGAAATAAGAGATCGAAATTCTCTTTCGAACCAACACCATATCCTCCGGCCACAATAATCTGTGAATTCTTAAAATCAACCTTGCTTTTTTCAATATGTCGTTCAATGATACTTACTGTAAAATCATTGTCGCTTAGTATTGAATTAACATCAATTTCTTTGATCGTACCTTTATGTTTAGGGTTAAAAATTTCCTTTTTCATCACACCTTCGCGCACTGTAGCCATTTGCGGACGGGTTTCAGGATTTATAATAGTAGCAATTATATTACCTCCAAAAGCAGGCCGTATCTGATAAAGCAAATTCTTGTATTCTTTTTGAGTTCGATTTTCGGTATGATCACCAATTTCAAGGCTTGTACAATCGGCTGTAAGCCCACATTTAAGGGCGGAAGCAATGCGTGGCGCCAGATCACGCCCAATTGAAGTTGCTCCAAACAAAACTATTTCAGGTTTTTCTTTCTCAAAAACATGCTTTATGATCGAGGCATGAGGCAGGGTAAGATAAGGAAACAAACTATCATGAGAAGCCACATGAGCCACATCAACCCCAAAAGGAAATACTGCCGGAGCAATTGATGCCGATTTTGAATTTCCTATTATTACAGCTTCGAGTCTGACTTTCAACTGGTTTGCCAGTTTTCTTCCTTTCGAAAGCAGTTCGAGGCTTACCTCAGCTATCTGAGCATCCTCTGTTACTTCACAATATACAAAAACACTATTCACGTCTGTTATATTTATTTTTGATCCAATATGAAATTTATCATCAAAACAACCACATTTCTAACCGATTATATGTGCATCAAGTAATTCCTTGACCAAAGCTTCTATTTCCTTATCAGTGCGGATTACCTGGGTAGCTTTATGCTGTAAAACAACGTTTTCAATCTTTTTCACTTTAGTAGGGCTTCCTGATAATCCAAGATGCTCAACATCAGCTTGTATATCTTCAAATCCCCATTCTTCGATCTGAAGATAAGGGCGGCTCTGATAAAGTTCAGTATAATCACGTGTTTCAGCTTGCAGCTCAGTAACAGAGCGTGCATGTTTATTTTGCATTACAAGTCGGGCTATCCTTGGTCTGCAATGAGGTGCAGAGTTGTGAACCGTAATTGCCAGTGGCATAATTGCTCTGACAATTTCAACTCCTTTTTCCAGTCTTCTTTTTATAACAATTTCATCATCGGTAAGCGAAATTATTTCTTCAGCATAAGTAACCTGAGGAATTCCAAGTTTTTCGGCTGTCTGAGGACCAACCTGCGCAGTATCTCCGTCAATAGCCTGACGACCGCTTATAATGAGGTTGAAAGGCGCAAGTTTCCTAATTGCGTGCGAAAGCACATAAGATGTTGCCAGAGTATCGCTTCCGGCAAATTTACGATCAGTTATCAGATAACCCTTATCTGCTCCGCGGTATAAGCCTTCACGGATGATTTCTGCAGCTCGTGCTGGTCCCATCGTAAGTAATATCACTTCAGTGTCAGGTCTGGTATCTTTGATACGTAAAGCCTGTTCAAGTGCATTAAGATCTTCGGGATTGAAAATTGCAGGCAGAGCAGCCCTGTTCACCGTTCCATCAGCTTTCATCGCATCTTTTCCAACATTTCTGGTGTCAGGTACTTGTTTAGCTAAACAAATTATTCGAAAACTCATAGAAGATTTTTTTTTGTTTGAATTAATTTTTGCAAAAATAGAAATTTAGGGTGTTACTTAATCTCCAACACTGATCACTCAGTTTTATTCAGAGGATTCTCTTTGCAGTCCTTGCATTCAAGGCTTTTATTATACATTTCCATAGCTCTTGCACTCATTCCCATGCTACTGAATCCTCCATCGTGATACAGATTTTGCATGGTGACTTTTCGGGTCAGATCGGAAAAAAGGGTAATGCAATAAGCGGCACATTCCTGAGCACTGGCATTGCCAAGCGGCGACATACGTTCAGTAAAGTCCATTAACCCGCTAAAACCTTTAACGCCCATACCGGCAGTGGTTGGAGTTGGTGACTGTGAAATGGTATTGATTCTTATTTTTTTCTGCCGCCCATAAATATAACCAAAACTCCTTGCTATTGATTCTAGTGCTGCCTTTGCGTCAGCCATATCATTGTATTCAAACAAGGTACGCTGGGCTGCTATGTATGTGAGTGCAACAATAGAACCCCATTCGTTGATGGCATCAAATTTTTTAGCCACCTGTATCATTTTATGGAACGAGATGGCTGAAATATCCATGGTTTTCAAAAAGTTCTCATAATTGATATCATCGTAGGGAATCTTCTTCCTTACATTTGGCGACATGCCTATTGAGTGAAGTATAAAATCAACTTTCCCTCCGAAATGCTCCATTGTTTGTTTGAAAAGCTCTTCAATATCGCTGATTTTTGTTGCATCGGCAGCTATGACTTTGGCAGATATTTTTTGAGCTAATTCATCAATTGTACCCATTCTCAACGCAATCGGGGTATTGGTAAGAACAATTTCAGCTCCTTCTTCATGAGCACGTTCGGCTACTTTCCATGCAATAGAAAGATCGTTCAACGCACCGAAAATCAAACCTTTCTTATTCTTTAATAAATTATATCCCATAGTGATAGTTTTAGTTTTTCATGATTGGAATTCAATAAGTTCTTTTGCTTTCATTACTGATATTTCTGAAATATTCTCGTCGCTGAGCATTTTTGCAATTTCCATTATTCGCTGGTCATAGTCAAGATTTTTAATATTTGATCTTACGAATTTATCCTCAGTTTCCTTATAGACCAGCAAATGATTATCACCCTTTCCGGCAATTTGCGGCAGGTGTGTAATAGTGAGCAGCTGCATGAATTTTGACATGTTTTTCATTAAAGTGCCCATTTTGGCAGCAATTTCTCCTGAAATACCAACATCAATTTCATCAAAAACAAGTGTAGGTAGCTTCTTGTTTTTCGAAAGTAAATATTTAACTGAAAGCATTAATCTCGATAACTCGCCGCCGGATGCAATATTTGCCACTTCTTTCAGCTCCCCTCCCCTGTTGGCATTAAACAATATTTTTATCCTGTCGGAACCGTCATTTCCGGGCTCAGACAACTTTTCAGTAATTATTTTAACACAAGCGTCAGGCATTCCAAGCTGGCTCACAAGCTCAGTAAGTTCGTCGGAAACTGCTTTAAGAACAGAGAGTCTGGTATTGCTCATTGTTTTATCCAGCTCATTAAGTTGTTCTTTCTTATTTTCAATACTCTTTTGAAGCCCCTGAATTTTTTCTTCAAGCGAAACAATTCCGTTTACTTTTTCTTCGAGCTCCAGTGCAATTTGCAGCAATTCATTTATTCCATGTACCTGATGCTTTTGTTCCAGATGATAGATGAGGTTTAAACGCCGGTTAAGAAATTCAATTCTTTCAGGATCAGATACCAGAGGCCCTTCGAGCCTGAATACTTCCTTATCAATATCTTTCATTTCAAACCATATACTTTCAAAGCGTTCAAACAAGAGTTTTAAATCATTATGATAGGCTGCAGTTTTTCTCAGAATTCCCATAGTTTCCGAAATACTGCCAATCAGATTGATATCGCCTTCGCTCATCATGTATTTGATTTGCTGTAAATTGCTTTTTATTTCCTCAGCATGAGTTTGAACTTCAAGTTCGCTTTCAAGTTCTTCCTTCTCATTCTGGTTCAAACGCGCCTCGATAAGTTCTGTCAACAGAAACTGAAAATAATCCTGATCCTTTTTTGCATTCAACTCCTTTTGTTGCAACTGCTTAAGTTCATTCATCATCAGTCGCAATGACTTAAAGTTTTCCCTGTATTCCTGCAATACTTTAATATTGCCGGCATATTCATCAACTATGTTTAATTGAAAAGCGGGATCATTTAAAGATAAAATGGCGTGTTGAGAATGAATATCAACAAGAAGTTCACCCAGTTCGCGCAGGACGTTAAGATTCACCGGAGTATCATTTATAAAAGCTCTTGACTTTCCTGAAGGTAAAATCTCACGGCGAAGTATGATTTGATCATCGTAATCAAGATCATTTTCAATAAAAAAAGGTTCCAGCTTATAATCTTTTCCCAAAAACAAACCTTCAACAATGCATTTTCTTGTTTTATCAAAAAGCAGGTTTGAATCGGCACGTTGCCCAAGGATCAATGATAACGCTCCAATAAGTATTGATTTACCTGCACCGGTCTCACCAGTAATAACAGTGAAACCGGTGTTGAAATTTATTGACAGTTGCCGGATAAGAGTATAATTCTCGATTGTAAGTTGCTGCAACATTTTTTTCGGATTATAGCAACGGCTAAATTAATACTATTTCCAGTACCGATAATTAAACACGAAAAAGGGATGGAAAGTTCTTGTTTCTCATCAAAAACAATGTGACCTCGCAAAAACGGATATTAAGAGGGAATTATCAGATATTCAACATCAAATTCCATCTTTGCTTTTGAGGATTTTATCGTAGGTTGATGCCTGTGACGGATCAAGTTCTTTAAGGATGTTAACAGCTTTTGGTTTGTCCATCTGGCTTGCTTCTGAGAAAATATTTACAAGTTCTTCTTTTTTAGCTTCCATGATTAGTTGTAATAGAAACAATCCGGGACGGCTTCTCTGTGCTCGTTGAAGCAATTCAAGGCTTTCCGTTATTGCCAGCCTACCCATCTCCAGATTGTCGGGCATGACATCAAGTCCGCGACGATGGTATACATACAGAGCCTCACGAATTGCAGAATAAGAGCCGTTCATAATATTTTCCATGAGCCAGTAACGATTTCGTTGGCTTTCAAACGACTTCCAGCCTTTTTCATATGCACTTTGTGCGGCAGATATAATTGCATTGGCTTTTTCAAAATACTGGGTTCCTCCAAACTTGGCAAAAGTATCACCATCCAGACCAAGGAATAAATAAGCATAAAATGCCAGTGTTGATGTAAGGTTGCTGGTATGAGCACCTTCAACAAATTCAAGAGGTTGATTTTCAATGTATTTAAACTGGAAATCACGGTCTATCCAGTTTAAAACCACACTGTTATAATTTGTTTTATAAACAGGGCGTCTCAGGATAATATTTATCCTTCCTTTGTATTCATCGCTTGCCACTCTTTCAGTAAGAGTAATCATCATTGTTCCTTCTATTCTTTCCTGCGATTTGTATTTCAGATTTGTCCATGTTTGTTTATTCATGAATTCTCCCATAGCTGTTTGAAGAGTCTGGAAAACTCTTTGGTCAGTACCTTCCAGTTGGCGGGAATTAATTGATATTGAAATCATAAGTTCCTGCCCAACTGCTGATGTGGCAATGAATATCAGGAATATGGAAATTATATATCTCATAACAGTATCAGATAGATTAAAAGGATTATTTTTTTTGTTTCAGAAAATCCGAAATATATGCCACAATGTCATCAGCCACTTTACTTTTGGATTTCATTTCGTATTCCCTGATAGTTTCGTTACGGTCAAGAATGGTGATTTTATTGGTATCTGTTGCAAAACCAGCTCCCTTATGACGTAACGAATTCAAAACGATAATATCAATGTTTTTATTTTGCAGCTTTGCTTTTGCATTATCCAGCTCATTATCGGTTTCAAGGGCAAATCCTACTATTATTTGTTCATGCTTTTTTCTTTGTCCAAGACTCCTGAGAATGTCAGGTGTCTGTACAAGCTTTAAACTAAAGGTATCGCCGCTTTTTTTAATTTTCGAACCCTGATAATTCTCAACCCTGAAATCTGCCACAGCAGCAGCCATAATGATAATATCAGAATTATCAGCTTCTTTCATGCAGGCTTCATACATCTCTTCGGATGAAATAACATCAATTCTTTTAATACTTCCTGCCGGAGTTGCAAGATGAACCGGTCCGGAAATTAAGGTAACCATAGCTCCGTTTTCGCTCATTGCTTTAGCAATAGCAAATCCCATCTTCCCTGAGGAATAATTCCCCAGGAATCGTACAGGATCAATATTCTCATATGTAGGTCCTGCAGTAATCAGTACGTTGAAGTTTTCAAATCTGGCTTCGGAATAAAAATACTCATGTATGATTTCAAATATTCTTTCAGGCTCTTCCATTCTGCCTGGTCCGGTCAGTCCACTGGCAAGTTCACCTTCACGTGATTCAATGAGGCAATGTCCAAAAGTCCTGATTACTTCAATATTTTTCTGTGTTGCAGGATGATTGAACATATCAAGATCCATTGCCGGAGCGAAAAAAACGGGACAACGGGCAGCCAAATAAGTAGTCATTAAAAGATTATCAGCTATACCATTAGCCATTTTTGCCAGAGTATTTGCCGAAACCGGTGCAATTAAGAATAAATCAGCCCATCCGGCAAGTTCAATATGGCTGTTCCAGTTCCCGGTGCGCTTATCATACGGATCAATATAAACCGGATAACCTGATACTGTGGATACTGTCAGTGGTGTGACAAAATCAACAGCAGCCTCAGTCATTATCACTTTAACTTCGGCTCCTGCTTTTTTCAACAATCGGATTAACAAAGGTATTTTATAAGCGGCAATGCTTCCGGTAATACCTATTAATATTTTACGCCCTTTAAGCGTCATCAATGATTATTTAATGATTTAAATGATAATCAGCTATTGTCTTTAAGAGGATTACGGAAATAAACCCTATCGTTTACAAATTCGTCAATTGCAATAAGTGTGGACTTTGGCAATTGTTCATAAAATCTTGCTATCTCAATCTGTTCCCTGTTTTCAAAAATTTCTTCCAGATTGTCATTTGGAATAGCAAAATCAATTATTTTTTGATCAAGCTCTTCTTTTATCTCAGAGGCAATCTGATTTGCACGCTTTGACATAATTACAACTGATTCATAAATATTTCCGGTTGGGTTATGCAATTCGGAAAGATTTCTTGTTGAGGTGTTTGTGAGAATTTTTAATTTTTTGTAGTCCATATTAATTTATAATGAAGATTTCGTACGTGAATTTAAATAACGCAAAATATTTCGTTGTATCTGGTTTGCTTCGTGTTCGTAATTACCTGAAGGGAACTGAGCTATATAATTATCGTAGGTTTCAAGAGCTTCCTTAAACCTGCTTTCCTTTTTATCTTCAATACTTTTATCAGCATAATCATAACGGGCTTTCAAAATTGTGATCATAACTTCTTCTCTGAAGTCAGTATCTGGAAAATCTTTGAGAATGTTGTTCAGCGAAGTGATCGCTGCATTGTAATTTTCCATTTTGTAATAAAGCCTTGCCATCTCCATGGCTTTAAGTTCAAGCTTTTCTCTGAGTTTATCTATCAGGTTGTTAGCTTCATCAACGCGATCGCTTCCGGGGAATTTATTAATAAAAAACTGTAATTCTTCAATAGCTTCTTTGGTGCTGCTCTGATCAAGGCTATGTCGCGGAGAATCAAGATGCTTGCAATATGCACTCATAAAAGTACATTCTTCAAGGTATTTGCTTCGCGGATAATTGGTAGTAAGCTTTTTAAAATAAAAGCTTGCCAGCATATAATCCTTTTGGTTATAATGTGCATAAGCATATGTGTAGGCAATAGTTTCAGCACGATCAGTTCCACGATAAAATGGCAGTACCTGATCAAAAAGCTGAATAGAGCGGTAATAATCGCCCTGATTATAATAAACAAAAGCCATCTGGTACTTTTCCTCATAATCGTTGCTTTTCAGCAACTGCTGATACTTGCTGCATGAGGGAAACAACAGCATAGCCAAAACACTTAAAACCATGATTTTTTTAATCATGCGGCAAAATTAATACTTTTCTTGTTAACGAATAACAACGGTCATCCTCAGGTAATTATTTCCTTACAATCAAAATCTTGCATTAAAAAATACTATCCGGATTTAGAGTAAGAAAATCGGACATTAAAAAACTATGATCTTCTTTGTAATATAACCTCTGTCATTGTGGATTCTGATCAAATAGATACCTGATGCTAATTCAGAAGTACCTATACATATTTCGGTTTCTTCAGAATAATCATAAAATACTCTTATCCCGGCTGAATTGATCAGTTCAATAAATCCGGGGTTTTGGTCAGAACTGATGAATAAACCACCATCAGTAACAGGGTTTGGATAAATACGAATGTTCAAACTGCTGTTTTCTGTTCCTATTCCATCCTCAGCAGGTGATAATTCAACATTCAGCCAGGTGGTACGGCGCTTCCCCACATTAACATTGTAAAATGTTTTTGAATTATGTCCCGGTGCTGAAAAAACAATATTATAAGAACCTTCGTAAAGATAGCGGTGATAATCACCGGCAGGCAGATGAGAATAAACAAACGAACTATCAATATCATGGTTGGTAATGAAGACTTTAGCCCTGAGAGGTTCGCCGCTTACTGAATCCCTTACAATCCCCCTAAATCCGTATAAAGATTGTTCAATATAATTAAGAAATGACGGATAATTATACTCCCAGTATAGAGGTAAATTATGTGGCGGAGGAATTTTATTATTGGAAAGTTCGAGAGTAAATTCACGGCAACCCTGAAAATAATTCATATAATCCTGTCTTCCTCCTGTTATTGAATACCACATTGAACCACGCACAATACCATCATCAAACGATCTGAAATAAGGCGAAGGGCTTCTGGATATTACTGTGTCAGCAAATTCACGCATTGTATAAACCCACCATGGGTTATCAGCTGATAACTCGTACCATGTATCCCACGGATAATTGCATACTTCAGCACCTCCATGCCAGTTTGCTGACATGTTGAATTTTTGGTTTTCGGCAAATTCCATAAAAAAAACAGTTTCTTCCTGCCATGGTTTATTATCAGGATGTGGACCAGCCTTAGGATCAGGATAGTTGCGGTTAAGATCAATGTTTTGGGCATTATAACGCTTTGCTCCATTAATTGTATTATTCCCAAAATGAAAAGTGCCATCAGGGTTAGCCAGTGGATTAATCCATATATCAATACTGTCAACCAAACGGGAAATATAAGGATCAGTACCGTAGTTCGTGAGCAAATAATCAATTAATTGCAGACTTAAAACATATCCGGTAAGCTCGTCACCATGAATGGTAGATGTGTATAAAAACCTTGGCTTATCGCTTTCAGAACCAATATTTTTTGAAATTCTTGCTGCCAAAAGCTTTCGTCCGCTCACTAAAGTTCCTATTTCATGTATTTGACATATTTCCGGATAATTAACACTGAAGTCACTCATTATTTCCAGATAGGAATCATAATCGGGGTAAAAATTCCAGTTAGTGTGCTGGTTTAAGTGATGAATGTTAACGGCATCAAAATCAATCTGTTCGGATGGATGAGAAAGAAAGAAACATGGAATACCAAGTTCAAGGAATTTCTTAAACTGCTCTAAGCTGGCATTTGCAATAATGGTGTCACCTTTAGCCCCATCAATTGAAAACATATTTGTAAAATCATCCGGTCTCATTTCAGATGTTAAAACAAAACCAAAATATTTTTCTCCCCTCACTCTAAAAATTGAATCAATGTCCTGAGAATAAAGAGAAACTGAAATAATAACCGAAAACAATATTAAAGTTAGCTTTTGCAATTTATATGTTTTTATGTTGAAACCCGGGTTCAGGGCAATGTTAATTATCCGGTTTAACTATTGCAGATATCTGGTTTTCGATTTGCCTGAAAACTGACTGACTAACTTTTACCAAAGGTAAACGCAGATTATTCTGGATAAGTCCCAAAATTGAAAGGGCTGCTTTAATACCTGCGGGGTTTCCATCAACAAAAAGACTTTCAATAATATTAGTCAGTTGATAATGGATAACACGTGCTTTATCAAAATTTCCTTTCAAAGCAAGTCGTACCATTTCTGAGAACTCAGCAGGAAAAGCATTGGCAACCACCGAGATAACACCATCAGCACCAAGAGCCAACAGAGGTAAAGTTAAAATATCGTCTCCTGAAATAACTTTAAATCCTGCAGGCCGGTTCTTGATAATTTCCATGCATTGAGGCAGATTCCCGGAAGCTTCTTTTATGGCAACGATGTTTTTTAGCTCATGTGCAAGTTTTAATGTAGTTTCAGCGCTCATGTTTAAACTCGTACGCCCTGGTACATTATAAAGGATCACTGGTACCGGTGAAACAGTGGCAATATTCTTATAATGCAGATAAAGTCCGCGTTGCTGAGGTTTATTATAATAAGGAGCAACAGATAAAATAGCATCAATATCTTCAAAGGGACATTCTTTTATCGAATCAATAATTGACTGGGTATTGTTACCTCCTATTCCCACAACCAGAGGCACCCTTTTGTTAATGGTTTCAACAGAAAAATGAATTATAGCATTACGCTCATCTTTACTCAGTGTAACTGATTCGCCCGTAGTGCCTATGACAACAATATATTCCACCTTATTGGCGATTACATGTTCTATCATTTTTTCGAAAGAACTAAAATCAATAGTACCATGTTTGTGAAACGGAGTAACAATGGCAACTCCGGTTCCAATTAAAAAATTAGTCATTTGAAGTTGTAGTTAATATTTTTAAATAATGTATCAGGTGATCCAGAAAATCCGACTGATCCTCAGTTTTCTGGTCAATTAACAGATTATAATATTCAAGTCGCAATTTACTTTCTCTTCCAATTTTTAGCCTGGTATTCGACAATGCTGTAATATAAATAAGCGGAAAACTCTCAGTTAAATTAATATCAATATAATATGTTGCATCAATTTCGCTTAACATGTTAATGATACTCACGGGTGGTAAATAACAATAACTCAGCTCCTTGCGTGTAAAAACAAATTGCCGGAAATTAGTATATAAAGTCAGTAGTTTGGGGTTTCCTGTATAATAAATTACATGATATACCTTTTTATTTTCGTCAACCAGTGATTTTGCAAATTGTTGGATAGACTCAGGGATGGTTGATTCTGAAATTTCATAAAGCAAAACAATAGAACTTGCTTTCGACAGGCTAATCAATTCCCACTCGCTCTGAATTATTTCAGCATTCTTTCTTAAAATATTAATTCCGCGTTTTAACCTTAATTTAGTTATAAGCCCCACAATACCAATGATTTGTTATAAAATATACAAAGGTGCTATCTGAATTCTTTACTTTTTTATAGAGACTGTAAAAATAAGGAAGAATTTTAAATATTCTCTAAAAATTTTAATTCAAATAAAGTCTATAATAATTAATTATATGAAATCAAGTAGTAACCATCAGCAGATCAATGTATTCTATTAAAATCAAAGATATGCTTTTGACTCAGGTGTTATTTTTTTTAACTCTTTTCAATACAAGTAAATTCATGGCATTATTATCCAAATTCTCAACATTATTATGAATAAACCTAAGAACCTGATCATAATATAAAACCACTACCGGAGCCTGATCCATAACCAACTGATCCATCTTTCTGTAATAGACAAACCTAATGCTATCGTTGGTTTCATGCATAGCAAGGTTATATAAACGGTCAAAATTATCTGATCTGAAATGAGTGTAGTTAGGTCCAACCGGAGTAAAATTCTTTGAATAAAAAAGTGAGAGATAATTCTCGGCATCAGGATAATCAGCTATCCATGAAGCTCTGAAAAATGGAGACCTTCCATGCGCCATTAATTCACGCAGAGTTGCAGGAGGGCTAACATCTATTTTTATTTTAAACCCCAATTCATTAAGCTGATGCTGAATATATCGGGTCAGATCCAGATAGGTTGAATTGGTAGCTATGGTAATATCCGGTAAATCTTTGCCTCCGGGAAAACCACTTTTTTCAAGCAGTTCAAATACCTTATCGGGATCGTAATCATATCCTTTTACAAGATTACTGTCAAATGACGGCAAACCAGGAGGCACCATCCCGTAAATTCCTGGTTGCCCGATATTATTTCTAAGAAATCGTATCATTCTTGTACGGTCGAATCCATAATTGATAGCTTTGCGGATTTCAGGTATAAGCAATACATTATTCTGATTCTGAGACAAGTCAGGGTTAATTTGAAAAGCAAGGTATTCAGTGTTCAGGTAAGGATTGGTAATCTTTTTAATCTTTCCGGCATATTTGGGATTAAGCTCCCCGCTTTGGGTAAGTAATTCGTCTTTATATCCGGCATCAATTCCGGACATGAAATCTAGTTTGCCTTTAATGAACTCCAGAAAAGCTGTATGCTTATCAGCTATAAAGGATATTGCCACAGCATCAAGATAAGGCAATGCAGCTCCATTTTCGGATTCAAAATAATTATTGTTTTTCAAAAGTACCAGTTTCACCCCTTCTTTCCACATAGCAAAATAAAAGGGACCGGTTCCAACAGGATTACGTCTGAAATCTTCAGCAAAATATGAAATAGCTTCATGAGGCAACACACTGCAATACTGCATTGTAAGCAGCCCGGGAAACGGCGGGAAAGGCTTTTCGAGCTCAATAACAAGTACTGAATCATTTTTCCGGTGAATCGTTGGCAAGCCATCATTACCAGTTTTAATATTTCTGAAAATCCATGCACCCGGTGAAGCCAGTTTAGGCTCTATAATTCGATTAAAGCTGTAGACCACATCCGAAGCAATTACTTTTCTGCCCTTGCTACCAGTGAAACAGGGGGAATCGTGAAAATAAACATCGGTACGCAAATAAAAGGTATAAATCTTTCCGTCATCTGACAATTCCCAGGATTTAGCAATGCAAGGTTCAATCTCAAGACGCTCATTAAGCTGTAATAATCCATTAAATATCTGATTTACAGCCCATATATTTGATTGGCTTCGTGCAAAAGCAGGATCAAGCGAGGTAATATTTGATGACTCATTATAGCGAAACACCTGTTTTGAATCAAGCTTGTCGAAAGGACTGGAACAAGATGCAAGTAACAGAACTAAAACTGATAAGGGAGTTATTGCCTTGAGAATTTTCATAATGTAAAACTACAAAATTATCAATATTGAAGCAGTTTAAAACAAAAAATGAAACATTGATTTATTGAATTAATCAGGGTTTTGGGTAAGGCACTCAGATATCTTCTTTTTTAATTTCCAGCATGTCATTTGCCGGATATCATGTTCTTCTGCCAGTTTATATGATGAAATATCAGGTTGATGACAAATCTGATATGTCATCTGAAAAGCAACAGTAATGGGTATTTTACATCCATGAAAAGGGGTATGGGCTGTTGCCGATTCATCAGATTTGCATCTGGTGCAGCGTCTGGAAAAAGGTGTTTTGCCTTTGCAATAATTTGTGTGACCACATTTTTTACATACGAACTCTTTATCCCACTTTTCATTGGCAAGAAACTCAAGGCATTGTTTCTCAGTTGAAAACTCAGATGTAAATCTTTTAGGGTCAATAGTTGAAAATAATTCCTTAAGTTGCATAATATCAAATATTTGTGCCTTACTTTTGTTTATAGGCTAAATATAGGAATAATCCTTCATTGTTTTATAAACTGCTTCGCAATAAGTGCTAATGAACAAAATTAGCTTCTGCATGTTTATTTTGCAAATTTAGTGATATTATTGCGATTTATTAGAATTTTTATATTTTTGCAAAAAATTTAATTTTAACACAAATGAAGAACATTTTTTTAACATTAGCCCTTAGTATTGCAGTTTTTTCAACCGGTTGTGCCGGTTCAGGAGCTGAAAATAATCAAACAGCGAAATCCGTTGTTGCTGAAGAAGTTAAGGTAGTAAAACTCACAAAGCAGGAATTCATTGACCGTGTTTATAATTATGAAACTAATCCAAATGAATGGGTTTATGAAGGTAAATTACCTGCCATTGTTGATTTCTATGCTGATTGGTGTGCTCCTTGTCGTCTTGTAGCTCCTATTCTGGATGAGTTGGCTCAGGAATATTCAGGAAAAATTGTGATTTATAAAATTGACACTGACAAAGAAAAGGATCTTGCACGCGCTTTTGCTATTCGTAGCATTCCTTCCATGCTATTTATTCCTGCTGAGGGCAGACCACAAATGAGCCAGGGAGCATTGCCAAAAGAAACTATAAAACAGGTAATTGACAACTTTTTACTTTCACAGAATAACGAATAATAAATTAAATAACAATTCTAATTAATTGAGAACCAATAAAATAAAATTGAAATGGAATATTTAACCAAAAAAACCTTTCTTGAGAAAGTATTTGATTACGAAAATAATAAGGAATGGAAATTTGAAGGGAAATTACCGGCTCTTATTGATTTTTATGCTGACTGGTGTGGACCTTGCAAAATGATCGCGCCCATACTTGAAGAATTGGATAAAGAATATGAAGGTAAAATCAATATCTATAAAATTGATACTGAAACGGAACAGGAACTTGCCGCTGTTTTTGGCATTCGTAGCATTCCCTCTCTCCTTTTCTGCCCGATAGATGCGCAACCGCAAATGGCAGCAGGTGCTTTGCCTAAAGAAACATTGAGACAAGCTATTGATGAAATTCTTTTAAATAAAGCCATAGTTACAAATTAAGCAGCTAATGAAACGAGAAAAGGTTGTACCCTTTTCAATTACAGCTAAGGCTTTTAGAATTTAAAAATCAAAAACAGAAAATCAGTACTATTGATTTTCTGTTTTTTTATAACAACCGGCAATACTGTATTCTCTCTGGTAATGTCTGGTTTATAAGCAATTTTGATATTTTTGCATTAGGATGAAATTACAACTATGGCAGATCATGTTTTGTTGTCAACAGCGTATTTCCCGCCAATTTCCTGGATTGCGGCTGCATTTCAGGCTACAACAACAACTATTGAAGTTCACGAAACATATGTAAAGCAAACTTACAGAAACCGTTGTAATATTCTTGGACCAAACGGATTGCAGATACTTAGTATCCCGGTTAAAAAACCGTACGGCCATCATTCAAAAACTTTTGAAATTGAAGTTTCATCGCATTACGATTGGAAACGACAACATATGCGCTCAATTCAAACAGCCTATAATTCGTCTCCATTTTATCTTTTCTATAAAGAAAGAATAGAAAAGGTTCTGTATGAACCGCATGATCTTCTTTCAGAACTGAATAATACGTTATTAAATTTAATTACAGAGTTGCTTTGCTTTGATTTAAAGGCTTTGTTTACTGACACTTATTACCATAATCCGGATAGTTATACTGATTTGCGAAATGAGATAAGTCCGGGAAAACAATTTCATTCTGAAGATTATTTTCCGGCTTATACTCAGGTATTCAGCCATGAGTATCCTTTTCATCCTGATTTGAGTATTCTCGATCTACTTTTTAATGAAGGCCCTGCCAGCCTCGAATATATTATAAAACTAGGCAATATTTAATCTAAAATTATTATCTTTGAGCACTAATCATTAAAACTATAAATTATTTGTATGAAAATAACTTTTCCCGGAGGCCTTAAAGTGTTGGCCGAATACAAAGGGTTCAATATTATGACCGATCAGCCTGTTTTTTCAGGCGGTGATGGAAGTGCCCCTGCCCCATTCGATTTCTTTCTTGTTTCAATTGGAACCTGCGTTGGTATATATATTAAATCGTTTTGTGCCCAACGTAATATTGACACTCAGAACATTGTAATAACCCAGAAAATGGAAACCAATCCACAAACCCGATTGATTGGTAAAATTAGTTTCGATATACATCTCCCTGAAGGATTTCCTGAAAAATACAGGGATGCGCTCATTCACACTGCTAATAATTGTGCTGTAAAGCGTCACATGATAAATGCACCCGAATTTGAGTATAATCTGTTTATAGGCGATGAAACCTGAAAACCTGCAATCTATTCCTGAGAATATCAAAGCTTTTCTTAACTACAAAAGAATGGCTGTTGGTGGTGTGTCGAGGGACAGAAAAAAGTATGGTAATATTGTTTTCAAGAAGCTTTTAAAATATGGTTATCAGGTTTTCCCTGTGAATAAAAATACTGATGAAATTGAAGGTTACAAATGTTACCGCAGTATTGGAGATTTACCTCAAAACATTGATGCTCTTGTACTTGTAACCCTTCCTGAACAATCGTTGGAGTTGATTAAACAGGCAAAAGGTTTGGGAGTAAAAAACTTTTGGCTACAAGAAGGAGCTGAAAATCAGGAGATAATTGATTTTGGCAAAGCCAATGAGTTGAATATTATTACAGAGCATTGTATTATGGTACAATTAAAACGGATGAAGAATCAGGACAGGGAGCATCAACTTAATGGCTGAGAATATTGATACAAAACATTAAATATTTTGTAATATGGCTGCAATGGTATCACTAAACAAA
The DNA here is from genome assembly GCA_964550455.1 of uncultured Bacteroidales bacterium. Lineage (GTDB taxonomy): Bacteria > Bacteroidota > Bacteroidia > Bacteroidales > JAAYJT01 > JAAYJT01. The sequence goes on along the minus strand of CAZJZG010000006.1, from coordinate 51,475 downwards.
GACCAGTGTTTAAAGGTCGCAAGGCATCTTAAGAAATTTAAGATCAGGCAATCATTTTACGATCGCGAATTCCTTAATTTTAATGCTCCTGAAGAAACCCGGCTTAGAACCTATTTTTATTCTGTTGCCATTTGCCATCAAACCCATAAATTATATAACAGGAAGCTCAATCTTTGGGGATGGGAATATATTGAACATATGTTTATTCAGCTTGGGAAAAGCAATTCACCATTTTTGCAGCGTGGAATAGTATGTTCAATGTCATTTAGTAATCTGTGTAATCGTCTGGCTTCATTGTTTTCTGACGATTGCAATCCATTGAATACAACCCTCGATCGTATTGGAGAGCGGGCATCTTTTCTTGCCGAAGCTGATTATTTTATTGAGAATAAGTATAACGGGAGCATTAAGAATCTAATATCATCATCGAAAAATACATTGATTTCAAAAAATAATAATGGTTTATATGAGCAATTATCAAATTTTAAAGCCTATTCCGATCCGTTAAAGAAAAAGAGTACTTTTCTGATAAAATTGTTAGGTGACGCAGGTTTGATAAAAGTTAAAGATCCTGAGAATTTTGTACCCATCATGGATTATCACATGCAAAGAGTTTTGCTCCGTCTCGGATGTGTTGATGTTTTAAGTCAAAGACTTGCATCTAATCTTCGCCGGCGTAAACGAGTAACTACTGATACAAAAGTAAGAACAGCATGCATTGAAGCATTACGGATAATTGCTGCCGATTCTGGAATGTCAATAGTCAGGCTTAATGATTTTTTCTGGTCACTGGGGCGAAGTTGCTGCCACAATGATCTTTTATGCCAGGTTGGTCAGTGCGAAAAAGACCCTTGTACTTTCAGCCAGATAGTGGTTCACGACCCACATGATATTTGCGCTTTGGATGCGGTGTGCATTGGAAAAGAAAATGAAAAGTACAGGCAACTATGGCAACCAATTGTTGAAACTCATTATTATTGATCACCGCTTATATTGTTCAAGCAAACCTTCAGGCAGGTAGATTTGAAGTCTACTAATTCAATCTTTTACTTGTTTTAACAACTCAATACATACTTTCAGGCTATCATACCACCATGGGATTTCCAGATTATAATCCCTTTTTATTGCTGATTTATCCATCACACTGTAATGTGGACGTGCAGCAGCAGTGGGAAAATCAGATGTTTTGACCGGTAAGATTTTGCAATTTAAACCGGCTATTTTAACAATAGCATTGGCGAAATCATACCACGAACATATGCCTTCATTGGAATAATGGTATATTTTAGTTCCAGTAACAGAATCAGATTCAATGATTTGTAAGATGGTTTTTGCAAGATCTGCAGCATAAGTTGGAGAACCTGCCTGGTCAGAAACAACTTTCAGCTCCTGTTTTTCTCCGACAAGTCGTAAAATTGTCTTCACAAAATTGTGCCCATAAATTGAATACATCCATGATGTTCTGATGATCAATGCATTGGCTTTTGATTTCAGGATTGCCTGTTCACCCTCCAATTTTGATTTTCCATAAACTGAATTAGCATTTACGGGGTCAGATTCAACATAAGGCTTGTAGCTTTTGCCATCAAAAACATAATCCGTTGAAATATGCACCAGAGTGTATCCATATTCCACAGCACATTCAGCCAGTAGTGCCGGTGCAAAAGCATTGATCAGAAAAGCCTTTTCAGGCTCAGATTCAGCTTTGTCAACTGCTGTATAGGCAGCGCAGTTTATCAGAAAATCAATGTGTTTGTTCTTGAAAAAGTTCTTTAAATCATCAGTATTACTGATATCCAGTTCATTAAGATCAGTGAAAATGAATTCCATGCCGGCAAAAGAGCCGGCAAGATGCTTAATCTCATTGCCAAGCTGGCCGTTGCTACCGGTTATCAGGATCTGCTTCATAGCTTCAGAATTGTAATGTTTCTTTAAAATACGCTATTGTTTTCAGCAAACCATCTTCAAGATCGTGATCCGGCTCCCAGTTCAAAACGGCTTTGGCCTGGCTTATATCAGGCTGGCGCTGCATGGGATCGTCAGACGGTAGGGGCAGATATTTAATTTGAGATTTTGAATCTGCTAAACTTATTATTTTGCGGGCAAGCTCAAGAATAGTGAATTCTCCGGGATTACCAAGATTGATAGGACCTGTTATTTTATCATCGGTATTCATCATTCTTATCATTCCCTCAATCAGATCATCAACATAGCAAAAGCTTCGGGTTTGGAGCCCATTGCCGTAAATGGTGATATCCTTATTATGAAGTGCCTGAACAATGAAATTCGATACGACCCTCCCATCGTTTGGGTGCATTCTTGGTCCATAAGTATTAAAAATCCTGACGATTTTTATTTTAACATCATTTTGCCTGTGATAATTAACAAACAGGGTTTCGGCAGCTCTTTTCCCTTCATCATAACAAGCCCTCTCTCCTATCGGATTAACATGTCCCCAATACTCTTCAGGCTGAGGGTGAACTTCGGGATCGCCATAAACTTCACTTGTAGATGCCTGTAAGATTCTTGCTTTTACTCTTTTAGCCAGACCAAGCATATTTATTGCACCCATCACCGAAGTTTTAACAGTTTTTATGGGATTATACTGATAATGGATCGGAGAAGCCGGACAAGCCAGATTATAAATTTCATCAACTTCAACAAAATATGGCATAGTTACATCATGCCGGACCAATTCAAAATAAGGGTGATTTAACAGATGAACCACATTTTGTTTTTGCCCGGTGAAATAATTATCAAGGCAAACCACATCATTGCCTTCATTAAGTAATCTTTCACAAAGATGCGATCCCAGAAAACCCGCACCACCTGTAACTAAAATCCGTTTTTTCATGCGTTGAAAATTAAATCTTATTCATTGGTATTTAAACCTATGCAATAATAATCAAAACCTGCTTCTTTAGCCTCAAGCATATCAAAAATATTTCTGCCATCGAATATTACATGATTTGCCATAAGCTTATTCATGACTTTATAATTCGGAAACCTGAACTCAATCCATTCTGTAACAAGCATTAAAGCATCTGCATCAATCAAAGCATCATATGGATCCTTACTATATTTAATTTTATCTCCTAAGCGACGATAAGCCTCTTCCATAGCTGCAGGGTCATAAGCCTGCACACTGCAACCGGCTTTTATTAATTCGTCAATAAGTACAAGAGCCGGAGCTTCACGCATGTCATCTGTTTGTGGTTTAAACGATAAACCCCATAAAGCAACAGTTTTGCCTTTTATATCGCCTTTGAAATAATCCTGAAATTTACGGAAGAGTATTGCTTTCTGGTCCTCATTCACATCTTCGGCTGCTTTAATTATCCGCAATTTGTAATTATTTTCTTCTCCGGTTTTAATCAGTGCTTTTACATCTTTTGGGAAACAAGAGCCTCCGTATCCTATGCCGGAATAAAGGAATTTTTGCCCTATACGTGTATCACTGCCTATTCCTCTTCGAACCATATTTATATTTGCTCCAACCAGCTCACAGAGGTTTGCAATATCGTTCATGAAGCTAATACGTGTTGCAAGCATTGCATTAGCAGCATATTTGGTCATTTCTGCTGAAGGCACATCCATGAAAATAACAGGATGATTATTTAGTGTGAAAGGACGGTAAAGCCTTGACATTACTTCTTTTGCATTATCTGACTCCACGCCGATGACAATGCGATCGGGTTTCATAAAGTCATCAATTGCAGCACCTTCTTTTAAAAATTCCGGATTTGAAACCACATCGAAAGTTAATTTCTCACCACGTTTATCAAGTTCTTCCTGGATTGTTTTTCTTACTTTTTTAGCTGTACCAACCGGCACAGTGCTTTTTGTAACAATAATAAGATACTTGTTCATAAATTTTCCCACAGTCCTGGCAACCTCAAGAACATACTGCAAATCAGCACTTCCGTCTTCATCCGGAGGGGTTCCTACTGCTGAAAAAATTATGTCAGCATCATTAACACACGACGATAAATCAGTGGTAAAAGAAAGTCTGCCACGTTTAATATTGTTTTTCAATAAATCGTCAAGTCCGGGTTCATAAATAGGTGAAATACCGTTCTTTAACTTTTCTATTTTTTCTTTGTCAATATCAACGCAAATAACCTCAATACCAAGTTCAGCAAAACAAGCCCCTGTAACAAGTCCTACATAACCTGAACCAACAATTATAATTTTCATCATGTCAAATAGTTTTAAATAAAGCAAATAGGTTTTTTAATTTTGAGAATAGTATAATTTCATAGTTTATTTTCAATAGTTAGATTCTGCAATTCTTCTTTATAATCCTGCAGCAAATCAACAAAATCAGTAATAGTTTCATCAAGTGATATTTCAGAATCAGCTCCTGCTGCATTTTTATGCCCGCCACCATTGTAATGCGTACGGGCAAATGCATTAACAGAAAAATCACCTTTTGACCTGAAAGAGATCCGTACAATATCTTCCTTTTCAGTAAAAAGAGCAGCAAAAACTATATTCTCAATTGAAAGAGCGTAATTTACAATGCCTTCAGTATCGCCCGGCTGGAACTGAAATTGATCCAGTTCGTGTTTTGCCAAAGAAATATATGCTGTAGCAAAATCTTTAAGTACCACCAGCTTTTCACTCAAACAAAACCCAAGCAACCTTAAACGGTTTTCTGAATAAGTATCGTAAACCAGTTGATGGATTTTTTCAACATTGATCCCTTTTTCTATCAAACCGGCAACAATACTGAAAGTAGCAGAATAATTGCATGAAAAACTAAAAGAACCCGTATCGGTCATTATACCTACATATAAGGATTCTGCAATGCTTTTATTGATAATATCCTCATTCCCAAGAGTAACTATCATTTCATAAACCATTTCGGCTGTTGATGAAACCTCAATTCGTGAATGTATCACATCAAAGCTGTTTGATGGGTTTAAATGATGATCAATTAAGACCTTGAAGGCTTTTGATTTATGAAGCTGATCCTCAAAAAGTTTTGTCCTTTTAAAGTCATTATAATCAACGCTAAAAATCAAATCAGCCGACTCAATTAATTTGTCTGCCTTTCCCGGGTGGTCTTCATAAATAACAATCTTGTCTGCGTCTTCGAGCCAAAGCAAAAAATCAGGTATTACATTGGGTATTAATACCTTTGGCTTTTTACCAATAGCTCTCAGATAATGATAAAGTGCCAGACATGAACCAATGGCATCACCATCAGGATTGTAATGTGATGTAATTAAAATTGATTGCGATTTTTTTATTTTATCTGCAAGGCTGGAAGCCTTTGTTTCATCAAATTGAGTAGGTAGTTGCATAAAAAAGCATTAGTCAGAGAATAATAACGGAACAAATAAAATCTATTATGTTTGCAACGTTTTATACCAGGCTTGCAAAGTTATTCTAATTTTCTGAAACACTATATTTTGTTTATTTAAATCTTATAATAAAATGGCTGGCAACAAAACATTTACAATGATAAAACCCAGTGCTGTTGAAGCTCAGTATACTGGTAAGATTATTTCCATTATTCTTGATAATGACTTTAAAATCAGTGCATTAAAGCTGATCCACCTTTCTTCAGAACTTGCTTCCGGTTTTTATGCCGAACACAAAGGAAAACCATTTTTTGATTCATTAGTGGAGTTTATGTCTTCCGGACCAATTGTTGCTGCAATTCTTGAAAAAGAAAATGCTGTTGAAGAATATCGGAAATTAATTGGTACTACCAACCCTGCGCAGGCTTCTGAAGGAAGTATCAGGCAATTATTTGGAAAATCGGTTCAGGAAAATGCAGTTCATGGCTCCGATAGTGATGCGAGCGCTGAGCGTGAATGTAATTATTTTTTCTCGGCTCTTGAAAGACATTGATGTAATCAAGATAAAACTTTTTAAGTATCAAAGCACTGAATATCTGATCCTTAGTTATCCAACTGTCAAATATCAGTGAAAGCCTCAAAAGTGTTATCATTATATAAAATGATGACTTTAACTGCTTTTCTCCCTGATATAGAAGGCGTTTCTACTTTAACTGGAATCTCCCGCGATTTTTCCTTGCTTTCAATTTTACCGGGTTCGCGCCTGATATCAACCGACTTTGAAACCAGGTTCTCAGTAGAAAAGCTTTTTTGTTCTTCAGTATCATCAAACAAACGCGCAAGTTTTGGCGACTCTCTGGATTTAGTTGTAATATTATCAGCGGTAACATTATCCGGCTTTACACCTTCCCTCCAGATATTCCCTGAGCCTGATAATATCCAGTCAGGATTTAAAGCAGGATATTTAGCAAGGATTTTCTGAACAAAATCAAGACTTGGATTATTTCTTCCAGAAAGTATATGTGAAACACTTGCTCTTTTCACACCTATAGTATCAGCAAAAACTGATGGGCTGAGATCTAGTTCAGCCATTAATTGTTCAATCCGGTTATTCACAATGTTAACTTTTTAAATAATCAATGAGTTCACAAAAGTAAAAAATTATTTAAAACTTAAGAATTTTTTATGGTTTACAAATGTAATACTTTGATTTTGATTAATAATTCGAACTTTAAATTGCTGATTAATAATATATCATTGATTATCAATTATTAATTGATTATACCTTATGAATACAAAGTAATCATATATTCTTTCTTAACTTTAAATTAATACTTTCACTATACTAATACAATTATCTGAGAATCTGAATATTAAAATTAAATAAACATTAATTCGTCAATTGAAAAATAATAATTAACATATGTATATTGAAATAACTTATTGATCTTGTGAATAAAAGACGGCAACAAAGTTAATAAACTACCTAATAAATTGATAAACAATGGTTTTGTACTCAGTTGTCGTGTTTACAATTGTAATTTACAAATGTTGTCAATTTAATTTATTTTAATTCACATATGTGTATTAGGAATATAGACTACCTTTATATTTGTAAATTAAAATTCAAAATTCGGGTTCTTAAAATTACATTTACTAAATGCCAACACTTTTATAATGCTGGCTTGAACAATTACAGGTGTAAAATCATTGTATACCAAAGTCACTACTGCCCTATTTAAAATACAGAATAGAAAGTTAAATATGCTTAATTTTCGTTATGAACCAGATTTTGTGAAACAAAATGAAATCAGGACTTATTGAAATCTGATTTAATTACTTGGTAAGACCGTTTAAATAAATGACTAATTTTGTTGAACCTTTAAATATTGTAATAAGAAAAATACCAAATGCCATGAAAAGACTGCTTATAATTCTTACGCTAATTCCTTTATTTGCCGCGGCTCAGCATGATTATGCCAAAATGCATATTAGCCATTCAGAACTCACTCCCGGAATTCATCGTCTTTTCGTTGGTGATGTCGTAACTGTTGTAGCTTACACCGGAGATGAAGGACTTATGGTTATTGATGCTGCGTATGAGCAAACTGTTACTCAATTAATTGATACTTTAAAACGAATTAGTGATCAGCCTGTTAAGTATTTGATAAACACTCATATACATGCTGACCATACTGGAGGTAATATAGAGCTTGGAAAGAATGCCACTATCATAGCGCATCATTCAGTTAAAAAATGGCTTGCTTCTGACCGTAAACAAGGTGATAAAATTCCCGGACCTCTGCCCCAACATGCAATCCCTAATTTTACTTTTGAAGGAAGCCTGAATATGGATTTTAACGGTCAGACCCTCAATATTTATCATCTGCCCGGAGGACATACTGCAGGAGATATCATCATTTATTTCAGCAAATCAAATGTTCTCGTTCTGGGCGATTTGTTATTTGCCGATAATTTCCCTTTTGTAGATACATCACAGGAAGGAAATCCAGTGGTTTACCTGCAGAATATAAAATGGATACTTGAAAATTTTCCTCCGGATGCTATCGTTGTTGGTGGTCATGGACCTGTTTATAGCATGGAACAACTAAGGGAATGGCTGACTAACCTTGAACTATCGGTTGAAGTAATGACAGAAGCAAAAAATAACGGGTTGACGGCTCAGCAAATGAAAGAAAAGCGAATACTTTCAAAATGGGATAGTTACGGGAATTTCTTTATTACCGGCGACAGGTGGATTGATACCTGGTATCCCTTTATTGAACAGTAATTGCAAAGAAGCATGAAGTGAGCCAGGAAATTACTCCTGAACTTCCCACTAACAACCTGGCACTTTTTGTACATACAATATGAAGTTCACAGACATAGTTTTGTAATAATGGGTTCTAACCCGGAAATTTCGGTTAAAAATCAAATAAATACAGTTTTTCCATGTTTTGACCCATAATTTACTGTTAGCTATTCATAATTCCTTCTGTGTTTTGTATTTTTGCCGCTTTAGTAAATTGTTATCATGGCACTTGACACAATAATCGAATTAAATAACGTATCTATTTTCCAAAAAAATATTTTGGTTCTTTCTCAGGTTTCGCTAACAATCAATAAAGGTGAATTTGTTTATATCATAGGAAAAACCGGTACCGGAAAAAGTAGTCTGCTTAAAGTACTTTATGCCGATCTGCCTGCTGCCGAAGGTTATGTGAATGTTGCTGGTTTTAATCTTACAGGACTTAAACGTAAAAACATCCCACAACTGAGAAGAAAATTAGGTGTTGTTTTTCAGGATTTTCAACTGCTGACAGACCGTAGCGTGAACGACAACCTACTTTTTGTTATGAAGGCTACAGGCTGGAAGAATAAAACTGAAATGGAACTGCGAATTAATGATGTATTGGCTAAGGTAGGCCTTGGTACCAAAGGATTTAAAATGCCTCATCAGCTTTCTGGTGGCGAACAGCAGCGCCTTGCAATTGCCAGGGCATTGATCAACGACCCTGAAATACTTCTTGCTGATGAACCTACCGGAAATCTTGATCCTGAAACATCAGAAGGAATAATGGAACTGCTTTTTGATATTAGTAGTACAGGAATGGCTGTTTTGATGGCTACTCATAATTATGTCCTGATCAGAAAATATCCATCAAGAATGTTGAAGTGCGAAAATGGAAGAGTACATTTAATCCCCAAAAATATAATTAATTAACTTCCTGACATTCTGCTTATTGGAATAATCCCCATTAAGCAGGGCATTCCTGCGCTTTATTTCACCATTATCGAAATCCTTTTCAAATAATTCTCTAACACTTTGTGCAATTGAATCGGCTGTTTCTCTTACTGTACAAAATTCACCAAGGCCGGTACCATTCAGAATGGTTTTGTTCACGATCACATGACGACCATTATATAAGGTATTCAATAGTTTCAATTTTAAACCCGTACCCTGAAATGTTACCAGTACATTGATCTGTGCATTCCTTATCAGGTCAAACATTTCATTATCAGGCGGATTTGCGATAAGTTTGGTGTTGGAGGAATTATTTATGGTTTTAATCAATGAATCAGGAGGGTTCAGACCGGCAACATACAATGGAAGGTCTGAATCGCTGAAAACTTCTCTGACAAGAAACTCAGCCGCCACAGTATTTTCAGGAACCGATAAGTTTCCATGGTAAAGAATATATGAACCCTTGCCCGGTAAGATATTCAACTCATCGTTTGGATGAAAACTTGGCAGATGGATTATCCTGTTGTTTGGAAAATATTTTTGCAGATATTGTGTATCAGCTTTTGAAACAGTAAGCATTAAATCAGCGTGTTTTAACACTTTCTGATAGTACTTCAGTTTAACACTTGCACCCAGAAAGTATGCTTTTTTCAGAAGATTTCGCTCTGCTCCTGCCAGATTGTAGTAATAATGATGCTCAATATTACTTTCGCGATATATTTTTATTCTGTCTTTAAGCTTAGGATGGTCAAGATAATAGCAACTATGAAGCCCTTCAAATAAAATTGGATGCTCATCTTTCAGCAGATTATTGAGCAATTCATCAGAGCGTCTGCTGGCTACTATATATGGTTTTAAACTCAGTGTGCTTTTCAAACCGGTGCGGCGCTTGTAATAGTAAACCTTATGACATACTGAAGCAAGCTTGCCATTTGCCTCACGATCGTATTTAAAGCTATGAAGATGAACCTTGACGCCCTGAGCCTGAAGTGCTTTTAGCTTATAATACACATCAATAACTCCTCCGTAATTAGCCGGATAAGGAATATTAAAAGAAATGATATGTAAATGTCTATCAGGCATAAGTACTAAAAATTTCTTTCAGGATATTTTGTTCATTTTCCCAGTTCAGTTCTGAAGCAGCTTTTTTAAGATTCAGTTTCCATTTCTCTCTCAGGTCTTCATTATCAAGCATTTCCTTCATCTTCAAAGCAATATGTTCAGGCTCATGATTATCAATAAAACCGCCTATTTCATACTTTTCAATTATCTTTTTTATTTCCGGCAGTTTACTTGCCAAAACAGGCACTCCGGCATGGATATATTCGAACAGCTTGTTAGGCAGACTATAGCGGTAATTAATATTGGTATCCTTATCCATGGTAAGACCCAAATCAGCTAATTCAGTATAGGAAGGAAGACGTTCTGGAGTCTGACGAGGAATGAATTTCACTTTTTGGTTCAAACCCATGTCTTCAACCTTTACTTTAAGCAGATCAATTACATCGCCTTCTCCAAGAATCATAAGTAACGCATTATCAATATATTGCATTGCTTCAACGGCTTCTTCAGCCCCCCTGTCTATATTGATCCCTGCTCCCTGGAATAAAATGATCTTTTTATCTTCAGGAAGTCCCAGTTCAGCTTTTGTAAGCTTATTGAAATTCTCAATTCTTTCAGGAATATTTCTGACAACAAATATTTCATTGCCGTATTCTTTTTTATACAATCCGGCTATATTATTATTCACTGTTATAACATGTTTCAGCTTTGGGAATATCCGTTTTTCTATATTTTTCCAGAAATTCCTGACCTTCTTACGGTTCATAAGTTCAGGAACACCGGTAAAATACTCATGAGTGTCATAAATCAGCGGAATACGTTTTATTTTGTGTATCAGAAAATTGGGTAGAAGTGTATCGAGGTCGTTGGAAACAAGCATATTAGCTTTGTGAAAAAGCAAAAAGAAAAATAGCCGCAGATTATATTCGGCGTAGAAAAAAGGTCCCGTCCTGAAAACTAAATGCATTCTGAATGTATTATAGTTTCTTTCGTGCAAAACCGGGCTATCATTATACCTGCGTCCAATCAAAGCTACTTCAAAACCCATGTTGCACAAGGTTTTACATGTTCTGTCAACACGGCGGTCAGTAAATAAATCGTTGATAACCGAAACTATTACCCTTCTTTTCACAAAAATTCAATATAAAATTGCCCAAAATTTCATTTTGCTTATTTCATTCCCAACGTCTGACAAATACTTATCTTTGATGCAATTTAATAAGCAATGGTTGCATGGATATACTGAATAACGTTTCATTAAGGAAATATAATACCTTCGGCATTGATGTTAAGGCTTTATTTTTTGCCAGTATCACCAAACCGGAGCAATTACAGGAAGTTTTGAACGGGAAGGAAGTCCGATCCTTACCATTTTTGATACTTGGAGGCGGCAGCAATGTTTTGTTTACAGGAAATGTTGAAAAACTTGTTCTGAAAGTTGATATTCAAGGCATTAAACAAGAATTCATTGATAATGAACATATATTGGTTACTGCCGGAGCAGGCGAAAATTGGGATTCGTTTGTTCAGTATTGTGTGAACCAAAACTGGGGAGGTTTGGAAAATCTTTCTTTGATTCCGGGAACTGTTGGAGCATCGCCAATACAAAATATTGGTGCTTACGGAACTGAGATAAAAGATGTTTTCAGCCATCTCGAAGCCCTTGATATGAGCGATTTTTCAATAAAGCGCTTTACCCTACATGAATGCAGGTTTGGCTACAGGGATAGTATATTTAAAAATGAATTAAAGAATAGATACCTTATTGTTTCGGTTAGCTTTTTATTAAACACTCATCCAAAACCTAATCTCAGCTATCCTGCTTTAAAAAATGAACTTTTGAACAGCGGTTCTGACATAAGCATCAGAGAAGTTGCTGATACGGTTTCAAGGATCCGGCGCAGTAAGCTACCAGACCCTTCAGAGCTTGGTAATGCCGGCAGTTTTTTTAAGAACCCGGTTATTAATGTTACACATTTTAATGAGCTTCAAGAAAAGAACCCTGATCTGCCTTCATATCCTAATGGTAATGATAGAGTAAAACTACCCGCAGCCTGGCTTATTGATAAATGCGGATGGAAAGGCAGACGAATTGGTGATGCCGGTGTTCATACAAAACAGGCTTTGGTATTGGTAAATTACGGGAATGCCAGTGGTAAGGAGATTCTTGAACTATCTCAAAGAATAAAAGAATCAGTTTTTAACCGTTTCAACATTCATCTTGATACAGAGGTAAATATAATCTAATCCATAAGGCACCTCACGCTACAACCGACATTAGGGGCTTCGTAGTAGCGGTAAATGTTGCCGTGATTATAGTTCATACTCCGTGTCCGGGAGTAAAAAGATGAGATTTCAGTAGAACTCCACCAGTAACCGTAGTACCCATTGCTGAAGAAACTTCCATCGCTAAAACGGTTGCCGCCAGGAAGTGCCGAAAAGCCAAACTCATCAAAACCATAATGGTTAGCATCTTCCTTCCATCGTGGATGTTCAGATGTGGCACAATATTCACCCAAAGGAGAGTCTACCTGCCGGCAGGATTTTAGAGCATTGCCGGCACCATTGGGATCAGTATTATCGTTGGAATGGCCTTGCAAAACTACGTAATCAACCAATTGCGTCCACTCTTCATCGCCTGGCACATGCCAGCCTTCGGGACAAAGACCCTTGGAATTGTTTACTGCATGCCAGTTATACAAGGCTCCATATTTTTCTTTCCATGATATATCATTATTGTACCAGGCATAAGCGCCGCTGGTGTTATATAGCCAGGCGCTGCTGTTTGTTCCGGGATATTCAATGGAAGCTCCGTTGCGGTATTTAGTAGTTTTCAGGTTTTCTTTCATCCAGCATTGGTCGTCTATAAGCACGGTGTTATAGACGTTGCCGTCAATGTCGGTAACTGTGGGGGTGCCGGGGCATGGTTGCCAATGCCCACCCATGCCACTATTGGCAAATGTTACGCTATCAATTGCATTCAAAGGCAGGGTGATGATGCTTCCGTCTGTTTTGTGAATTTGTAAATCCTGGGCATGGAGCCCGGTTATTGCAATAGCAATAATGAACAGAGTAAATAATGTATTTTTCATAGAAATTGAATTAATTAAAATCAAGGTTGTGAAATTACAACTAAATTTTCGATGGCAATTGTTCTTATAAGTAGTTTTTAAAAATTCCGCCGGATTTAAAAATAAACGAACTAAAACGACAGAGGGTTAAGAAAAATGATTAAGACCTGACAAAGTTTTACATATCTACTAAGGTTTTGGAAAAAGAAGGTTTTTAAAAAGCTTTTTCTATTGTAGCCCAAACTCTATCAGCAGTCTGTTGCCAGGAGAAAAGTTTACGTCTTTGCCTGCTTTTATCAATAAGTTGATCCCGCAAATTCTGATTATTTGCTATCTCAAGCATTGCTTCCGCAATTGAAGACGGAGAGAACGGATTTACAAGTATTGCAGCATCGCCGGCAACTTCGGGCATTGAAGTAACATTTGATGTAATGACCGGAGTATCAGTATAAAAGGCTTCTACAATAGGAATTCCAAAACCTTCAAAATATGATACATAGGTAAGAGCTAATGCAGCACCAAAAACATTTTTCAGATCACTGATATTCAATCTGCCGGTAAAAATCACATCATTTTTAAAAACCATATTCTCATAAGCCTTTTCAATAGCTTTTGTCCACCACATTTTAGCACCTACAATTATAAGATTGACAGGCTCAGTGTGCTGTTTTCTGAAAATATCATAAGCACTGAAAAGATTTATCAGATTTTTTCGGGGATGTAAAGCACCCACGAATAAAAAATATGGCAGACCTCCGGAAAACTTATCAATGGTCTGCTTCTTTTCTTCATAATTCAGTGGTTTATATGCCTGATTGGCACCGTTGTAAACCACATCTATTTTGTCGGGGTTTACTTTATAGGTTTTTACGATATCCTGTTTTGAATACTCTGATACAGTGGCTATTCTGGCAGCTTTATGTGCATAACGGGGGAAATATCTCCTGTAAAAAAATCGTTCGGCAAACGGTACATCAGCAGGATAATGCTCAAAGTTCAGGTCGTGAAATACGTTAACTGATTTCACACCGGTTTTTAGAGACAAATAGCCGTCAGGTGAGAAAAACAGATCGGCATTGAGCTTTTTCAGCATCTTTGGCATACTCTGTTCGAACCAGATATAGTAGAGCAATGGATGTCTTGCCTGTGGTGATAAAGATACAGGTGTGATATTATCAGAAAAAATAAACTCATCATTCCATTGGCGGTCGAAAATAAAAAAGAACTCATGTTCAGGGTGTTGGGTGCATATTCTTTTCAGCGATTCGTAAGAAAACCATCCTATTCCCTCAAGTTTATTTTTCAGGAGAAGCCGCGTATTAACTGCAATTCTCAATTTACAAAGGTTTTAAAAAGTGAAAATAATAAATTTCTGAATTATAATAGGAAACACTTATTCAATACATTTGCACAAAATTACTGAATTTGATATCACAAAACCAAATTCATTGTTAAAACTCTTCTGAGAACTGCCTGACATGCGGAAAAAATTTCTTACAAATCTTATACTGCTGTTATTTTTAAATCTGCTGGTCAAGCCCTTTTGGATATTTGGCATTGACCGCGTAGTTCAAAATGCTGTTGGTGCTGAGGAATACGGGTTTTATTTCACTATCCTGAATTTTACATTCATCTTTAATATTTTACTTGATTTTGGGATCACCAATTTCAATAATCGCAATATTGCACAACATCATCAATTGCTGCACAAACATTTTTCGGGACTTGTTATCCTGAAATTTTTATTGTCGCTGATGTATTTTGCAGTTATTTTCATTGTCGGTTTGATTATGAAGTACGATGCGCGGCAAATGACGCTTTTAGCCGTACTGGGATTCAATCAGTTCCTGCTTTCATTCATCCTTTATCTGCGATCTAATATTTCGGGGTTGCTGATGTTTAAAACTGACAGCATGCTTTCAGTGATGGACCGCTTGCTGATGATTTTATTTTGTGGCATTCTGCTTTGGGGTAATGTAACTGACCAATCTTTCAAAATAGAATGGTTTGCATACTCACAAACGGCTGCTTATCTTGTAACTATTGTAATAGCTGCAGCTATAGTGATTTATAAGGCTGAATTTCGCAAATTATACTGGAATCGCCTGTTTTTCATAATGATAATAAAAAAAAGTTTCCCTTTTGCCATACTTGTTTTGCTGATGGCATTTTACAACAGGGTTGACAGTGTAATGATAGAAAAGATCCTGAGAAACAGCATAGGTAATGAACAATCAGGGGTATATGCTCAGGCTTACCGCCTTCTTGACGCTGTAAACATGATTGCTTATCTGTTTTCGGTATTGTTGCTTCCTTTGTTTGCGCGTATGATTAAAAATAAGCAGCCGGTAAATGAGCTGGTCAGACTATCGTTTTCATTATTATTCATAGCAGCAATTATGGTCGCCATGGGAGCTGTATTTTATAATGAGCCGATCATGCGTCTGCTTTATCCAGCCAGAATAATGGAATTGCCTGAGGTTTATGAGTTGCGAATAAGTCAGTCGGCACAGGTTTTCTCATTGCTTATGTGCGGATTCATTCCTATAAGTACAACCTATGTTTTTGGCACACTTCTCACTGCTAACGGAAATCTCAAACAATTGAACATTGTGGCTGCTTTTGGTATGATTTTGAACATTGTTATGAACCTTGTTCTGGTTCCCCGTTTGTTTGCAGTGGGTTCAGCTATAACAAGTCTTACAACCCAAAGTATAACAGCCATACTTCAGGTGTTGTTAGCACAATATTTTTTCAGATTTAAAATTAATTTCAATTTTTTGATCCGGATGATTATATTTGCTGTGGGGTCATTATTAATGGCTTGGTTCTCAATCAACCTTGGATTAAATTGGATTAATTCTTTTATTTCACTGATGCTGCTTATTTTAGCTTTTTCGTTTTTAACAAGAATATTAAGTTTCAAAACCTTATTTGAGATCCTGAAAGAATATGAATAAGCTGGAATCATAAAATTTTATACTTTTGCCTCTTATTAATTCCCTTTAATTCTCTGACTGCTATGGCAGACCCGTTTGAAAACAGCAATAAATTCAATTCCGGTAATCTGATACTATTTATTTATAAATGGAGAAAGCCTCTTGCCCTTATTACCATTATTGCTGTTATCTGTTCAGTGATCTTTTCTTCTTCTTATTTTATAACACCCAAATTTAAATCGTTTGTAATCCTCTACCCTACTTCATCGGGCAGTATTTCAAAAGCCCTGCTTACTGATCGTACCGGACAACAGCATGATTTACTGGATTTTGGGCAGGAAGCCCAGACTGAGCATATGCTTCAGATACTGAATTCGGGCAGGATAAGAAATAATGTTGTTGAGACATTCAATCTGATGGAGCATTATAATATAAATCCATCAGCCAAATACAAGCAAACACGCTTACAGCGTGAGTATGAAGGAAATATCTCTTTCAGGCGGACAGAGTTCATGGCTGTAAAAATCTCAGTTCTTGACAAAGATGCGCAAATGGCTGCTGATATTGCCAATTATATAGCCATGCTGGTTGATTCGGTTCGCAACGAAATGAGAAAAGAAATAGCAGTCCCGGGTTTTAAGATAGTTGAACAGCAATACCTTGAACTTCAGCATGAGATCAAATTGAAAGAGGATTCTCTGACAATGCTTCGTACACTTGGAGTACATGATTATGAATCGCAGTCGGAAATGCTAAACCAGCAACTTGCAATTGAAATAGCAAGAAATAACCATCAGGGCATAAAGGCTCTGGAGGAGAAGCTTGAAGTGCTTTCGAAGTACGGAAGTGCTTATGTATCGTTACGCGATCAGATATTGCTGGATCAGAAACAGCTTAGCATTCTTAAAACCCGTTACGATGAGGCAAAAGTGGATGCCGAACAGCAATTACCTTTTAAATTTGTGGTGGAAGAAGCAATAAAAGCTGAAAAAAAATCTTATCCGATTCGTTGGCTTATTGTTTTGTTTTCTGCTTTCAGTACACTGCTTATAGGTATTATTACATTATTGGTGGCTGAAAACTTCAGGAAGGTTCTAAAAGGTTCGGAAAAGAAAGAAGACGAACATCATAAAACTATTTCAATACCAATTGTTAGCAAAAAAGAACGTTTAAGAAACATTGTAAAAACTAACTAAAAAGATGTGATGGAAAAATTTTTTAGTAATATTAACCTCATTACTATTTTTCTGAAATGGAAATGGCATCTTCTGATAATTGCTGTTATCGCCGGGCTTGCGGCTGTGATTATATCAAGCTCTTTGGTAATAACTCCAAAATATAAATCATTTGCAATACTATATCCGGTTAATATGAGCTCTTACTCTGATGAAAGCGAAACCGAACAGATGCTGCAATGGTTTGGTTCAAAGGAAATTATGGATTATATCATCAAGACTTTTGATTTATCCACACACTATGAGATCAGTCCTGATTACAAATATTACCATACTGTAATGAAGTCACTTTATGAAAAAAATGTGCGTATAAAAAAGACTCCTTACGAAGCAATTCAGATTGAGGTATATGACAGTGACCCTGTTGTAGCCTGCCGCATGGTGGATTCAATTATTTCTTTTACAAATAGCCTTATCCTTAAAAGTCATAGCGAAAAATACCGCGAGGGACTGATCGTTATGGAAAATCTCCTCTCATTGAAACAACATGAACTGGATTCGGTTGCTGCAGTATTAAATATTTTAAGTACCGAATTTAACATAATTGATCACCGGTATCAGTCAAGAGAGATTGCCCGCGGATACCTGCGTACAGTTGACGGCAATAATGCCTCAAATATCAATACTCAGGAAGTACTCAAATGGAAAAAACATATTGAAGAAAAAGGAAACGAGTGGACCAGGTACAACAACAGGTATTTAAATATCATTGAAGAATACGGTAAGTATAAAATTGAATATGAAGTTGCATTGATCAACACTGAAAAGCATATTACATATACTACTGTGGTTACAAAACCTGTTCCTGCCGATAAAAAATCATATCCTATACGTTGGTTGATTGTTGTTAACATAGTACTTGCCACAATAATATTCAGTATTATAATAATTGCTATTATTGAAAATAACAGGAAACCTCAAAAAATACTTCTTGCTTCAGAATCCGGATCCTGATCCCCAAAACATAATATCAGATTCATGTTGGGCTACCTGCAAATAAAAACTCTTGCCGAAAAGATGGCATTAAACCGTCTTTCAGATAAAACCAGATTATTTCTGGTTTACTTCCTGAGTTTTTGTTTCATTGTTTTAAACAGTTTTCTGATTTACAAAGAATTTTATTGGGGCGCAGCTATTCCCCTATTTTTGATCATAGCCTGGTTTTTTCTTTTTGCTTTCGATAAAATTATACTTCTTATCATTTTCCTCACTCCTTTATCAGTAGAATTACTTAATTACGAGCTTAATGCAGGGATTTCACTTCCTGTAGAGCCGCTGATGCTTGGGGCTTTAGTGTTGTTTTTCCTGAAAGTTCTTTTTGATCACGGGTACGACAAAAAAGTGCTGAAACATAGTGTAAGTGTTTTCATTATTGCAGGGCTGATATGGATGATTATTGCCACCCTGACAAGCCAGATGTTTTTGGTTTCAGCAAAAGCCTTCCTGTCAAGGCTTTGGTTTGTAATACCAATGTATTTTGTTGGTATTATGCTTTTTAAGGATTACCGTAACATTAAAAAGTTTTTCTGGCTTTATGCAATTTCTTTACTTATAGTAATAGGATATACCACTTTCAGGCATTACACCTATGGTTTTGGTGAGAAAGCCGGCACTTGGGTCATGAAGCCCTTTTATAATGACCATACAGCCTATGGTGCTGTAATGTCAATGTTCATTCCGGTTTTTTTGGGTTTCAGTTTATTAAGAAATTACAAACTGTGGATCAGATTTGCTGCCTTTCTAGTGGCAATTGTAATGGTTATGGCACTGATATTTTCGTTTAGCAGGGCTGCCTGGCTAAGTGTAGTTGTGGCGTTTGGCGTTTTTATCATTATTATTTTCAGGATTAAATTCAGGTGGCTACTGATCAGCGCCATAGTGCTGGTTTCAGTTTTTTTTACTTTCAGGTTTGAAATAATTGATCACCTTTCAAAAAACAAGCAGGATAGCTCAGCCGATTTTGTTGAACATGTTCAGTCAATTGCCAATATTTCGTCTGATGCCAGCAATCTGGAAAGGATAAACCGCTGGCAATCGGCAATACGCATGTTCAAAGAACGACCTGTATTTGGTTTCGGACCGGGAACTTATCAGTTTCTTTATGCTCCGTATCAGCGTTCGAAAGAAAGAACCATTATCAGTACTAATTTTGGTGATGTTGGAAACGCACACAGCGAGTATATTGGTCCAATGGCTGAATCAGGATTATTGGGTATGCTTACGTTCGTTGCGCTTGCAATTACTCTTATTTACACCGGTTTGAAAGTGTATAAACGATCAAATATCAGGGAGATACGTATTATCAGCCTGTCAGTTACTCTCGGGTTTATAACTTATCTTGCTCATGGGTTTCTGAATAATTTTCTCAATACTGAAAAACTATCAGTTCCTTTTTGGGGCTTTACCGCTATAATTGTTGCGCTTGACCTATATCATTCTCGAAAGCCTAAAGATCAAATACCTATTAATCAAACGGATAAGATATAATTCTTTGTATTAGTTTATTTTATACTTTCTATCCTTAATGGTATTGCATTTTCAGTAATTTTGCATTTTTAAAATTTCAGTCATGCCCTTACATTGTGGAATCATTGGTCTTGCCAATTCAGGAAAAAGCACTTTGTTCAATTGTGTTTCAAATACCAAGGCACCTACCAGTCCATTTGCATATACAAGCAATAAATCAAACATTGGTGTTGTAAAAGTTCCTGACCCCCGACTTCAGGAAATTGATAAATTCATCAAGGCGGCGAAGATAATACCAACAACCATTGAACTTGTTGATATTCCAGGTCTTGCCAGAGGCTCAAGTCATGGCGAAGGTGTTGGCAATAGTTTTCTTTCCGACATACGGAATGCCGATGCTTTGATTCATATTGTCCGCTGTTTCGATGATCCTAACCTCTCTCACCTTGATGGTTCGGTTGACCCTGTACGTGACAAGGAAACCCTTGAACTTGAACTTCAGGTAAAGGATATTGAATCAATTGATAAAAAGATTGCTCGTCTTGAAAAGATGGCAAAAACAGGAGAAAAAATTTACAGACAACAAATTGATATTTTGATGATCTTCAGGCAACATCTTGAGTCATTCGGGATGGCACGAACCGCACCAGTTACCGGTGATGACCGTCAGGTGATTGATGATCTTTTTCTGCTTACTGAAAAGCCTGTTATCTATGTTTGCAATACCGATTCTGAATCGGCTCTTGCAGGTAACAAATACACTGAAGCTTTTATAAAATCCGTTGAAGGAGAAGACACTCTGGTTCTAATAATAGCAGCACAGGCTGAAGCCGAAATTGCAGAACTGGAAAGCGAAGACGATCGTATGGCTTTTCTTCAGGATATGGGTTTGAAAGAACCCGGAGTTGACAAACTTATCAGGGCTGCATACAAAATCCTTGATCTTGAGACTTTCTTCACTGCCGGTCCTAAAGAGGTGAGAGCCTGGACTATACGCAAAGGCACCCTCGCACCTCAGGCTGCAGGAGTTATTCACAGCGACCTGGAACGTGGTTTCATACGTGCCGAAGTCATGAAATATCACGATTTCGTTACTCTTGGTTCAGAACATGCCTGCCGCGAAGCAGGAAAATTTGCCATTGAAGGAAAAAACTATGTGGTAAAAGACGGCGACATACTGCATATCAGATTTAATGTGTGATGTTTTACCAAAAAGAAAAATTGCTTAATTGTGAATAACTTTCCCTTATTGTTTCATAACTCTGAGCCTAAACCCCTTACAGCTTCGTTTCTTTTCAGTATATTTGCACCGGAAAGGATTTTAGCTGAATGACAGAAAAATATACTGAAGAAAGCATACGGTCATTAGACTGGAAAGAACATATACGGCTTCGTCCGGGTATGTATATTGGTAAACTTGGCGATGGCTCATCACAGGATGATGGTATCTATGTGCTTCTTAAAGAAGTTATTGATAATGCTATTGACGAGTTTGTAATGGGGCATGGCCGTATAATAGATATAAGTATTAAGGATCAAATGGTTACGGTAAGGGATTACGGACGTGGAATGCCCCTGGGCAAAGTGATTGATTGTGTATCAAAGATTAATACAGGCGCTAAGTACGATTCAAAAGTGTTCAAAAAAGCGGTTGGGTTGAACGGAGTTGGTTCAAAAGCTGTAAATGCCCTGTCGAAATATTTTAAAGCTCAGTCAGTAAGGGATAACCGTACAAAGATCGTGGAATATGAACATGGCAACCTTGTTACCGATCATTCTGAGCAGGATTGCACTGATAAAAATGGCACTCTTATTTCTTTCACGCCAGACGATGCTATTTTCGGGAAATATCATTTTCTTAGCGAATACATTGAAAAACAGCTCTGGAACTATGTTTATCTGAACCATGGACTTACCATACGATTTAACGGACAATCGTTTTATTCAAAAAACGGTTTGCATGATCTACTGTCAAATGTCCTTAACGGCGGCAACCAGTTATACCCTGTAATCCATATCAAGGAAGATGATTTTGAATGTGCTTTTACTCATACTTCCAAGCAGTACGGTGAAGAATATTACTCATTTGTGAACGGCCAGCATACCACACAGGGAGGTTCACATCAGGCTGCATTCCGCGAGGCTATTGTAAAAACCATCAGAGAGTTTTATAAAAAGGAATTTGATGCTTCCGATATCCGTTCTTCAATAATTGCTGCTCTTAGTATTAAAATTGTAGAACCGGTATTTGAATCCCAGACCAAAACTAAACTGGGTTCAACACATATGGAACCAGGCGGTCAGACTATCCGGAATTATGTAAACGACATTGTAAAGCGAAATCTTGATAACTACCTGCATATCAATACTGAGACTGCGGAAGCACTTCACCGTAAAATACTTCAGTCAGAAAAAGAACGCAAGGAGCTTGCAGACATTAAAAAAATGGCAAAAGAACGTGTTAAAAAAGCCAGTCTGCATAACAAAAAGCTACGCGATTGCCGCGTACACTACAACAGCAATGATAACCGTCGTCTTGAAACTACCCTTTTCATAACTGAGGGCGATTCGGCAAGCGGCTCAATTACAAAATCAAGAGATGTGAACACACAGGCGGTCTTCAGTCTTAAAGGCAAGCCGCTGAACTCATACGGATTAAGCAAAAGAGTAGTGTATGAAAATGAAGAATTCAATTTGCTGCAAACGGCTTTGAACATTGAAGAAGATATTGACAATCTGAGATACAATAATATTGTAATAGCCACTGATGCCGATGTTGACGGAATGCATATCAGATTACTGCTATTGACGTTTTTCCTTCAGTTCTATCCGGATCTGGTAAAAGCAGGACATTTATATATTCTGCAAACCCCTTTGTTCAGGGTCAGGAACAAAAAGAAAACCATCTATTGCTATAGCGAAGAAGAACGTATAAATGCTATTAAGGAGCTTGGTCAGAAACCAGAAATTACCCGTTTTAAAGGTTTGGGAGAGATAAGTCCTGATGAATTCAAACATTTTATAGGACCAAATATGCGCCTTGACCCCGTGATACTGAAAAAATCAACAGAAATACAGGAAACCCTGGATTTTTATATGGGCAGGAATACCCCTGAACGCCAACAATTCATTATTCAGAACCTTCGCTACGAAGAAGAGGTGGTATGAGTTATAAATCTCATAGCGATTAGAAATTTACAAAACAGCTTGGACTATTTTGTAAATACCAGTTTTATAATAGGTTAGCAACAGAAATCCGCCCTCACCTACCCAAAAATCAAAGAAAAAGAAGCCTTTTAAGGTTTTATAAGATTTTTTATATAAATTTGCTTTTCAAATCCGCCACAAAAGTTGGGTATTTAAGCAGAAGTTGCTCAATAGTCCAACCATTTGGCAGAGTATGAACAAGTTATGAGCAAGCAAAAACTTTAGATTAAATAATAAAAAAATGAAAAGAATAAATATTTTATTATTTGGAATCATTCTTATAAGTGGTTGTGGAAAGTGGCCTGACAATATTAAACTTTCAGTGAAAGATGTAGAATTTGGAAGAAGTGCAGATTCAATAATTATTACCACTAAAGGAAATTCCTGGTGGATTGACGGTATTTCATTAATTGACACCACATATTATTTTTACAATGACGAAAGCATTGACATATTTGGGAATAGTTTTAAAATTGAGAAGGATTTCTTTATTGTAGAAAAACTGAATAAAACTAAACTTTCTGTAACGGTAAATGAGAATACAACAGGTCAAGAAAGATTTATAAGACTTACATTTCAAGCTGGAGATTATTTTGATTATGTTCGAATAAATCAATTAGCAGAATAAATTATGTTTTATATAATTGAAGCGCGACAATAGAAAAAATGCCTGCATACAACCGCGGCTTAGCTTCAGGCTTCGGGCAACTTGCCCGTTGGATAAATTGTTGTACATTTGGTAGGTAGTTGGCTCGCAGTGTGTGTTTGGGGGGGTGTACCCTACCGCCCGAAACCCAAGCCGCAGAACCGTTAGGCGCAAGTGGACGAAGTCACAGAGTCTAAAGAAACCTCTATAAAAGAATAAATTATGAGAAAATATCTTCTAATTGTAATTGGATTATCAATTTTCATTTCGTGTGATAAGGGAGAAGCGATTGATTCAGAAATTAATGATAAGTATTTGGAACTTGCCTATGATAGAAGCTATCAATATCCAGATGGATTCTATTTTGAAAAAAATTTAATCGGATATGTTTATTATGAAAATACAGTAAGCATAAAGCCAACTGATGAGAGAGAAAATATTTGGATAGAACTAAGCACAGACGATAAAACACAAGCTAAAACATGGTCTGAGTTATCTAACGAATACAGTTCAGTGGATAGAGTAGCAGTTATGGAAACCGAAACTGACAAATATTTTGAAATTACTAGAGTAAATATTCAAAATGAAAATGACACTCTGCTGTCAAGAGTTCATCGTTCTGTCTATTTTATTTCTCTTTACAATAGATTTACCGACATTGATACCATTGGAGTTTTTAATGGTGAATTAACTTCAAATAATGTAAAGGAGCTGATTGAATATTTATGGAGTTGTAGAACTTTGAGTATCTATGACAAAGTAGTCGAATCATCAATTACGGAAGAAGAAGATAAATTTGAACATAAAATCCAGTCGCTTAAAATCGTTTATGGTGACTTTGGAATACACGATATGATTTATGTATATGATAATGAATTCAAACTTAATAAAACAGCCAGGATACTTACAATAAAAAGAGAATTAATAAAAGAAATTAAAGGAAATTATAACAAAGGATGGTAGAACGCCAGCGACTAACATGCGATATAAAAAATTGCCGGATCAGTAGGTTACTCAAGGGTTGTAGCCCACATCAACTTTCGTGCAACTTGACAGGAATACGTCCACAAACGGCAACTTATAATACCTTCGTCCGTTAGAACAGCACAGAATATTTTAAGACTTTCATAAAATAGCTGAACGGCTTTAAGCCCGAATTGATTTATATACGAGACCAAAAGAGCAACACATAAATAAATCTGCAAAAGCCTGAGATGTTTTGTATAATTCTTTTTTGGAAATAATATCCTCAGATCTGCTAATGGCAGGTTGAGCAGGTAATACCGATTGTAAATACAAACCGTATAGTAGCTTAGCAACAGAAATCCACCCTCATATATCTAAAATTCATTGAAAAAATAAAAAGTCCAATTGAGGTTTATAAGAATTTTTATATAAATTTGCTTTTCAAATCAGCCACAAAAGTTGGGTATTTAAGCTGAAGTTGTTATATAGTACAACCTTTTGGCTGGGTGTAAGCAAGTTATGTCCCATTCTAAAAAACAGGAAAATCTATGGAAAAGAGAGAATAATTAATTAAATTTGTAGTTAGATATTTAAAGCCTAAGAATATGTATAATACAATAGAAATAGACAGAAACAAGCTTACTATAATGGGAGTAAAGTTTGACGATTTAAAAACATTAGAAAGTACTGCATATGCTTTAGGTAGCAATATGTTTGAAGGTTTTAAACCAACACCAAAAGGAATTGAAATTATTCGAGACTATGTAACTGGCAAAATTTCGTTGAGCGAGTTAGTAGCATTTGCTAAACAAAAAGCTTATGTCTAATTCATATAAATATATTGACCCTGATTATACTTATACTGACCCTAAATCTGGAATACTGAGAAACCTGCAAGGTATTACAGATGAAGATGATTTAGCTTTCGTAGAAAGTGGTGCGGTATCAAAACGACTAAATGAATTGTATGAAAAGCCCATAAAGATTAAAGGAATTGAAAGTCTTTTCGAAATCCACAAGCATCTTTTTCAGGATTTATATAGTTGGGCAGGTAAAAAAAGAACTGTAGAAATAAATAAAGGTGGTAAACAATTCTTCCCAACCACACACTTTGACAACGCTTTTAGATATATCGATTCATTAATCATTGAATACAAAGGAATTTCGAAAAACGATAAAAAGCAAATAGCACACAAATTGGCTGAAATATTAGACAGCATTAATTTTCTTCATCCTTTTAGAGAAGGAAATGGAAGAACACAACGAGAATTTCTAAGACTTCTTGCTTTAGAGAAAAACATAAAGCTAAACCTCAACCCACCAGACAATAAAGAAATTTACGAAAGATATATGCAAGGAACTATTGAAAGTGATATTAATACATTATCAAACTTAATTTTTGAAATAATAGATAACAATTAAAAAGATAGAACGGGAACATAACATGCTATTTGGCTCCAGCCACAAATAAATGCTTCGTTTGAGCATTTACTCTAAAATAAAGTTTGTATCTTCGTTTATAAATTCATGCTAAAATGTGGCTGACGCCAAGTAGCTGGCCGTTATAGTGCATTTTATCTGAAGAAAACAAAGAAAACCTACATTTTTCGTATATTTGCATTTATGGACGAAAAGTCAAAACATATTAGCAAATTGATAAAGATGAACATTTCTGAGATTGATCCTAATGCTCAAGTAATTCTATATGGCTCTAGAGCACGAGGTGACGCAAGAAGTGATTCTGATTGGGATATACTTGTGTTAACTGACTAACCTGTAGATATCAGAAAGGAGAAAGTATTTAGAGACCATTTCTATGAGCTCGAACTTCAAACGGGTGAACCCCTATCAATATTTGTTTACTCAAAACAGGAGTGGAATACTAGGCAAAGAATCACTCCATACTATTTCAATGTAATGAGACAGGGGATTCAACTATGACACGAGAAGAACGACTTGAATACTCGAAAAATAGGATAGAAACAGTATATAAAACTGTAGATGCTGCGAAATTACTGGCTGAGAATGGATTTTGGAATTCTGCTATTAACCGCTTGTACTACGCTGTTTTTTATGCTGTGAATGCTCTTCTGGTTGTTAATTAAATATATCCCCAGTCACATCCTGGTATGAAGAGTCAATCCTCGCTACATTTCATCAAGACTGGTAGAATGGACATAAAATACGGAAAACTACTTGCTCAACTATACGATTGGAGGCAGAAAGGGGATTATGAAAACATGTATGAATACGATTCTGAATCAGTTGAACCTCTATTTGAACCTGTTCTTGAAATGTTATCTGAAATTGAAAAAGAAATAAAAAACGCACTATAAAAATCAGGGCTTAAACGCAATGTGGGTTATGTAGTTGCGTTTTAAGTTCCGAATTCTATCGGAATTGAACTGAGGCTTTGGCAACCAACAGACAGAATAGCTACCTTCCGTATTTGTGTAATTCTATCTTGTAAATACAAATCGTATTATAGCAAATTGTAAAGAAATTGAAAGGCTTCTCCGAGATTATCAATGATATCTCCTGCTATCAATGCTTCATAACCCTTGCTTTCGGCGGCAATATCACCGGCAAGCCCATGCAGGTACACCCCGGTTATACAAGCTGAAAAAGGTGTATAACCCTGTGCGAGCAAAGAAAGAATGATACCGGTAAGAACATCGCCGCTGCCACCGGTTGCCATACCCGGATTACCTGAAGGATTAAAATAACATTTGCCGTCAGGTGTTGAAACCGAAGTGAAAGCACCTTTTAAAACCACATAGACGTTATATTTCTTTGAAAACTCAATTTGCATCTGATTCCGCTCAAGAGCATCATTAGCTTTTGATGTAAGTCGCTCAAACTCTTTTACATGTGGGGTAAGAATAGAACCCGGAGGCAAAAACGAGAGCCATGTTTTGTTCTCGCTTAGAATATTCAGAGCGTCAGCATCAAGGACCAGAGGGAATCCCGAGTTTTGTATCAATAATTTAAGAGCATTCTGAGTTTGTTCATGTGTATCTATGCCCGGACCGATACCAATAGCATTATAAGCTGAAAGGTCTTTGATTCCGGAAAAACACAGTTCTTCCTCATCCACTGAAACCATTGCCTCAGGAAAACCGGTTTGCATAATTTCATAGCCTTTTTTAGGAACATGGGCAGTAACCAAACCGGCTCCGGAACGCAGACATGCTTTGGCAGCAATTATTGCAGCACCCATTTTCCCATACGAACCGGCAATAAGCAGAGCATGACCAAAATTTCCCTTGTGTGAAAAACGATTCCTGGTTTTAAGCAGGCTTCTGATGTCCTCAGGTTCTGATAAAAAATGAGTGGTGTCATTTTTACTTATGAATTCACAATGCAAACCAATAGGCAAAACATGCCATTCACCAACATATTGTTCGGTTTCAGCAAAAAAGAAACTCAGCTTTGGGAACTGAAATGTAAGTGTATAATCTGCTCTTGTTATGCTTCCCGGATCCCGTGAGGGTAATTTATCGGCAAAAAGTCCTGATGGGATGTCAACAGCAATGATGACAGCCCCGCTATTATTAATATGTTCTATCAGGGATGAAGGGAAATTCAGAACCGGTTTTGATAATCCTGAACCAAAAATAGCATCAATGACCAGATCATCTTTTCCAATTTCAGGAAATTCATAGCCATCCTTTATAACAGTTACAGGCACTGAGGGAAATGCTTCCAAACGTTTTTGATTGATCAGGAAATCTTCAGTAAATCTATCAGAAAACCCTGTTATAAAAACTTCGCATTTATAAGTTTCTGAAGCAAGAAGTCTTGCAACTACAAGTCCGTCTCCCCCGTTATTTCCGGTTCCGCAAAATATTTTTATTGTTTTCCCATGGGGTTTTCTGTTATGGATCCAGTCAAAGCATTGGGTAGCAGCTCTTTCCATCAGGTCAACTGAAGAGATCGGTTCATTTTTAATGGTATAGGCATCCGCCTCTCTTATTTTTTCAACAGGGAAGATTTTTATCATGGAAGAAAAATTATAGGTTAATCCCGTTAATCAACTGCCTGAATTTTGCAGGTTTGAATATTCTCATCGCAAGAACCTTGAATTTTGATCTTAGCAGATAGAATTGTTCCCGCCAATGAAAGACAAATATAGCACTTAATGGCAAAGTGACAAAGTATGCAAGAGCATGAAGCAAGGACCCGGAAATTATACCAAACAGAATGGTTTGAAGTATGAAGAACACCGGGAATGTCACTAAACCAACAACCAGCCTTACAGAAGCAATAAAATGATGATCCGGGAACCGCGAACTTGCATAACGGGTCAGAGCCAGAGGTAAAATCAGGTTCACAAAGGAAAAAGCAAAAACAGGAAATGTAGCCAATAATATAAGTGACTGTATTACAGTCCACAACATACTGGTATTCACTGTTAGTAATTCAGCAGGCTTAAGTTTATTTTGCTGCAGGAATGTGTTGAATGTCTTTATTTTTTCTATCAGCAGCTCATATTCCGCAGGTGAATTTTTGGTTAATTCTTCAAGTTCTGCAATCCTTTTCTTTTTTACATTAAAACCCTCAGGATCCGGCACTTTCTTATTATTCAGTTTATACCTTATCAATGCAAGCTCAGCCAATGTAAAAACCTCATCATAATGACCGTCATCTTCAATATGAAGCATAACATTTTTCATAGCTTCTGATATTTCCTGCAATAGTGCATTATAAGCCTGTGCTGGGTTGGTACGGTACAGATCAATGAAAGGTGCAACTTCAACCGGCTCGCCGATATTTATTAATAAGGTGCTTCCAACAGTTTTATAATCAGAATAATCAAATCCTACAGGTACTATTTTTATTCCCATCTTGAACTCCAAAGCTTCTTCAGCATGAAATGCAATACGGGCAACACCTTTTTTCAACCTTCGTAACCTCCTTATACCCAGATGATTACCTTCAGGCATAATGACCAGCCCATTATGATTTTGCAGAACATCTATGGTCTTCTTGAAAATGGCATCGTTTTCCTGCAATGCCGAATAGCCATCCCTTATCCTGAAAATAGGGAGCATTTTCAAAAAGGTAAGGATTCTGGCGTGAAACTTATTTTTAAAAATGTCACTTCTGGCCAGAAAGACTGGTTGCCAGTTATAGAGCGACAGGATTGCAAGATTGTCAATAAGGGCATTCTGATGGTTCCCGACGAAGATCAGAGGTTCTTTCAGATCAGGTTTTTCCTTGCCAACAGTAGTTATCCTGTAATAACAATTCAGCGAAAAATCCACATAATACTTCAGGCAATTGTATAACCCTGACCATTTTTCAATATTTTCTCTTTTAACAGACATAAGCAGATAATTCTGTTATTCAGTTTCCAGTTCCGGCAGTGGTCTTTTCGACCAGAAATACGACATGATTATACCCGAAATTATATGCCATATCCCCCACCATGCAGCAATAAAAGCCATACCACCGGCACCATCAAATAATCTTGGATTAAAAATAAGAACCAGACCCAAACCTGAGTTTTGAATTCCGGTTTCTATTGAAATAGTACGGCGATCACGACGCGATGTACGCCCAAGCGAAGCAATTGAAAAGCCTGCTAATAAAGCCAGAGCATTATGTGCCAGAACTATAAGAATGATCAGATGGATATATTTCAGAAAATAATTGAAATTCGAAGATAAGGCAGCAACCACGAATCCAAGGAATAAAGTCATGGAAATTATACGCACAGGTCTCATGATTCTTTGGGTAGCATTAGGAAAACGATTGGCAAAACCAATACCTAAGATAACCGGAATGCCAAGTAGGATCACCACTGTTGTTAACATTTCCACAGGGTCAATACTTATCGGGATCACCAGATTTGAAGCATCGGAATAAAGCTTGCCCCAGAAAGCAAAGTTGAACGGGGTCATAAAAACAGCTACAATAGTAGCAATTGCTGTAAGTGTAACCGATAAAGCGACATTACCTTTAGCTATTGAGGTCAGGAAATTTGAAACATTGCCGCCAGGACAGGCTGCAACAAGTATCATACCCATGGCAACACTTGGGGTCGGGCGGATAATAAGGACAAGCAGGAAGGTTAATGCAGGCAGGGCAATAAACTGAGAAACTACACCAAGAATAACCGGTTTAGGTTTTGATATCAACATCTTAAAATGCCTTAGTTTGATACCAAGAGCCACTCCAAACATGATAAAGGCAATTGTAATATTCATTACCAGAAGTCCGCCGGGGCTAAAGTTTAATCTGACCCAGTCAAGGGTTTCAAGAGAAGCTTTCAGATGTATATCAGCCCTGTAAAACTCACCGTCCATCATTTCAATACGCTGACGACTACTATAGATCCAGTCTTCGCCGTCTTGAATGCGAAGAGGTTGCCCGGCTATCTCCAAAGCTTTATCAGCTTGCATACCAATCCTTAATAACCTAACCTCATCTCCCGGAATATTTTTATTATGCTTACCGCTGAACCTGATGCTTTTATCCTTTAATTCAGGATTCAACCTGATATCTGTAATATAGCCTTCGCTGACCACTACCTGATTTTGCTGCTCATAAAACCAGCGCTGAAGAATTATTTTTTCCTTAGGCTCTCCCACTTCTGATAGCACTTCTGCAGCAGACATGCCGGGACTTAATGCTTTCAGCTTTTGGTTTAAGGTCTGGGCATTAAGTGTTTGATTAACAAGAAAAAAGGAACTAACAAAAAAGAACAATAAGATACTGTAACGACTTGAATTTCTTAATTGCTTCATAACTGGGGTGATTAAAATGAAGCGGTGAAGATACAATTTTTATAAAAACAAGACTTTGAATAACTATTTGTGTTTTTCAACAAAATATCAAAACCATTGATTGACGAAATGGTGCAGGCTATTGTTAATGAACCGGATGGGAGATGTTTTTTTTTAACTAAAGAACGCATTTCTAAGGTTTTTCATGAACAATTCAGGCTGTTTTTAAGTTTATTAGTTCAAAAATTTGTGATAAGGAATTTTATTTTCATTTTTCCACAAACTCTTTTTGTATATTAAAATATCACATTTTAAAATCGAAAAATTTATTATCATTCAATCAAATATTAAAACTCATTAATTATGTCAAAACTAGTAAAGATCAAAAAAATTGAACATCTTACCCATGATGTTCTTAGAGTTGTTACTGAAAAGCCTGAATCCCTTAATTATCAGCCCGGGCAGGCTGCCGATATATCGCTCAACATAGAAGGATGGGAACAGGAATTAAGGGCTTTTACTTTTGTTTCGCTTCCCGGTGATGACTATGTAGAATTTAATATTAAAGTTTATCCTTCACATAACGGTGTTACAAACCAGTTGCTTTCGTTGTCGGCTGGCGACGAATTGTTCATTCACGATGTTTTTGGTGATATTGCATATAAAGGCGAAGGGATTTTTATTGCCGGCGGAGCAGGTATTACACCATTTATTGCGATAATGAAAGACCTTGAAAAACAAAATAAACTTGGCGGAAACAAGCTGATATTTGCAAATAAAACAAAAGCTGATATTATTCTTGAAGATGATTTCAGAAAACTGCTGGGAAATAATTTTGTTAACGTTCTTTCAGCCGAAACCCGCGAAGGATACGCACATGGCTTTATTACAGCCGATCTTATAAAGAGTCAGATGAACAGGCAGCTTAAATATTTTTATCTCTGCGGACCTGACCCAATGATGGAGGCTGTTGAAAAACAGCTCACAACTCTTGGCGTATCTCAGGAATTTATAGTGAGAGAAGGTTTTTAAAAACAAAAAAAAGCATTATAATCCTTATTACCAAAGTTATAGCTTAATACAATAAAAAAAACCCGGGTTTAAGTCCGGGTTTTTTATTATATCTTAAAGTTTTATCTTCCACCTCTGGCACCTGCTGAAGATCTATTATCAGAATTGGTTTTTGATGTTCCTGAATTCTGAGGGGTCAGGGTTTTACCTTCACTTTTAGCTCCCGATACCCTGCCTGTATTTCCTGATGGTTCATTTTTTATGCTTTCCTTAACTGCAGGCTGTGGTTTAGGCTGAGTACTGACTGATCTTGTTTCCTGCTTCGAAGCCGGAGGGGTCACTACAGTGCTACTCCTTGTTTCCTTTGTACTCTGACCGCTCGAAACACGTCCGGCATTTTCATTGGCTCTTTTGCTTACATCCTGCTTTTCAGAAGGCGTGGTAATGACAGTTCTTCCTGGTTGCTCTCTATATGGAGGATTTATAACATTCCTGTTTGTTTCACGACTGGCAGGAGCTGTTGTTCCGGGCTGAGAAGTACGTGGCGTTACCTGAGGGCTCTGGGTTTCGTTTCTCTGCTCAATTGTTCCAGATGAAGAAGGTCTGGTTGTTGTCCGGCTTGCACCTGTTTGAACATCATTTTGCTTCACTCTTACATCAGGAGATTGTCTTCCGCCGGCATCATTTCCTGAAGGTCTTCCTGTGGTCCTGGTACCGATCTGAGTACCTGTGGTTGAAGAACTGCGTGATGCCGGTTCGGCTCCTACCTGAGCATTACGTCTTGGAGCAGATATTTCACCGGTATTTGTACTACGCCCTACATCACTTACCCTGCGCTGATATTCAGCTATTCCCTCGCTGCGCAGATCGGGGCGGGAGTATGAATAATTATACTTCCCTGCATCTTTATAGGTGTGTACAGTCACGGAATGAGTACGATAATGTTTGAAATAATAGTTGTTGTAATAAGTATACCTGTAGAAATTAGCAGGACGGTAGTAAGTGTAGTAATATGTATGCCAGTTGTAATGGTATCCGTAATAGAAATCCCAGTAATATGCTCTCCAGGGTTTCCAGTAATAGGGATAATAACCCCAATACCATGGAGAATGATAAACCACATAGGTAGGAAGGTAGATGTAACGGACTATAGGCCAGGTATGAACCTGAACATAAACGGTTTCGGTCTGAACGTTTTCTTTTTGAACCGTTTTATTGTTTCCTATATATCCCGGATTAGGAGTGGATGTATAATATGGCTCAATTATGTAGTTTTTACCATAAAGAGCCTCATCGCCAACCATCTGGAGAGTTACATTGCCAAATTTATCTTTATACACAGTGATAACAGCCACATCCTGAGTTTCCCTTTCATTAATTGCAACTCTGAGAACTATGGTATGGTTGTCGCCGTCAACATAGTCAATTACATGGATATAATCAATATAATTATCACCGTTAAGGTCGAGGTTGTTGATGTAGGAATCTTCAGCATTGAGCTCCCGTTCAAAATCTTCAAGAGTTTCTGATTCCTGAAAGAGTTTCATCACAGCGTAAAGATTAAGGTTATCGCCGGGAAGATTAAGCCGTTCATTTTTGCCATTTGAGGCATTAACACCAAATAGCATGGTAAACAGCAGACCAGTTGCTAAAATAAATCTGAGTGTTTTCATGGCTTTATATTTTTAAAAGTGAGCATTAATATAATTAGGTTCACAATAATATAAGCAAACAGTGTACCAGAAAATTAAAATAATTAAATACTTTATTGATAAATTGCTGATCCGGCTTGCTATATCATAGTTACGGAGGTTTTAAAAAAACCAGTTCTGATACCAATATTTACTATTAAATGAAATAGCCTTATTTTTGCCCTTTGTGAAAATCACCTTAACCTATGGTGTTCGAACCATACAGAAAGGAAAATTATTCTTATTGATATTTCAATTAATTGCTCTTTAGTATATGAACAGAACTTGTAATATCCTCTTTATCGTTCTGCTTTCTGCAGCAATGATATTATTGCAGTCATGCAATAATAAAGAATCTCTTTTTGAGAAATCTGTGGCTTTTCCTGAGAATGCAACCCTGGAAGAAAAGATTGATCTGGCTTCAAGGGTTAGCCCTACCCCACAACAGCTTGAATGGCAGAAACTGGAAATGACTGCATTCATTCATTTTGGAATAAATACGTTTACAAACCGGGAATGGGGAGACGGAAAAGAATCTCCTTCATTATTTGATCCGGTGGAATTTAATGCTTTTCAATGGGTAAGGGTTTTACAGGATGCCGGTTTGAAAATGCTTATTCTTACTGCTAAGCATCATGATGGCTTTTGTCTTTGGCCTACCTCAACTACTGATCATTCTGTTGCAGCTTCGCCATGGCGTGATGGAAAGGGCGATTTAGTGAAAGAAG
This sequence comes from uncultured Bacteroidales bacterium, assembly GCA_964550455.1. GTDB lineage: Bacteria > Bacteroidota > Bacteroidia > Bacteroidales > JAAYJT01 > JAAYJT01. The sequence goes on along the minus strand of CAZJZG010000006.1, from coordinate 16,668 downwards.
TTAAACAAGCCTGCGATTCACTGGGAATGAAATTTGGGGTTTATGTTTCGCCCTGGGACATGAATGCACCTTCGTACGGGGATTCACCAAAATACAATGAGATGTTCAGACAGCAACTTACTGAATTATTGAGCAATTATGGTAAAATTGATGAAGTATGGCTGGACGGAGCCTGTGGTGAAGGTCCAAATGGGAAAAAACAGGAATATGACTGGTCTTCATATTTTGATGTTATACGCCGTCTCCAGCCGGATGCTGTTGTTGCAATCCAGGGTGAGGATATTCGCTGGGTCGGCACTGAAACAGGTTATGGAAGGGCTACTGAATGGAGTGTTACAGCTTATGCTCCGGGAGCAGAGACTAAAATGACGGCTATTAACTCAAAACTGGGTTTAACTGCAATGAGCGAAGATCTTGGCAGCAGAAATATTATTGCCAAAGCTGAAAATGCTTACTGGTATCCTGCCGAAGTTGACGTTTCAATTAGACCCGGGTGGTTCTGGCATGAAGAAGAAAACCAGCATGTAAAATCACTGGAAAAATTAGTGGACATTTATTTTAACTCGGTAGGAATGAATGCAGTGCTGCTGCTGAACATCCCTCCCGATAATACCGGCCTTATCAATGAAGCCGATATTATCAGGCTGCATGAATTTGGCAACTGGGTCAGGAATACTTTCAGCAAGAATATGCTGTCAGGGGCAAAATCGGTGATTAAGAAAGCTGCAGCGGCAATTGACAATAATCCGGAAACCTATTGGCAAACAAAACATACGCCGGAATCTGCAGAATATCATTTCGCAGAAGCTGTAAACTTTGATATTATTGAATTACAGGAATATATTAAGATGGGACAACGTGTTGAAGAATTCAGAGTTGAAGCTTATATTAATGGAGATTGGCAGGAAGTTGCCAGCGGAACAACTATCGGATATAAACGCCTTCTACAATGTAAGCCTATAACAACCAACAGAATACGGTTTATAATTGAAAAAGCCCGTGGTCAGGCTCTTATCTCAAATTTTAGCTTGTACAAGGCTGAGAATATTAATTAAATAAGGAAAATATAAATCTTTAATAAACAAAAGGAATTACCAAAAGAAAAAGCATTTAATTAGCAAATGGAAATGAAAAGATTAAGAAAATCCAGATTTACACGTATTGTAGCTGTTTTGGTTATTTCGATATTAGTTATTGCCATTGACAGCATTGCCGGAGATATAACCAGGGTTACATTTTCATCAATAGATCTAAAGCAAAGAAAAGCACCTTTGTTTATTGGTCGTGAGAATGTTAGCATACTTCAGTTTAACCTTAAATCGAAGAATCAGAAATCACAGTTGCAAAGCCTTGAAATCATTTACAGTGACGACAGTCATTTAGAATTCCTGGATTCAGTGAAGATATTTGTTGTTAACAATAATGATGCTGAGAGCAAAAGGGAATTATTTGCATATTCCACTTCAGGTCACAGAAAGTTCACATCTTTTATAAAAATGAGAAACGGCTCCCAGAACTATCAGTATCAGTTCGATTTTGTTGTAAAGCAGGATGCAAGGCTTGAACAGTCGTTTTGTATCAATTCAGTCCTACTTACTTTTTCGAACAATAAAACCATTGAGCTTAAACCAGAAGATAGCTTTCGCTATCGGCCCGCACAGGTTTTGCGTGCTATTGGACAGGATGGTTGTCAGGCTTACCGGATCCCAGGAATTGTAACAACATCACGTGGGACTCTAATTGCTGTTTACGATAATCGTTATAACAACAGCAAAGACCTTCAGGAAGATATTGATATAGGTATGAGCCGAAGCACTGACAACGGGCAAAGCTGGGAGCCTATGCAAGTAATAATGGATATGGGTGAATATGGCGGTCTTCCGCAAAGGCTTAATGGTATTGGAGATCCAGGTATTCTTTTTGATCCTTTTACAAACACACTCTGGGCAGCAGCGGTTTGGATGAGTGGGTCAAGCCATGAAAAAGCTCTTTGGTGGGAATCACAGCCTGGTATGCTTCCTAATGAAACAGGGCAGTTCATATTGGTTAAAAGTACTGACAATGGTTTATCCTGGTCAGATCCAATTAATATCACTGAACAGATTAAGGACCCCAAATGGCAATTATTGCTTGCGGGACCTGGATGTGGGATCACCCTTGATGACGGAACTCTTGTTTTTCCGGCTCAATATAAGGCAGATATCGGCAAGCAAGCAATTGACGGTGGGAAATATACTCCTTTTTCCACCATAATCTACAGTAAAGATCAGGGGAAAACCTGGACAATAGGTGAAGGTGCCAGGTCAAATACTACTGAAGCTCAGGTTGTTCAACTTGAGAATGGAAGCCTTATGCTGAATATGCGTGACGACCGTAACCGTGCTGATAAAAGTGAATCGAATGGCAGAGCTGTTTCAGTAACTAATGATTTGGGAAAAACATGGTATGAACACCCTTCTTCCAATTCTGCCCTGCCGGAACCTAACTGCATGGCAAGCCTGATTTATTACAAACCAGATTCCGGCAAAGGCAGTAGACTTCTTTTCAGTAATCCTGCAAATAAGGAGAACCGCACGCATATGGCCATTAAAGTGAGCTATGATGAAGGACTTACCTGGCCTGAGAAACTACATATATTGCTGAATGAGGACTATGGCTTTGGTTATTCATGCCTCACTGTAACTAAAGACAAATGCATTGGAATTCTGTATGAAGGAAACAGCGAACTATTTTTTCAAAAAATACCGCTTTCAGAAACCGAATTATAAAAAATACAATTTCCGAATGTAGTTTTGCAGTATTGCAGTATTTGAACAAGAAAAGTTTTTAGTATTCCTTTGCAACACTATAAAGTCTTCTTAAAGGGATATAGCCGGTAGAAACTTTTTGTGGCTGTTTACACTTCTGTTCTGAATATAGCAGGAGTTCATATTTTCGAACCATCAGTTCAGTACCATAGGTTCATTATCCTTAGGATCGCGGTGCGGAACAAGATACATGAACAGGAAAATAAACAGGGTAAACAAAAGTAGCCCCCAGTATATATAATGCATAGAGGTGTTAATGGCTTCGCGAAGAAATGCTTTTGATGATTCAGCTATTTCAGGGTTGCGCAGGGTTTTAAGAATATCTTTGGTGGAAGCACTCAAGCCTTCCGGTGCCTGTTTCATCTGGTGCAGAAACGAGTTGTTAAAAATAGCACCAATAATAGCTGCACCAAGACCTTGTCCTAAGTTTCTTGAGAAAATATTGGCACCTGTAACCACTCCGCGTTGCTGCCAAACAACCATTGATTGAATACCAACCAGTGAAGGTGTGGACAATAAACCAAAGCCGGCACCTAATAATATCTGATCAATAACAAGCAGATAAACCGGCTGAGGTCGGGGAATTAACAAAAACCCGATAAATGCCAGCAAAATCACCGATACTCCGATCAATGATGTTTCACGAAATCCAATTTTCAGGTATAACTTCCCTGAAAGCGCTGATGCTGTAGGCCATCCAATGCTCATAGTTGCCAGCACGAACCCCGATGCAATGGTGCCCAATCCAAGAGAAGTCTGGCAAAATGTTGGAAGAAAAGTTTCAGGTCCCATCATTACTATTCCCATTCCAGCCATTGCCAGATTAGTGAAAGCAAGCGTTTTATTCTTCCAAACCCATATTGGCATGATGGCATGGGGCTGTTTTATTTCGGTTCGAACCGCCCATATTATCAGGATCACGATCAATCCCAACAGCACGAAGCTCTGCACTGATATCCATGGCCAGCTTTGACCGCTCTCAAGAAGATATATGAACAAAAGGCTAAGGGAGAGTAGAATGAGAATGGCTCCTTTATAATCTATTTTCGATTTTACCGAAACAACATTTTCCTTAAAGAAAACGCTGAGAAAATAGATTGATGCCGCTGCTATAGGAAGGTTTATCAGAAATATCCAGCGCCAGTTAAGATATTCAGCTAATGCCCCGCCCAGTGCCGGACCTAATATTGCGCTTATACCCCAGATGCTGGAAAGATAGCCCTGAATCCTTGCCCTTTCTTCAATGGTGTAAATATCACCCACTATTGTGTTGACGGTTGCCATGATAGAGCCTGCTCCCAAACCCTGAATACCGCGAAAAATAATTAGTGAACTAATATTCCAGGCAGTTGCCGAAGTTGCTGAACCAATGAAAAATACTACTATCCCAAAGATCAGAATATGCTTGCGTCCAAAAATATCGGCGAATTTACCGTAAAGAGGAATCGTAATGGTTTGGGCAAGAAGATATATTGAAAACACCCATGAGAATTTTGTAAATCCTCCCAAATCAGAGACAATATGAGGTATGGCGGTTGAAACAATGGTAGAATCCATTGCAGCCAGCATCATGGTCATCATAAGCGATGCCAGTATCCAGCCTCTTTTTTGTTCAACCGTTTTATTCATCGCGCAAAAGTAATTGTATAATAAGAAATACTTCTAAAGATTAGTAACTGAGCTACAATAAATACCAAAACAAATAAAGATGCAAATTGTCAGAAAAAAACAGGCAAATCTTCGGAAGTATCCCTTTGTGAAAAGCCGGAATGGGCAAAAGTGCTTATTTTTGTGATCAATACTAATAAAATACTTTGCAGGAGTAATAATTTAACTTATTTATTAACACATTGATAAACTGCTATTTACCATATTGGTTTGGATTCGAAAACCAAAATTAAGAAGCAATGAAATTTTAAAGCAAAAAAAATAATGCTCTGATTGAAAATAAGAATCTGGTTTCTTAATAAAGTGTTTGATTTGCAATTGTAAAAATTAATAAATGAATAATCCCAATGAATGAATTTTTTATAAACAAACCTGACAATACCATAACTCCTGATCTTACAACAGAGATCCTTAATAAAAGTGATGCCATTGAATATCATAAGTCGTTGCCTGTTTATAAGGTCACTCCGGTTGTAAGTCTTCCGAATCTGGCCAGAAAATATGGGATTGGCAATATTTATGTAAAGGATGAATCCCATCGGTTTGGTTTGAATGCATTTAAAGGGCTTGGAGCCTCGTATGCAATTCACAAGGTTTTGGAGCAAAATCCGGATGTAGGGATATTTTGCACAGCTACTGACGGGAATCACGGAAAAGCTGTGGCATGGGCTGTCCGGATTTCCGGAAAAAAGGCTGTAATTTTTGTTCCTAACGATACTACTGAAGACAGGATCAGGGCTATAAGTAACGAAGGCGCTGAAGTAATTCAAACGGAATCTAATTATGACATAACCTGTGATATTGCTGTGGAAACGAGTGCAAAAAACGGCTGGCAACTGGTTCAGGATACAGCACTGGAGAATTACATAGAAATACCAGCCCAAATAATGGCAGGATATCTTACAATGCTAAAAGAGCTGGAAGACTCACTGAATATTATGCCAAAACCAAAAGCTGATATAGTGTTTCTACAGGCGGGTGTAGGAAGTTTTGCCGGTTCAGCCATTTGGTATTATCTGAATCGTTATGGAATTAATCGCCCTAAGATTGTGATTGTAGAACCATCAGAAGCTGACGGCATTATTGCCTCATTCAAAGCCAATAAAAGAGTAGGTTCAGAATGCAGTTTTAACACAATAATGGCAGGTCTAAACTGTGGAATTCCTTCGTTAACTGCATGGGATATCATAAAAAGTGGTGCTGATATTTCAATGAAAGTTGATGATATTTTTGCCGAACAGGCAATCAGAGAATTATACTATCCTCAGGGTGGCGATACCAGAATAATTGCAGGAGAATCAGGTGCTGCCGGATTAGCCGGTCTTATTGCAATAATGAAAACATCCGGGTTCAAACCTTTAATTAAGGAATTAAACATAAGTCCCGAATCCCGGATTTTACTTTTTAATACTGAAGGAGCAACTGACCTGAAAAATTTCAACAAAATAATTTCTCAGTAGTTTATTATATATAGCACTGACGGAAATCTATTATGTTAAGAACCTTTGCTGATAAAGTTATTGAGTTTCATAAAAATCTGCACTATCCTCCGGATGGCGTGCCTGAGGAGTTCCAGGTGCTGAACCCTTTTATTGACAATCCTGAAACCATAGAAGTAATGGAGCGGTTTTACCGGAAATATTACAGCGATTCAAACTTGCGGAGATTGATTTTAGGCATTAATCCGGGTCGTCATGGAGCAGGAACAACAGGTGTGCCTTTTACTGATACCAAAAGACTGGAAAGCATTTGTGGTATTAAAATGCATACTGCCTACACTCATGAGGTTTCGTCTGTTTTCGTGTATGATATGATTGCGGAATATGGAGGAGCTGAGAAGTTTTACAGGGATTTTTATATCAACTCGCCATTTCCTCTGGCAATAATACGACCTGCAAAAAATGGCAAATGGGTGAATGCCAATTATTACGACCACCCTGCCCTTTTTGAAAAACTGAAGGATTTTATGCTTGAAACCCTGAAAAAGCATATAAATAAAGGTATAGATACCAGGGAAGTTTTTGTGCTTGGAAAGAAAAATGCGGATTTCATCAAAAAACTAAATAAAAAAACGGCTTTGTTTCAAATTATCACAACTCTTGAACATCCCCGTTACATCCAGCAATACAGGTCAAAAGAGAAGCAGATGTTTATTGACAAGTATTTAATGGCTCTGAAAAAAAAGAAATAATGGAAACGGAAAATAAAATAATATACACCATAGGGCATTCTACCCACAGTATCGAAGAATTTCTGGATATATTAAACTCATTTGATATCAAGACTCTTGTTGATATTCGTAGTTTGCCGGGTTCACGCAAGTTTCCGCAATTTAATAAGGAGAATCTTGAAGTTTCGCTCCGGCAGGAAGGAATCCAATATATTCATATGCTTGAATTAGGCGGACTAAGAAAAGTCAGAAAAGATTCAAGAAATACCCGCTGGCATAATGCTTCATTTAAAGGCTATGCCGATTATATGGAAACTGAAGAGTTTGAAGCCGCTGTCGCCGAACTTCAGCGGATTGCTATCAAATCGTCAGTTGCATATATGTGTGCTGAAGCTCTCTGGTGGAGATGTCATCGCTCAATGGTATCAGATTATCTGAAAACAAAGGGCTGGAAAGTACTTCATATTACAGGAAAATCTAAAGCTCAGGAACATAGCTACACCGAACCGGCAAGAATAATAGACGGGAACGTGTGTTACTATGATGATGATTAATGCAAAGAGCTATGAATCCAAATACATAAAATGAACAAATCATCAGTTGTTTTATCATAATTTTGAGGTGTAGTTTATTAATGAATTGTTAAAAGTTTATACAAGTGGTGCTTTTTTAGAGCAGGGTATTGATTTTCCATTTGAAACAAACTACTTTTGCGACTTTTTAAAGCAATGTAATTTCCGGATCTTTTAAAATTGCCTTATTTGCGTTTTAATTCTTCTAAAAAAGATTATAAAGACTAAACTTTTAAAAGCCATTAATGGTTAAATATAAAGGCAATTTGAATATGGTATTCCGGGCTGATCACCTGGTTATGAGAAATAATTAAGAAAATGTAAGTATTCAATTTTGCTTTTTATAAACTATATTATTAATTAAATCAAAAAAATGAAAAAAACAAAACATCTTTTAGTAATTTTTGGCGCTGCAGCTTTTCTTTCAAGCTGCGCAATGGTCAAATCGCCTTTGATCGCAACATTGTACACTGATGTTAAGGCTCCTGTAGCAGTAACAAGTAACTCAAATTCATCAAAGGTTGGAACATCTGAGGCAACTTCAATTCTGGGAATAGTTGCTACTGGTGATGCCAGTATTGAAGCCGCTGCAAAATCAGCAGGCATAACTAAAATTCATCATGTTGACGAACACTCAACCAATATTTTGGGACTGTTTGCCAAATATAAAGTTTACGTTTATGGTGAATAAATGGTTTAAAGGGGCGTGCAAATGCACGCCCCTTTATATTTTTGCGCTCGCATTATTGATACTTCTCACAAAAAACATCAATGCCCAGAATATTTCTAAGCATTATATTTCCACTCAAATGGAACAGGGAATGCTTTATTTCATACTTCCTGACAAACAATTTAAAAACAACAAAACCGATAGCAAATTAATTTATGACATCACCTACACGACAATAGACGACAACGTAACCCTGAATTTTTCCTTATACGATATGGCGCAAATAAATATTGACAGTATTGTCCTTGCTCTTGATGAGCATAAGTTCAGGAGTCCGGCAAATAAATTATTTATTGCAACAAAAAGGCAGAAATGGCATTATAGATATTCAGCTAAATTTCTATTTGAAGACATTAATACCATTTTTAACAGCACAACTCCACCTGAAATTATTTTAACAAGTGTTCAGGGGAACATAGAACTAAAAACCAGCCCCGGGAAATGGAAAAAACACTCAGCTATTATTAAAAAAATCATAACCCTGATCAAGTATAATCAATAATGGCAGTGGATGCTTCACAACTCATTTTCCTCACTTATCAGTTTCTTATAATCTTCAGTTGTGTTAATATTTAACAGCACTGTTTCATCGTCAACATTAATCGGCTTACCACTGAATTGCTGTAAATAATCCTTAAGATTAATATCAGTCTTCTTGCTTATAATGATACTATTCATCACAGGTTTTGTGATCAGAACCGGATGCCCTCCCCTGCCCTTATATACCGGGAAAACATAATTAAATTCACCCAACCCGTTAATCAGCAGATTTAAAGTTTCAGGATTAAGTAACGGATTATCAACATTCTGAATAAAAACAAGATCTTCACTTTCCAAAGCAGCTATTCCTGCCTTTACTGATGAAAAACGTCCGGATTCGGGATGATAATTGATTACAAATTCAACGTTATCAGGAAAATTTAGCTTCAGGTTTTCAATAATATTAGGTGCTTCCGGTTGTACAACTATCACAATACGCCTGCAACAAAAATCATGAAACTGATGTGTAAGATTTTCAAGGAATGTAGCGCCATTTTTTAATTTCAGAGCAAATTTATGCAAGCCCATACGCTTTGAAAAGCCTGCTGCAAGTATCAAAGCCGAAGTTTTCAAATCAGAGGTCGTTTGTAAAATTCCATTCAATTTTTCGGGCACCATCATCAATGCTAACCTCATAATACAAAGGTTTCTCACCAAACTGCATTTCAAAATCAGTATTTACTCTCTGCCTGAACTCATCATAAACCTTTTCAAAAACCAGATTGATGGTACAGCCGCCAAAACCGCCTCCCATCATACGGCTTCCGATAACTCCATCAAACTTTTGAGCTATTTCAACCAAAAAATCCAGACGGTCGCAGCTAACTTCATACTGAGTGCTTAATCCATGGTGTGAACCATACATTTCAGTACCAAACGAAATAAGATCATCATTTTTCAAAGCTTCGCAGGCTCTCAGCAAACGTTTGTTTTCCTGTATCACATAATGGCAGCGCTGAAACACTATTTCAGGCATATTTACTTTTGACTCAAACAGCATATTTTCAGAAACATCACGCAAATTAAGTACTTCGGGATGCCTTTTCCTGATAATTTCAACGCCTTCCTCACATTGTTCCCGCCTTACATTATATTCCGAACCTGCCAAAGCATGTTTTATACGGGTATCAATTAAAAGCAGCTTATAGCCTTCCGGGTTAAAGGGTATCATTTCAAAATCCAGAGAACGGCAATCGAGCCTGATCAATTTGCCTTTTTCACCATGCAGCGATGCAAACTGGTCCATAATTCCGCAGCGCACTCCGGCATAGTTATGTTCAGCTAATTGACCAATTTTTGCAAGTTGTTTTTTAGTGATTTTAAAATCCCAGATATCATTAATGGCAAAGGCAAACGCAGATTCAAGTGCCGCCGATGACGACATTCCGCCACCGAGCGGTATGTTTCCCTTAAAAACACTGTTAAAACCGGGAACTTCATAACCCAGTATCTTCATTTCCATTACTACACCGATAACATAATTTGCCCACGATATTTCAGATCTCTGAGCATTGGGTCTGAAAATAATTTCTTCATTAAGGTCGGCAGCAATTACGTGGTAATGATCACCGTCGTTAGGTGAAATTTCAAGGGTTATTGTCTTATCAATAGCTCCAGGCAAAACAAAGCCATCGTTATAATCAGTATGCTCTCCTATCAGGTTCACACGACCGGGAGCAGCATAAATAACACCGCTTTTCCTGAATTTTTCAAAAAATAAATTTCGGATCTCTTCAATCATAGCAATAAAATTTTACCACCAAATGATATAAATAACTGAAAGAACGATAACTATAATCAGCGAAGCTATCTTAAATCCTGTACTTGTGCTGAACTGAGCTTTATCAATTACAGTGAATTTCTCTGATACCGGTTTCTTTTCAACCATAGCAGAGATCACCATTATAAGAACACAAATTATGAATACCAGACCCATCCTGTCCATGAACGGCAGTTCAGGCATAAAATACCGAAATGCAGCAGAAAAAACAAAGGTTCCAAGAGCAGCAAGTAATGCGCCGTTTGAAGTAGCCCGTTTCCAGAAAAATCCAAGCAGGAAAATAGCCAAAGCGCCGGGGCTTACAAAACCAGTGAACTCCTGAATAAACTGAAAAGCCTGATCAAGATTCTGAAGCATTATAGCAGTGGGAATAGCAATAAGCAATGCTACTGCTGCGGTAATACGCCCGACCTTTACCAGACGGGTCTCGGAAGCGTCCTTTTTGATATAACCATGATATATATCCATGGTAAAAATGGTTGAGATACTGTTCATCATAGAGGCAAGGGAACTCACTATAGCTGCAACCAGAGCAGCAAATGCAAGTCCTTTAATCCCATTTGGGACAAAATTGTGAAGCAGCCAGGGATAAGCAGCATCGGGTTTGCTTATTTCATTGTAATGTGCTCCTGAAGGGTCGGTAGTAATAACAAAAGCAACGACCCCGGGTATTACCACAATGAGTGGTAACAAGAGTTTCAGAATTCCTGCAAAAGCCAGTCCGCTCTGTGCTTCTTTTACACTTTTGGCTGCCAGTGCGCGCTGGATGATATACTGATTACATCCGAAATAATATAAATTAGCCACCCACATACCGCCTATCAGTACACTAATACCGGGCAGGTTCTTATATTCAGGATTATCTTTTGAAAGTATCATATCAAATTTTTCGGGAGCCTTCTGAGTCAGTTTTATGAACCCATCAACAGGATTCCCATTATCGCTGAGAAATTGCAATGCAACATATGTTGTAAGCAATCCACCACCGATAAGGAATATTACCTGAACCACATCGGTTATGGCAACTGATTTCAAACCACCTGATATAGAATAGGCTGCAGAAAACAAACCCAATATTATGATGCCTATCCATAGCGGATCAACGGTATTGCCCATTAACACCACATCGCGCCCTTCGAATAAAACATTTTTTATAGTAAGAGCGCCAAGGTATAATATGGAAGCAAGGTTCACAAAAATAAAAACTGCAAGCCAAAAAATAGCCATAGTTGTTTTCACACGTTTGTCGTAACGCCGCTCAAGGAACTCAGGCATGGTAAAAATGCCCATTTTCAGAAAAATAGGCATAAAAAAAACTGCCACAATTATCAGAGTTATAGCTCCCATAAACTCATAGGAAGCAATGCCCATACCTATTGCAAAACCTGACCCCGACATACCTATGAATTGTTCGGCAGAAATATTGGAAGCAATTATGGATGCACCAATTATCCACCATGGTAGTCCTTTGCTTGCCAGAAAATAATCGGATGCGTTTTTCTTTTGCCCTTTTTTGGTTCGCGATACCCACAGACCAATGCTGAGGATCAGCAACATATAGGCTATGAGAATTCCGTAATCAAGTGTATTGAAAGTCATGCAGGATTAATTTTATTAAAGTGAAACTGAATGAATTCATGATATTGTTCGCCGGGTCTCAGCAAGGTTGATGGAAAGGAAGGAATATTAGGGGCATTTGGGAAGTGCTGTGGTTCAAGGCATAAAGAACCATGTACAGGATATATTTTCCCTGATTTACCTTTTACCATCCCGTTATCATGATTTCCGGTGTAAAACTGCAAACCCGGTAAGGTACTGTAAACATCCATACTTATCCCGCTTGAGGCAGCACGCAAGCTGGCACAATGAGCCAGCTCCCCTTCTTTCCTGTCAATTACAAAGCACTGGTCAAATCCCATGGTTTTTTGCAAAACAGAATATTCTGAAAAAATCCTGTCGGCAATTTTAACTTGTTTTCTCAGATCCAGAGGAGTTCCATGAACTTGGAGAAATTTTCCGGTGGGAATTGAATCGTCATCAACTTCCAGAAATCGGTGTGCATTGATGCTTATCTGATGGTTCAGAATGCTACCGTTATCTTCGCCATCGAGATTAAAATATGAATGATGAGTGAGATTAACATGAGTAGCTTTGTCTGTAATAACCTTATATTCAATGGATAATACCAGATCCTCAGTCCAGCGGTAAATAATTTCAAATGTTTTATTTCCGGGAAATCCAAACTCTCCGTCTGGGCTTTTATAAATGAACTTTACAAAATCATTTCCAATTTCATAATCCCAAACCACTGATTCCAATGCGCTGATTCCACTATGCAGCAGGTGTCCGTTAGCATTTGGCTGAAATTTATATTCAATCCCATCAATCACAAAACGCGCATTACCAATCCTGTTCGCAAATGGTCCGGGGTTCGAACCAAAAAAACGGTTTCCATTGATATAATCCTCCAGTTTATTATAACCCAGAACCACATCCCTCAATTTCCCGTTTTTATCCGGCACAAGCAATGACGCCAGTTTAGCTCCGTAACTGATAAGGCTTATCTGACCGGCATTTTCATGTTTCACTGAAATCATGTCAACCTGCCGGGCTGATGGCATATATCCGAATTTCGCTGTACTAATGAGCATTTTATTGTTAAGGTTCAGACCAGTACATTATTAAGGCAAAGAAAAGAAAATACTGCGAAATCTAAATACCCTTGCATTAATATTGGTGATAAAATAGTTTTCCAAGATTGCCAAAACACTGTATTTCAGGAAGATATTTTCTGATTGAAATCATTGTCTGATAATATGCCAATCCTGTGTTCAAGCCCCAAAGCTCAGATTAAAGTTATCTTTATAACTTAGCGAAATAATTCACCGATATGCTTACCGATAAGTTCTACCCCACAGCGCTTCCTGATTTGCTTCAAATCATTTTAAAACAATATGAGTATCGAAGGAATATTTTTGGTATTCCTGAAAATTTATTTTTCCGACCCAAACCCGAAGATCCTTTCCGGACAAGAATATACGAGCACCTGCTTGAAGTACCTCTTGGAGTGGCAGCAGGACCTCATACCCAGCTTTCACAGAATATTGTAACTGCCTGGCTGACGGGCGCAAGGTTCATTGAGCTTAAAACCATTCAAACGCTTGATGAACTTGAGGTTTCAAAGCCATGTATTGATATACAGGACGAAGGCTATAATTGTGAATGGTCGCAGGAACTTAAAGTAAATCAGTCATTTGAACAATATCTGGATGCATGGATACTTATACATGTTCTTAAAGATAAATTAAGAATCGGAACCCCTGATGAACCAGGATTCATATTCAATATGAGCGTTGGTTACGATCTAAAAGGCATACTTAATGATAATGTACAATGGTTTTTTACGAAAATGCAGGATGCTTCGACTGAGCTGGAAGCTAAGATAAACTCCCTGGAAACTATTTATCCCCGCATTAAGGAATTGAAGATAAGTTCATGCCTTACTGATAATGTAACCCTTTCAACCATGCATGGATGTCCGCCCCATGAAATAGAACAGATAGGCAAATACCTGCTGAGTGAAAAAAGACTTCACACAAATATTAAACTTAATCCCACTTTGCTGGGAAAAGAAACGCTTATAAAAATTCTGGGATCTTCCGGATTTGAAACCCGTGTGCCTGATATAGCTTTTGAACATGATCCTGTGTTTGCTGATGCCGTTAACATAATTACAGAATTAAGAAAAACCGCCGCCATTCATGATCTGCACTTCGGTATAAAGCTGACAAATACCCTTGAAAGCATTAACCATAAGAACGTGTTCTCACCTGAAGAAAAAATGATGTATATGAGCGGCAGAGCTTTACATCCTGTTTCAGTTGCCATTGCCGCTAAATTGCAAAATGAGTTTCACGGCGAACTAAATATTTCGTTTTGCGGTGGTGCAGATGCTTTCAATTTCCCTGATCTCATTGCCTGCGGTTTAAGCCCTGTAACTGTGTGTACGGATCTCCTCAAACCAGGCGGATATGGCAGGTTGCATCAATATATCGAAGAATTGGAAAACGCTTTTAAAGAATTTCAGGCACTGAATACTGACGAATTCATCAGGGCAAGATCAGGTGACAGATCATTGGAAACTACTCAGGCATCACTGATAAACCTTAATAAATACACTGCCGGCGTTCTTAAAAATGATAAATACCGAAAAACCGATTTCACCGACCCGGATATCAAAACCAAAAGACCTTTGGAATGGTTCGACTGTACACATGCGCCATGTGTGGATACCTGCCCTACTCATCAGGATATACCAAACTATAATTACTATACCGCGAAAGGCGATTTCAGGAAGGCTGCGGAAGTGATCCGGCAGACTAATCCTTTTCCGAGGGTTACCGGTAAGATATGCGATCATTTATGTCAGTTTAAATGCACACGTATAAACTACGATCATCCTGTGCTGATCAGAGAGATAAAACGTTTTGTGGCTGAGAAGGAGACTGACAATGCCAATACTCACAGTTCAGAGTTCACGGCTGAACATAAACACAAAGCAGCAATCATAGGTGCCGGTCCTTCTGGTCTGTCTTGTGCATGTTTTCTCGCAAGGGTAGGCTTTTCTGTATCAGTGTATGAAAACAAACCTGAACCCGGAGGAATGGTAAGCTCAGGAATTCCATCTTTCAGACTTGATAACGAAGCTATCCGGAATGATATAGCTGAAATTGAGGCATCCGGAGTTAAGATTTTTTACAATCAATCAATAAATAAAGCTCGTTTTGAAGAGTTGCGCCTTGAAAACGACTACATCTACATAGCTGCAGGTGCACAACTATCTGCCACTCTGAACATTGAAGGCAGTAATGCCTCAGGTGTGCTGGATCCGCTTCAATTTCTGGAAGCAGTAAAAAAGAGCAAAGCTCCTCTTGTCAGTGGTAAAGTCATATTAGTAATTGGCGGTGGGAACACAGCTATGGATGTGGCTCGGACAGCATTCCGCCTGGCTGGCAACGAGGGGAAAGTGATAATTATTTACCGCCGTACAATAAGGGAAATGCCTGCAGATAAAGGCGAAATAAGGGCAGTGCTTGATGAAGGTATAGAAATTATGCAACTTCTGGCTCCTGTAAAGATCAACACTCATAATAGAAAAGTTAACTCCCTGGTTTGCAGAAAGATGAAGCTGGGAGATAAAGATACTGACGGAAGGGCAAAGCCTGTGGAAATCCCGGGTTCTGAATTTGAAATTGAAGCCGGTATTATCATCCCTGCCATTGGGCAACAACTTGACATTGACTTTTGCGATACTGAGCTATTGAGAACACAAAAAGGTTCGTACGAAACCAGAATACCAAATGTGTTTATAGGTGGCGATGCCATGCGGGGCGCTTCTACTGCCATAAATGCAATAGGTGACGGCAGAAAGGCTGCTCAGGAAATTGTTGACAGTGCAGGTATTGATTTCAGTACCAGAACTGAGAATCAGAGAGAAGCGGCTGAGTTAAACCATATTATGACGCTCAGAGCCAAAAGGGTTTTTCCTGTTAAAGTTAATGAAACCCCGTTGAACGACAGGATGAATTTCAAACCTGTGTCATACACTATCACAGAAGAAGAGGCAAGAATCGAAGCTTCGCGATGCCTGCTATGTGATGAAATATGTAATACCTGCGTTACCGTTTGTCCGAATCTTGCATTCTTTTATTATGAAACAGAACCTATTGAGGTTCAAACAGAAAAGCTAATCAGAAATAAAAACGGATGGACACGGGTTGCAAATAATAACCTGAATATCAGTCAGAAATATCAGATTTTACATATTGCCGACTGGTGTAATAACTGCGGAAACTGTACTACTTTCTGTCCTTCGCATGATGCTCCCTATATGAATAAACCCCATCTTTTTTTGAGTGAAAAAGCATTCAGAGAAGAGGAAGAAGGCTTTCGGGCTGAGAAGATTAATGGCAAATGGGTATTGCATCAGAAGTCAAAAATTGGGATTACAACTCTGACAAAGGAAAACGGAAAACTGATATTTACATTTGATAACAACCATATTGCTCTTGATGCCAAAGATCTGAATATCCGGCATTTTGAAATCAATACCAGCAAAACTGATATTATTGAAACCGAACACATTATTAAAATGAGCATAATATTACAAGGGGCAATCAGCTTGCTGGAACCTGCAAACCTTTGATCTTGATTTATTTGCGGAAACTAACCGGGAAAATCATTAACTTTTAAGATAATCTTCCTTTCTAATATCATGGGATGGAATGAATTGATAATTGATAATGAAAAGAAAGGGTTGAGTTTATCGAAATGCTCTATGATGGTTTTATACCAAAATGAAATATATTTATGACCAAAAATTTTTTAGATTCATTTATTTG
>CAZJZG010000005.1:0-92383 GCA_964550455.1 uncultured Bacteroidales bacterium | reverse complement strand
AGTGGTATACTTTTCAACGGGAAGGTGGTATAGTTTTCAATTAATATATACAAAACACTTTGAAATTTAGCTTTTTATTAACATTTGCAGCTATATTACAAAAAAACAATGGCTATATAATGCTTGTTTTATTTTATCAGCCTAACCAGCCAAAATTAATATTTTAATTATTAAATCAATATTTTATGAAAAAACCTGTTCTCAAAATTCTCAGCTATGGTCTGATTATTTATTTGACCATTTTAAGTTGTGCAGTAAATGCGCAAAACCAGAAAGATCGTAACGTTATTTCTCAAAAGGAGGAGCTTCTGAAACAACGTCTTGATGACAAAATGAAGAAATATGAGGGGCGTTTGCAGACCATGAATAACCAACAGTTAAATAGTTTGCATGATCATCAAATTATTTATCTTAAAAACAAATGGAAAAAATTGGAAACGCCCTATACCTATCTTATTTTACGTGAATCAGAGCTTCCTGAAAAGATATCCGAAAGAATAAGCAGCAGCTCCCCTGATCCATTAACAAAGTATGAATACACCAAACCTGCTGATCATCCTTTGATCACTTCCACACCAATTGCAGATTCACTTGCACTGGTTGCTCTATATGAAGCTACTGACGGAGATAACTGGCTTGACAATACAAACTGGCTTATCGGGCCTGTAAACTCGTGGTATGGTATAGCAACCGATCCTGGCAACGGAGAAGTATTAATAATTGCTCTTAACGAAAACAACCTTGTAGGTGAAATTCCTCCTGAAATTGGTTATCTAAACTCACTTCAAAATTTGGATTTATCCCGGAATGAACTTGATGGAGATATCCCCATTGAGTTATTCGATTTAACTTACCTGAGTCATCTTAATCTTTTCAAAAACCACTTATCCGGTATATTACCACCTGAAATAGGAAATTTAATTTATCTTGAATACTTGAATTTAGCGTGGAATGAGCTTGAGGGCAGCATTCCTTTAGAGCTATTTAATTTAACTGATTTATTTTCCCTTGATTTAGCAATAAATAACTTAACTGGTATAATACCACCTGAAATAGAAAATTTAACTTCACTTGGGATTTTGAATCTTACTTTTAATGAGTTTGAAGGAAATCTTCCTGTTGAACTATTCGATTTAAATAATTTAGTGTTTCTTAATCTTAGTATAAACAATTTTACTGGTACCATACCACCAGAGATTGGCAATTTGAATATGCTTCAGGATTTATTATTATACTTTAATTACTTTGAAGGAACATTGCCATATGAATTAACCAATCTTCATCTAAGTTGGCTGTTTATTGATTATAATGAATTTGAGGGCGAGATTCCCTACGACCTGTGCTGGGCAATTAGTGATGAATTTCGTTTTGATGGTAATAATTTTGATTTGGCAAGCTGTAATGTTATCACTTGTTTACTTGACAATGGAGTTACTATTCCGTCAGGTTGGCAGAAAAGCGGATATGATCTGTTCGAAGATTGCACATCTGTTTACGTTAATATAATACCGGAAGAAGGTCATATATGTTCAGAACCTTATTCGTATTATTTCGGTGAGGTAACTGCTTTGAATTATAATTATTTATACTGGTACACTTATGGAGATGGATATTTTGATGATGAATATTCTGAAAACCCTACCTATTATCCGGGCGTACAGGATATTATAGATGGGTTTGTATCAATAGGAGTTGAAGCCTATGATGATTGGGATTATTCAAGCGATTATTTTGAGTTAATTATAACAGAAACCAATGCTGGACCTGATCTTTCCATTCAGGTTGGCGAAACATGTTATATAGGAAATGCCTCAGCAATAAATACTGACAAGATATTTTGGGAATCAACAGGTACCGGCTATTTTGACAATAATCAATGGGTTGACGCCACTTACTATCCCGGTGTTGATGATATAAATGCAGGCAGTGTAACCCTGATATTAACATCTTATACCGGAGATTGTGTGGCAAGTGACAGCCTTGAACTATCTTTTAACTTTGCTTCGGATCCAGACATAGAAATTGACACACAAAATATTTATTCTGAACTTGCACAAGAAGATTCAGAAAACTTTAATGTTGAAATAAACAATATGGGAACCGGAGCTCTGGTTTACGAGGTTAATGTGAGCAAAGATGAATCACGTGCTGCCAGCATCCCAAAGAGTGTGGAAGAAATCCTGATGAATAACCAGGCGCGGCATACTTATGACTTTTCTCAAATCTCAGGTATAAATTCATCAAATGAGAACAATAAAATACCTTTATTCCTAAGTGCTGAAGAAATCATGAAAAGACGAAATAATATCGTTGCTTCTGTAGTGCCGGCGAAGACAATATGCGTTGTTGACAGTTACGGTTCTAATTATACTTCATGGTTTTGGGATGAGCTTAATGCAACATACGGAGATATAATCATTGACTATGCAACCCTGGCAAAACCCGATATAACATATAATGATCTGGTAAATTCAGGTGCCGATGTGCTTATCATTGATGACGCATGGAATTCGGCACAGACATATGGAGAGTTGACAGCCGATGAGATCAACGCTATAGCAAAATACGTTGATGAAGGCAAAGGCTTAATTGTTACTGCCGGTACATTCAATAGTTATCTTGTTCCCAATCATAATCAGTTAGCCCCTCTGCTTGGTTTGAACCCTAATGTGTTTTACGAATGGAACGATGGTACTACATATGTTGGCGGAGATTACACTGAAATAGAACTACTGAACCCGGTTCATCCTGTTTTTAAGAAAATCCACAATCCATTTGTTCCGGGATATGGATCCAGTGCAGTTCCTGACACAAGAAACTGGCATGACGCCATTGAAGACGCTGAAATCCTTGCAATTTCAGCAGAAAATGAGGCTGTGATAACTTCATACAGGAATCGTGTCTATTTACCGCATTTACTTTCCCATGAGGTATCAGCAAATGATTTTAAGTTAATGTATAATTCAATAATCTTTTGTGCAATTCATCCGTCATGGCTTGATGTAACTCCTTTGAGAGGCATAGTCGAATTCAATACGCCGGATCAAATGGAAGTAGATATTAATTCATATAACCTGCCTGCAGGGCTTTATTATGCAACAATAAGCATAAATAGTAATGACCCTGATGAATCCCCGCTTGAAATATCTGTAACCCTAAAGATAACAGAGGGTGGAATAGAAGATTTGCTATTTCTTGACAACACGACTATTTCATTTGGTGATACCTGCTATGCGGCTAATAAAACAATATATGTGGGAGGGAACTGGTTTGTGGTTGAAGAAAACGCTATTGTGAAATTCGAAGCAGGTGAGAATATAATCATATTGCCCGGTACTCATTTTAAAGAAGGCTCAATGGTACATGCCCGAATAGTAACTGATGGGATCTATTGTGCTCTGCCTATGATGGCTGCGTTTAACACACAACCTGTTGAACCTTCGCCTAAGAGTATGATTGACTTCCCGGAAAACAAAGATGTTTCTTCTGGTACATTTAATGTTTTGGTTTATCCTAACCCGACCAACGCTTTTGTAACGCTTGTTTTCTCAGAACCCGCAATAAATACTCTGGTTGAAGTTTACGGACTTCTGGGCGAACGTGTCTTAACAAAGGAAATAAGCGGGAACAGTTTGCACGAACTTGATCTGTCATCCCAGCCACAGGGTATTTATTTGGCAAAGGTTTCAAACGGTAATTCAGTGGTTTTGAAAAAGATAATTAAGAATTGATTAATTGGGTTGATAGATTCATTATCCATAGATTTGGGCTAAAGCCAATGATTTGAGGTAGCTTCATTTTAAAAACTTTTCGTAAGGCTGTTTCTTTACATCTTAAAATCACTGTATTACTTTCTTCTTAGTCCTTTTTCTTGATAAAAAGGACAAAAGATCAAGCATGAATAATCGGCCTCCCCACACACAAAAAAGTGCGTAAATCTAAGCAAGGTTGCTACGGTTGCATGGAGTTGAAACCTGGGATTTTCTTAAGATCAGTGGGATGAACTTGATTTTATAATCTTTTCCGACCTCCATACAACCTAAAAGCAGCACCCACCGAAAGTTTTCGGGGGTGCTGCCTTGCAAGATTTACATGCACTTTTGTGTTTTCAGGCGAGCGCTGCTCCGTATTCATGCACCCTCCCCGCCAAACCCACGGTAAATTTGAAGTGTTTTTAGTTTGTTTGTGCAGTACAACCCAATTTTCTCCCGAGTCATTCGGGATCAATTGTCGCCGGCTTTGGTCAAAAACTTAAATCCCTGTCTATTTAAGAAGTCCCTCAATAATGGCTTCTATACTTACTCCATCAGCTTCAGCTTTATAGTTTCTGACAATTCTGTGCCTAAGCACGTCCGCTGCAACAGCCTGCACGTCTTCAATGTCAGGAGAGTATTTTCCATTCAGTGCACCATGGCATTTTGCTCCTATTATCAAATACTGGGATGCACGTGGTCCGGCTCCCCAGGTAATATAATTATTGATATCAGCAGTAGCTTCCGGAGTTCCAGGACGGGTTTTGGCAGCTAATCTTACAGAATATTCATATACATTATCGGCAACCGGTATTCGTCTGATTAGGTTCTGAAAATATACAATTTCCTCTCCGGTTAAAACAATCTGTGGCTGATATGAGGTACCCAGGGTAGTCCGCTTCACAATATCCACTTCCTCTTTAAATGAAGGATAGTCCAGCCAGATATTAAACATAAATCTGTCGAGTTGAGCTTCAGGCAGAGGATAGGTTCCTTCCTGTTCAATAGGGTTTTGGGTTGCAAGAACAAAGAAAGGTTCAGCAAGTTTATGACTTTCTCCCGATACTGTTACTGAAAGTTCCTGCATGGCTTCAAGTAGTGCCGATTGTGTTTTAGGCGGGGTACGATTAATTTCGTCAGCAAGTATAATATTGGCAAACACAGGTCCTCGCACAAATCTGAAATGACGGTTTTCATCCAGTATTTCGGTTCCTGTAATGTCCGAAGGCATCAAGTCAGGTGTGAACTGAATGCGTGAATATGTCAATCCCAGAGATTTTGAAATAGTATTTACCATCAGTGTTTTTGCAAGTCCAGGCACGCCGACAAGTAAAGCATGTCCCTTACTGAAAATTGAAATTAAAATCTTTTTTACTACCACATCCTGCCCGACAATTACTTTTGCAATTTCTGATTTAAGCTCTTCGTATTTAATTGATAGGGCATCCAGTGCCTCAACATCCGTTTTGTATTGCATAGTGTAGTTTAATTTAGTTATAGGAATGAGTTGTTACTACCCATTTTAAAAAATCCATTTTGTTCTGAAGTTACAGTCCCGATAAGCCTCAATTATATTGATATAGGTTTTTTTGTTTTTTTCCTTAACCCAATCAACAATGGCATTATGCTGTTTGTTTTCAAGAGCCCAGTTTTTTATACGATCATAATCGTCGTTAAGGTTGGCTTTATGGGGTATTGTTTTATCTTTCAGATAAAGCAGACGATAAGCGTTATAACCTTCTTCATCAAGAAAAGGTACAGCATTTGATATTTCACCAATTTTCATTTTATCAGCAACAAAAAATACAGGAGGTTCAAGATGTTCGCCTTCAAATCGTGGAGTACCTGTGTATGGGTTTATCATCAGGCCTCCATGCATTTTTCCCGGATCATCAGAATATTCAAGAGCCTGTTCGTATGTAATATTTCCGGCTCTGATCTCACCGGCAAGGCTGTCGAGAAAGTTTCTGGCTTCTTCAAGCTCAACCGGAGAAGGCTTAGGACGCAATAAAATATGACGTACATTAATGGTTTCACCACGGCGTTCAAGCATTTGTATTATATGATAACCGGATTTGGTTTTTACTATATCTGAAATTTCACCTTTTTCAAGCCTGAAAGCTACTGCTTCGAACTCAGGATATAGCTCACCACGGCGGTAAAAGCCAAGTTCTCCACCGCGGCTTGCCGAACCCGGGTCTTCAGAATATAATGCAGCAAAGGTTTCAAATCTTTCTCCCGCAAGAATACGATTGCGATAAGTTTTTAGCTGGTTGCGAACTGCATTAAGCTCGGTAGTGCTTACAGGAGGTTTTTTTACGATCTCCCCTATTTCAAATTCTGTAGGAATAGTATAAATACTATCAGCAGGTATGCTTTTATAAAACGCCCGTATTTCAGAAGGTGTAACTTTAATATCTTCAATAACTTGTTGCTGAGCTTCTTCTGCCATCATTTGCTCTTTTATAAGATCGCGAAACTCGTTTTTGATCTCCAAAATGCTTTTTCCATAGAAATTTTCTAATTTCTCCTGCGAACCAAACTGAGATGTAAAATATCTGATGCGCTGATTAAGGGCGTTTTCTATTTGATTGTCAGTGATCTCAATACTGTCAGCCTCCGCCTGGTTCATAAATAGTTTCTGTATCATCAGATCTTCAAGTATTTCGCATTTCATGGTTTTTTTACCGCTTGTCAAACCTTTTGTCTGATGTTGAAGCAACTGGGTTTCAAGGTCTGATTCAAGAATTATCCGGTTCCCAACTACAGCTACCACTTCGTCAATAAGCACTTCAGTTTGCTGGGAAAACAACTGGAGTTGCAAAAAAATCAATGAAACAGAAATAATAATCAGCTTTTTCATCAAAATATCGTTCGGGTTGTTAATAAATCTCAAAATAATTATTTGTCAGCGCATTTTCATAGATCTCGTTCTGAAGATTTTGCAACAGTTCGAGTTTACGACGGTTTACAATTATTTGTCTGATATTGTTTTCGTGCATGCTTAACGGAGCAATGCTTTCTTTTATTTTAAAATCTTTGATTTCAACCAGATAAACGTACAGCGAATCCATTACTTCTATATTTCTGTTGTAACGGATAAAGTTTTCCTGATTATAGGTGTTTATAGGTATAATGTTCAGCAGATCAGAGAAATAAATCCACGAGTCATCAAAAAGCGAGTAATTTAAGCCATTTTGAATGCAATATCTTTCCAGCTCGGCTTTACTTCTCATATCATGGTCCTGCCAGAGTTTCTTCAAACGTGGTAATTGTTTTTGATCGTCAAGTATCTGAACATAATCAGCTTTTATAATATTTTCCTTCAATTGAAAATTCTGAACGTTCTGATCGTAATATTTCTGAATTTCTTTTAAGCTAACCAATGTATCCAGCTTCCGGCTTATTATACTTGATTCAAACTCATATATTACCAGACTGTTACGATATTCTTCAAGCTGTTTACTGAAGTCTTTTTCATCAGGTGTAAGTATTTTCTCTGCCTGATCGAGCAACAACTGTTTTCTTACCCAACTGTTTACCACATTCTGGACTATTGTAAGACTGTCCTGAGATGATAATCCCTTTCCGGCAATCATGTCCTGAATATCTGAGTAGCAGAGATATTTGTTGTGAACCCTTGCCAATACTATTTCGTTGCTGGTAGCATTGGATAAATATTGGCATCCGCCCAGCAGTACGACAACTGTCAGGAAAAGCAGTATCAGCCTGTTCATGTCCTGGAAACTTATTTTATTTGCGTAAGTAATTCGCTATTTACTTTAACCGGAAATTTTGCCCTGAGTTCCTGTATCCATTCTTTCTCCAGATAATTCTGATAATCAGCAGTTACCAGCCCCCTGACTTCATTAAGCTTTTTTGGTGTAGATTCAAGCACATTATGAATAAAGACCAGTATTGTTTGATTGTCTTTTTCAATTTTATTTATGGTTCCTTTTTCCCAGCTTGTGGCATCAACGTCTTCATTTTCACCTTTCTGGAATAAACTGTGTTTTATAGTCAGACCCTGGGTATCAATATTAATAGTGTCAAGTATTTCATTATTTGAAACCTTACTGGCGATCATTTGCAATATCAGATCAATTTTACTGTTGTCTGTATCGGTTAATGTGTAAACAGAGGCATCAGCACGTTTATCCCACATATAATCATTTTCGTGTTGTTTATGAAATTCGGTTAGCCCAATTGTATCCTGCACTGCCCTCGACCATATTTTCTTATCAGTAAGTTCAAACAGCAAAATACCATCCCTGTATTCATTTACAAGTGCCTTAAACTCAGGATATTTGTTTTCCAGTTGTTTATCTTCATAGTCAAGTAAAACATTTTCAACGAACTTCTTATAGGCTTCATCCACATAGAATCGGATGTTTTCCTTAGTGCCTCTGCGTTGATTTTTCACAATATAATCAGCAAAATCCTGCTGTAATATGCTTTGCTGACCTATGGTAAAAAGTTCTTTTTTAAGGCTCATTTTGCGGGGTATGCTCCACGAACCTGAAAAAACGGAATCAGTTACATTTTGATAGAATGTTTCAAGTGATTTTGGGTTCTCTTTGAAGCCGTATTCATTTTTAATCCTTTTTACAAGCGATTGTTTTATTATTACCGAACGCTCATTCTTTTGTACCTTGTCTTTAATTTCGGTATATGAATCTTCAAAAGAGCCGGGTTTATTCAGTTCCAGTAGTTTTATAATATGCCACCCTATGTGTGAATGAAAAGGTTTTGAAAATTCGCCTGGTTCTTTTAGCAATGATATCTGGTAGATAAAATCTGGTATCATACGGTTCGAACCAAACCATTGCAGAACACCGCCTTTATCGGCAGTTGAGCGATCGTCGCTATAGGTACGTGCCACATCTTCAAAGGGTTCACCTGCAAGAAGCTTGTTGTATGCTTCGTTGATTTTTTCTTTCTGCTCGACGCTGTCTTTGGCTTTGTCTTCTGAAGGGTTAAGAAGCAGGATATGGGCAATAAGTGCTTTACCCATTGCAGGTTTTCTATCAACAATATAAATCAAATGATATCCATATTCGCTTCTTATAGGTTTTGAAACATCACCTTTTTGGAGGGCATAGGCTCCTGATTCAAAAGCATATATCATATCAAAAGCACTGAAATAGCCTAAATCGCCTTTGTTGCCACGCATGATCCTGCCGGCCGCTTCACGATCCCGAACTGACTGGTCTTCTGAGAACTCAAGTGCAAGATCTTCAAATTTTTCTCCTGCTTTTACACGTTTGTAAAGGTCCATAGTCTTATTCCATGCTTTCAGTGTATCTTCAGGTAAAGCCTGTTTTTCAACTCTGATAAGTAAATGACTGGCACGGATATCTTCCAGCGATCTGTCGTAAGCTTCCTTTATAAGCCTTTCAGTTGCTTCTTCATCAACAAGGTAGGGTTTGGCAAGTTGTTCCCGGTATCCCTGCAATTCATCCTTGAACGATTGCTCATTTTGTAATCCGGTGTCTTCAGCTTCCAAAACCTTTAGCCTGAAATTGATATATAAATCAAGATATTCCTGAAGCGATTTCAGATCAAGATCATCGGCATGAGTATTATTTTTACGATATACTTTTAAAAAATCTTCTACCGTAATTTTTTCACTGCCTATTTCAGCAAGAACTTTTTTACTAATGTCTTGTGCTGCAACATTTCCTAAAATAAAAAACAGTGCTGCTGTAATCGCTGCTATTTTTCTTAAAACTGTTGCCTTTCTGACGATTAATTTAGTTGTCATGGATTAGTATTTTAATTCTGATTTAAATTTCTTTTGGCGAAAATAAAATAAATTAAAAATATGATGCCTGTTGGCAATAAAATTTTTCGGTTTTATCTTTTGCTGTAGTTAGGAGCTTCGCTTGTTATAGTAATGTCATGAGGATGACTTTCAATAACACCTGCTTGAGTAACTTTCATAAATTTTGCTTGCTGTAGCATTTTTATATTCAGTGATCCTGTATAACCCATACCGGCTCTCAAACCTCCCACCAACTGATGAACTACTTCTGACAGTGTGCCTTTATATGGCACTCTTCCAACGATTCCTTCGGGTACCAGCTTGCTAAAATCTTCTTCTTCAAACTGGTAATATCTATCTTTTGAACCTTTCTGCATGGCTTCAATTGAACCCATGCCCCTATATTTTTTGAATTTGCGTCCTTCAAAAATTATAGTTTCGCCGGGCGACTCTTCAACACCGGCAATCAGTGATCCTATCATTATGGAATGTGCACCTGCTGCCAGAGCTTTTACAATATCACCGCTATAACGGATACCGCCATCGGCTATAATTGATATATCAGTGTCTTTGAGTGCTTTGCTAACTTCATAAATAGCTGAGAGCTGTGGTACACCTATTCCTGCAATTACCCTTGTTGTGCATATTGAACCGGGTCCTATACCTACTTTTACCGCATCAACACCGGTTGCAGCCAAGGCATGTGCAGCATCGGCTGTACCAATATTTCCTGCAATCAATTGAATATCAGGAAAATTGTTTCTCAGCAGCTTTATTGCTTCAAGAACGCCTTTTGAGTGACCATGAGCAGTATCAATAACAATAGCATCCACATCGTTGGCAACCAGTTCCTTTGCACGATCAAGAATATCAACCGTAATACCTACCGCCGCAGCTACCCTTAGTCTTCCTTTATCGTCTTTGCAGGCATTGGGACGAGCTTTGATCTTTATTATATCTTTATAGGTTATCAGCCCTATTAATTTGTTGTTTTTATCAACTACTGGCAGTTTTTCTATTTTATGCTTTTGAAAAATCTCTTCGGCTTTCTTAAAATCAATAAATCCAGTTGTAGTGATCAGGTTTTCCACTGTCATAATTTCAGCAATGGGACGTTTCGGATTGGTCTCGAACCGCAGGTCACGGTTAGTGATTATTCCAACAAGCTTGTTTGCTTTGTTTACAACAGGTATCCCGCCTATTTTGAACTCAGCCATTATTTTAAGTGCATCGCCTACCAGAGCCTTTTCGTTAAGCGTTACTGGATCAATGATCATACCGCTTTCCGCACGTTTTACCTTGCGAACCTCAGCAGCCTGTTCCATTATACCCATATTTTTATGCAACACTCCTATACCACCTTCCTGTGCCATGGCAATAGCCATACCGGATTCAGTAACTGTATCCATGGCAGATGAAACAATAGGTATGTTCAGCCTTATATTTCTTGAAAACAGGGTTGAAGTATCGGCTTTGCGTGGCTGGACTTCTGAATAAGCCGGAACCAGAAGTACATCATCGAAAGTAAAACCCTCGCCGGCGAATTTTTCTTTATCTAACGACATAATGCGTTTTTTTAATTTTATTTACTACTAAATATCCAGAAAACTATTTTTACAACTGCTTATTGCAGGAAGACAAGATGCAAAGGTATGAAAAAATGCTTGCTGCTATTCAAAAAAAATATTAAAGCCGGGTCATTAACTAATAATAAATAATAAATCAGCGTAGCAGCATCACTGATCCGGAATTTGCAATTTTATTTTTTCCACTTTCCTCAAACATAAGAGTCCAGTTATAAATACCTGCCGGACAGGCACTTCCTTTAAAAGTGCCATCCCATCCTTCCTCATAATCATCAGTTTCAAAAACAAGCTGCCCCCAACGGTTATAAACCTGAAGCAAATAACCAACAACCTCTACATTGGTTTCCTTGAGCACTATTTTAAATGTTTTGTTTTCCTCAATTCCTGAAACTGGTCTGAAAGCGTTGGGAAAAGCGCCGGCTATATCCACTGTTATTTCAGCGCTTGCAATTATTTCGCCCCAGCATGAATATAATTCAGCACGATAAGTGGTTGTTTGCTTAGGTTTTACACTAATATTAAAGTTTGAACCTATTTCAGTTTCATGACCTGAACCATCAATTTCGCACCATACTATATACTCCGGAACCGGATGGGGAGCGAATTCAATCGTATCACATTCGTAGATAACATAATCATCTTCAGGAGTAAATATAAACGACCGTTCTTGTAATGGAGTCCATTGTGTATTATTCATTGTATCAATGGCAGTAAATCTGTTTTTATTTGCTGACACAATCCCAACAGTAGCCCGTCCACCATATTTTTCTGATTTGGGTATGTTTACCAGATGAATGAAAATTTCGTTTTCGTTGTTTAACACTATCTGGAATGTTCCGGTTGAACTATCTGGCATTGCATGAGTATCAACCGGCGATTCACACCATGTAACACACAAGATACCATCAGTTCGATAAATGCTTACACTTTTATCACTTACAGGCTCCCAGGCCATAAAACAACCATAAATACTGTTTTTGAGAGAAGGTGCTCCAGGAAAAGGGATAACCTCATTAGGATACCTTAATGGTCTGTTTGGTCCTTCAAGATTTAAAAAACCCGTAGGAGCAATATAAAAACTGTCTTTGTTTTCATCATAAAACTTAAAGTTAAAACCTATTGGAAACGCTTTTTCATCATTGCCGTATGAATCGTTGTCTTTAAAAGACACATATTCAATGCCAAGTTGCTCAAAATTAGTACTTAGGTTCAAAGTCATACCTTCGATTATTACGGTGTTGTTCATTTCATCTCCGTTCCTGTCAACAATGAAAAAGTCAATTTCCTGACTAAAAACTGAACCTGACAGAGCTATACTTAAAAGGAGAATTAAAAATCGTTGTATCATAAAGTTCCTGTATTGGATATGAGCAGCAAAATTAGCAAAATGAATTGAAAATCAATAAGGATTTTTCAACTATAACCCCGAAAATTAATAACTTTGCACCCATTTTTAAGAATTTAATTTTATGCTTGATAAGTTAGAGGCTCTTCATATTCGCTGGAAAGAAATTGAACAACAACTTAACGAACCTGATGTCATGAGCGACATGAAGCGTTATGTTAAACTTAACCGCGATTATAAAGACTTACAGCCTGTTGTTGAAAAATATTTACGTTTTGTTAAACTCGAAAGCGATCTAACATCGGCAAAAGAAGTGCTGTATAATGAAAAGGATGAAGAATTCAGGTCTTTGGCAAAGGAAGAAGTTCAGAATCTTACTGAAGAAAGGGATGTACTTGAGGAAGAAATAAAAATATTGCTTATACCTTCTGATCCCCAGGATTCTAAAAATGCTATCCTTGAGATCAGGGCAGGAACCGGTGGTGACGAGGCAAGTATTTTTGCCGGCGATCTTTTCAGAATGTATACAAAATACTGCGAAACCAAGCGCTGGAAGATTGAACTGGTTGATTATACTGAAGGCACGGTGGGTGGATATAAGGAAATAATTGCAAATGTTACTGGCGAAAAGGTTTATCGTGAATTTAAATACGAATCGGGAGTTCATCGTGTTCAGCGTGTGCCACAAACCGAAACACAGGGCAGGGTACATACTTCAGCGGCTACTGTTGCAGTGTTACCTGAAGCTGATGAGTTTGATGTTGAAATTAAACCTGAAGACATTCGAAAAGATACATATTGCTCGTCGGGACCTGGGGGTCAGTCGGTTAATACGACATACTCGGCTGTACGTCTGGTTCATATCCCTACAGGCATAGTAGTTCAGTGTCAGGATCAGAAGTCGCAGATAAAAAATTATGAGAAAGCATTATCAGTACTACGTTCACGTATTTTTGAGAAGGAGCATCAGAAATATATTGATGAGATAAGCTCAAAACGGCGAACTATGGTAAGTACAGGCGACCGCTCGGCTAAAATACGCACTTATAATTATCCGCAGGGGCGGGTAACCGATCATAGAATAGGTTTGTCAGTTTATAATCTGCCATCGTTTATGGATGGTGATATTCAGGATATGATTGATGCCCTGCAACTTGCAGAAAATGCAGAAAAAATGAAAGAAGCCGTTAACGGTTAAAACTTGTTTGAAATTAAGAAACAGACTATTACCTGTCTAAAAATTAAAACCTTAACTTTTAGGGAACCATAATATTTATGACAAAAGATGAATTGATCAGCGAAATCAGACGTAAACAGTCTTTTCTGTGTATTGGATTAGATAGCGATATTGAAAAAATCCCTGTACATCTGCTCAAATCCGATGATCCGGTTTTTGAGTTTAACAAACAGATAATTGATGCTACTTCCCATCTTTGCATTGCATATAAACCAAACCTTGCTTTTTATGAAAGTCAAGGTATTAAAGGATGGCAAAGTTTGTCAAAGACAATAGATTATCTCAGAAATAATTACCCTGAGATTTTTACCATTGCCGATGCTAAGCGGGGAGATATTGGCAATACATCACTTCAATATGCAAAGGCTTTTCTCGATGATAAAAAAGGTTTTGGATTTGATGCTATTACGGTTGCCCCCTATATGGGTTCCGACTCAGTAAAACCATTTTTGCAATATGCCGGGAAATGGGCTATTGTACTTGCACTTACCTCAAACAAGGGGGCTGAGGATTTTCAGCTCCAGATACTGGAAAATAACAGAAAGCTCTTTGAAGAAGTTTTAAGAACCACCGCTTCATGGGGAAGCAATGATAATACCATGTTTGTTGTAGGAGCAACTCAGGCACCTATGCTTGCAGAGATCAGAAAGATAATTCCCGACCATTTTTTACTTGTTCCGGGTATTGGAGCTCAGGGTGGAAGCCTGGCTGAAGTGATCCGTTATGGTTTAAATTCTGACGTGGGTTTAATAATTAATGCTTCAAGGAGCATTATTTATGCTTCTGATAATGAAGGCTTTGCTGATGAGGCAAGAAAAGAAGCAGAAGAAATTCAGCAGGAAATGAAAACATTTATTGATAAAATGTGATAATATAAGTATCACGATCCTGAGTTTTCATTTAGCAGCTTGAAATATGTTTTATCATATACCGGGCTTGCTTAAATATTTTTTATCAAATGCAGGTTTCGGGTTATGATATAATTATTATCCTGATGTTTGGATTATTCAGGTTATACGAATTGTATTTACAAAATAGTCCAGGCTGTTTTGTAAATTACAATCGCTAATGCCGGTGGTTAAAACATTAAGAACAATTGAGTGGAGCGATAATTGGTCTGTTATATTTTTCCAATCGGTATTAGACATGTGATATATTGGAATACGCAAAATAATTAAGCATGGCTCATACTCATAAGCACGATCATACCGATGTTCATCCTCTGAAATATCGTAAAGCTTTTGCCATTGGCATAAGCTTGAATATTTTATACGTTATTGTAGAAGTCATTTATGGTTTTATAGCCAATTCATCAGCTTTATTAGCTGATGCAGGTCATAATGCCAGCGATGTATTTGGATTGGCTTTTGCATGGGCAGCCGCATGGATGTCAACATTAAAACCTAAGGGAAAATATACTTACGGACTTCGTAAAACAACTATACTGGTTTCATTACTTAATGCTTTACTGCTTTTTGGCGCAGTAGCTTTTATTGCACGTGATGCTGTTTATAAACTACTTGAACCCGAACCTGTAGGAGGAACTCAAGTTATTATAGTTGCCGCTATTGGCGTGGTTATCAACACATTCACAGCTTTGCTGTTTATCGGGGGGCAAAAACATGATCTAAATATCAAAGGCGCTTTTATGCACATGGCTGCCGATGCCGGTGTTTCGCTTGGAGTTGTGGTAGCAGGCATTTTAATAAACATTACCGGAAAACTTTGGATTGATCCGGTAACAAGTTTTATAATTATTCTTGTAATCCTGTGGGGAACATGGGGTTTATTTGTTGATGCGATTAACCTTGCTTTGGATGCCGTGCCCAGACACATTGATATTGAGCAGATAAGAAATTATTTGCTGAACAGGAAAGGGGTTGAAAATATTCACGATCTGCATGTATGGGCTTTGAGTACAACCCAGGTGGCATTAACAGTGCATATTGTTACCCCTGAGGACCAAAAAGATAAATTTATTCAGGAACTTCAGAAAGAGCTTAAAAATAAGTTTGGGATAAGTCATACTACAATTCAGTTAGAAAGAAAGATCATTGAAACTGAATATGATTCAAAATGCTGAAAAACTGAATATTAAAATATGCCATTGACCTATCGGAACTGATACCGGAATATGCAATACAACAAAAACTTAATGTAATTGGTATAAAACCGGACAATTTCCAACCCTAAATCCCGAAGGGACTTACGGGATGAAATAATCAGGCGCTTCGAGAGCCTCAGCGCCCGAGGTAATAATCCTTCAAAGTGCAAAATCCCTTAGGGTCAACGACCCTTACGGGATGATATGTTTGTAGAAAATAGGAGAAACTCCAACCCCAAGCCCTGTAGGGGCGAAATAACAAATGGATCCCGAATGACTCGGGAGATCCCGAATGATTCGGGAGAAAATGCTATGAATAGGAACGGACTTTAGTCCGTTTATAAAATGAAACTACCTCAAACCATGGGCTTTAGCCCAAATATATTGACTGTTAATATTCTGCATTTCTAAACTATTTTGGCTAAAGCCAGTTTGTTTTCTCCACTTACATATCCCGCCGGCTAAAGCCGGTGGCAATTGATTATTAAATCATTTTGAATAGGAACGGACTTTAGTCCGTTTTTAAAATGCAACTAACCCAAAGCATGGGCTTTAGCCCAAACTAATGCCGGCAGCAATTGATTATCACATTATTATGAATTAAAACGGGCTTATGAATTCACTGAAAAACGGTGAGTTTTTGTCTTTTTCTGACAATATCGGATCTTCTATACCCCAATTTATTGCAAGCTGAGGGTCGTTCCAGCGGATAGCCATTTCTGATCCTTTATTATAAAAAGCAGTACATTTATAAAAAAAGACCGTGTCGTTTTCAAGTGTTAGGAACCCATGGGCAAAGCCCGGAGGAACCCAGAACATCCATTTATTTTCTTCGGTAAGGATAGTTGAAACCCATTTTCCATAATAAGGGGAGTTTCTTCTTACATCCACCACTACATCCAGCACTGCTCCCTTTACCACTCTGATAAGCTTTCCCTGAGCAAAGGGAGGTTTCTGAAGATGCAAACCACGAAGTACTCCTTTTTGTGATTTAGATTCATTATCCTGAACAAAAGCAAAGTCAATTCCGGCTTCACGATAGCGTTCGGAATGAAATGACTCAAAAAAATATCCGCGTTCATCCCTGAAAACAACAGGTTTAATGATCAGCACATCAGGAATTTCAGTTTTTACAATTTCCATTTCTTAGATTTAAAATAAATTCACTGATCATTAAAAAGCGTATATCCGGTAGTCTGATCTATTTTCCCGGCTACAAATTACAAATGGATAACTTCATCGTAGGCAGCAGCAGCAGCTTCCATAACTGCTTCTGACATGGTAGGATGAGGATGGATCGCTTTGATTATCTCTTCGGCAGTGGTTTCTAACTTGCGTGCCATAACCAGTTCAGCGATCATTTCGGTAACATTTTCGCCAATCATGTGAGCGCCCAGCAATTCACCATATTTGACATCGAAGATCAGTTTTACAAAGCCATCCTTATTACCCGAAGCACTTGCCTTGCCAGAAGCTGAGTAAGGGAACTTTCCTATTTTGAGTTCATAACCGGCTTCACGTGCTTTTTGCTCTGTCATTCCCACTGAAGCAACCTCTGGATTGGTATATGTACAACCGGGAACATTGCCATAATCAACCGGTTCAGGGTTCTTACCTGCAATAGCCTCAACGCAGACAATACCTTCGTGGGATGCCAGATGCGCCAGAGCAGGACCCGGAACAATATCGCCAATGGCGTAATAACCTTCAACATTGGTACGATAGTACTGGTCAACTTTAATTTTTCCCTTTTCAACAGCAATACCTGTTTCTTCAAGTCCTATTCCTTCAATATTTGGTACAATCCCCACTGCTGAAAGAACAATGTCGGCTTCAATCGTTTCATTGCCCTTTTTGGTTTTAACCAGAACCTTGCAGACATCTCCGGTTTTATCCACCGATTCCACTGTTGAATCAGTCATTATCTTTATACCCATTTTCTTGAAATTTCTGGCAAGTTGTTTCGAAACTTCTTCATCTTCAATTGGTAAAACATTGGGCATAAACTCAACGAGGGTGATCTTGGTGCCTATACTGTTATAAAAATAAGCAAGTTCAGCTCCTATAGCGCCCGAACCAACTACCACCATTAACTTTGGTTGTTTTGTAAGGGTCAGAGCCTCACGGTAGCCTATTACCTTTTTGCCATCCTGCTCAAGTCCTTTTATTTCACGACTACGTGCACCGGTAGCCAGAATGATGTGAGCAGCATTGAATTCCTGTTTCGAACCATCAGCAGCAGTGACTTCCACTGTTTTACCGGGTTTAACTTTACCGGTTCCAGCAATATGTTCAATTTTATTCTTTTTGAACAGGTACTGAATACCCTTACTCATACCTGCCGAAACTTCACGGCTTCTTTTCACAATGGCTTCAAGGTCGGCAACAGGTTCCTGGTTCAGAGTGATACCATAATCGCCGGCACTTTTCATATAATTGAACACATGTGCGCTTTTCAGCAATGCCTTGGTAGGGATGCAACCCCAGTTGAGGCATACCCCGCCCAGTTCTGATTTTTCAACAACAGCAGTTTTTAATCCTAATTGTGAAGCCCTGATAGCTGCTACATAACCACCCGGTCCACTACCAATAACAATGAGATCGTAATTCATGATATTTTTACTTTGAGTTAGTTTGCGAAATTAAGAATTTTGAGGATTAACAAACCAAAGAATGGTTTTGTTTTTAATGTTTTATGGATTTAATCCAGGTATGAGTTGTCAGATCCGATATATGAACGGTATAAAACATAATGAATATGGCTGAGACTGCGGCTTATTCTGTGTCCCCAGTGAGATTTGAAAAGCGCTGCAATTTCATGTACAGCATTTTCGCGGGCAGCATGTAAATTCTTACTATACAGCAAAACAAAATCCTTACTGTCCTGATAAATATCGGCAAGATCTTCTGAAAGGCTGTAAATATCCCATTCTTCATCAAAAGTGTTCGAACCGGGGTCAATAAAATAAAATATATCCTCATTGTCAAATTTGGCTCTCAGCATATTGAAAACATCCTGCCATTGTTCTTCGGTTACATAACGTTCGTTTGCTTCAGGGTGTTCCACTTCAACCGCAGGTACGAGCGTACCTTTAAGATACATAAGCGGCAATATCCGGTTCAGATATTCAAGAACATCGTCCTTAGTATAATCCGAAGCTTTTTCAATGAAAATGCAATACTCGTTGAGTACAGTGAACAACTCAATGACTGAAGGGCTGAAGATATTATCTGATTCGTTCATACCAAAATTATATTATGCTAAACGGAAATACGCAGTTCAGTAGTACTTGTGAAAGTGCCGGTCAAAAAAAAAGCCCCTGAGTTGGAGCTTTTATATTTTTTAAGCCGGAGACTAATATTTTTTTTCTTTGATACGGGCTTTCTTGCCTTTGATTTTTCGCAAATAAAAAATACGTGCCCTACGAACCACACCGCGTTTATTAACTTCGATCTTACTAATAAACGGTGAATGAACGGGAATAATCCTTTCAACGCCAATGCTTCCTGAAACCTTGCGGATGGTAAATGTTTCAGTGCTTCCACTGCCGGAACGCTGTAAAACTACGCCCTGAAATTGCTGGATACGTTCTTTATCTCCTTCCCTGATCTTATAATGTACCGTAATAGTATCGCCAGCCTTAAATTCCGGAAGTTCGTTCCTGGGTACTATGGTATCAACAAAATTCATTATTTCTCTCGTATTCATTGCAGTAAGTATTAGAAATAGGTGATCTTTAAAAAAGAGTGCAAATATACGCCTATTTTCTTTTCAAAAACAAAACACCTTAAAAATCTGAATAATAATTTTATTTTTTTAAAGCATAAAAGTCTCAAAATCGTTATATCTGCCTCTCTCCCAGTCGTTTAACCTTTTTAAGCCATTTTTCTCTTTTCTTTTCATTTGAGCCTTTGATCGGACCAATTGTTGAAATATTTACCGGATTGACCCCACAAAACTGTAAAAAAGCTTTTTTCATGGCATGATGTCCGGGTCTGCCGAGTACCCACCTATAATAAAAAGGCGAGTTGTCCATGGTAACAAAGAGTCTGGCGGTTTTTCCCATTAGCAGTTTATCATGTGCGCGTCCTTTTCCGGTATATCTGAACGCAAAACCGGGCAGGAAAGTCCTGTCAATGAAACCTTTTAGCAGTGCAGGAAATGTTGCCCACCAGTTTGGATAAAAGAAAACCAGATGGTCAGCCCATGTTATCAATTCCTGAGCCATTACCAGATCGGGTTCAAGCTCCTGATTGCCTCTGTAGCCACTGCTGAAATTGATGTCGAACTTTAACTGATTTAATTTCAGGCTCTTTATTTCAGCTTTTGAGCTTAAAGCTCCTTCAATGTATGCTGTAGTTAATTTATCACTAAAGGTATCTTTTACCGGATGACCGAGTATTATCAGAATTTTATTCATAGTAAGACTGAGCTTTTTTCATTAATCCCTGTTTAAATCAATAGGATTGTCAGCTCGTTGGTCGAGAAGGGCAAAATCAATTACGTCAATCATATTGTCAACATAATGAAAATTCAGTCCTTCAATATATCTTGATGGTATTTCGGCAATATCCTTACGGTTCTCGCCCGGGAGGATTATATCATTTATTTTGGCACGTTTTGCCGCAAGGATTTTTTCTTTTATTCCTCCAACCGGTAAAACCCTGCCTCTGAGGGTTATCTCGCCCGTCATTGCGATACGTGGTTTTATCAAACGCTGGGTATAGGCAGAAGCCAGAGCAGTGAATATTGTGATACCTGCTGAAGGACCATCCTTTGGAGTAGCACCTTCGGGGATATGAATATGCACATTCCATTTCTCAAAAGCTCTGTCGTCAAGTCCAAGTTGTGAGGCATGAGCTTTAAGATACTCATAAGCCAGAGTGGCAGACTCCTTCATTACATCACCTAGGCTTCCGGTAAGTGTGAGATTACCTTTGCCACGGCTAAGGCTTACTTCCACAAACAGTATTTGCCCGCCAACCGAAGTCCATGCCAGACCTGTAGCAACCCCTACATTATTATTAATGAGGTCTTTTTCAATGTGATATTGTTCAGGACCAAGGATCTCACGCAAATCATCAATGGTTAGCTGAACATTGTATGGCTCGTTGGAAATGATATATTTAGCACGGTTCCGAATGATCTTGGCTATAAGCCTTTCCAGATTCCTTACTCCTGCTTCCCTGCTGTAATCTTCAATGATCTTACGAACTATGGGTTTTGTGAATTTCAGCTTGTCTTTTCCCAAACCATGCTCACGTAACTGTTTTGGTATCAGATGCCTGAAAGCTATCTCAACCTTTTCCTCCATCAGATAACCACTTAGCTCAATAACCTCCATTCTGTCGCGCAGTGCTGGATGTATTGTGCTAAGGGTGTTAGCAGTGGCTAAGAACATCACCCTTGACAAATCGTAATCAATATCGAGATAGTTATCATGAAAAGCCAGATTCTGTTCGGGGTCAAGTACTTCAAGAAGAGCTGCAGCGGGGTCTCCGTTTATATTCAATCCCATAACTTTATCAACTTCGTCAAGTACAAACACCGGGTTAGAGCTTTTAATCTTTTTAAGGCTTTGAATTATCCTGCCCGGCATGGCTCCTATATATGTTTTACGGTGTCCTCGAATTTCTGCTTCATCGCGCAATCCGCCTAATGACATTCTGACATATTTTCTTGAAACGGCTCTTGCAACTGACTTTCCTAATGAGGTTTTACCAACTCCCGGAGGTCCTACAAGGCAAATTATCGGCGACTTCATATCACCTTTCAGTTTCAACACTGCCAAATATTCAATAATACGTTCCTTGACTTTTTCCAATCCGTAATGATCCTGATCCAAAACTTTCTGTGCGTGTTTAAGATCAAAATTATCTTTTGTACACTCATCCCATGGCAGATCAACGAGTACTTCAATATAATTCATCTGCATGGAATATTCCATAGCAGCCGGGTTCATACGCTGAAGCTTGGCTATTTCCTTTTCAAAAGCCCCGGCAACGTTTTTTGGCCATTTCTTTGCTGCAGCCTTATTCTTCAATTCAGCAATCTCCTGTTGATTAGGAGCGCCACCAAGCTCTTCCTGAATGGTTTTCAACTGTTGGTGTAGTAAATAATCGCGCTGTTGTTTATCAATTTCGGTTTTAACCCTACTTTCAATCTGATTTTTCAATTCAAGTTCTTGAAATACTCTCTTCAGCATTGCAAATACCCAACTCACACGATCTTCAAAATCAAGTGATTCGAGTATTGATTGTTTCTCAAGCACTTCAATATCCAGATTCGAAGAAATGAAATTAACGAGAAAAACAGGGCTTTCGATGTTGCGAATGGCAAAAGCAGCATCTGAAGGGATATTGGGGGATTGCTTGATTATCTGGATTGAAAGGTCTTTCAGCGATGATATCAGAGCTTTTGTCTGCCTGTTCATCTTTAATTTCTCCATTGATTCGTGAGCAACCACCTGCGCAATGATGTATGGTTCTTC
Source organism: uncultured Bacteroidales bacterium (assembly GCA_964550455.1). GTDB lineage: Bacteria > Bacteroidota > Bacteroidia > Bacteroidales > JAAYJT01 > JAAYJT01. Next base: position 70,104 of record CAZJZG010000005.1, on the reverse strand, counting down.
CTGAACAAGAGCTTCCATTCTGAAACGCTTACGTCCCTGGATTATGGCTGTTGTATTCCCGTCGGGCATCTGCAGCAACTTGATAATATACGCCACAGTACCTATTTTATACAGATCATCAAAAACGGGGTCTTCAATTGCTGCATCTTTCTGAGCAACTACTCCGATAATACGGCTTCCGCGATAGAAATCCTTGATCAGTTTTATTGATTTATCGCGCCCTACGGTGAGTGGAATTACCACTCCGGGAAAAAGTACGGTATTCCGTAACGACAGTATTGGTAGAGTTTCGGGCAAAGCTTCTGCCCTCATCTGTTCTTCATCCTCTGCTGAGAGCAGAGGGATAAAATCGGCTCCTTCATTAGCCAATTTTGAAATAAATGATATTTTCGGATTTATCTTTGGATCAAACATAATACAATCTTATTACAATTATTCGGCCAGGAAATATTTTCATGTCATAAACAGCCAAATAAACAAATAATCTGACCTCTTGTCGGTAAATGTCAGTTTTTATATCAACAGTATGGCAGAATTAAAGTTTGCGATACTTGAAAGTAATATTGAAAACATGTTTCATAATATCCTTGTCAATATCGGAAAATTCAATATTACGCCGCTTATAAACAGCTTCGGCAACCTTTATCGCTTTATTGATATTATAGGTAGTGAAACCGGTGTAGCCTCCCCAGGCAAAAGAAGAGATGAAATTGCGCTGAAAATTCCCGCCAAAAATATTGGAGCTTACTCCAACGACTGTACCGGTATTAAACATGGTGTTTATCCCTGATTTTGAGTGGTCACCCATAATAAGCCCACAAAACTGCAAGCCTGTGTCAACAAAAGATTGTTCGGGATAATTCCACAATCGAACATTCTCGTATGTGTTTTTCAAGTTCGAAGTATTGGTATCTGCACCCAGATTACACCATTCGCCCAATACCGAATTACCTAAATAACCATCATGGGCTTTGTTAGAATAGCCAAAAATAACTGAGTTACTCACTTCGCCGCCAACTTTTGAATGCGGTCCTACAGATGTGCCTCCATAGATCTTGGCACCCATCTTAACAGTTGAATGTCCGCATAAAGCAAAACTTCCCCTTATCATACTGCCTTCCATGACTTCAGCCTTATTGCCAATGTACACAGGACCATCGCTGGCATTCAGGATCACGCCATAACCTATCTTTGCATCATTTTCAATAAAAATGTTTTCAGGATTCACCAGATGAGTAAACTTTGAAACATCCTGCGATTTTCTTCCTTTGGTTATCAGAGCAAAATCATCCTTTATTGCCTGATCATTTAATGCAAAGATATCCCAGAGATTGCATATCTCGGTAACAGTAGCTTTTGTGAGTACCTCATCAGTATTTTCTGTACTTTTTGATCCGCTACCTTCCAGATCCTCGTAAGTTACATGCATTGCTATAACCGTTTCGTTTCTGATAAGAGCCTGATTAGCTTTAAGATTGTTTATCTCACTTATCAACTCCTGGTTTGGGAAAACTGCACCATTGATAAGAATGTTGTCCGATTCCTTAACGATAGGGAATTTTTTCTCAAGATATTTTTCAGTAAGAGAAGAGGTTTTAACTCCCAGATATTTTTCCCATTTTTCTCTTAGTGTCAGAATTCCGACCCTGATATCTGCAACAGGTCTGGTAAAAGTCATTGGCAGCAGGTTACTACGCCTTGTGTCGTCAAAAAGTATGTAATTCATAAAAAGATGGTTTTTGATGCGCCAAAAATACAAAAGGTTGTACAAAAAAAGCCCTCTTTTTGAAGGGCTTTTTTATAAACAGTTAAGAACATTTGATTTTACTTGTTCTGCATGTTCCGGTTTTCCAGATGTTTTTCATATCTTGCCTTGAATTTATCAAGACGACCGGCTGTGTCAACAAGTTTCATCTTTCCAGTATAAAAAGGATGAGAAGTGTGAGAAATCTCTAATTTAACAAGAGGATATTCCTTACCATCTTCCCAAACAATAGTTTCTTTAGAGTTAGCTGTTGATCTGCTTAAAAAAGCGTAATCGTTTGACATATCTTTAAAAACAACCAGTCTGTATTCCTTTGGATGAATGTCTTTCTTCATAATAAATATTACTATCTGATTTTGAGGGTGCAAAATTACACATTTTTTTAATATGGCAAACTTAATGACAAAAAATCTTTTTTTAGCAGTGTTTTTTTGATTGCCATTCCATGATCCAACAATACAGAATTTGTAATATGCATTGGATCAGGAACATGTGGTTCAAAAAGTGTATTGAAGTCAGGATATAAATGAAAATCAGTTGACTCTGGCTTCAGATTTGGGCTAAAGCCCATGCTTTGGGTTATTTGCATTTTAAAAACGGACTAAAGCCCGTTCCTATTCATAATGATTTAATAATCAATTACCGCCGGCTTTAACCGGCGGGAGCATGGAAGTGGAGAAAACAAACTGGCTTTAGCCAAAAAGGTCTAACTAGTTTGTTATATGCGAGGTATTTAACATCTGTTAATTTGGGCTAAAGCCCATGATTTGAGGTAGTTTTATTTTAAAAACTGGCTGAAGCCCGTTCCTATTCATAATGATTTAATAATCAATTGCCACCGGCATTAGCCAAATAAGAAAATCAATCATTCTTATTCCTTTATAATATATCCCGACACATTTCAGAAACCCATAAACCGGTCATTTACTCATTAAGGGCTATAAACGCTCCCAACCCAATCACAGTCACCTGGTATTCAGTAATTTACAAAACAACCCTTACTTATCTGAACCATTACCTTACTAAAAAATAAAATTGCATTTGACATCAAAATATTTGTGATTCAAAAAATGTTTTTATCTTTGCACCACCATTTCAGGTTCAATCTTGATTTTTTCCTTAAAATTATAATCAAAGACATTTTCTGACAGCTTAACCGTTAAGCTAGATATTACCTTAATGGTTAATTCTCCAAACACATTTTTAATATGTATGATATTCTTAAACTAAACAGCAAATTAGTAGCTGAATTAAAAGAAATTGCCAAAGATCTTAAAATCCCTAAGTACGACAAACTCAACAAACAGGATCTCATCTATACTATCCTGGACCATCAGGCAATAAACCCCACCCCCGATATCCTTAAAAAAGAAAAAAAAGAAGAGCAGCGCGCTAAGAATCAGCGAAAGAGAATCGTTGTAATCAGCGATGTTAAAGCTGTGGCTGAAAAAAGACAAAGCCAGGAAAAGCTTGCTGAGGAGAAAAGCGCTCAAAAGCCGAAAACTCAAACCCAGGCTCCGGCTGCACCATCAAAACCAGAAACAAAACCTTCTGAGAAACAAGCTGATAAGACTCCTGAGAGTTCAAAAGAAGCATCTACAGCACAACCACGGAAAAGAAAGAGAATTACAAAGCCAACGGTTGAGAACAAAACAAAAGAATCAGCAGCTCAAGGTAAGGAATCTGAAGTAGCAAAAACTGAGAGCAAAAGCTTTGATAATCAAAAGCCGAAAGCATTAAATAAGGATAATAAGCAACATTTCAGCCATCCCCCCCGAAAAGAATTCCAGAAACAGGTTCAGGAGAAACCAGTGCATTACTCAAAACCTGATGCTGCTACTGAAGTGGTTAATCCGGTAATTGAAGAGCTTAAAATCCTTGAAGGTGATAATGACGATCTTTTCATCACACCTGAAATACCGAAGATACCTGAGCAGGATAATCCGGCAGAAGTTCTTGTTCAGCCTGCTGATACAAAGGTTCAGGATCAGAAAGTTGTGCCTCCGGCAGAAGCACCTGTTGAAACCGAACGTCCTTACCGCGAGCAACAACAGAAGGATTACAAACAACGTTATCACGACAAACGTAGGGAAAGAGACGAGAACTTCGCTGAATTTGAAGGCATCGTTACAAGCGAAGGAGTTCTTGAAGTGATTAGTGACGGATACGGTTTTTTGCGTTCATCGGATTATAATTATCTGAACTCCCCGGATGATATTTATGTATCGCAATCGCAAATAAAACTTTTCGGACTTAAAACCGGAGATACTATCCGTGGAAGCATCAGACCTCCGCGCGATGGTGAAAAATACTTTCCGCTGGTAAAAATTGAAGCAATAAACGGACGTACTGTTGACGAAATCCGCGATCGTATTCCTTTTGACTTCCTTACGCCTTTGTTTCCGGAAAAGAAATTCAAAATTACCGGTCATGCTCAGGAAAGCATATCAACCCGCATCATTGACATGTTCACTCCCATTGGTAAAGGTCAGCGTGGTTTAATAGTAGCCCAGCCCAAAACCGGAAAGACCATTCTGCTGCAAGAAATAGCTAATGCCATAGCATCTAATCATCCTGAGGTATATATGATAGTTCTGCTTATTGACGAAAGACCTGAGGAAGTAACCGATATGGCACGCCATGTAAAAGCAGAGGTGATATCTTCAACTTTTGATGAACCGGCAGAAAAACATGTTCGTATAGCCAATATAGTTCTTGAAAAAGCTAAAAGAATGGTAGAATGCGGTCATGATGTTGTGATACTGCTTGATTCAATAACACGTCTTGCACGTGCTTACAACACAGTGTCTCCTGCATCCGGCAAAGTGCTTTCAGGAGGTGTGGAAGCCAATGCCCTTCAGAAACCAAAGCGATTCTTTGGTGCAGCCAGACAAATTGAAAACGGTGGTTCACTTACTATACTTGCAACAGCGCTTATTGATACAGGTTCAAAGATGGATGAGGTCATTTTTGAGGAATTTAAAGGAACCGGTAATATGGAATTGCAACTCGACCGTAAACTTGCTAACAAGCGTATCTGGCCTGCTATTGATATTGTTGCTTCAAGTACACGAAGAGAAGAATTGCTGGTAAGAAAGGAATTCCTCCAGCGTCTGTGGGTTCTCAGAAACCATCTGGCTGATATGAACCCGATAGAAGCAATGGAATTTTTGAAGGATAAGATGAAATTTACTTTGTCGAACGAGGAATTTCTGATATCAATGAACAGCTAATTCGGGAATTAAAAGCATATAAACCTGTTACATCAATAAAAACAGGCACTTGCTGTTATTCATATTTTTCTGAAACCAACATGGTCCGATTTCATCATATGTACTAATCAATGAAATTATGCTATCAGTATTACAGAGTTTCCGAAATTCATTAAAGAAAATCCTGAGCTTTGGATTAGTGGCAGCAATAGCCGTAGCCTGTGTTCCTGTTTCTGTTAAAGAAAAGCCGGTAATATCAGTAAGTATACTACCCTATAAATATTTTGCTGAGCGTATTGCAGGAGATAATTTTGAAATACAGGTCATTACACCTCCGGGAGTAAGCCCCGAAACTTACGAACCAACTCCAAAACAAATAAAGGATCTGAGCAATTCAGTTATTTTCTTTGTAAATGGTAATCTGATATTTGAAGATCATATTATTGACAAATCAGAGAAAAGATCCGAAACACTGACGGTTGATCTGAGTAAAGATATTGACCTTATTGTAGGGGAAGTAATTGATCACGGCGACCATGTTCACCTTCACGGAATTGACCCTCACCACTGGCTATCGCCGGCAGAAGTAAGAATACAAATCAATACCATTCTGAAAACACTTCTGGAATTTGACCCGGACAACAAGGAAATGTATATGGCTAATTATGAAGATTTCACAAAGGATATTGATAAACTTGACAATCATATTAAAGGGCTGCTTGCTCATTCCCCGATCAAAACATTTCTGATATATCATCCGGCTTTTACATATTTTGCAAGAACCTACGGACTTGAGCAAATTGCACTGGAATCAGACGGCAAAGAGCCTACCGGTTCGCATATTAAAAATATAATTGATGTTGCCCGAAAGCTGAATATTCACACCATATTAGTTCAAAGTCAGTTCAATACTGCTTCGGCTGAAGTTGTGGCTGCTGAAATATCCGGAAAAATCGAGATCCTCAACCCTCTTGAAGAAGACTGGCTTGCAGGTATGTATGCCATTTCTCATACCATGCAGAAAGCACTGAACCCGTAGAAACGATGATTATAAAGCTGACTTTAGCATTGATACCGCAAAAATTACGATCAGGTAATTGTATTTTCTTTCAGAACACGGAATAAAGAATTACTTTTGCATTTAAAGAAATATGGTATCTTTATGGGTAAAATCATTGAATTGATTGACATTTCGGCTACTTATGGTGAAGAGATCGTTCTTAAGGATGTGAATCTCACCATAAATTCAAATGACTTTATTGGAATAATTGGTCCGAATGGAGGAGGAAAAACCACTCTTGTAAAGCTGATGGTTGGTTTGCTCAAACCTGTTAAAGGTCAGATAATAAAGCACAAGGCAAATGGCAGGGATACAAAGAACCAAATAGGATATTTACCTCAGATAAGCCGTTTCGACAAGCGTTTTCCGATTTCTGTGATTGATGTTGTGCTTTCAGGGCTGGTTTCTGATAAAGCTGTTTTTAAGAGATATACACAGGCTGATAAGGATAAAGCCGTTGAGCTGCTTACCAGGATGGGCATCAGCAATCTTTACTCAAGGCCGATCGGAGAACTGTCGGGCGGGCAGATGCAGAGGGTTTTTCTCTGCCGTGCTATCATTACATCCCCTTCCCTGCTTATTCTGGATGAACCTAATACTTTTGTTGACAGTAAATTTGAAGCCGATCTTTATGATATTCTGCTGGAGCTTAACAAAACCATGGCTATCATTGTTGTTACCCACGATATAGGCACTATTTCATATTATGTAAAAACCATAGCCTGCGTAAATAAATATTTGAATTACCATCCGTCAAACATTATCACTGAGAAACAGCTTGCTGCTTACGGCTGCCCGATCCAGATTATTACTCACGGCGATATTCCTCATACTGTACTTAAAAAACACAATCACTAATATGGCTGAACTTTTTGAACTCATCAGCTATTCATTTTTCAGCAAAGCCTTGCTGGCTGCCTTACTGGCAAGTATATCATGTGGTATTGCCGGAACTTATATAGTTGCACGACGCAAAGTGTTCATTGCCGGAGGTATCACTCATGCATCTTTTGGCGGGATTGGAATGGGGTATTTTTTTGGTATAAATCCAATGCTTGGAGGTGCTGCTTTCGGACTGCTATCGGCACTGGGTATTGAGTTCATCTCAAAAAAGACTGAAATCCGCGAAGATTCTGCCATTGGAATAATATGGTCGTTTGGGATGGCACTGGGTATCATTTTTATTTTCCTTACCCCCGGATATGCTCCCAATCTTATGACCTACCTTTTCGGGAATATTCTTACCGTAAGCGATGCCGATATTAATTTCATGATAATTCTTTGCTCATTACTCATACTGTTCTTTATTTTGTTCTACCGCATCATTCTGTTTATCTCGTTCGATGAAGAATACGCCCAAAGCCATAAACTACCGGTAAACACCTTCAATTACATATTAATTGCTCTCGTGGCTTTAGTCATAGTACTGAATATCAGGGTTATAGGCATTATCCTTGTGATCTCATACCTTACAATACCACAATCGGCTGCCAACCTGCTAACCCGAAATTTCAAACACATTATCATTTATTCCGTTATTTTCGGGATACTGGGCAGTATAACAGGGCTTTACATTTCATATGTAGCAGATCTGCCCTCTGGCGCCATCATCATCTTTGTTTTTGTAGTTCTGTACCTTGCTATTTGGCTCCTTAAATATTTCCATCAAAAACACAGACTACACAGGCAGTTAAAGTAAATTGTAAAACTTCAGTTTTGTCAGTTCTTTCTCAGTTGTGAATTGCTTTTAAATTGACTCTTTGACCGGATTCGCACATCGAATAAAAAAAGGAGGAAAAGAATATGGCTGTTGTGAATTGCTTTTAAATTGTATCTTTGACCGGATTCGCACATCTTGAAAAAAGTTGCAAAACTAGATACAGAAGTTGTGAATTGCTTTTAAATTGTATCTTTGACCGGATTCGCACATCTTGAAAAAAGTTGCAAAACTAGATACAGAAGTTGTGAATTGCTTTTAAATTGTATCTTTGACCGGATTCGCACATCGGAAGGCTTGGCTTTAAAAACTTATCAAAGGTTGTGAATTGCTTTTAAATTGTATCTTTGACCGGATTCGCACATCAAAACAGGTATTCGGTATTATCAAACATACGTTGTGAATTGCTTTTAAATTGTATCTTTGACCGGATTCGCACATCTCATAACATTGATACTGTGAATACCCCCAAGTTGTGAATTGCTTTTAAATTGTATCTTTGACCGGATTCGCACATCCTGTTAAGAGTCATAAACATCTGGTTGCGTGTTGTGAATTGCTTTTAAATTGTATCTTTGACCGGATTCGCACATCGGATGTACGACTGAGAGGCGATGCGCAAGGGTTGTGAATTGCTTTTAAATTGTATCTTTGACCGGATTCGCACATCAAAATACGTAAACGCTAAAACTCAAAACCTGTTGTGAATTGCTTTTAAATTGTATCTTTGACCGGATTCGCACATCTGCAGCAAGTTTCAAAATTGAAACGAGATTGTTGTGAATTGCTTTTAAATTGTATCTTTGACCGGATTCGCACATCTTAAGACACTCCTTGTCCTGTGCTTCGATAGTTGTGAATTGCTTTTAAATTGTATCTTTGACCGGATTCGCACATCATTATGCCGGCGGTGTCATAAGTGCTTTTCGTTGTGAATTGCTTTTAAATTGTATCTTTGACCGGATTCGCACATCAAAACAGGTATTCGGTATTATCAAACATACGTTGTGAATTGCTTTTAAATTGTATCTTTGACCGGATTCGCACATCATGATGAGCAGGTAGTGCTGAAGCGTGCAGGTTGTGAATTGCTTTTAAATTGTATCTTTGACCGGATTCGCACATCCTGCCGCATACGCCGATGGAGCGGCACCGTCGTTGTGAATTGCTTTTAAATTGTATCTTTGACCGGATTCGCACATCAAATTAAAACAAGGTGCTGATAAGGGAATCGTTGTGAATTGCTTTTAAATTGTATCTTTGACCGGATTCGCACATCTGTAGGTCGCAAAGCATCGGGTGCTGTTCAGTTGTGAATTGCTTTTAAATTGTATCTTTGACCGGATTCGCACATCTATTTCAAGGCACAGGAAACCGGAACATATGTTGTGAATTGCTTTTAAATTGTATCTTTGACCGGATTCGCACATCGAATTTCCGGAACATGCGCTGCCGAAGTATGTTGTGAATTGCTTTTAAATTGTATCTTTGACCGGATTCGCACATCTCCAAGTAATTGCCAGAACATCTTGTAATCGTTGTGAATTGCTTTTAAATTGTATCTTTGACCGGATTCGCACATCTGATTCAGGACAAGATTCAACCAGCGTGTAGTTGTGAATTGCTTTTAAATTGTATCTTTGACCGGATTCGCACATCTACATCCTGAAAGGCTAATCAATAAAACTAGTTGTGAATTGCTTTTAAATTGTATCTTTGACCGGATTCGCACATCTGACAGCTTAAACTTAGCTCAAAAAATTTAGTTGTGAATTGCTTTTAAATTGTATCTTTGACCGGATTCGCACATCATTTCTTCTTGTATCTCATCTTCATCATCCGTTGTGAATTGCTTTTAAATTGTATCTTTGACCGGATTCGCACATCCTACATCAGTAACGATCAAAGATATTATAAGTTGTGAATTGCTTTTAAATTGTATCTTTGACCGGATTCGCACATCATAACACGGCTTAACGAGCTGTATTTCAAATGATTGCGAAGTCTGACTGAAAAGAAAAATCACTTGAAAAAACCCTTTATGAATAATTTATAAAGGGTTTTTTCATTTCCTGTATTAAAACAATTCAAGTTGCTGAGGAGTTTTGGGTCTGGATGAAATTTCACTGCTACGAAAAAATTCCATCATTCCAAACTGTTTATCAGTTAATGTAAAAATAATGATTTCTCCTTTCGGAGCTAAAAAAGATTTAACACGTTTTATATGAACATCGGCATTTTCACGACTACTACAATGCCTGATATAAATTGAATATTGAAGCATTGCAAATCCGTTTTTCAGAAGATTTTTTCTGAACTGCGCATAATTCTTCCTGTCTTTCTTAGTAGCAGTTGGCAAATCAAAAAACACAAAAACCCACAAAACTCTATACTGATTTAAGCGGCTCAAATATTTTGTACTCACGTTAATTCAGGGTATAATATGCGGCGTGCAGTTCCTTCAAAACAATCAGCCAAAGATGCAGTAGTACGCTGTGTACCTATCATCAAAGGGCTGTTATTTCGGTCAATAACAATATCCATTGCAGGAATCTGAAGAATATGCCTTTTTATTTCAGGTGTAAGCTCTTCCTTGTCAGGAAACTCTTCCATGATATTGAGAATTACTTTATCCACAAACGGACGGTATGGTTCCATGATATCAGACGCCAGACACCATGGGTTGTATTTATTGCGGTGATGTATGCCGAATGATGGTATCATACCGCTTGCAACAATTGATCTTGCAATAACAGCAAGTAAAACAGCATATCCATAGTTAAGGAAAGAATTTGGATAACCACCTTCAATGCTTCTGTAAAAAGAGAAATAATGATTGAACAGATTATCCCAGTAATAAGCTGCTGCCCGTCCTTCAATATTTTCAGGATCACCGCTTTTTACCTGCCTGATATAGTATTGCATTTTATTATCGTTTTTACCGTTTTTTCTTAATAATGCAGCCTGATTTGAAATTTTAGCTATCACAGTCTGCTTCCACAGATTTTTACGCAAAGGCAAAGAGGAGTTAATTTGATTATGCATTTTCTGTGTAAAAGCATGATGAGAAAACATTGGAAGCATTAAGCCATATGGCAAATGCTTATCATTACAACTAATGAGCGCACAATTATTATCCATCAAAGCTGAAATCAAAGCGTGTGAGATAACTATCTGATTACTATCAAGTACCACAATACCAATATCTTCTATGGGAATGACGGCAGGTGTTTTATTTTCTTTTTCTGAAAAATCAACATACATTTGCATGTCCTTTTTCTTAAGGGTGCAGGGATTTCCAAAATAAAGTGTTCTTTTTATCATAGCTAATATCAAATAAAAATCAAGTTGCTCAACATTTACAGGTACATATCGCCTAAATAATCAATAGTGATTTTTATGGGATTATTTGATATGTAAGCCCCTTTACTTTGAATATTTATATATTTCTTAGTTATTTTTTTATCTTCTGAATCGTTAACAGAAGTTTCCAAATGATGCCTAAACATGTAATTACTCTTAGCAAGCTTCTGAATCCTGTATAAGTTGTTACAAATAGTTTTTTTATCATTTAGTCTAAGAGCCTCTGTTACAATGTCCTTATCCAATCCCAACACAAACATTTCATTCTGCTGCATGCTTTCCATAAAGATCCATCCGTCCGCAGGCAATTTTTCAATGAATGAAGCAGGTAATTCAATATTATCAGTAATAATTTTATCCCAAACAACTTTGGGATCTTTTATAATTACAGGTAAGCCAAAACGCTTACGATCAACGGCATGCCAAAAAGTGCATATATGTTCTTCAATTTTTCCCTCACTATTAATATAAAACGCTACATGATGGTTATTTCCGGGTAGAACAAAACCTATGGGATTTCCTGCTTCATCATATTTAATTGGTTCAGTGGAGCTTAAACCTGTAAAACATCTTACAGTTTTTATTGCAATTTGCTTTTCTTCATTAAACCACAACGGCTCTTTAAATGCTTCTTTTGATTTACCATCATATTGGTCAAGTCGTTGCTTAACAAGTTTTTGAACTTGTTTATCAACAATATATTTTACGTCTCCAGGTTTAATACTTTCAATCGGATATTTTAAAACATATTCATCAGAAAAGCATGTTGCATATGTAAGCTCAACGCTATTATCTTTATCAAGAAATATTGGTTTCTTTTTTAATGAAGCAAGTGCCTTTTTCACATCATCATTATATTCAGCCAGGCGTGCTTCAACCAGATTTTTAATATAAGGTTTAAAAATCAGATGAGGATTATTAAACAAAAATTTTGCAGGATGTTTTTCAAGCATACCACTCTTAAAATCAGTACTTAATGCTTTTATTCTGCCATAAACACTTTCCTCACTTAAAGAACCACGGGGCACTATAATACCAGTTTGCACAACTTTTTTTCTACCATTTTTCTTAATTATTCGTTTGCCGGTAGTTGCAACTTTCTTTCCAGGTTTAAACGAAATAAGGATTTCAGCAGCTTTATTTTCAACCTCTGCTGTAGTGAATGGTCTTTGCATTATCAGATATTTCTCAAGCAAGCTTAGGTTTTCTCTTAATTCAAAAGGCATATCTCTAATCAGTTCATACATTTCTTCTCTATTTCCTTTACTGCTAAGATTATTTATACGCTGTATAAATCCTTGCTTTGTACATGCAATTACAAGTGCATCAATGGCATGATGTCTGTGATCCTCGCGTTTATTCCATCCTTTTATTACTTCACGTGTGTGCAATTGTCCGTTACTTTCCCAATCAACTATTTCAGTTAATCCATGTTCTTTGTGTAAAGAGAATTGCAAATTATGCAATACGTCATTCCACCCCCATATTGTTCTCAGATATTCAGTAACACTACCACTGGTACTCCAAACATTGCGGCAAACCTGCATAAGTATCTCTCTTGCCTTTTTGGAAATATATTGTGTTTCACGTAACTGTCTTTCAATAAAATCCAAAGGGATTTTATTTTGCGGCATCAGGAGTTTATCACGTTTAGTTTTCCCAATTATCCGGTTTTTATATAACATTTCAACCCGGTGTAGATACTCGTCAAACTCTTCTTTTCCTTTTGACGACATATAATCATAGGCAGTCCGGTTGCCCTTTGCCTCATTGCAATGGCGGTGAGAAAGTGTTTTATTGCTTTGGGAATCATCAAATAGCAACGATTTTGGAATAATATGTTCAACATCTACATTATCTCCAGAAAGTGCATCAGTTATTCCAAAATGCTTACCGCAGTAAATACACATAGCGTTTATTTTGCTATCTTCATTTTCAATTTCCTCAAACAATCTGAATTTTATTACATTATTCCTGGTAGCCCTTACATTATATTCTTCAGTTAGTCTTTTTCTTATTATTTCATTTTCTTTTTCCCGTTTGTTCATGAATTTAAAAGTATCGTTACGCTCTTCCTTGCTCTGCTTTAATTCTCGTGCAAGTTCTATTCTTATCTCATCAGGCTTACCATATTTTTCAATTATAGCATTAACAAGATTTATCATTTGATTAAGGATTTTCTCAACAACCGGCTGACGCAAACTATTTTTAGGAAGTAAAGCCAGCTTATCAATTAAAACTCTTTTTAAATTCTCGTCAGTTGTCAAGCTACCGGAATGATTATAACCAGCAAAGGAACATGCATCGCTATACATGTAGCCCTCAATAAGATAGGGAAGTATTTTTCTCATTGCTTTGCTTGATTTGTTTCCGAAACCTCCTTTTCTGAAATCAATATCAGTTAAGCGCTTCGCTGTTTCGGAGTCAAATCCAAATTTTTTAATCAAAGCATTTTCACATTCATCTGTATCGCTTATAGAATAAATTACATGCCACAGTTGGTAAAGCGGCTGTTTTTCTATATCTGAACATATGGTTTTTCTACTCTTTTGTTCTTTTATCTCTCCGGTATTCTTATCAATCAGAAAGGCTTCCTCATCTGTTTCATCAACTCTTAATTCAAAATTCAAATGCTCATTGTTAGTATTTAGAACTTTCAGAATTTCAACTTTAGTCAAGTTACCCTGAATACCTCTTTCAATTTGTTTGTTATGATACCAACCATCGTTTTTATTAATTCCTATAATTTTGTATAGCTCAGTAGCAGTGAGTTTCTCATTGTTGTCAAGATATTCAAATATTTTCTGCTTATCATCAGAGGTAAACTCGTATTTTTCTCCCCTTCTGTTTTTCAATGTCAGAATATTAATTGTTTCCCATATTTTACAAACCTGAAACAACGGAGAACTACGTGGTGCAACTCTTGGTCCTACAAATACGTCTTTGCCTTTTTTATTAGTTTTAAAGAATCCTTCAAACTCACAAATACTGATTAATCCCTTCTGGGATTTCAATTTACGCTGATAATAAATAATTTTATTTTTGAGTTTTTCAACAAGTTCATCAGTTATTATTTCAGGATAGTGCTTTTTTTGTTCTTCACATATCAAATCAAATTCTTCAATATATGCCTCTCTTGGAAACACCTGCTGTTTTATCCTGTAATTGCTATTGTTCATCAATTCAGAATAAAATTTCTGCCCTATAGTAATACCCTGCTCTTTAATTAATTGGTGTCTTCCTTTAACTTCGGCAACATATTCAGTATCTTTCTTTCCAAGATTTGCATCACTTCTACTGCTCTTGTATCCACGTTTCTGGTTTAAATGAAGCAAAACTCTTGCAAATTCCTTTAGTTCTATTTTTTGGTTTACTGCGTTAGCCCTTATTTTCCATAATTCCAAAGCATCAAGTTTCATCAGATCTTCTTCCGGTAAAACATCAAGTGATTTAAGTAATGACACAAGTGCCTTTCTTCGTAACTGATAGCGATCGTATCCTTTCCTCTGTGTTCGTTTAGCAGTTCTTTTTTGATTTTTTGAAATCTGGTTCCCTGCTGAGAACTCATCCTTTTCATCTGTACTCAATGGTATAATTCTGGTTCCTATTCCAATAATATCCACTGTATCATTGTTTTCAGCTATTAAAGCCCAGCCAATAGAACTGGTACCAAGATCAAGTCCTAAAATTTTTTTTATCATTTTGCAAAGTATTAAAATATTATTACTTATATTTGCAGCACAATTTAAAGCAATTCACAATAAGGATTTTTTCCGTTGTGAAGACATTCAAGGCGGCGCAAGTCGCCTTTTTTATTTAAAATTGTTTTGCGCTATAAAATTACAAATTCTTTTTTATTTGAATACATTTTCACATTGCCTGTTTTATGGTTCAAACAGCATAAACTTTTTGTATTTTTGCTGAAATCAGAAACGCTATTGTTGAAAAGAATTTCAAATAAAACATTCATTATTGTTTCAATTCTGATTTGGGTTTGTTCGCACACAGCAGCAAACAATCAAAGCAGGCTGGATTCGCTATATCATCTGCTCGAAACCACAAGGCACGACACTTCAAAAGTCAACATACTTGTTGAAATATCAAGGATACACGAAAAAAGTGATCTGTCACTCTCATTGCAATACTCTCAGCAAGCCCTTGAAATTGCTGAAAAAACAGGGAACAAGAGATCTGTTGCCTATGCTTTGTTCAACCTGGGTAATGTTTCGTTTGCGCAAGGACTATTCCCTATTGCAGTAAACTATTTTGAGAAATATATCGAGCTGCAGCATGGGATTGAAAATGTAATCCCCATTGCGTTCGCACAGATAAATCTAGGAGCTATAAATATAAAGCTCAATCAATTTGAGCAGGCAGAAAAATATTTTCTCGGCGCTCTTGAATCCTTCCGTCAGGCTGAATCAGCAGACCCTTCAAAATCGTTCGATAAAGAATCAATACATATTTATAATAATCTCGGAATTATCTATCAGCGCGAAAAAGATGTAAACAAAGCCATTGAATACTACAACAAAGGGATTGAACTTGCAGAAAAAACCTCAGAAGAAAGTGAAATTTTTGCAATGCTGTTCAATAATCTAAGTTCGGTTTTATTGGATATGAATAAGACCACAGAAGCTTTATCGCCTATGGAAGAAGCATTGAAAATAAGATTAAAGAATAAAGATCGTGCCGGCGAAGCTTCCTCGTATAAAATGATAGCCCGATATCATACAATTCTAAACAACAATCAAGAAGCCAGGGAATATCTGAACAAAGCATTTTCAATTGCCAAGGAGATTGGAAATAATTCACTTAAAGCCGAAATATGCAACGATATTTATAATAATTATCAGCTTCTGAATCAAAGCGACTCGGCTTTAAAATATCATATTCTTCTAATGGAATTAAATGATATCATGAACAAGGATGAGGCTCTGAAAGAATTAACACGTATTGAGCTTACAGCGCAGTTTGAACAGCAGGACCTTATAAGGCAAGCGAATCAGAAACGAAAAGAACTAAGATATTTTATTGCAGGCCTTGTATT
The DNA here is from genome assembly GCA_964550455.1 of uncultured Bacteroidales bacterium. Taxonomy (GTDB): domain Bacteria; phylum Bacteroidota; class Bacteroidia; order Bacteroidales; family JAAYJT01; genus JAAYJT01. Next base: position 53,937 of record CAZJZG010000005.1, on the reverse strand, counting down.
GTTTCTTACAGTTATAATTCTTACCCTTTTATATTTCCTGCTATGGGGTAGAATGAAAAGACTAAAACTTGAAAAAAAGAATGTGCAACTGGTATCAAAAAACCTTGAACTCGAAAAAACCACTCTTGGTCAGGAATTGGAAATACGAAATAAAGAGCTGACTACCAATGTAATGCATCAAATTCAACAAAATGAGCTTGTGAATGAAATTACGCAAAAGCTTCAAAACTTTAGTAAAACATTGCGCAAAGAAGATCAGCATCTTATTCTCGGTTTTGTATCGGGTTTAAAGAAAACCCGGAATACTGCTGTATGGAATGAGTTTGAGGTAAGGTTTCAGCAGGTTCATAATGAATATTACGATAAACTCAACCTTATAAATCCGGATCTTACGACAAACGACCGCAGACTTTGTGCTTTTTTACGTCTAAATATGAGCACCAAGGAAATTGCATCAATTACCGGACAATCAATCAGAAGTATTGAAGTTGCCCGTACCCGCCTGAGGCGCAAATTGAATCTTACAAATTCCGACACCGGACTTGTTGAATTTCTATCGCAGTTATAAGCAGTTGATTTATTTTTGCTGAAAAATTCAGAACACCATAAATGAATTCATTTGATCAAAATTCATCCCTTATATGGAATCCCCGACCGGTAAAGATCGGGAGTGTAGTTATTGGAGGTAGCGAACCTGTAAGTGTTCAGTCAATGACCAATACTTCAACATCCGACACTAAGGCTACTGCAGAGCAATGTAAAAGGCTTACTGAAGCCGGTTGTGCTCTAATCAGAATAACTGCTCGTAACCATAAAGAAGCTAAGAACCTTGCTAATATAAAAAAAGAACTTCGTGATGCCGGTATCAATATCCCACTGATAGCCGATGTACATTTTAGTCCTTCAGTTGCTGAAACTGCTGCCGGACTGGTAGAAAAAGTAAGGATAAATCCCGGAAATTTCGTTGACAAACGACAGATAAACCTCCAATACTCTGATGATGAATACAATACGGAATTACTTAGGATTTCCGAACGACTTAAACCTCTGCTTGATATTTGCCGGCAAAACGGCACCGCCATACGTATTGGGGTAAATCACGGGTCATTGTCAGGGAGGATAATGCAGCGCTACGGTGATACGCCTGCAGGCATGGCTGAATCGGCAATGGAATTTGTGAGGATGTGTCATAATGCAGAATTTCATCAGCTTGTACTCTCAATGAAATCAAGCAATGTAAGGGTAATGGTAGCAGCCACACGACTTCTGGTTCAAAAAATGTTCGCAGAACAGATGCAGTATCCAATACATCTTGGTGTTACTGAGGCAGGAAATGGGCTTGAAGGACGAATTAAATCGGCTGCAGGTATAGGAACTCTACTTGCCGATGGTATTGGCAATACCATCAGAGTTTCGCTTACTGAAGCCCCCGAAAATGAAATTCCGGTTGCCAGGGAAATATTATCATTTTTCGAAGAACCAAGAACCGGTAACGGTGTAATAGTTTATAACTCAGATGTTTTTACTGACGCTTCGCTGATTGATTACCGGCGCCGCCACAGCAAAACTATTGAAAATATTGGTGGAGGAAATATACCGGTTGTAATCTGGGGAGATTCACAAGTTCACACTATTAACGAAGATCTCATTACGGAAGGAAATGCAGGAAAAATTACAACAAATTCCGATTACGACTTCAAAAATCAGGGAATCAACTACTTACTACTCGATCCTTTATCCTCTACGATAATGGATTTCTTGAAAATTCCAGAAATTAAAACAAGTAAGATCATTCCGGTTTTTGAGCTAAGTAATTTGTCATCAATACATAAGACCCGTAAAATAATTGATTTTATTGATAAAAACAATTTCAGGCTGCCTGTATTATTGTCTTTTGCTGAAGCTGACAATAATATTTACAGATTTGCCATTCGTTCAGCCATAAGATTAGCTCCCTTGCTAAATGATGGTTTATGCGATGGTATCTATCTAAGAAATAATAAAATTGACAAACAGACATTAGCCAGAATTGCATTTGGAGTATTGCAGGCTACCCGTAGCCGTATTACACAAACTGAATATATAGCTTGTCCGGGTTGTGGCAGAACGCAGTATGACCTTGAAACTGCACTTGAAAGGGTAAAACAGGCTACTTCGCATCTGAAAGGGTTGAAAATTGCAGTAATGGGCTGTATTGTTAATGGTCCGGGCGAAATGGCTGATGCTGATTATGGCTATGTAGGACAAGGAAACGGGCGAGTTGCCCTGTATAAAGGACAGACACTGATGAAAAAAAATATTGCTGAGCAAGATGCAATCAATGAGCTTATTGACCTGCTTAAGGCTGAGAATCAGTGGAAGTATCCGTAACCTGCATTTCCTTTCCAATAATTACTTTAAGGCTTTTGGGTACAATGCCAAATTTAAAAGGGCTATGCCCTAACGATTCACCATCAGCCTCCATATAGACCTCAGGTTTTGAATTGATTACAATTGATTTTCCTTTGAATGTTTTTACCTGAGGCATGCGCGTGAACGAGCCATCATATAATTTTGCAACTGAGCTTACTACTTTGAAGCGACTAAGTTTTTTAATAACTGTTATATCAAGGATACCATCATCGGGTATTGCATTCGGAAGCTGCATCATACCTCCGCCATTGAATTTACAAATACCAACATTCATAGTAAATACAGGAGCTTTCAGAACATCTTCACCATCAACTGATATCTCGATCATGGTTTCTTTAAAAGAAAACAAGCTCGAAAAAATATTTAACATATAAGACAATGGACCACCTTTTCCCTGATCTTTTTGCTTATTTGTTTTTTCAGCTACTAAAGCATCATAACCCATACCTGCCATATTCACAAAATAGCGGTTTTTTTCCTTTCCTTCCTGCTGGAATTTAACCCAGCCTACATCCTGCAAAAAAGTCTTGTCTCCGGTTATCACATCAATAGCACTTTTGTAATCGTAAGGTATTCCAAACATTCGGCACCAATCGTTGCCAGTTCCTACCGGGATAAGACCAACTGTAATGCTGTTGGAAGGTCTTTTGGATTGGGTAAAAATACCATTAACCACCTCATTCATAGTACCATCGCCGCCAACTACAATAATATTCCGGTAGCCCATTTCAACATATTTTCTTGCCATTCGTATAGCATGAATACGATGTTGTGTAAACACACTCTTGTAACGTATATTAGCCGCAGCAAGGAGCCTGGCAATCTCAGGCCAGTCTCTCTCACCTTTGCGTCTGCCGGCATTAGGGTTCACAATTACAAACCACTCAATATTTTTATTTTCGTTTGACATAGTTGAGTATTACACAATACCAAAAGGCACTGTTTATTATTCAGCTATTGGTTTTTTCTTTAAATCCCACTAAAAATTACAAAAGTACACTTAATTAATTTATCAACAATAGTCTGATTTTTTCTGTTTTTTCATAACCAGATAAATATTCGATACGTATATATTTGTTAATAATCATTGAAATAAGCAAAACAGAAATAGAAACAGGTGAAAAATGTAATTCCTGCCTGAGTATTTAAAGTATCGTCGAAAAGCATGGAAATACCCACAATAGCAATAAGAATCCACAGGAAATAATTATTTTGTTTTTCTAACATAAATACCGGCAGAATCAAAGCAATAATATACCATGCAAGTCCTATCAATCCAAATCCAATTGCTATTGTAAAATACTGATTATGAGGGTTCATCCTCCACCTGCTTTCAAGATTTGAATTTAATTCATCATAGGCATTTCTTATGGCACGGTCAACATCGCCTGTACCCACTCCAAACAAAGGATGCTGCCTGATAACATGTATTGAAGCCCTCCAGTGTTCAATCCTTTGAGTGAAAGTATTTGAATTAGGATCATCATGCAGTTTTAATCTCTGATACCCCATTACTGCATCAAATATTTTGCTTTTTATATTAAAGCGGTTTAGATAAATTATGTTGGCAACACCATTTTCAACATTTGCAATATCCTTTTCAGAAAGCTGCCTGACGCCTGAAGCATCTTTCCTCAGATCCTTTGAATTAAGATAGCGTATGAGGGTGTATGCGATTTTGTTACCTCTTTTGTCCAAACCATTAAAATCAATTTCACTTACCTTGTTCCATGCTTCTTCAAGTTCATCCCAGCTTACATATAAGCCAATATAACGTCCGTTTTCAATTCCAAGGCTCATAGTATCATGCTGATACGGATTGCCCATTTCGGTATGAGTGCTAAGAGTATCAGCAAGCAAAGGTTCTGGAGTAGTATAGTTTTTCACAACTGAAAAAACATAGGCTATTATCAGTAAAGGGATTACAAAAACAATAGAAAACAATACATGCTTAATCCGTATTTGTTTGATCTCACGTATCTTAACAATAGTAAGAATAAAAGCAACAACGATAAAAACAACAATCCCGCTCAAAGATTTAAGCATAAACAGGAAAATAACGAACCAGGCAATAAGAAGAATTAAAACTGTTTTGGGAATATTGAACAGGGTTCCGGGTTTGAAAACAAAATAAATCAGGATGAAAACAGCAAGGCATATATTCAGGCTGAAACGTATATGGGATATAAACAGCGAAATATCTCTTGTATCAACAACATTTGTCTTAAATAACACCCAGGTGCTTATAAGAGTATTTACAAATACAGCACTGATATATATGATTAAAAGAAAATGGAACTGTTTTTTGTTCAAAGGGGTCATTGTACTGATAATCAGCGGCAGAATAAGTAATGGTAATTTTATGCGAAGGTCACCCAATCCGTTAAGAAAATCGCCGGTCCATAACATTCCTGCAATGTGCATGAAATATGCAGATGTGAATATCAGAGCCGGTTTATTTGACATGAATTGTTTTGTTCGGATTGTCAGGTTTTTATACATCCGAACCAGACAAGAACCTATAAAAGCAAAAACATTTTTCAGAACACCTGAAGTCGTTTTTTTATTCTGAACATCAAAGCTTGTATCTACAATGTCGCACAACCAGAAGAACACCATCATGAATTGTGCGACACTCATGAAATATGGCGACAGGGTCAACGATACCATTAACAAAGCCATAGATCCAATCATAAAATACTGTGTATTGAATGTTCTGACTTTATTCTGCGAATTGACCTCAGTCATGATAGTTACCAGTTAGTTACAAAAGCAAAAATATTCCTTTTCTGATTTACTCCGGCTTCTTGTTTATTTTATTAAAAAGCAATATCAGCATAATCATTGATAATTAAGCTTTTATACTTTCCCGAACCTTTAAATAACTTTGTGTTCCCATCTCCTGGACTTCATATAATAATATGAGATCAGTCCTAAAGCTATATAATAGAAATATTCACAAAACCACACAAAAGTAATTGGTTGCTGAAGTTTTATACCAATCAGCCATGCAACAACCAGATAACCCACCAGTGTTAAACTCTCAATCAGCAAAGCATCGCGGGTATTACCGGTTCCTGAAATACCGCTGAACATATTTTGTATGAGGGCAAAAATGACTGTCGCACCCAGGATCACAAATACCGAAGGGATACTGTCAGCTATAAGTGAAGCATCAGGAGTATAAACCCTGATAAACAATCCGGGTATAATCAACAAAGGTATAATCATTAAAAATACGCTGAACAATGTTATTCTGGTAACCTTACGAATGACAGGGATGACCATTTCGCTTAACCCCTCCCCTATTATATTGCTTACCAGAGTATTTGTTGTTGAGCTGAACGCCCATACAGGTATCATAAGCACCATATAAAGACTTCGGATGATATTAGCGATTGCAAGCGAACGCTCACCCATTTTTTCAATTATCATGAAAAACACAAACCATACGGCTAAAGAGAAAAAATGCTGCAGCATTACAAATAATGAGATATCAAATATTTGCCGAACCGTTGAGAAGTTTATCCGCGGGAAACGGAATAACTGATACTTAAATCTGTCGTTCGTGGCAAGAAAATAGATCAGGAAGAACAAAGCCGAACTTCCTTCAGCAATAGCTGATGCCAGTGCTGCACCTCCAATTCCCATTTCAGGAAAGCCCCAATGTCCGAATATCAAAACATAATCAAGGAACACATTTACGCTTGCCATTATGATACTGCTTACGGTAAGCATTCTGGTTTTAGTTACTGCAACAAAGAAAGCCCTTGACAACACATTGAAGAAAGCAAAAAATATCCCATACATCCTGTATTGCAGATAAATAACCGAAGCATTGAAGATATCGTTAGAAGCAATAAACGGGCGCAGCATATCGGCGGAGAAAAGCCGCAAAGTGATGAACAGGAAAATGCCAATTATTAGCATGACATATATGCTGTGGTCCATAATATTCCCAATATCTTTCAGTTTTCCCTCACCATTACGCCTTGCCATAAGAATCTGAGAACCTATACTAAAACCAAATCCAAGCATGTAGAGCACAACATAAAAAATGCCGGCAATGGCAGTAGCTCCAAGCTCTACTTCACCCACCCTGCCCATAAATGCAGTATCAGTCACATTTATAACATTCTGAGCTAATAAACTGAGTATTAATGGATATGAGATCCGCCAGATTTGTCTGTATGATGGAAGTTGTTTCAAATAGTCAAAGTTGATAGTAGTTCAAAAAAAACATGAACGGATATTACATATTTATCCGGGTCTTATATTTTGAACCAATTTGAAGTTATTTTGTTTACGATTTTACAATTAGGAATATTTTGCAAAATTAATCCAAAAATCACGCGAGAATGAAAACAGTTCTTACTTTCCTTGCTTCATTTATCTTTCTTATTACTTCAGCACAATCAAATTTCCCATTTCCCGCTAACAATGCAAACTGGCATGAAATCTTAGAATTCCCTACCGGTTCGTTCCCAAATTTCGGATATGGATATGCTACATTTCAGTATCAGTATCACGGCGAAAAATTAATGAACGGTTATACCTACGGTAAGTTGTATTCAACTGATAGTCCTGTGTTCATACCTGATTCACCGGGCAATACATTACGTGGATATCTAAGGGAGGAAAATAATGTGGTGATGCTGCTTCGTCCTGATCAACCCCGTGAAGACACCCTCTATAATTTCAATATTCAGCCGGGCGACACGGCTACTTTCTACAGATGGAGCTGTACCAATATTCATCCCATGGTCGTAAATACTATTGACAGCATTATGATAAACAATGAATATCGCCGCAGAATCATATTTGATACCATTGTTACTTCAAATATGGGCTTAATAGAAATATGGATCGAAGGTATCGGAAGTATTCATGGTCCATTGTTTCCTTCAATTACCAGATTACAAACCCATGATGTACCAGATGGAAGTCATCTCTCATGTTTTTTCCAGAACGATGAGCTTGTTTATCACAATGAAAATTACGACAGGTGCTATATAAGCACTTCGAAAGGTGATGCAAACTGCGATGAAGTTATAAATGTGCTGGATGTGATCATTATTGTCAATAATATTCTGGGGGCAAACCCGCAGCCATTCTGTTTTGATTTCGCCGATGTAAACGGTGACGGTATAATAAATATACTTGATGCCGTACTCACCCTGCAACTTATTCTTTCAATGTAGGTTTTAAATTGATCCCGGCAGGTAAGTAAGAGACTGATGCTGAAACAAATCAGTCAATCAGCACTTTTCTGCTTTGTGAGCCTTCTGCTGAATTTATCTGGACAATATAAATGCCCGGAATTATACCGTCAGCATGAAGCTTAAATTCAAGAACACCTGTTCCAAATTCACCACCTGCAATTTGTTTAATAACTCTTCCCGACAGATCAAGTAAATGAATGGTCATAACCCCGGGTGAATTCTTTTTCACCAGAATAAGATAATTACCATTCTCTCTTTCAAGAAGCACCTGCATCTGAGGAATGTTACCAGGTTTCCCTGGTTCAGATATGCCTGTTCCTATCTGAGGAGTTGCAAGGAGTTTATCGGTAAACATGTAGTATTCGCCAGGTCCCATAGAAATGCTCATATTTATGTCCGAAACATTTATTGAATCTCCTTTAAAATGATCATACCACCATCCGGTATGCTGAAACCCAGGAGTAACTTCATTGGGTTGCACCGAGAAATTACCTACAATAACCACATTCATACTTCCATGGTTTAATTGAATACTTTTTCCTGAACCTGATAAATTCAATACAAAATCGGTAGTACTGAATACCGGCTCCTCTTTTTTAAGCCGGATAAGCTCTGAGCTAAGGTCATAGAGGTATTTTCTGCGATAATCGCTGTAATACTCCCATTTCACGGGCTTAGCCCCAACCCTGCCGTTATAGTTGATACTAACATCATAGCCCAGTTCACCAAACTGCCATAACATTTTAGGTCCTGGTACCGGGTAAAAGAACATAGCCGCAAGCTCCATGCGCTTAAGCGCTACTGACAAAGTACGTATATTATGTTCAGGATTGTTTTTATTGCCGTTTTGCAGGTTTTCGTACATCTGACGCTCTTCATCATGACTTTCCATATAACCTATTAAATTTGGAACACTCCAGTTCCTGGCTTTATAAGAAACCCTGTTGAAATTTGAATACGAATTTGTGCCCCTGATCGCATCGCGGTACGAACCATGCATATTTCCCCATATCATCATACCATATTCTGCAAGTTCCTTTTCCTCATTATTATCAGTGAAATGTTCCAGAATAATGTATGCCTCAGGATTGACTTCCCGGATTTTATCAGCCATTCGCTTTAAAATACTTATTCTCGCAGCATCATAATCCCAGCCCTGTCCGCCGGTCTGCACATTTGTAAAACCTTTTGTAAAATCGAATCTGAAACCATCGGCTTTAAACTCGGTAAGCCAGAAAGCATTAGCACGATCAATAAAATTCTGTGTATGAACACTAAGGTGGTTAAAATCATAACCCCAGCACCAGGGCTCATGAGGACAAATCTGGTTATACCAGGGATTGCTTGCCGAAGGCTGACCATACTGACCGGCATGAGGGTTGAAGTACATCTGAACAAGCGGCGATTGTCCGTAAGAATGGTTAAAAACCATGTCAAGAATAACTGCAATGCCACGCTTATGACATTCATCAATGAATTTCTGATAATCCTGTTTTCTGCCGTAAGCCTTATCAGTTGCAAAATAAAACGAAGGATTATAACCCCATGAATCATTTCCTTCAAACTCGTTAATGGGCATTAATTCAATAGCGTTCACACCCAGATTATGAAGATAGTCAAGTGTGTCAGTAAGAACCTTTACATCGCGGGCAGCCAGAAAATCACGAATATGGAGTTCGTAAATAATCAGATTATCCTTTAGTGGCGGTGTAAACTGTTGAACTTCCCATTCGTAAGGACTTTGCCCTGTCTGTATAACTGAGGCAATACCTGTTGTTTTTCCTGTCGGGTAAGGGATCAGATCGGGGTAAATATAACCGGATATCCATTTATCGTTCCACGGATCACTTACTTTTTCGCAATATGGATCTGCCAGTCGCAATTCTCCATCAATATAGTACTGATAGATATATTCCTGTCCGGGTTGCAAATCACTGATCATGAGCCAGAAATGTTGCCCGTCAGGAGTACGGTTCATATAAAAATCGTCATGAACCATCCAGTTATTGAAATCACCAATCACAAAAGCATATTGTTTTAGGGCAGGAGGATCATGCAGCACAAGGGTTACTGTATTTTCATCCATATAATTGATACCATTAACGACTCCGGCAGGAAGCGGCGCCACCGGCACTTCTCCTCTTACAAAGAAATAAACCGAATCGGCAATAGCATCATCTTCATTTTTTGCAATCACTTTTATCCACTGAGTCCCGGGAGTAGAAGTAATGAAACCGTAACTGATATTATTTCCGGCTTCCAGGTTCACAAGTTCCGAATTCACATAAAGGAACATACTGTCAGCCATATTTGAAGCAGCTTGTATATCCACCGTTTGCCCCTGCTCATAAATCGCTCCGTTTACAGGCGACTGTATATTCACATTTAAACCCGGAGGGTATATATCATAGAAAATATCGCTTCCATCGCTTTCACGCCCTGTTCTTGAACCATCAGAATTCCTGAATACGAATGCAATCCTGAGTATGGTCTCATTTTCCGGAACATTATAAAAACCACGGACAGTTGGCTTTAACACAAGCTGATACAGATTGTTGCCGAGTGGCGTCATCAGGGCTTTGTCAGTATTGGTTGACCAGTCGGCAATTACATATTTCCAGTCGGTAGGACTGGTGCTCATATTAGTAATTACACCTGTGTGAGCATAAATCGGAGGTGGTACATTAGCCAGGCCGCCATCGCCTTTGGTGGCATCAAAGATCACAATAACCGAATCCTGATCAGCAGTTGGAAATTCCGGCATGGTTGTAACTACCTGGGTTAAAGCGTTTTTTATAATCAATGAGAATATCAGAAAAACTATCAGACGAGAATTCCTTGTTATCATAGGTTTTAATTTTTATTTGCGAAGATAATCAACTTTGAAAAGAAACATTCTTTTTCAACACTGCTGTTACAACTTTCATAAAAAGTAGTAATTTGGCAGGCAATATGAAAAACGTAGCTACCATTCCGCTTGCCGAGCAACTAAGGCCTGATTCGCTGGACGGATTTATAGGTCAGGAGCATCTTGTTGGCTCAGGAGCAATACTCCGCAAAGCTATTGATTCGGGCACTATTCCTTCAATGATACTGTGGGGTCCACCCGGAGTTGGTAAAACCACTCTGGCTTTTATTATTTCAAAACAACTGAATAAACCATTTTTCTCGCTTAGTGCGATAAATTCGGGGGTAAAAGAAATAAGGGAAGTTATTTCCACAGCTAAAGAAAATCATGGAAATGCTATTTTATTTATTGATGAGATCCATCGTTTCAGCAAATCGCAGCAGGATTCATTATTAGGAGCTGTAGAAAAAGGAATTATAACACTTATAGGAGCCACAACTGAAAATCCGTCTTTCGAAGTCATTTCCCCGCTTATATCACGATGTCAGGTTTATATTCTTAAATCTCTGAACAAGGCTAATCTGATGAAGCTGACAACACTTGCCATTGAACATTTAAGAATTACCACTGGAAAAGTCATTGAAATCAAAGAAAATGAAGCGCTGCTAAGAATTTCGGGTGGCGATGCCCGAAAACTTTTAAATGCTATTGACCTTATTGTTGCGTCAGAACCCAAAGATGCAGGCAATATTGTCATCAATAATCAAAAGGTTCAGTTTGTCATTCAGCAAAACCTTGCTATTTACGACAAAGGCGGTGAGATGCATTACGATGTTATATCAGCTTTCATTAAATCAATACGTGGTTCTGACCCCAATGCAGCGGTGTACTGGCTTGCCCGTATGATAATAGCCGGCGAAGATCCTTCGTTTATTGCCCGGCGCATGCTTATCCTTGCTTCGGAAGATATAGGTAATGCAAACCCCAATGCCCTTCTGCTTGCAAATAATTGTTATCAGGCTGTTCATTCAACAGGTTACCCTGAGTGTCGTCTCATGCTGTCGCAAACTGCCATTTATCTTGCATGTTCACCCAAAAGCAATGCTTCGTATATGGCTCTAAACAAAGCTATGAAGGCAGTTGAAAAATCAGGCGATCCGGCTGTTCCGCTGCATTTGCGTAATGCGCCCACACAACTTATGGAAGAAATTGGCTACGGTAAGGGTTATAAATATTCGCACGATTACGACATGAATTTTTATCCTCAGGAGTATCTGCCTGAAGGACTTGAAGGGATGAAATTTTACGACCCTCAGCATAATGCCCGTGAAGAAGAGCTAAGGAAAAGATTACAGACACTATGGAATAAAAAATACAATTATTAACCCCTTATCAATACAGTGATGCCTTTACAACGCATAAAACGTGAAAATCCTTTGCAATGATTATTCTGATTGCAGAATAAGTGCCTGCCAGAAACCCATTATTTTGAACAGAGCAATGTTTAAAACACCTTTTACTAAGCTCGTATATCCCATAGCCTTTTTAATATCTTTGCCTTTTATTTTCAGCAAATGAGTTTTATAAAACGCGACAGTTTAATAATCACCATAATAGCCTACGTTGGTGCTATAATAGGATACGTGAACAAGATATTTCTGTTCACCAATTTCCTCGAAACCGATCAGGTAGGACTTTCTAATCTGCTGATAACCATTGCCACCATTTATGTTCAGTTTGCTTCTATAGGTTCGCCCAATATTATTTATAAGTTTTTTCCTTTTTTTAATGACCGTGAGAAACATCATCATGGTTTTCTGTTTGGAATTTCAGCAATTGCTTTTGCAGGTTTTATTTTAAGCACCCTTATTGCTCTACTATTAAAAAAGCCATTTCAGCATTTTTATTCTGAAAGCAGCCCCCTTCTTGTTGAATATTCGTTCTATATTATCCCGCTGGCATTTGCAACCCTTTATTATCAGATATTTGACTCTTATCTGCGGAGCCTGTATAAAAACATCGTCCCATCATTTCTTTACGAAATTGGGTTAAGACTGTTTGTAACAATTTCCATCTCGGTTTATGCTCTCGGATGGATTGATTTCCGGCAATTTGTAGCTATTTATGTCATAGCCAACTGTTTACCCACAGTTCTGATCATTCTGTACACATGGCTGATTGGTCAGATGCAGTTTAAACTGTCGTTCTCACCATTATGGCGGCGATTGATCAGAATCATAGTGGTTTATGGATTATTTACCGTACTTAACAACTTCAGCTATCTTATCCTGTTAAGCATTGATTCGCTGATGGTAGCGCAGATGATTGATTTAAATTCAGCCGGTATTTACACTACAATGATCTTTGTTACCAGTATTTTACTGATCCCATACCGGTCAATCATAAAAGTTACCACGCCTGTTGTGGCAAACTACTGGAAAAAACGTGCTTTAAACGAAATGGAAGATTTATACAAAAGCACTACCGGAAGCAATCTGGTTATTGGCGGTGCCTTGTTTTTACTAATCTGGGTGAATATTGATTCTCTGTTTTATTTTATGCCCGCTGATTATGCTGCCGGTAAATATGTTTTTCTCTTTCTTGGCATAGGCAGGCTTTTTGACATGGCATCAGGGATTAACGGCATTATCCTCCTTACCTCAAACAAATACAGATACGATCTTTTCTTTACCATTGGGTTGCTGATTCTGGCTATAATCACAAATTATTTCTTCATACCCCTTTTTGGCATGAATGGCGCTGCTATTGCAAGTATGATATGCCTTATAATTTTCAATATACTCCGGATTATCTTCATAAAGATACATTTCAGGATACAGCCATTCCATCTTAAACAGTTATGGCTTCCTTTCATTATTCTCGCTGTAATGCTGATATCAGCTTCAATAAACCAGATTATGAATGTATATGTGGATGTTCTTATACGCAGTATTTTCACTGGTACAATTTTTATAATTCTGGTTTATTATTTTAAAATTTCGGAAGAAGCCAACCAGTTGATTGTAAAATACCTGATGAAAGTCAGGAACTTCCTTGTTCATAAGAAATGATAAAAATCAGTCTTTAAGGATATTATTAACAAATAGGGTAAGATTATAAGGTTCTGAGAAAATTTTCAGCAACTCCCTGAATATCGGAACTTTATCAAGACTTTCATTTTTATCAGTAATTTCTTTGCCAATAATACGTATTGCCATTTTACCTTCCAGAACCACTTTATCTGAAATTGATTCAGTAAAGAACCCTTTACCTATCAACAAACCCAATGTTCTGTTCCGGCTAAGATCATTTAGAGCCGTTAGTCCGAAATCACCTATCCCACAATAACGATACATGGTTTCTTCCTGTCCGCCAAGGATTTTCATCAATAGCCGTATCTCGTTGAATGCTCTTGTAAACACCATAAAACGAAGGTTAGTCGAATCGAAATGGGCATCAACTATACCCATTGCAATGGCATAAATATTTTTTAAAATACTAATAAGCTCCACTCCACGCAGGTCGCCCGAAAAATCAAGGTGAATGGTTGTACCCGGCATTATTTCCTTAAAAAAATCAAAGACATCATCATTATTACTTCCTACGGTAAAACCGGTCGGAGAATTATTTATCAGTTCACGGGCAAATGCCGGTCCTTTAAAACTGGCTACAGGATTTGAGAAAGATGAATTAAGGATCTCTGCAACTGTTTTTGAACCATTTCCATAGCCTTTTGCCAGATTAACAAGTAAGGCATCAGGATTCAGGTATTTTTTGAGGTCGTCGGCTACTTCTTTAACAGCAACTGAAGGTACAGCAAAGAAAACAGCCTGTGCTTCCGATACTTTTGCTTTCTCCTCAATGGCTTTAAGTCTGGGATGCAATTTAATACCCGGAAAATATCTGCTGTTAACACCATTATTATTAATAGACTCAACTACATCTGTTTCAATTGACAATAGTCTAATATCAAGATCAGAGCGGACTGCAAGTACATTGCCAAGGGCTGTGCCAATAGAGCCGGCACCGGCTATGATTATTTTGCCTTGCTTCATAATATTAAAATCAGGGGATTAAAAAAGATTGCGAAATTACACAATACAATTGACTATGATTTCGGGTTTACACCATTATTATCACTATTATTGGAATTTCTGGTACGCTTCACCTGTGAAATGCTTGCATTTAACTCAAAACCAATCAGTATAATAATTGAATTGAAATAAATCCAAAGCAGAAATACAAGTAAAGTACCTATTGAACCATATAAAGTATTGTAGCGGTTAAAATTATTTACATAGAAATTAAAGCCAATGCTAGTCAAAATAGTGCTAAACGATGCAAAAGTAGATCCTGCCGAGATAAACCGGAAATCTTTTTTTCGTGCCGGCGCCATGTAATAAAGAAAGGAATACATCATTAAAAACATGAGAATAATAATCAGCCATTTGGTAGCCACTATTATCTCGTATGTAAATCGTCCTTTAAGGAAACCTTTGGCATCCAACCAGTTTATAACTATAGGACCTATGGTGATAAACGCAATGGCAAGGATCAAAATAGTTGCTAAAATGAACAAAAGCATGAGGGAAACCAGTTGTTGCCTTAAAAATGATCTGGTTTCAATGGTATGATAGGTCTGGTTAAAAGCTTCAATTATACTGTTCACGCCATTGGTGGAGAAATAAAGTGTGAGCAGGAATCCTACTGAAAGCAGACCACCACGCGGACGATTCACAATATCGAGCAATGTACCCTCAACAGTACTAAATATTTGCTGTGGGATCAGTTCTTTCATCAGTTCAATCAGCGAATCCTGAAAACCTGTTATAGGAACGTAAGGAATAAGAGTAAACAAAACAAGTATGGCAGGAAACATAGCCATGAAGAAACTGAAAGAAACCGACGATGCTCTGGCAGGTACCGAACCTTTGATGGCACCAGTAATAAAAAACTTCATCACATCATAAAATGGCATTCCGTCAAAACCCGGAATGACTATTTTACGCAGATAGCGAATCAATAAACGTCTTTGCGGACTATCGAGAAATTTATTGTACAGCCGCACAAAATAATTCATGACAATAATTATGTGAAAAGGTTTTCTTATTTATCTTCCTCAAAACGAAGCTGATGTATAAGTTTTTGATCGTTGATTTTTTTTACAAGAAAGTAAGTCCTGAAAGTTTTTTTGCCCGATTTATAATCTCCTATATAATATTCCGAACCATCAGACGATAAACCCTGATGATTGATATTAAACGATTTAGGAGGATAATTGTTGAAAAAATCCTTGATGATAAATTCAGCCTGAACACGACTGTAACGACCTTCATCACCCGGAAGGACTAACTGAATTGTAGAATTAAAATATTGGGCTAATTCTTTTGTGTTCGATTTATTAATAAGATTTGAGATCTTAGCCCCGTAATCTTCGTCCTGAGCAGTAATTACAGGTACGGAAAACAAGAAAAAAACTAAAAATATTGTAAGGAGTCTGCTGAAATTCATAATCTGCACGATTAATTATATTCCTGTTCTTATTATCAAAAAACAAACCAATATCAAACAATCAACCTATTTTAATCAAAAAAGATTTGCAAATATACTACTTTAGTGTTGTATACCAACCAAATCCATACCGGTCAATTTTACTTACTCGCGTTTAATTCCAACAACGAAAGCTAAATTTCATATCTGTTAACGATCATTATAACAGTCTGATATATTGTTCTGAAAAAAGACAATATCTTAGAATTGACATGAGATTTCAGTATTTTTTATTGAATAAATAAATATTAAATAAGATTATAAACCAATAATATTTTTATTTTTGCGGATTGGATTTGAATTTTGTTAACTAAATTGTTGAAAAATGGAAGAGAAGGAAGTAAATGAACGTAGCGAAAGAAGAGACGAAGTATTTTCATTGGCAATTCGCGCCGGCAAAAGAACTTATTTCTTTGATGTAAAAGAAACCCGTAACGAAGAAAAGTATCTTACTATAACCGAAAGCAAAAGGCGGTTCAGTAATGAACAGGGTAAGTTTTACTATGAAAAACATAAGATTTTTCTTTACAAGGAAGACTTTCGTAAGTTCATTGAAGGACTACAGGGTGTAATTGAGTTTATTGAAACAGGCAAAGTACCTGAAATTGCTGAAGATATAGAGGGTCAGCATCAGGATAAAAAATCAGAAGTTGACTTCGAAGATACAGGAAAAACTGAAGAATAATTTCATTATTCCTCAGTATCCTTTCGTAGTAGGCATTTGAATGTTCTACAACCCAAAAACTTATTAACAAAAACAGAACCTTTTCCCAAGGCTCACATTATTATTGTATTTTTGTCGCTAAGCTTTTCTGAAAAAAGCATGATGACATTCAATTGTTTACGTTTCACACAAAAAAAGTAACCTGCTGTAAAGATGGGAAAAGTAATCACCATAGCCAATCAAAAAGGCGGGGTAGGTAAAACTACAACAGCCATTAATCTCGGTGCAGGTTTTGCAATACTCGAATATAAAACCCTGCTTATTGATGCTGATCCTCAGGCTAATTCAACTTCAGGGGTAGGATTTGATCCCAAAAATATCAAAACCAGTATTTACGAATGTATTATTGATGGGGTTGACCCTAAAAATATAATTTTAAATACTAAAACTCCCAATCTTGATCTCGTACCTGCCCATATTGATCTGGTAGGTGCTGAAATTGAAATGATCAATCTTCCGAATCGTGAGAAGATGATGAAAAAGCTGACTGATAACCTTCGTGAAGATTACGATTTCATTATTATTGACTGTGGTCCTTCCTTAGGTTTAATAACAGTTAACGCTTTAGCAGCCGCTGATTCAGTGATCATTCCCGTACAGTGCGAGTATTTTGCTCTTGAAGGATTAGGTAAACTGCTTAACACAATTAAGATTGTACAGTCAAGACTGAATCCTTCGCTTGATATTGAAGGCATATTGCTCACTATGTACGACTCACGCTTACGTCTTTCAAACCAGGTGGTTGAAGAAGTAAAAGCACATTTCCAGCAAATGGTTTTTAACACTATCATAAACCGTAATATACGTTTGAGCGAAGCACCAAGCTTTGGAGAATCCATAATGATGCACGATGTAAACAGTACCGGTGCCATCAATTACCTTAATCTGGCAAGAGAGATACTTCAAAAGAATGATCTCACAATGATAAAAAATGCCGATAAAAAAATCCATATCGAAGATGAATTCTAAAAAACGTGTCCTTGGGCGTGGATTAAGCGCCATACTTTCCAGTCCTGAAACTGATATAACGTCAAAGGACATATCAGGCGATTTTGTAGCCGGTGCAATTGCCGAGATTAATATTGAACGTATTGATGCCAATCCATTTCAGCCTCGCGACATATTTGAAGAAGAAGCTTTAAAAGAACTTGCTGACAGTATTGCTGAACAGGGGATTATACAGCCGGTAACAGTAAGAAAACTTGGCTACGACCGCTATCAGCTCATTACCGGAGAACGCAGGCTTCGCGCCGCCATTATGGCGGGTCTTGAAAAAGTTCCGGCATATATCAGGGTGGCAAACGATCAGCAAATGCTTGAACTCGCACTGGTAGAAAATATCCAGCGTCAGGATCTGAATCCATTGGCAGTTGCAATAAGTTTTCAGCGCCTGATTGAAGAGTGTAAACTTACCCAGGAACAACTCAGCGACAGAGTCGGGAAAAGCCGCAGCAATGTTGCAAACCATATTCGCTTGCTGAAACTTCCTGTAGAAATACAGATTGCATTGCGCGACAATAAGATAAGTATGGGGCATGCGCGGGCAATGATAAATATCAGCGAGCCACAAACTCAAATTGACATTCTTAATAAAATCCTTGCTGAAGGGTTATCAGTGCGGCAGGTTGAAGAAATTGTAAGAAAGCTATCGGATAAAACATCAATTCCGGTAAAACCATCAAAACAGGTTCAGCCTGAAAAGTTAATAAATCTTAAAAACATTCTTTTACAGAGTCTTAGCACACCTGTTAAGATAAAAATGAATAATAAGGGCAAAGGTCAGATCGTTATTGAATTTAATGACGAACAGGAATTAGAACGAATAGCCGGATTACTCAATAAATAATCTATCTGTTTTATGTGCCAGAACCTGTCCCTGAAGATGCATGAAATAATACCGGCATCTGGTTTTACGGGAATAAAGATCAGGAAGACTTATTCCTGTTATTTTCTGTGCAAATCCATGACATCATTGAAGATACTGATACTTGTACTGATAACCGCAGGCATCACAAACCCTTTGCAAGCTCAGACAGCAATAGAAACAACCACCATAGATAAGGATTCTCATTCTCCCAAAAAGGCTTCAATATACTCAGCAGTTTTACCCGGACTTGGTCAGGCATACAATAAAAAATACTGGAAAATGCCGATCATTTATGCCGGTTTCGGAACCATTTATTATATAACCCGCACAAACACTCTGGAATACCGTAAATTTCTTGAAGCCTACCAATATGTAGCAAACAAGGATACGGTTCCGATAAATAATGAATACGTACATCGTTATTCCCAGCAACAATTAATGCTTGGCAAAAACCACTACCGGCGCAATCTGGAGATAGGCTATATTGTTGGTGGTGCTTTTTATATTCTCAATATTATTGATGCAGCAGTTGACGCTCATTTATTTAATTATGATGTCAGCGATAATTTAAGTCTGAATATTGAACCCATTATGCTCCGCGATCCTATAGCCAACAGGCATGTTACAGGTTTGGGCCTTACTTTTAAGTTTTAATTTACAGACTAATTAATTGGAATAATCTGAAAGAAAAATTTTACAAAACATGAATATAGCGATCATTGGATATGGCAAAATGGGTAAAGAAATCGAGATAGTTGCCCGCGAAAAGAATCATCAGATAGTTGCAATGATTGACAATCCCAATGATTGGGAATTGCAGGGCAAGAACCTTACTGATGCTGATGTTGCCTTTGAATTCAGTATTCCGCAAAATGCAGCAACCAATATCTTAAAATGTTTTGATGTGAATCTGCCGGTTGTTTGCGGTACTACAGGATGGCTGGCTCAGTACGAAGAAGTCAGGCAAGTTTGTATTTCAGAAGGACAGTCATTTTTTTATGCTCCTAATTTCAGTATAGGCGTTAATATTTTCTTTGAGATTAATAAAAAGCTGGCACGACTGATGAGACCATTTTCGGGATATGAAATATCAATTGAAGAAACGCACCACAGCATGAAAGCCGATTCTCCCAGCGGCACTGCCATCCGGCTTGCCGATGATATAGTTGAGGAGATTGAACATAAAAAAGCCTGGTCGAAAGCTGAAAATCCTGATCCGGACCAGATTGGAATAACATCAATCCGCGAAGGCAACATTCCCGGAATACATACTGTTGTTTATGAATCGTCGTTTGATAAAATTGAGATCTCTCACAGCGCAAAAAGCCGGAGAGGATTTGCAATGGGTGCGCTTATGGCAGGCGAGTGGCTTATTGACAAAAAAGGAATATTCAGCATGAAAGACCTTTTGGAGATCAATGATAAAAATTAACATTACCATACGATTAAAATATTACTGATATGAACACACTGATAATCCTGATCCTAACTTTTACCTTTTTCCCTGTTCTTCTTTGGAACACTTTTGAAAAAGCCGGTTACAAAGGATATTATTCTGTAATTCCTTTCCTGAATTATTACTACTGGCTCAAAATCATTGATAAGCCAATGTGGTGGTATATTTTTCTGCTCATACCATTCATAAATGCTTTTATGGTCATGCTAATGATAGTTGAACTGCTAAAATCGTACAATATGCGTGGCTTACATCAGCAGGCTGCAGCAGTGATATTACCGGTTGTTGTACTGCCCTGGCTGGGAATGAAAGATAAAACCTATGTCCACCCTTCGAAATTACCAGTATACAAGAAATCAGCGCTGCGCGAATGGGTTGATGCAATTCTGTTTGCCGTTATTGCTGCCACTATTATCCGTATGTTTTGGTTTGAAGCCTATACCATTCCAACATCATCAATGGAGAAATCATTGCTGGTAGGCGATTTTCTTTTTGTTTCGAAGATAAGTTACGGTCCCAAAATACCAAATACCCCTATTGCATTTCCTTTTGTGCATCATACAATGCCACTTTCCAAAACCAGAAAATCATATCTTGAATGGATCAAGCTGCCCTATTATCGTTTCCCGGGATTATCGAAGGTAAAACACGGAGATGCTGTCGTTTTTAATTATCCCGATGGCGACACTGTTGCATTAAAGGTTCAGAACCAGAGTTATTACGCACTTATCAGGGATTACGGACGACAAAGGGTCTGGAATGATAAAATGACTTTTGGCGATATAGTTGCCCGTCCGGTTGACAAGCGAGAAAATTACATCAAACGCTGTATTGCAATTCCAGGCGATACATTACAGATAATCAATCAGGAAGTTTTCATAAATAGTAAGAAACAGGAACTACCGCCTTTGGCCCAATCAAAATATTATGTAAGAACTAATGGCGCAAGATTGAGCAACCGCTTGCTCAGCAAACTCGATATAACCGAAGATGTAATGATGTCAGCTCCCGGTGAGTATCATCTTACGCTTACTCAGGCTTCAGCTAAAGAACTGGAAACTAACAGTGAAGTGGTGGAAGTAAAAAATATTGTTTATCCTGAAAAACATCGTCAGGATTTCATATTCCCGTTTAACGAAAAATATGTGTGGAATCTCGATAATTTCGGACCTTTATACATTCCCAAAGCCGGTGACAAAATAAAACTCACCACCGATAATCTGTGTCTTTACGATAGGATAATCACGGCATATGAACTTAACACACTGGAAGTCAAAAACAACCGGATCTTTATTAATGGTGAAGAAACTGATACATATACCATTAAACTTGACTATTACTGGCTTATGGGCGACAACCGTCATAATTCAGCCGACTCAAGATTCTGGGGCTTTGTGCCAAACGACCATATAGTTGGCAAGGCTGTGTTCGTATGGCTTTCGTTAGATCAAAACAGAACCTTGTTTGATGGCAAGATACGCTGGAATAAAACATTCAGAGTGGTAAAATAATCCCATTTATCATTTTTTGATAGTCCGAACAATTTGGTCTGATAGCTGACACATAAAATAAATTCAGGCGTAAACTGGTGAAAATCAGATCAGTTAAAACGCTTTTCCAATTAGCAGAATATAGATCATTCGGTTCAGACAGAACAGATAAAACGATTTTTGGCTTACTTTTGCCGCATGAATAAAAATAATTACGCTGAAGATTTAACTCATCCGATTTTTGATATAATTACAGGGACTGCCACGGAAATTGGTAATCCTGCGTATGTTATTGGCGGATTTGTTCGTGATCTCATTATGCAGCGTCCTTGTACCGATATTGATATTGTTACAACCGGGAACGAAATTGAACTAGCACAAAAAGTTGCAAAGAAAATTGGTCCGGGAGTAAAAGTCACTGTGTTCAGGAACTTTAAAACCGCCATGCTGCAATATCAGCAATATAATATTGAATTTGTAGGTGCACGTAAAGAGTCATATAAATTTACTTCACGCAAACCCGATGTAGAGCCGGGCACCCTGCAGGAGGATCAGAACCGAAGGGATTTTACTGTCAATGCTCTGGCACTCAGTCTTCAAACAGATGATTATGGTAATCTGATTGACCCTTTTGGCGGAATTAATGATATTGAAAATAAAATTCTCCGCACCCCTTTAAATCCTGACACAACCTTCTCCGATGATCCATTGCGCATGCTAAGGGGAATAAGATTTGCTACCCAACTGGATTTTGAAATCGAGCAAAATACCTGGCTATCAATAATAAAGAACAGCAAGCGAATTGAGATAGTTTCCAGTGAAAGAATAACAGAAGAGCTTAATAAAATCATACTTGCAAAAACACCTTCAAAAGGATTCAAACTTCTTGAAAGCAGTGGGCTGCTTGAATTGATACTACCACAGTTACTTGCGCTGAAAGGTGCTGAATTTATGGAAGGTATCGGACATAAAGACAATTTTTATCACACTCTTCAGGTACTGGACAATCTGGCTGAAAAAAGCGATAATCTGTGGCTGCGCTGGGCTGCTCTTCTTCACGACATAGGTAAACCTGCCACCAAACGGTTCACACATGAAAATGGCTGGACATTTCATGGTCACGACTATGTAGGTAGTAAAATGATACCCGGTATATTCAAAAAACTACGGCTTCCATTGAATGAAAAAATGAAGTACGTTCAGAAAATGGTTTTAATGCACCTAAGACCAATTGCTCTGACTGAAGAACAGGTTACTGATTCAGCGGTAAGACGTTTACTTTTTGAAGCTGGAGACGATATTGATGACCTCATGTTGCTTAGTGAAGCCGATATCACCTCAAAAAACCCCAATAAGGTAAGACGCTTTTTAAACAATTTTGCATTAGTACGCCAGAAATTAAAATTAGTGGAAGAAGCTGATAAAATAAGGAATTGGCAGCCTCCGGTTTCGGGAGAGGTTATAATGGATACTTTTGGTTTGCCCCCCTGCAGGGAAGTAGGAATTATTAAAACTGCAATCCGCGAAGCTATACTTGACGGGGTTATTAGCAACAACTTTGAAGAGGCTTTTGAGATGATGATTAAAGAAGGTGAAAAATTAGGGCTCAAACCGATAAAATAATATTTATCTTTGCAGTCGTTTTAAACCTGTAATAACCATGCACGCCTATCGTTTCAGAATCTTAAATGAAGATCAGGATAATTTTGTAAGAGACATTGATATCCTTGCTAATCAGACCTTTCAGGACTTTCATCAGGCTTTCATTGATATGTTCAATCTAAAAAATGATGAATTAGCCTCTTTTTATATTTGCGACAGCAGATGGATCAGACTAAAGGAGTTAACTCTAATTGATATGCGTCACGATGAAATTGAAGAAACTGATGATGAGGATTCAAAAGACATGAAAACCCATATTCCGGTTTCTGTCATGAAGGATGTAAAAATAAAGGATGCTATTGACGATCCGCACCAACGTCTTATTTATGAATACGATTTTCTGAATTCTTTTGTTTTTTATATCGAACTGATAAAGATTATTAAAAGCGAAGAAGGTAAAACATATCCGCTGGTAGTTCGCTCGGTTGGTGATTTTGTCAGAACACCTTCACACAGGAATTTTGTTATTGATGATCTTAAAGAAGACCTTCTTACATCAGAAGATGATATTCTGGATGATACATTTGAAGTAGAAAACGAAGATTTTGATTTGATAAATGAACCTGAATGGTAAAAAAGCTGAAAGATTTGATCCAAAACATCTTCTTTTCGACTACATCCTTCATTAATAAAACATTTTAAACATATCAAATCTTTCCTTTGACTGAACCAAAATTACTTATTGTAATTACCGGAGCCACAGCCGTTGGCAAAACAACCGTTTCAACACAACTGGCAAAGCAGCTTGAAACTGAGATCATTTCATGCGATTCCCGTCAGTTTTATAAGGAAATGCAAATAGGTACTGCTGCCCCTACAGCAGAAGAATTAGCTTCAGTACCTCATCATTTTATCCGGTTTCTTTCTGTTACCGAGCCCTATGATGTGTCCCGATTTGAAGCTGATGCTCTTGCATGTCTTGAGAACCTGTTTCAAAAAAAACAATTTGCCATTATGACAGGTGGCAGCGGACTTTATATTGATGCTGTTTGCCACGGTTTTGACGAATTACCAGACCGCGATCCTGAACTTCGTATAAAATTACAGCAGGAATATAAAAAATATGGTTTAGAATATTTACAGGAACAGGTAAAAAAGCTTGATCCCGAGTATTTTAGCAAGGTTGACGTAAACAATCCCAATCGCTTGTTAAGAGCAATAGAGGTGTGTATTATAACAGGAAAAACTTTCTCACAACTCAGATTAGGAAAACCGCAGGAAAGGTCTTTCAGGATACTTAAAATTGTTCTGAATCGTGAACGCAAAGAACTTTTTGACAGAATTGCCCTGAGAACCGATAAAATGATTGCCGATGGCATGGTAGATGAAGTCAGAAGCCTTATCCCCTACCGTCATTTTAATGCATTAAAAACAGTGGGTTACAAAGAAATTTTTGAATATCTCGATGGAAAAGTTTCACTGTCACAAGCTATTGAAGATATCAAAACCAATACCCGGCGCTATGCTAAAAGGCAGCTCACATGGTTCAAAAAAGATACTGAATATAAATGGTTCCATCCGAATGAAATAAACGATATCATGAAACTTATAAAAACATCAATTTAACTGAGGATCAAACTATTATAATCATATGTAACTTTTATCCTATATATTGCGTCATAATATTTAAATATTACTTTTAATCCGGTTATCATGAAAACAAAACATCAGTTATTTATCCATTTATTTCTGATTATCAGCAGCCTGATTCTATTTAGCAGCTGCGATGAAATAATAATAGGAAGTGGTAAAGTAGTGAAAGAAAGCCGCCATGTTAATTCTTTCAAAGCCATTGATATTTCAGGCTCTTTTAAAATATTCTTAAGTCAGGGCGATAACGAAAGCCTTATGATAGAAGCTGACGACAACCTTATGAAATATATTAAAAGTCATGTCAGTGGTGGCACTTTATACCTCGAGACAACAGGTTATAATTTAAAAAGCACTACTTTAAAAGCATATATTACCATTAAAGAACTAAATAATATAGAAGCCAGCGGAGCTGTTAAAATCACAGGAGAGGCGCCCCTTGACATTGATGATCTTTCAATCGGAGTGAGCGGAGCAGCCAATCTGAATATGGAGCTTTATGGAGATAAACTAGAATTAAAAGTGAGTGGAGCAGGCAAGGGTTCTATGAAAGGTAATATTGATAAAGCCATCATTAAACTTTCCGGAGCTTCAAAACTATTTGCTGAAGAATTAATTGTAAATAATATGGATATAGAGATCAGCGGAGCCGGTTCAGCAAAAGTCAATGTAATAAATGAGCTTGATGCAAGTATTTCAGGGGCAGGAAATATCCGTTATGCAGGCAACCCAAAGGTTCACAGTAATATTTCGGGTGCCGGAAAGGTAAAAAAGATAGAATAAATTTTAATCAGAGAAACGATAATGTTTTAAGATAATTATTATGGCAAAAACAAATACTACCCCAACCAAGGATTACTGGGCTGCCGATCGGACGCATATGGCTAACCAAAGAACTCTTCTTGCCTATATCCGTACTTCTTTTATGTTGTTGGCGAGCGGTGTATCACTGATAAAATTTCTTCCTGCCGGAGAATTTCTTCATTGGCTTGGCATAATTCTTATCCCGGGTTCTTTTGTTTTTCTGGGAATTGGCATCTATGTATATATCAGATTTAGCAGACACGTTAAAAGTTTATCTGAGGCTCATGAATTAAAAGAAGAGCACAATAAATAAAAAAATATCTCCTCCGTCTTTAATACATAAACACTTGTATAAGATTCCTGTGAACCTCTGCTTTTAAACTATTTAAAGCTTTATAAAGATTAAATCCCTATTTAAAACGGGAAACATGTCAAAATAACGTTGTACCTGACCTTAGTATACTGTTGCCAATCTTCGGTATCAAACTCAATTCCTATTAAACCTGCTGCTGGCAGATTATCAATATTTGAGTTTAAGAAATAATTTACAAAATTAGTCATTGCAGGATTATGTCCAATTACAAACACAGTATGAATATTATCAGGCAATTGTGCAATTTTGAATTTTAATTCGCTACTATCAATCAAGTACAACTCTGAATCTGTTTCTATAATATCTGCCGGTATATCAAGGCTTTCAGCCAGCAACTGAGCTGTTTGGCGTGCACGAAGAGCCGTACTGCACAATATAATATCGGGTTTCACACTTAAGCTTAACAACTTACTACCTAATTCTTTTATCTGAGTATTTCCTGCCGGTATTAAAGGACGTTCATGATCATGTAAACCGGCAGCTTTCCCTGAAGATCTTGCATGCCGAAAAACAAATAATCTTTTCATAGTTGTATGAAATTTAATAAATGCAAATATAAGCCAATACAATCAAATGATATGAGCTTCAAGAAATAGAAAAACCGCTTCCGGAATTTACCGAAAGCGGCCAATACTACATTTATAATTCAATTATTATTCTTCGATAATTACCTGCAGCTTTGCAACATCGCCACGGGCAAAAAGGTCAATTACCTTAACATATCCCTGTTTACCGGAATCTGTTTTAAAATAAACCACATCACCATTTTTCAAATGATTGGCTTTTGAAGTAGTCCCGGTAAATTCAGTGAAAATATGGTAATCTTCCAAAGCATCAAATTGCTGTGCAGTCATCTCAGTCAGATAGAAACGGGTTTTATTGTGAACTGCCCAATCATTAATGCTAGGATATACTGTTTTAACATCAGCATCGTCTGGTGCAGCAAGAGCATTCTGATTTATAGGTCCTTTAAAGAAAATAAAATCAACCTTATCAGCATTATCAACCACATTATGAGCAAAATAAATAACATCCTCAACTGCAGAATAGAAACTTCCGGCTCCCAGATCGTTTACACTACCAAGGACGAACTCTTCGGTTTTTCTAACTTTTACACCACCTTCTTCAATAGTTATATTAAATGAAACCTGATCAGTAAAGCCACCGGCATCAGTAATTTTACCGGTAAGAGTGGTTTCACCAACCGCTTCAAAACTGATTAAATAATCAGCCGAAAAAGTTTTGGCGTTAAATATTGAGTCAACCAATACATCATCACCTACCTTTAAGATAAATCTGGTTAAAAAGTTATCAGTCTGATCATCATAAGCAGCATTAAAACCGACAAGCAAGTTCTCATATGATTTCAGAGTAACATCACCATAGGTGTATCCAGTTCCGCCTTTGAAATCAATTGTGGGTTTTCCGATAATAGGGTCATCATCTTGACAACCGGTAAATGAAATAGCTCCAACTAAAAGAGCAAGAAATAAAATTACATTCAATTTTCTCATAATAAAATAAAAGTTTAGTGATTAGAATATGTGAGTTTAATTTAAAAAATTATAAAGCTAATTCATTAAAGAGATTTTAAATCCGGCAATAATACAGTTGCATAAAACGCAGTCATAGCAGATTTTATTGTTTTTATAAATAATTACCATCAAAACCTGTGCCACAGACTTCACATGACAAAAATCCATTTCCCTTAAAAGTAAACTCAAGCAAGAATCTCATAAAGATTTGATTTTAAAGACCGTAAGATCAATCACAAAATCCCATGAATTATCCGATGCTCTACCTTATTGTCATTCAATGGGACAAAGTTATTAATTTTATTTAGGTTTATATGGTTTTAAAAGCCGACTGTTTATATCACAGATAAATAACAGATTCATTTTCTTACAACCACATACTCCCCATTTTCATACAATCTTATTATTGTTGAAGGTTTTATCTGTCTGACCCTGTCCTTATACAGATCTGCCACATAATCAACATTATTGACAATTTCACCCGAAATTTCTTTAAAAGTGATTGCTATTGGATCATTGCTTATATTGGCACTGGTCGAAACTATAGGTTTTCCGAATAAACCTATCAATGCTTTGCAAAATGGTTCTTTTACGATTCTGATAGCCACCGTATTATCCATTGCAATAACATTACTTGCAAGTCTTTGTGCATTTGAGTAAATTACGGTCAAAGGCGTGTCAACTGAATTAATCAGGTCAGCAGTTGTTTCAGGTATATTCTTCACATAGGTAGAAAGCTTCTCAACATCATCAAGCAAAATGATCATGCTTTTACTTTCTACTCGTTTTTTAATTTTATACACTTTCTGAACCGCAGCAAAATTCGTGGCATCGCAACCTATTCCCCAAATGGTATCAGTGGGGTAAAGAATTACTCCACCATTGCTCAATACTTCAAATGTACGCTGAACTTCCTGTTGAAAATTTTGTGGTAATGATTTGGTTCCCATAGATGTCTTGATTGTTTATTCAGCTTTTATAGTTTGTATAAGTTGTTCATTATCAATAGTCAAAGCACATTTAAAATGTTTTTCCGGACAAGCCTTTCTTCCATGAAGCCCACAAGGACGACATGCAAGATTCTCCCCGGTTTCAACTATAAATGATTTTTCTGATAAAGGTCCGAAACCAAAATACGGAACCGTGGAACAGAAAACCACTGTAACCGGAGCATTTATAGCTGAAGCCAGATGCATGGGTGCTGAATCATTCACATAATTCATAGCTGCACCTTTCATCAACGCAAGCGACTGGAGAAAAGTAAGCTTTCCGGCCAGGTTCTGGATTCTGGTTTTCCCTGATTCATTAATGATCTCATCACATAATTGTCTGTCATCCTTGCCGCCAAGCAGATAAATACTGTAATTGTCATCAACAGCTTTAATAAACTTAATCCACTGTTCCTTTGGAAATTGCTTGGTAAACCAGATAGAAGCCGGGGAAATGGTAATAAATTCAGTACCACCGTATGATCTCACAGCTTCATGATCACTTTCAGTGGGGTATAACCTGGGTCTTATTTGTCCTGGTCCTGCAAGTTCACGTATCAGCAGAAGATTACGCATGGTTTCATGCATGAAATTTTCTTTTGAACCAATTTCATGCTTTACTTTATAGGTATAAAACCATGAAAATGGATTTTTATCAAACCCTACAGTAGTTTCTGCTTTTGATAAGAACACTATCAAACCGCTGGTAAAAAACCGATGAATATTGATAATCAGATTATACCGACTCTGCCTTATCTTTTTGAGTATCCTGAAAAAGCTCAGATATTTATTTTTACTCTTATCCCATACAATAACCTCATTCAGAAAAGGATGACCATCAAAAAGGCTGTGAGTGCCTTTTTTAAGTAAAAAATCAATACGTGCTTCCGGAAAACGAAGATGCAACTGTTCAATAACAGGCGTTGCAAGGATTACATCGCCTATTGAAGCTGTTTGTATGACAAGTATCTTTTCGAACTTATAGCTTATTTGATGACATGCAAAATTAACATTTCTATCCATACTGATAAATTCAAAATCTTAAAAGCAGAATACACGAACTCCCTGCTTTTACCTTTTAATGAAATCCCTACCTTTGCGCCAATTCTGAAAACTATGCATAAAACACCCGTTTACGTTTATCTGCTGGCTGTGCTATCAATGGTTTTCTGGGGCATGTCCTTCATTTGGTCAACTATTGTATTTGAATATTATGACCCCATTGCAACCATATTCCTACGTCTGCTATTATCATCATTTATACTATGGGTCATAGCAAAATTGTTTATTAAAAAAGACAAGATCCGAAGGGAGCATTATAAATTATTCCTGCTCTCATCATTGCTCAATCCATTCTTTTATTTTCTGGGTGAGAATTTCGGACTTAAACTGACCTCACCAACAATAAGCGCTGTAATAATAGCCACGATCCCACTTTTTACGCCCATTGCGGGCATACTGTTATTAAATGAAAGGCTGAGCAGGATGAATATTATGGGAATGTTCGTTTCGTTTGCCGGCATTCTGCTTATGCTTATCAAACCCGACCTGAGTATGGCAGCTTCGTCTGCCGGCATTGCTTTTCTAGTATTTGCAATTGCTTCGGCGGTAAGCTATTCGGTAGTATTAAAACGGTTGACAACGCACTATTCGGCTTTCACCATAATTGCCACACAAAATTTCATAGGAGCATTATATTTTTTGCCCTTATTCCTGATTTTTGATTTCAAAACTTTCATCACTGTAATTCCTGATCAAAGGTTAATTGTATCGCTGGTTCTACTGGCTTTTTTTGCATCATCTCTTGCTTTTATTTTTTACACCGTTACAACAAAATACCTTGGTATCAGCAAAACGAATATTTTTTCAAATCTCATTCCGGTTTTTACAGCCATTGCTTCATATATATTGTTTAAAGAATATTTTGATACCCGTAAAATAATAGGAATTGCTCTGGTTCTTTTTGGAGTTGTACTTTCGCAATATAACCGTAACTCAGGTGTAGCTGGGATTTACAGGTTCATAACTGTAAACAGAAAGAAAAAACCCTGAAACACAATACATTAAAAATCAATTCAATTGAGAAATAAATCTGATAAAGTGCGCAGAACAATAAAAGCAAATATCACCGGTGAAAAAGATAATATCAGACTGTTTGGAGCGCTATTTCGTCTTGTTCGCTGGAAGAACCTGCTTATAATAATTCTGACGCAGGTGCTGCTTCAGTACTTTCTCATCATACCTTTTACTGAAATAGCCGGGATTCCATTCATTTCCATGTCAGGGTTAAATTTTGCCATTCTGATAATTTCTACCATTCTGATTACTGCTGCGGGATACATCATAAACGATCATTTTGATGTTGAAATTGATATTATCAATAAGCCTGAGCGTGTTATAATCGGTAGGTTTATCAGTAAAAAGCAGGGTTTATACTTATACTGGATTTTAAATATAATAGGGGTAGCAGCCGGTTTTCATGTTGCTCACAGAGTTTCAGCCCTGAGCCTTGGGTTTATTTTTCCTGTAACTGCAGGATTACTATGGATGTACTCATTGCAGTATAAACGTATGGTATTGATAGGTAATCTTGTGGTTTCATTACTTTCGGCAATGCCGGTATTATTGGTATGGCTGTTTAACTTTTTTTTAACAAAAGCCCAGAATCCTGAATTTCTGGTATCTGCAAAATCAATTAATACTATTATTAATGTATCAGTCTGGTTTTATGCTGTTTTTGCATTTGTCGTAACGTTGATCCGGGAGATAATCAAGGACATTGAAGATATTGACGGCGATAGTGCCGCTGGCTGCCAGACTCTGCCTTTGACGCTGGGGATCAAAGTCACAAAAAACATCATTTTTACTTTGATAGTTTTTTCAATCATAGTACTGGCATTTGCCCAATATTTAATGCTTACGCATGATTTCAGAATCCTATTTTTTTATTACCTGATAACGGTTCAGGGCTTATTTGTCTATTTAATGACTTTGACCATGCGTTCAAAAACCACCAAAGATTTCAGGTTCGCCGGAAACATTGCAAAAATAGTTATGGTGGCAGGACTGCTTGGGATTCAGCTTTTTAAACTGGAAATAATATTTTTGCAGTAAATATATCGCAACTTTTCATATAACAAAGACCTCAAAGGCAACATACAAATATTTATACAATTGATATTCAAGAACCTATGTTAATCCAAAAACTCAACTCTTTTCGTATTATTCTTGGATCAAATTCCCCGCGCCGTCAGCTTCTTCTTCGTGAACTGGGGTTAAGCTTTGAGGTTATAGCCAGAAATATCGGGGAAGACTATCCGTCTCACCTGCAAAAAGAGGAAATTGCAGTTTTTTTGTGTGAACGCAAATCGCAGGCATTTGACGATATTTTCACTGATGACAAAACTGTTCTTATAACAGCAGATACAATAGTCTGGGTTGATGGGAAAAATGTAGGCAAACCAAAAGATGAGGGAGAAGCCCGCCAGACATTAAAAACACTTTCAGGAAAAAGGCATGAAGTAATTACAGGAGTTTGTCTTCGATCATCCATGAAATATCATACATTCCACGAGTGTACTGAAGTATTTTTCAATTCGCTGCGCAATGATGAAATTGAATATTATATCAACCACTTTAAACCTTTCGATAAAGCAGGCGCTTACGCTATTCAGGAATGGATAGGTTATGCCTGTATCGGAAAGATTACCGGCTCATATCAAAACGTGATGGGATTACCAATCCAAAGGGTTTATAATGAATTACTTAAGTTCTGTGAGATCATCTGACCTAAAATATTGAGCAGAACACAATTTTTATCTTAATCACCATCACAGATCAATATTAAGTCACCTACTAAGTTCTGAAGCTTCGCTTATTTTTCCGGGATCAAAGCTTATTTCTCAAACATCTGTTTTAGTACAGCTTTATTATGTTCGTTCATTATATCTTTACCCTCAGGGGTATAGAGCATATCAAGCAGGTTTTTATAACGTTCGGTCACACGACCCCGTATCACTTTCATGGTGCTGTTCAGCAATTGATTTTCAGCGGTAAATCCTTCGCTGAGAATGGCAAATCCTGCTGGCAACCAGCGTTCAGGGAATTCTCCCTGGTTCTTTCCTCCTTTACGATACTGATTTAAATCATAGTTAATTGCCTTGATCATAGCTATACGACCTTCTTCACTATTAACATCCAGTTGCTTATGTTTCAACCAGTTACGTAATGCATCCTTACGCGGATAGATCAGTGCTACAGTGTAAGGGTTCTGATTATTATGCAACATAAGCTGCTCGATATATAAAGAATGGTTCATCAAACTTTCCTCTATTCCCTCAGGGCTGAATTTCTCGCCATCATTACCTATCAGCAGGCTCTTAAACCTACCCAGCACATAAAGGAATCCGTCCTTGTCCATATAACCCAGATCGCCCGTATAAAGCCATCCATCACGCAATGCCTGTTCTGTGGCTTTTTCGTTTTTCCAATAACCTGCCATGATATTCTCACCTTTTACAACTATCTCACCTTTCTCACCTACAGGCAATGAATTTCCATCGTCGTCACATATCTTGAGTTCAAGGTTCTGAACCAAAAAGCCTGAAGAACCCAGCTTATGCCTGTGCAAAGCATTGGCAGAAATGATAGGTGAAGATTCTGATAAACCATAACCCTGCAGCATTGGCATTCCGATAGCATAAAAGAACCTTTGTAACTCTATATCGAGCAAAGCTCCGCCACCAATGAAAAATTTGAGCTTTCCTCCAAAACCCTCACGTATTTTCTTAAAGATGATCTTATCAAACAACCAGTAAACAGGTTTTAACAATATTCTGAACCCTGCTCCTTTATTATGACCCTCCTGATTATAGATATAAGCAATTTTAAGTGCGAACCGGAACAAACCATTGAGCAATTTACCCTTATCCTTTATATTTTTCTCAATATTGTTTCTGAAATTCTTTGCCAGAACCGGTACACTCATAAGCAAATCAGGCTGTATCTCTTTTATGTTCAAAGGAATATTTTTCAGGCTCTCCATAGCTGTTTTGCCTAATTTCAGCGATGCAAAGCTGGCTCCGTTTTTAATAAAGCTATAAATACCAGCAGTGTGACCAAACGAATGATCCCATGGCAGAATGAGCAAGGTACGGTAATGTTCAGGTATTTGCATCAGAGTGTCGGCTTGCTCAACGTTGGCAGTATAATTCCTATGAGTCAGCATTATACCTTTGGGGTCGGCAGTAGTACCCGAAGTATAGCTGATATTAGCAAGATCATTCTCCTGAACTGATTTCCAGATTCCTTCAAGCTTATCGGGATTATTTTTAAGCCACTCATCGCCCAGCTTAAGTACATCTTCAACGTAAATTTCCTTTTCAGTCATGTCTGCTACAGGATCAAGAAGTATTATTTTCTCAATATCTTCAAGCTTTTTTAGCATTTCAGACATTTTCGCCCGCTGTTGTCCCGATATTATAACCATACGACACCCCGAATGTGTCAACCGGAATTTCACTTCCGAAATTTCATCGAGTTTTACTGATAACGGAACGCAAATGGCTTTGCAATAAAGTACGCCGAGTTCGCTCATAGCCCAGTAATTTCTGCCTTCTGACAGCAATGCTACACGATCGCCGGCATTGATTTTCATGCTTAGCAATCCGCCGGCAAACCGGTAAACGAGTTTGCGCATCTCATTGTAAGTAAGCCCGTTGTATGAGCCGTCTGTTTTTTCCCACATCATTACGTTATTTTTATAACGCTCTGAGTAGTGCTCAAAAAATGAAGGAATTGTTTTCATTAATTCAGGTGTTTTGTTCTCTGGCAGCAAACTTAAAACAATTATTATTAAATCAATCAGCCATAGTTAATATATTTTCAGCCTTTAACATGCTTTACTACAAAACCACATAGTTACAAAACAACAAAATGCTCATTTACCTGTATTTTACGTATTTTTGCAGTTTGATACGAATCATTCATTATTGAGAACAAATCATAATAAAAATCATTATAACATGACTAAAAACCGTCCTACTATTCTTATAACCAACGATGATGGCATAACAGCACCGGGTATTCGCAAACTAATTGATATCATGCACCGTATTGGAGATGTTACCGTTGTAGCACCTGACAAACCTCAATCGGGAATGAGCCATGCCGTAACTGTGGCTTTTCCGCTTATGCTCCATCAGATCCAAAACGAAAACCGTCATCTTGAATTCTCTTGTACCGGTACGTCAGTTGACTGTGTAAAAATGGGAATTAAAGTAGTACTTGGACGAAAACCCGATTTGGTGGTTTCGGGAATTAACCATGGGAACAATGCTTCAGTTAACGTTCTTTACTCCGGCACTATGGCTGCTGCCATGGATGCAGCTATGGAGAACATTCCTGCAATCGGCTTTTCACTTGATAATTACTCATTGAATGCTAATTTTGATGGGTTCGAAAAACATATTGAAACTATTACCCGAAATGTATTAAAAAACGGCTTACCTCCTTATACCTGTCTGAATGTCAATATTCCATATGTTAAACCTTCAGAAATAAAAGGTGTAAAAATTGTGAGGCAAGGCAAGGGCAACTGGATTGAAAACTTTGACAGGCGCATTGATCCCCATAAACGCGATTATTACTGGCTTGCAGGTCATTTTGTTGGTTCTGATAATAACGAGGACACCGACACATGGGCTTTGAATAACAATTACATTGCTGTTGTACCCATTCATATTGACCTTACCGCCCATCATGCAATAGACAAGCTGGCTGAATGGGATTTCAGCCATGAATCCTGATCTTTAAAAATTAATAAAACCTGACCATGGAACGGATAAAGCTTTTTTTCAGAAAGGACAATTTTGCTTTTGGGGTATTAATTGCCCTTACACTTAGCCTGGTTACATACGCAATTTTGCATTTGCTGTCAGTAATTTTTCCCGAAGCGTTCAGCAATAAATTTTTACGACAACAGGTACTGGTCGTAATAAGTATTTTTGTTAACCTTTTTCCCTTCCGAACCTACATGGCAGGTTTAAAATTCGACAAAACCGGTCGTGGAATACTTGCCACAATGTTTGTTCTGACAATTTTATATTTTATTTTCATCCATTAAAACCATATCTCTATTTTCAAACCTATATTAAAACCCAATATCCCTGTTTATGAAGTATTATCTGATAGCCGGTGAAGCATCAGGCGACCTGCATGGATCAAACCTGATACGTGAGCTTAAAAAAACAGATAGTAACGCTGTTTTCAGGGCCTGGGGTGGCGACAGAATGCAGGAACAAGGCGCTGAACTGGTAGTTCACAACAGGCATATGGCATATATGGGTTTTGTTGAAGTTTTGGCCAATATCCGAACCATCAGTAAACTTCTGGATAAATGTAAAAAAGACATAAAGGAGTTCAACCCCGACGTAGTGATACTCATTGATTATCCGGGCTTTAATCTGCGAATTGCAAAATATGTAAAAAAAATCGGAATCAGGGTATTCTATTATATCTCACCTCAGTTATGGGCATGGAAACGATCACGCATTTCGCAGATCAAA
Source organism: uncultured Bacteroidales bacterium (assembly GCA_964550455.1). Taxonomy (GTDB): domain Bacteria; phylum Bacteroidota; class Bacteroidia; order Bacteroidales; family JAAYJT01; genus JAAYJT01. Next base: position 17,850 of record CAZJZG010000005.1, on the reverse strand, counting down.
AAATGGGTGGATCGTATGTTTGTCATACTACCTTTCGAAAAAGAATTCTATCAGCGCTACGGAGTTGATGTTGAATTTCAAGGGCATCCCCTGCTTGATGAAATCTCCTCATTCAAGCAGCAAACTGATTCATCATTACAAGAAAAATACGCCAGAAAGCCTGTTATTGCAATATTACCCGGCAGCCGTAAACAGGAAGTAATAAAAATGCTTTCGGTAATGGTTAAAATAATTCCTTTCTTTCCTAATTACAAATTCGTTGTTGCCGGTTATGGTTCGTTGCCCGAATCGCTTTATAAAGATATCATAAAAGGATATGATGTTGATCTGGTTTTCAATCAAACTTATCCCTTACTTAATATTGCCACTGCCGCTCTTGTTACCTCCGGTACTGCTACCCTCGAAACTGCTTTGTTCAAGGTGGTGCAGGTGGTTTGTTACAAAGGGAACCGGATCTCGTTCGAGATAGCAAAAAGGCTTGTGCATGTAAAATATGTATCACTTGTCAATCTCATAATGTATCGCCCGGTTGTTAAAGAACTCATACAACAACAACTAAACATCAGTAATTTAAAATTTGAACTTGATCAGATCCTCACTAATCAGGAACTAATTCAAAAGATAAAAGACAATTATCAGGAATTGGAAACCAGGCTTGGAGGTACGGGTGCGTCAGCCAGAGTTGCACAGCTTATGTTCAGATACCTGAATTGATGCCAGGTTCATGTTTTGTTACACAAATTCAGTTTTAGCCTGTCCACCTCCAAAATTTTATTTTACCATATCAGTATTCCATCATTTTCTTTAGATTTGCCAAATATAAAATCACTTGAAACATGAGAGAAAAACATTTCACCATTCCTGTATTGGTTGAAAAAGACCCCTGGCTCGAACCCATAGCCGAGGGTGTCTGGATGCGCCTGGAGCGCTATCGTCAGCGTATTAAACAAATTGAAAACGATTTTGGCAGCCTTGTCCGGTTTGCTGATGCATATAATTATTTTGGTATTAATTACGACCCTGAACGCAAGGGATGGACTTACCGCGAATGGGCTCCCGGAGCCTTTGCCCTGCATTTTATCGGCGATTTTAACGATTGGGACTACCAGTCTCACCCTATGAAAAAGAATGAATTTGGAGTCTGGGAGATATTCCTTTCAGAAGCTATTTACAAAACAAAATTCGTACATAAGGGCAGGGTAAAAGTCCTGGTTGATGGTGCAAACGGACGTTACGAGCGTATCCCGGCATATATCCGCAGAGTAATACAGGATGAAGGTTCAAGCAATTTTTCAGGTCAATTATGGCTTGAAGACAAGTTTAGCTGGAAAGGTGATACTTCGCCATTGTCAAAAATTAAAAACCTGCTTATTTACGAATGCCATCCGGGTATGGCTCAGGAAAAAACTGCAATCGGAACATGGAATGAATTCACTAAAAACATTCTTCCACGGATAAAAGCCGCAGGATATACAGCCATTCAGCTTATGGCAGTAATGGAACATCCGTATTATGGCTCGTTTGGATACCATGTTTCTAATTTCTTTGCTCCATCCTCGCGTTTTGGCACACCCGAAGATCTAAAAAATCTGATTAAAACGGCTCATAAAATGGGGTTAGCAGTGATAATGGATCTGGTGCATAGTCATACTGTTAAAAATTTTCTTGAAGGAATTAATGCTTTCGATGGTACCGATTTTCAATATAGTCATGGTGGTGAACGGGGGAATCATCCTCAATGGGATTCAAAACTTTTTGATTACGGAAAAACTGAAGTGTTACGATTTCTTCTCAGTAATCTGAAATTCTGGATTGAAGAATTCCATTTTGATGGATTCCGGTTTGACGGCGTTGGCTCAATGATGTATTTTCATCATGGTAATATAGGCTCATTCGACCAGTGGAAATACTTTACTGATGGTGTTGAGTTTGATGCTGTTACATACTTGCAACTTGCCAATGACCTCATTCATACCATCAAACCCGATGCAGTTACAATTGCCGAAGATGTAACTGGTATGCCGGGGCTTACACAACCTATACCTGAAGGTGGAATTGGTTTTAATTACCGACTGGGCATGGGGATTCCGGATTTCTGGGTTGAAACTCTGAAAACCAAACGCGATGAAGACTGGAGCGTAAACGATATATGGAATGTGCTGAATAACCGCAAACCTGATGTTGATACGGTTTCCTATTGCGAATCGCATGATCAGGCTCTGGTTGGTGATAAAACAATTGCGTTCTGGCTTATGGACAAGGAAATGTATTATCACATGCAGGTAAATGATAATAATCCCGTCATTGACAGAGGGATTGCATTGCATAAAATGATAAGGTTTGTTACAATTGTTCTTGGTGGTCAGGCATATATGAATTTTATAGGCAACGAGTTCGGACATCCTGAATGGGTTGATTTTCCACGCGCTGGTAATAACTGGAGTTACTGGTATGCCCGCAGGCAATGGTCGCTGGCAGATGATCCAAATCTGAAATATAAATATCTTCTGTATTTTGATAAAAAGATGCTTGAACTGGTTAAGAAGTACAACCTGCTGCATGCCGGATACGGAAGACAACTCAATATGGATGAAGACAATAAAACTATGGTGTTTGAAAAGGGCGGGCTGGTCTTTGTTTTCAACTTCCATGTAAATAATTCAATCCCTGATTATAAATTCATGGTTCCTGAACCCGGAACTTATAAGATAATTTTTAATTCTGATGATCCTGAATTTGGAGGACACGGACGTGTGGACGAAAACATTAAACACTTTTCATATACTGACCCGGAAACTGAAACGGCTTATATAAAGAACTACAATGTTAACCGTACAGTTTTAGTGTTCGAAAAACAAAAATAAGTCACAGAATACCTGTGTTTTGTAAAAATTTTTGGATAAAAAACTATAGAACAGACTTGACCATCCGGGGCTTATCATATATATCGCTGCGTAAGATCACCTGGCTGAACCCCTGGTTTTCAAACAACTCTACAACTTCAGCAGCAAGCTCTTCATGCACTTCCACATAGACACTTCCGGATGAACGCAGATGTGTTTTTGCAAATCCTGATAATGCGCGATAAAACAGCAATGCATCATCGCCGGGAACAAACAGGGCTGACTCCGGTTCATAGCCTGCAACATTGACAGAAAGACTTTTTTTATGCTGTTCAGGAATATATGGAGGGTTACTTACAATAACATCATAAGTTTTTTGAATCCATGTGGTTTCATCAATAATATCAAATTTAAAAAACTTCACTCCTCCACCCAGTTCATCATTGTTTTTAGCAGCAAGCTCCAATGCTGCCTCCGAAATATCCAACCCATCAATTTCTGCATCCGGCATCCTTAATGAAAGTGAAACAGCTATACATCCGCTTCCGGTACCAATATCAGCAATACTCAGATTGTCAGAACCAGCATGGTCTTCAAGGATCCAGCGCACCAATTCTTCAGTCTCAGGACGCGGAATTAAAACATCAGGCGTTACCTCAAATTCATTTCCAGCAAAATAAGCCAACCCGATAATATATTGTACTGGTTCATGCTTTAATAATCTTTCAACTGCCGACATAATTCGTTCTTTTTCAACCTCATCCAGATATGCTTTCGGTTCAACAATCATTTCCTTCATATCAATGCCGGCAATATACTCCATTAAAACCAGTGCAAGGGATCTTGCTTCCCTGCTGTCGTATGCTTCCTCAAGCTTTAACCGGATATTCCGAAAAAATTCAGTGGTATTTTGAGATTCAGTATTTTTCATATGGCAAAAATAAGTATTTAATCCCAAACCCTAACTTTTTAGGTAATCGATATTTTCATCTGATTAAGTAAAATTTTGGTTGACTTGTTCATTTCTGAAAATACGAACTCTTTCTGAGTAAATTTGATTTGCTTGATTGACTTCATATGCTCTATCGCATCGTTTATCGAATATTTGTGTGTCAGCATTTGCTTCTTATTCATTGGGGTGGTTTTCAGTATACGGAATAGCCTGTATATGACATGCATGCTTATGTGGTTTATGAACATCCACCCCTCGAGCGATTCTTCCCTTTGCATGTGGGAACATGAAGCGTCTATAGTATTCTTGAAATGATCGAAGTATTGTTCTATCTCGTCCCTGTTCTTGTATTCTATATACAGGTCTGCGGGCAAAAAAGAGGTATTGTGCAGGATGGCGAGTGTGCCCATGGATTGGAGTTTGTCGTTAAATTTCTGTTTTGAGAAACTTTCCGGCAGAGATTGTATCCTTCTTAGGTAATCCGTTTTTTCCTGTTCCTTGAGCTTACCGTCTAAAAATAAATCCAGCTTTCTATTCCCAAGGTTTAGTGTGTCTGCATGAAAAATAAATCTTTTTGAGAAATTAAAATAATTCTCTGACTGCTCCACCTTGTCCAACGTACCATAGGGTGTTAATAGATTGTTCCGCCTAAGTGGGATGATATACTGCATCGACATCCTTTCGAGTTCCCCAATGTTTGATTCTGAGAAGAAACCTTTGTCAGCTACAAACATACACTCCTCCATACCACTAATTTTTATGGTGTTGTACATGGCTGACACTTCTCTTATGTTTCCGGGAAGCAGGCGATAGTAAAGCGGTTCCATCGTGAGTGCATCGTATAGGTAGAGAAGCACGAATTGTGGTTGAAAATCCATGTTTGAATTGTAGCCCATTTGCGCCAAGCCAATGCTATTCGATTGTAGTACGATGTCCGTGGCATCCATCAGAACGCTGCGTCGCCTATTGTCCAATGGACGCATGAATTCATGGATGGATTGGCGCATCTGCCCAACCTCAAAAAGCATGTCCGATACCTTATGGTCGTAAACCTTCCCTTTCCATTCAAGAAGATCCAAAATGGCGGAGCGTTCCAGCTCGGTGGGGATATTTTTTAATGGAGACTTGAAGGCAAGGCGGCAATACACCATAAAAACGATGAACTGCCAATGATCAGGGAAGTGTTTCTTCAATGAGATCAGCATTCCGTTACCTCCTAATTCGTCAAGAAGCCACTTGGCAAATCCGTATTCGAACACCATAACTTGCTTATTGAGATAGGTGTTTCTGCTTTTCTTTTTCAGCTCCGCTTTTTCTGACGGGATAAAACCCTTTTCCTGGCTGATGCTGCCCAGAATACCGAGCGATACTTTTCTTGAGCGTTTAAGCGCTTTGTCATAAACGGATTTTACGCCATAAAGGTAGTATCGTCCGTTTATCAGCTTCAGTTCAGTCCCCGGTTTCTTGTGTTCCAAAGCCCAATCGGGATGTTTAATAGTTGTTTTCATCAGTTTATATTATTTTTAAATATTACCTAATTAGGTAATGCAAAATAACAACAAAAAAACCACATAAACAAATAATAATGTGGTTTTTCTAAATTTTTCTATTCCCTATTTTTTTAGGGTTTGGGTTTAATCTGTTCAGTCTGATTATCTGAAATTATTGGGTTTTGCAAAATCTAATTATTTAACACTAAGCAAAATTACTGTTCATAAACTGGCTACCTTTGCGCCTGAAAACAAATCTAATAAATTATGATCAGAACTGTAACAAACTATTCTTCAAATCCGCCTGATGCTATACCTTCCATAACAGGTAAACGCATTATAAAAAGCACTCTGAAACTTAAAATATTGATTTTATTTCTGGTATTTCAGACAGCCGCTTTCCATACGTTAAAGGCGCAGGTAAGAACTGTTGATGACTCATGGGAAGCTCTACGCAACAGACCATATCCACAATGGTTCAGCGATGCCAAACTAGGTATATTCATTCACTGGGGTATTTATTCAGTTCCCTCATACGGTGGTGCTGAATCCTATGCTGAGTGGTATCTTCGCGGATTACAGGCCGGAGCTCAGGCTCGTATTGATTTTATGAAAAAAAACTATGGCGAAGATTTTGAGTATGAAGACTTTGCACCTCTATGGAAAGCCGAATTGTTCGATCCTGACGAATGGGCTGACATTTTTAAGAAAGCCGGGGCAAAATATATAATACTCACCACCAAACACCATGATGGATTTTGCCTTTGGCCAAGCAAGTATGCTCCCGGTTGGAACAGTGTAGATGTAGGTCCAAAGCGTGATATAGTCGGGGAAGTAGCTGAAGCTGTTAAGAAAAAGGGAATACGCCTTGGCTTATATTATTCGTTGCCTGAATGGAACAATCCTCTGCATCTCTGGTATACTGACCCACATGATTCAATTTACAAATATGTGGAGCAGTATATGATCCCGCAGTTTAAAGAATTTGTTGAAGCCTATCGCCCCGATCTCATTTTTTCTGATGGAGAGTGGTTTAATTCAGCCGAGGATTGGCATGCCAGAGAATTAATATCCTGGTATTACAACCTTATTGGCAGCGATGCTATTACCAACGATCGCTGGGGAGAAGGCAGCGATATCGGTTATAAAACCCCTGAATACAGTGCCGGAGGCTTCATTACAGATCGTCCCTGGGCTGAAGTGCGTGGTCTGGGTCGTTCTTTTGGTTTGAACCGCAATGAAAAATTATCAGCATATATGACTTCGCGTGAACTGATACATTTGTTTGTCAGAACCGTTGCACATGGAGGAGGGCTTACCATCAATGTTGGTCCGGCTGCCGATGGCAAAATTCCCCTGTTGCAGCAGGAAAGAATTGAAAACCTTGGAGAATGGATAAATATAAACGAAGAAGCAATTTATGGTTCAAAAACATGGATAAGAAGCGGCGAGGAAAAAGAAGTTACCTTGCAGCGTATTGACCCTGAAATAAATTTTAACTGGGTCAGAAACTCTCCCGGATATCCAATTACTGAAGATAATTTTACAGCTTTATGGACCGGATTTATTCAACCGGATTTTTCAGAAGAATACACATTCTCCAGTGATGCCGATGATGGAATGCGCCTGTTTATCAACGATGTACTTATTCTGGATAACTGGAACAAATCAGAATCAGGAAGTGAATCAGAAGCCATGCGCGAAAAAGCATCACAGGGTGTAACAGGAAAAATTACACTTCAAAAGAATAAAAAATATCAAGTCAAAATTGAATTCTATGAGACCGTACTAAGTGCATCCATAGCATTATACTGGGAAAGTAAATCGCAGGTAAAAGAGATAGTGCCACAGAAAAATCTGTTCACTGATCAGGACAAATTAAAAGGCAACGGACTGAATGCAACCTATAAATCCTTGCGTCAATACCTTGCTTACACTCAAAACAATGATAACCTTTACGTTATTAGCTTTGAATGGCCTGACGAAATCCTTGAACTATCTATTGATAAACCCAAATCAGGAACAAAGATCAGTCTGCTTGGTCGCCAGGGTGAGTTACCATGGAGCTACGAAAACGGGAAACTTATAATCAATACCGCTGTAGTAAGGTGTAATGAATTGCCGGGTCGCGACGCGTGGACATTCAAAATTGAGGGATACATGAAAAAGTAAGAATTAAAAGGTTCAGAAAAATGATAAAACAGGGTTTTTTAATAAAACATCCACATGAGGAATCATTAAAACAAGATAAAATCAGTAAGTATTAAATGCAAAAACCAATTTATAAAATGAAGAAAAACAATATTCACATTTTCAGGCTTCTCACAAAAGGATTTATAATAGCCTTTTTATCAATGGCTTCGTTAAGCATTTATGCACAGAAGATATCATTAATTCCCAAACCGGTTCAGGTAAACATTCAGGAAGGATATTTCAGATTTTCACCTGAAACAGTGATTTATTATCATACTGATGATCTAAAAAATACAGCACAAATGGCAGCTGATCTTTGGGAAAGCAAGCTCGGGTTTAGGCTCCGTACCGCAAAACAAACATATATTCAGAAACCTGCAGGATTTGTGATGCAATTAACCAATCCAAATGATAAGGCACTGGGAAATGAAGGATACAAAATTGAAATTGATCAAAAAATAATATTCCTGTCAGCCAATACAAATGCAGGATTATTCTATGGTATTCAAACCATTTCACAGATGTTTGATGAGCAGGAACAAGGCTTGCTGCCTGCCTGCCAGATTATGGATTACCCACGATTTCCCTATCGCGGCATGCACCTCGATGTTTCCAGACATTTTATGCCTCTTGAGTTCATATATAAGACTCTGGACAGACTCGCAATGCATAAATTAAATATTTTTCACTGGCATCTTGTTGATGACCAGGGATGGAGGCTTGAAATTAAAAAATATCCCAGACTTACTGAAATTGGCGCATGGCGGGTTGACCTTGAACACCGTGACTGGGAAGATCGGCCTTTGACTAACGACAGAACCAATGCAACTTATGGCGGGTTTTACACTCAGGAAGAAGTAAAGGCTGTTGTTAAATATGCTGAAGAACGACATATTACCGTTATTCCTGAAATCGAAATGCCGGCACATGTCATGTCGGCATTGGCAGCTTATCCGCAATTTTCATGTACTGGCGAAGATGTAGGAATACCAGCAGGAGGAGTGTGGCCTATTACCCATATTTATTGTGCCGGCAACGATAGCACTTTTATTTTCCTTGAGGATGTTCTTACTGAAGTTATGGGTCTTTTCCCGTCAACATATATCCATATTGGCGGTGATGAAGCTGATAAAGCCAACTGGCGTGCCTGCACAAAATGTCAGGCACGGATAAAAAATGAAAAACTTGCTGATGAAGATGCACTTCAGAGTTATTTTATCAAAAGGATTGAAAAATTCCTGAATGCTCATGGACGTAGAATTATTGGCTGGGACGAGATCCTTGAAGGCGGGCTTGCTCCTAATGCAACAGTCATGTCGTGGCGAGGTGAAAGCGGAGGGATTGAAGCAGCAAAACACGGTCATACTGTTATCATGACTCCAGGAAGCCATTGCTATTTTGACCATCCGCAGGGAGACCCATCTCCTGAATCACTTGCCATTGGCGGATTTACTACTCTTTCAAAAGTTTATCATTACGAACCTGTGCCAGCAGAACTTACTGCCGAAGAAGCAAAATTTGTCTTAGGTGCTCAGGCTAATCATTGGGCTGAGTTAATGCACACCCCTCAGGATGTTGAAAACAAATCATTTCCGCGTCTTGCCGCTTTGGCAGAAGTACTATGGTCAGAAAAAGAAGCGCGCAACTGGGATGATTTTTTAAAACGTATGACAACTCAGTATCAGCGGTATGATAAACTCGGAATTAATTATTCCAGAAGTGCCTATCAGATAACAGTTTATCCTGAAGTAAATGAACACAACCGAAGTATGAAACTGACGCTTAAAACTGATGTAAATAATCCTTTGATAAGATATACCCTTGATGGAAGTAATCCTAAAATAAGTTCGCCGGTGTATAAAGGACCTATTGAAATTAATAAAACCACAAGATTAAAAGCCGCTGTTTACAGTGAAGGCGAAAGACAGGAAAGATTACTCAATCGTAATTTTGAGATTAACAAATCTTTTGCGAGAGATATAACTTTCAAATATGCCAACAGCCCTCAATACAGTGGTCAGGGTAAATACACCCTTGTGAATGGCATACGTGGTGGTAAGGAATTTAATGATGGCAACTGGTTAGGTTTTCTCGGCAATGATGTAATAGCTACGATCGAACTTCCTGAAGCCACTGATATTAAGCTAATTGAAGTAGATGCTTTGCAAAATAATGCTTCATGGATATTTTACCCTGAAAAAGTAATTTTTGAGATCTCGCAAGATGGAAAAACTTTTACAAAAATCCATGAAATCGTGAATACTACTTCAATACATGATATGGGAAAACTTTTACAAATATACAGTGCAAAACACAAAGCACGAAAAGTTCGGTTTGTACGTGTACACATGACTAATCAGGGAGTTTGCCCTCCGGGTCATGCAGGCGAAGGTCAGCCATCATGGGTTTTTGTAAGTGAAATAACAGTCAAATAAAAAAGGGAAACAAGGTTCTTAAGCTGAAAGAAAATATCAGATTAAGGATCTTTTATAAACCACTCCCCTTTTTTCTTGCTCTTTAAGCATAAATTCAACACATTCAGGCAGGCGTCCAATGAACTCAGGAACATGTACGCCTGTCTGTCTGAATTTCTGAGATGCTACCAGCCTGAGTGCTGATGTAGCAGCATAACCTGTAGTCCTCGCCATACTGTGTATGCCGGTGCTATGGTTATATTCATCATATAAATCCCAGCTAATTTCAGTTTCTTTTCCCGATTTCAATCCCCTGGCTATCACTTTCATTACTGTTATATCTTCTTCATTCTCATTAAGTTTCCACTGCCTGAAAAGAATTTCAGAAGTAAAATCAAGCGGAGTTACAAATGAATCACCTGTTTTAATTTCCTGAGTGCTGAAAAACCCGGCATGGCTCAGCACACGCATAAGCTCTGAATGTCCGCGATAGCGAAGTGTTTTTTCTACCATATCCGGAACTTCAAGGGCATTGATTAATGATCGGAGTCCGTCGCTGTTAAAAGCCTCCAAAGTACCAATTACCGGAATATCAATAAGCTCTGGTTCTGACAATGCAGGTTTTATAACTATCTTTCCATCCCGAACCAAACGTGCCGGACGTGTATATTCTTCAATAACATCAACCGGTGAAAAAACAGCTTTATATTCCCATGGCCATATGCGAACTTTAGGTAAGCCGCCTACATAAATTTCAAGTTTCTGGTAATCATCCAGCATTGTACCGGCATAACCAGCCAACAAATTACTCATTCCGGGTGCTACGCCCATATCGCTGATCACACACACATTGTTTTTGCGGGCTATTTCGTCAAGCTCCATCACATTTTCAGGCATAAAAGCAATATCAATTGTATCAACTCCTACCATTATACATGCTTCCAGTGTTCTAAACCCCATAAATCCCGGAACAGCATTTATTGCGAAGTCAGTATCTCTCAATAATTCCCTAAGCTCATTCTGATTTCTAAGGTCAATTGATTTAATTTCAATATTTGCTTTCTTACTCAATTTTTCCAAAGCAGCATTATTAATATCAGCTACTGTCACCTTGAAATCGCCAGTCAAATCAAGAGCTATGGGACCGCCAACCAGTCCGCTGCCAAGAACAACAACTTTTTGCATAATTTGAATATTAAAGTCCCGGAAAATCACAGAACAATCAAAAAGACGAATCTGATATTTTTACAGTTTACCAATGAAATGCAAGATCATTCATCCATTTACCCTGTATCTTCATCACCTGCTCAATAATATCTCTTACACAACCCTTGCCCCCACTACGATGGCTTATATATTTTGAAATAGCCTTGATCTCTTCCGAAGCATCAGCCGGGCATGTAGGCACTCCTACCAGTAACATAGCTTCGTAATCAGGTATATCGTCTCCCATATACAAAACTTGTCGGGGTTCAAGATTATTATCCAACATGAATTTCTGCAAAACTTCAATTTTCTTGTCTACTCCCAGAAAAACATTCTTTATTTTCAAAGCTTTGAGCCGGTGCAACATTGATTCAGAATAACCTCCCGATATTATTGCAACCCGGTACCCATTTTTAACTGCCAACTGCAAGGCATAACCATCTTTAACATTGGCAGTTCTGAGTGCGTCGCCGTTGCTCATCAAGACCACATTGCCATCGGTAAGCACTCCGTCATAATCCAGAATAAATGTATCAACATCTCGTAGCAGTTCTTTGTAGTTGCTCATAAGTCAGATTTAGTTTTGATTTCGCTTTCGTTTTATTATCTCTTTTGTGATCGCTGTATATATTTCCTTAAAATCAGGAAATTCATCAAGCAGCAGCATATGCCTGTCAATCACTGCATGATCCTCCCTGACAGCCGGTCCCGTTTGAGCCTCCCAGGGTTCCATAAAAGTAACTTTATCAAAAAATTCCTTCATTAAAGGAATCAGTATATCAAAGTTAATATCATGTTTTTTCAGAATATCGGAGGCGGCTACGTACATAAAATTTGAAAAGTTGCATGAAAATACCGCAGCAAGATGAATATACCGCCGTAATTCAGAACTGATATCATAAATCTTATCTGAAAGTTTAACGGCAACTCCCCGTATGGCTTCAAGTGTTTGTTCATCAGAAGCTTCAAGACACATGGGAATATGATCAAATTTTATAGGTCTTGATATTGAAAATGTCTGCAACGGATAAAACACACCATAACGTTTCGACATGTTTTTAAGCACTTCCATCGGCAATGTTCCTGAAGTATGAACAACAATTCCGTTTACCCGGACCTTGCTGAGTAAAGATTCTACAACTGAATCCTTTAATGCAACAATGTATAAATCAGCATCTTTATTAATAAGGTCAATATCAGTTATATACTCTGAGTTGGTTTTCATTGCCAGCACTCCCGCTGAATCACTGGTACGACTGTATATCTGTACGATCCGGTAATCATTCAAGTTCAGTGCATGCGACAAATGTGTTGCCACACTTCCGGCACCAAGGAGCACAATATTTTTAATTTCACCGATATTTTTCATATCTCGCGGGCTAAATTACAAATGAATATGGTTTACCAGGTTAAGTAGTGAAAATTTCTTTCTTTTTGCAAAAAACGCAATAGAATCAGGCTTTAGCGTTTGTAATTAATAAATAATGTATAGGAGTTGAACAAAATGCAAACATATTAAAAATATTGGCATACATAAAATTTATGAGACATGTCGGCAATATGAGAAAACTCAGACAAATACAGACAAATAATTTATATTTAGCACAAGACTTAAAAAAATGCCTCGAGCCAATTTTGATAACAGCTGAAAAATATTCATAGCTGTATTAAGTCATTTACAAATAACATACATATTAAATACGATTTTGCATACTTTTGTTGCTGAATGAAATATAATTATGAAACTTAAACCGTCGGTAGTTTTTATTTTTGTTCTCCTGTTATCAATTGTAACATCCTGCGTTTCGCCAAAAAAAGTTCAGCGCGGAGGATTATTACTTGATCGGAACAGAATTAAAACCGACAATAAATCCATCTCTATTGAAGAACTGGAAGGCTTCATACATCAACAACCTAACCGAAAATTTCTGGGACTTGTCAGGTTAAATACATTTTTTTACGAGCGGTTCAAACCTAAATGGATCAAGGAAACATTGGGCAAAAAGCCTGTTATCCTTGACCGCAACATTGTTGGTAATTCAATGAGGGAGATGGAGTTGTATATGGCTGCCAAAGGATATTTCCATGCTGAAGTTGATAGCAGCATCCATACCACTAACAGAACCGCCAAAGTGGTTTATTCAATAAGGTCAGGTTTACCGTACACGCTCCGGAACATTTCATATTCAATTAAAGATGAACAATTAGCCGGCTATGTTTTGAGCGACAGTGCAAATTCATTGATAAGACCGGGAAGTAATTACGATGCCTACCTGTTTGATGATGAACGTCACAGAATTACAAATTTTTTACGAGACCAGGGTTATTATTTCTTCAACAACGATTATATCCTTTTTAAAGTTGACAGTAATCTGCAAAGCAATCAGATGGATGTGATTGTAGAATTTCAGCAACCATGGCAACGCGACAAAGAAACTAATAAAAATGTTGAGAAACGACATTTGCGTTATAAGATAAACGATATTTACATCAATACAGATTTCAGATTTATACCCGACAGACACATAACCTTTGATACTCTGACAATTCTTCAGGACAGCAAAAATCCTGACAATCATTATAAACATTTTTTTCTGTTTAAAGAAAAGTTACGCCTGACACCTCCAACTATTGACAGAGTCATGTTTTTGCGTGGTGGTAATTTTTACGGACTTGATAATGCTAATCTCACATACAACCGTATTTCCAATCTCCCAATTGTCAGGTTTGTAAATATGAGTTTCGAACCTGTAATGGATTTTCAGAAAGAAGGTTATGGTATATTAAATTGCTTTATTGATATTGGACGCAACCCGGTAAAAATTTTCACTATAGAAGCCGAAGGCACAAATACTGGTGGATTTCTTGGAATGGGTGCCAATATCAGCTATGGTAACCGTAATCTTTTCCGCGGCAGCGAAGTGCTTTCAGTGAAAATAAAAAACGGACTTGAAATGCAGCGTTCGCTTGGAGAAACAACTCCTTTTTTCCTCGGGTTCAATACTATTGAAACAGGGGTTGAGTTAAGACTTAGCCTGCCCAGATTATTACTTCCGGTCAAGCAACAACGCTTTGCTCATTATGCAATGCCGGGAACCACAATGGCTACCGGTTTTAATTTTCAGCACCGTCCTGATTACACACGCTATATCATGAATGCTTCGTTCGGTTACGAATGGCGCGAATCAGCAACAATCAGCCATACATTTATTCCGGCAGAACTGAACCTGGTCAGAATAGATCGTTCCGATAAATTTACTGAATGGCTGCAAACGCTTAAAGACCCCAGGCTTAAATATCAGTACACAAATCATCTTGTTCCTCTTTCGCGGTATATTTTTATTTTCAATAATCAGCCAATTCGTAAAAATCGGGATTTTATTTTTGTAAGAACCAATATCGAAGAAAGTGGAAATATTTTTCGTCTGGCAGATAAATTATTTAATACAGCAGAAACTGAAGAAGGATATTATACTAAACTTGGAGTAAGATACACACAATTTGTCAGGTTCGAAACCGATTTCAGGTATTATAAATTTCTAAACCCCAAAAGTAATCTGGTCTTCAGGTTTGCGGGCGGGGTTGGGGTTCCATTTGGAAACTCAGATGTACTTCCTGTTGAAAAAGGTTTCTATGCCGGTGGCGCCAATGGCAATCGGGGATGGGAAATTCGTTCATTGGGTCCGGGCTCATTTAGCGATCCTGAAAATGTTTTTGACAAAATGGGTGAGCTTTGGCTTGAAAGCAATATTGAATACAGATTTCCTATGTACAGCTTTCTTCATGGAGCAATGTTTGCCGATATTGGAAATATCTGGTTGTTAAATGAAAATATTGACTTCCCTAATGGGAAATTTGAGATTTCAAACTTCAATGAACAAATTGCGGTTAGCTCAGGATTTGGCTTAAGATTTGATTTTAGTTTCTTTATTTTCCGTATTGATGGTGCCATAAAGGTTAAAAATCCTGCAAAACAAAAGTCTGATCGCTGGGTTGATTTGTCAAAATTTCAGATACGGGATATTGTCTGGAATTTAGGTATAGGATATCCTTTCTGATCTAGTCAACTTATGGTAGTATTTTTTTTAGCTAAAACAAGTTTTTTGTGAAGACCAGGCTTATATATCTATTACGCTACACCATTTTCTGGATGGTCTTTTTCATTCTTGCCCGATTACTATTTTTGCTTTATCATCACGATAAATCTTTCTCCATTCCAATTAAAGACTGGATTAATATCTTTTATCATGGCATTAAAATGGATGCTTCCATGACAGGATATCTGGTGATGCTTGCATCATTGATTACTGGAATATTTTTCTTCTCCGGTAAAATCTCAGGGCTGATCATAAAAACCTACAGTGCTTTCGTATTATTAGGGTTTTCAGTCATCATGTTTGCCGATATGGAGCTTTATCGTTATTGGCAATTCAGAATTGATGCTACTCCGCTTTTTTTCCTGATGTCGCCCCGCGAAGCAATGGCATCACTGGAAACCAAACAGTTAGTGTTTTTCATTTCAGGAGTGCTGATAATTTTTGCAGGCTCGTATTATTGCTTTAATATTTTTGTACATAATATCAAACTAAAAAAAACACATTGGCTTGGTATTCCTCTGTTTATTCTGATTGCTGCAACCACCATAATACCTATCCGCGGAGGTTTTGGCCTGGCTTCTATGAGTCCCGGAAATGTATATTTCAGTCACCATGTTTTTTACAACCATGCAGCATTAAACGTAGGATGGAATTTTTTGCACAGCGTGCTTAAATCAGAAAGCATGAATAAAAAATATCCTGAATATATTCAGGATGAAACGGCTAAGCATGTTTTTGAGAACATTATGGCTGAAAATGGTGATACCATTAATGCACTTAACAATTCACGTCCAAATATTGTGATGATCATACTTGAGGGCTTTACCTCCAAAGTTGTTGAACCTCTTGGAGGCTTAAATGATATCACTCCGGGTTTGAATAGCTTAGCAGAAGAAGGATTGCTTTTTACCCAGTTTTATGCCTCAGGCGATAGAAGCAACAAAGGGCTAATTGCTATCCTAAGCGGATTTCCAGCTCAATCCTCACAGTCTGTTATAAAAAGTGTTTCGAAAGTAGCAAAACTTCCTTCAATTACCATACACCTGAGAGAAGAGGGTTATCATTCAACATTCTATTATGGAGGAGATATAGATTTTTCAAATATCAGAGCATATTTATACCAATCCGGATTCCAGAATATTATTTCTCAGAATGATTTTTCAGGATCGCTAAAAAAATCAAAATGGGGAGTACACGATGAATATGTATTTGAGCGCCTCAGTGCTGATCTCGATACAACCTCCAGTCCATTTTTTCGGGTAATTTTTACTCTCAGTAGTCATGAACCTTTTGATATCCCTTGCGAACCAAGATTTCCCGGAAATACTGAAAATGAAAGATTCCTAAGTAGTATTGCTTATACCGACTTCTGTCTTGCTGATTTTTTTCAGAAAGTTAGAACGAAACCCATATTCGACAACACATTATTCATTATTCTTGCCGATCATGGACACCGTCTACCAGACAACACACCCTATTACGAACCACTAAAATTTGCCATTCCTATGCTTTGGCTTGGTGGCGCACTAAAAACTCAAGGGATTATTGATCGTACAGGTTCTCAGACTGATCTGGCTAAAACTTTGCTTGCCCGGTTGAATATTGAAGCTGAAGAATTCAGATTTTCACAGGATCTACTTGCCTCCTCTTATAATCCTTTTACTTATTATGCTTTCAATGATGGTTTTGGTTTTCTAACACCTGACGATGTATTCATATGGGATCATGTCAGCCGAACGCCCATACAAGCTTGTATAAATGATTCAACCAGCATTAAAGCATTTTCATTTTTCAATATTTATCAGCAGTATTTTCTTGGATTATAAGATCAGCACAATAACAATACGATTATCTACAAACAAAAAACCCCGCCAAAATTGACGGGGTCTCTGTATAGTTTGGCGACGACCTACTCTCCCACAAAAACTGCAGTACCATCGGCGCTGGTGGGCTTAACTTCTCTGTTCGGAATGGGAAGAGGTGGACCCCACCGCATTAGTCACCTTAAATTTTCAATATCATATGACATATCAAGAAAGAAAATACAACAAGTACAGAATTAACTGTTTTATTAAGAAAGCTAACGGGTAATTAGTACTACTCGGCTTTGTCATTACTGACTTTACACCTGTAGCCTATCAACGTCGTAGTCTTCGACGACCCTTAAAGGAAATCTCATCTTGGGCTAAGTTTCGTACTTAGATGCTTTCAGCACTTATCTCATCCAAACGTAGCTACTCTGCGGTGCAGCTGGCGCTACAACAGATACACTAGAGGTTTGTCCAACTCGGTCCTCTCGTACTAGAGTCAGGTGCCCTCAAATTTCCAACGCCCACAACAGATAGGGACCGAACTGTCTCGCGACGTTCTGAACCCAGCTCGCGTGCCACTTTAATCGGCGAACAGCCGAACCCTTGGGACCTTCTTCAGCCCCAGGATGTGACGAGCCGACATCGAGGTGCCAAACCACTCCGTCGATGTGAGCTCTTGGGAGTGATCAGCCTGTTATCCCCGGAGTACCTTTTATCCTTTGAGCGATGGCCCTTCCATGCGGAACCACCGGATCACTATGTCCTAGTTTCCTACCTGATCGACTTGTTGGTCTCACAGTCAAGCACCCTTATGCCATTGCACTCTACGCACGGTTACCAAGCG